>NCGN01000024.1 GCA_002281575.1 Sphingobacteriia bacterium 28-36-52
CGGTGATGAAGTAGCGAGAGGTACTAATCCACTAAATAAAGACAGTGATGGAGATGGGGTGATTGATGGAAGAGAAGTGAGTGATAATACCAATCCATTGGATGCATGCTTATTCATCTTATCTAGCCAGACAGTTACACCGAGTGCAAGTTGGCAGTCTTCAGACTGTGATGGCGATGGATTAACGAATCAGCAGGAGAAGGCTAGAGGAACGGACCCATTAAATAGAGATACGGATGGAGATGGGGTGTTAGATGGAAAAGAAGTGAATGACAGTACGAATCCACTGGATCTATGTTCTTTAAAACTAGAGAGTCAAACGATTACTCCGAGTGCACAATGGTTAAATGGGGATTGTAATGGAGATGGCATAAAGAATGGCCAGCAGTTGGTAGTAACTATGTATGCAACGAAGCCGCAGTTGTTAACGGATGGCACATTGAATTTTAAATATGTAACTACTGTTAGAAACTTACGTCCAGAGTCGATGGATGTAAATAAGGTACAAAACAATTTATCTAATGCTTTTGTGGGACAGAGCTCCTTTAAAGTAACGGGCATCAAGGCTTCGGGTACATTGATTGCTGCTGGCAGTTATGATGGAAGGACGCAGACGAATAAGATTGCGAGTGGTAGTCGGATACGTGGTTACAGTAAGGACTCAGTTGTAGTAGATGTAAATGTGTCGCCCAATGGTTATACGGGTATTGTAAATACGACAGCTATTGTTGAGGGTACTGGCACTTTCTCATTACCTAACGTAGTAAGTTCAACGGATACTACATTATCTGCGAATGGTCAGATTTTGGCTTCAGGACTACCGACTAAAGTAGAGATACCCAAAGTAGATTATTTTATCCCGGATGGTTTTTCACCGAACCGAGATGGCATCAACGATTACTTTGTTGTAATCCGTCCGTTCCAGACAATTATATCTATTGAGGTATTTAATAGATGGGGTAATGTAGTGTACAAGAATAGCAATTACAACAATGATTGGGATGGAAGGGCGCTGCCACAAAATGGAAGTGGGGATGTGCCAGTAGGAACATACTTCTATATCATTACTGCGAAGGAGAATAATGGACAAGTAAGAAATTTCAAAGGGTCAATCACATTAAAACGATAAAATATAGAAACTGATTACTTTTTTGGTTTCAAATCTTATTTATAACAGTTTTTAAATTTTTAGTTATACGTAAACATTATACCAATCTAATACCACTAAACATGAATAATTATTTTATGAAGCCAACTTTTATTTTTCTAGTTTCTCTATTATTTTTAAACGCTAATTCATATGGTCAGGAAAAGCTATTGTTAAATTCAAAAATTCTTGGAGAGGCTGATTTTCATTTTGATACATTTTATAAAATCGTTGATTGTGGAAATGGGAAGCCAAAATTTCTTATAACTGCATTTAATGAATCAGGTAAAGATTTAAATATTGCATTTGATATTACTCTAGAAGACACTGTGACAAAGTTTACTCAGCAAATAAATGTTCCTTTCTTTTTTATAAAAGCTTTTGACTTACAAATGCCTTCTTGCGCAGATAATAAATATGCTAATCTAAAATATGATTTAGATAGTCGTATCAACTATAATCAAATTAAAGCAACTATTAAATTTCGTACCAAGTGAAAATTAGATTATTAATTATAGTTTTATTTTGTCAATCTTTTGTTCAAGAGATAAAATCTCAGGCTTGTAGTGATGTGCCAGTTATTAATAACTTCACTCCTATTACAGGTTTTATTGGAAGTACTGTAACAATAAATGGTGCTAATTTTGATCCAATTAATATTAGTAACAATGTTGTATATTTTGGTGCAACTCGAGCTTCAGTAATTGATGCTACTTTTGGCCAACTGAAAGTAATAGTTCCAGTTGGTGCTAGTACAGCACCTATATCTGTTCGGAACAAATGCGGTTTGGTTGCATATTCTTCTGTCGCTTTTAATGGTGTCTTTTGTCCTACACCCTTAAATTCTCAAACTTATGCCGCAAGTTCAAGTATAAGTCCTGTAAGCCCATATGTATTAAATGTAACTACTGGATCATATAATATGATTTCAGCAGACTTTGATTTAGATGGCAAGCCTGAAATTGTTTCTGCAGGTTTATCAGGTGCTAATATTTCTGTTGCAATTAATAAATCAACTGTCGGTAACCTTTTATTTACAACATTAAATCTAACAGATAATAATCCTAGGTCTCCTCGAGCTGCTGATATGGATGGCGATGGCAAGCTCGATCTTGTGACACCCGCAGGTGTTCATAGAAATACTTCATCAGGTCCAGGAAATGTTTCCTTTGCTCCTATTGTAAGTAAAAATGATGTGGCTTCATATCAAATAGATGTAGCTGATATAAATAATGATGGCAAACTAGATATAATAGGATCTGATGGAGATCTTAAAGTAGCATTAAATACATCTTCGGGCCCTGGTAATATCTCATTCTTACCAGCACAAACTATTTTGACGAACTTTGGTAGCTGCACAGGAGTTAGAGCTGCCGATATTGATAAGGATGGTAAAATTGATTTCTTTGGTTCACAGGGGAGTAATAATAGAGGTGCAAGTGCAAGAAATACAACTATACCTGGTAGTACCACAGTAACTTTTGAACCAGCTGAATACTGGGCGTCAGATGATCCAAATGATGCTTTAGGTGTAGGTCAATATCCATACCGCCTGATGATGGCCGATTTTGATAAAGATGATAAAATCGATTTTGCTTCCCCAAATTACAGTGGTGCCACTTCTGTTGCTGTATGGCGTAATAATTCAGTTATAGGTGATATTAGATTTGATCAAGTTAAAAACTTCGCAAGTCCATCTGCAAACTATCGAATTGGTGTTGGTGATGTTGATGGAGACGGAAGACCAGATATTGTGACTAAATCCTCTTCATCAAATGTGTTTTCTGCGTATAGGAATATTTCTACAGGTAATGGAGATATAAATTTCGCTCAAAGAATTGACTACCAAGATACGTACGCGAGTGGTGAAATTTCTGGAATTGTAATTGGTGACCTAGATGGTGACTACGTGCCAGATATTGCCCTTTCTGGAACTAGTTCTAGATCAATCAGGATTTATCGTAACAGAAGTGTTCAAGTAGATACTGAAAACCCTATTGCAAAGGCAAAGAATATAATTAGAGGGTTAGGTACTACAGGTAGCGTAACGATTTCAGCCGAGGATATTGATGACGGCTCAAGTGATGCATGCGGTATTGCAAATATAGTTTTATCAAAAACAATATTTACCTGTTCTGACATAGGATCTAACACCGTAACATTAACTGTTACTGATCGCTCAGGAAATGTAAGTACTACAAATGCTATTGTAAATATTCAGGCTGCTGCCATAATTACTACTGGCCAAACCACGGTCTGTGCTGGTCAAACTGTTACGATGACTGCAAATGAAGGTGACAATTATCAGTGGTATAAGGACGGAACATTAATAAACGGGGCTACTTTAAGAAGCTATACGGCTTCAGTTAGTGGTGCTTATACCGTTCAGGTTACAAACAATGCTGGCTGTTCTGGTATATCCGTACCAACTCAAGTTACTATAAACTTGGCACCTACAATTACAGTTATACCTAATGGTCAAACTTTTATTTGTGGAAGTCAAAAACCAGAACTGATTGCTGCTGAATCTTCATTGTATCAGTGGATTAAAGATGGTACAGACATTGCAGGAGTTACCCAGCGTTCTTTTATACCTTCTGTAGTTGGTGACTATAAAGTTCGAGTAGTTGATTTCTTCGGCTGTACAGCTACTTCTGATGCTATTAATGTAACTAGTGGGAATCCACCAGTATTAGGTATTACAAGAAATGCAAGCCCAGTATTGAATAATTCAATAATAAATCTTGGTACTGTTAATAAGGGCCAACCTTTCTCTTCAATTTTTACTTTATCTAATTCAGGTCAGAGCAATCTTCGAATTAGTATGGTAGAATTTACAGGAACAGGCAGTTCAGGATTTTCAGTAGCTACTCCAGTTGTTCCTTTTGAAGTTGGTATTGGCGCTTCATCTGATTTAAATGTCACCTTCAATCCATCTGAAGCGGGAACTTCAACAGTTCAAATGAGAATCATTTCAAATGATTGTTCGGTACAAAACTTTATTGTTAATTATACGGCAACAACTCCCGAGAATTCGCCTCCTACTGATTTTTCAATAAGTGCGTCAAGTGTGAATGAGAATGTAGCGACTGGGACGACAATAGGATCATTGAGTGCAACTGATGTGGATGCTGGCGATACGTTCACGTATAGT
>NCGN01000007.1 GCA_002281575.1 Sphingobacteriia bacterium 28-36-52
CATGGCCGATGGTACTCGCATCTAGCTGGGAGAGTAGGTAGCTGCCATATTTATTGAACCTCGATCTTTATTGATCGAGGTTTTTTTTTGCCCTTAACTATTTTGTTTGAATGATTAAACATTGATTAATCTAAATGGCTTAACTTGCCAATGGTTTTATGACTAAACCAAAATCCAATATATTATTTCAAATTCTTTCATTAGGTAATCAGGACGATACTCCATTTAGAGTGGCGTATAAGAACTATATGTTCAACCTATTCCTTTTGTTGGCTACCCCTTTTGCCTTTTTGGTAATGTGTATTAATTTCTATATTGGGGAGTATACACTTGCTTTATTTAATGTAGCACATCTTTTAATTTTTGTTGTTGGATATTATATTTCCTACACGCAAAAGTATTTAGACTATAGGCCACTCTTATTGTTTATTGGTGCGGTAATTGCTTCTTACACGGCATTTGTGTTTAAAAACGGGAATGAATATCGTTTTTTAATAATGATAATTGCAGCAGTGGTACTTTGTGAGAAGAATTGGCAATATATTTTCTTTGTTCTTTTTGTCTCACTTAGTTTTGTTGCTATTCGATTAGACGAAATGCCGTTGAGTACCATGCAAGGGTTGACTATTTTTGAGAAAGTGATTAAATTACTTTTTCCACTTTCTTTCTTTTCCATTTGTCTCTATTATTTCAAAGAGATTTATTTTAAAAATCAATACAAGCTTGAAACTGCCTATGCGGAGTTAACAAAAAATAAAGAAGAACGTGATCGAATTTTAAATGTGGTTGCACATGATTTAAGGAGTCCGTTAAGTGGCATTTCTGGAATAAGCAAAATGATGTTGGCCGATGATAATGTGGTGGAAGACAATAAAGAAATGTTTAGACTAATTGAGCAAAGCGCTGAATCTACGCTGAGGTTGATTACAGATTTGATGCATACCAATATTAATTCTGCAGAGCAATACCAGTTTCAAGAAATTGAATTAAATAAATTGGTACAGCAGATACTGCAAATACTTGTTTTTACCGCAAAGGAAAAGAATATAATCATTGAAGTTAATGTTACAAAGCAAAAAATTGTATTAAAAGCAGATAAGGATAAAATTGATAGGGTTATATCAAACCTAGTAACCAATGCAATTAAGTTTAGTAAACCTGCTTCTATAGTGCACGTTTCTTTACAATCGAATGATGGGTATGCAGAAATAATTGTTAAAGACAATGGAATTGGTATACCTGAATATTTGCAGGGTAAAATTTTTGATTTGTTTACTACAGCAAAAAGAAAAGGTACGGCTGGTGAGAAAAGTTATGGATTAGGATTGGCAATTTGTAAAAAAATTGTGGAAGTACATGAAGGGTTTATTCATGTGGAAAGCAAAGAAGGGGTAGGATCTTCCTTTATTGTGAAGCTTCCACTTAAGGCCTAACCATTTCAATATGCTCTATTCCATCTTCTAAATACATTTCCCCTTCTTCAATAAACCCAAATGAAGCATAGAATTTAATTAGATAACATTGAGCCCCAATTCTAATAGGACCCGATCCAAACTGTTGGTGTATTACTTGTATGGCTTCAGCTATTAATTGCCTGCCTGCACCTGTTTTTCTGTAGGATGGAGCACTAACTACTCTTCCAATACTCATTTCTTTATAAGCTAAACCAGGGGGAAGCAATCTGCAATAGGCAACCAAATCATTGTTCTTCCAAAATAGTAAATGCATGCTTTTTTGATCTTTATTATCTGCATCTTGGAATACACAATTTTGTTCTACTACAAACACTTCGTTCCTTAATTGAATAATTGCATACAATTCAAATGGTGTGAGTAATTCAAAGGGTTTTAAAGAAAAATAAGATGTTGCCGTATTCATAGAGTTCATTTAACTGATTTGCAAATAATCCTGCATCTTTGCAATGCTGTAAAAATAAGCATACCAGCGATAAACATGTCAAAAAGAGTTGCAATCATAGGTGCCGGCCCAGCAGGATTAACTGCAGCCTATTTGTTGGGGAAAGAAAAACAACAAGTAGTAGTGTTTGAAAAAGACGCTACTTATGTGGGCGGAATATCTAGAACAGAAAGTTATAAAGGATACCATTTTGATATTGGTGGACATCGGTTCTTTTCTAAATCTAAGGAAGTAGAAGATTTTTGGACTGAAATCTTAGGTGATGAAATGCTTGAAAGGCCAAGGAGTTCTAGAATATATTACAATAAAAAGTTTTTTTCTTACCCCTTGGTTGCAATGGAAGCCTTAAAGAAATTAGGTATTATAGAAAGTGCGCTTTGTGTGTTGAGTTATTTAAAAGCTAAAATATTCCCTGTTAAAAATCCAACTAATTTTGAGGATTGGGTGGTTAATCAATTTGGTCAAAGACTCTTCAATATTTTTTTCAGAACCTACACAGAAAAAGTATGGGGTATTCCTTGTAAAGAAATTTCTGCTGATTGGGCTGCACAAAGAATTAAAGGCCTTTCATTAAGTAGTGCTATTTGGAATGCACTTTTTAAATCGAAACCTTCTAAGAAAGGTGACTTAATAAAAACCTTGATTGACTCTTTTAGATATCCAAAGCAAGGACCTGGTTTAATGTGGGAACGTTGTACGGAGAAATGTAAAGCAATGGGCGTACAAGTTGAAATGAATTGTGGTGTTCAAGACATTGCTACAGCGGATGGCAAATGGACAGTTCATACTAATGATGGCAGAACCTTTACTGATTTTGATTATGTGCTTTCCTCAGCTCCAATGCGTGAATTGATTCAAGCGGTTAGTCCGGCCTTTCCAACTAAAGCCTTTGAAGGTGCAGCAAATTTAGGATACAGAGACTTTTTAACTGTGGTCTTAATTTGTAAAGACGAAGATGCATTTAATGACAATTGGATTTATATTCACGACCCAAGTGTGAAAGTAGGACGTATTCAAAACTTTAAATCTTGGAGTCCTTACATGGTTCCAGATCCTGAAATGGCTTGTTATGGCTTAGAGTATTTTTGTTTTGAAGGAGATGGATTGTGGACCAGTTCCGATTATGATTTAATTGAATTGGCTAAAAAAGAGATTGCACAAATTGGATTAACCCAACCAACTGCTGTGGTAGATGGTTATGTGGTAAGGCAACCCAAAGCCTACCCCGTTTATGATCATATGTATAAGGAAAGAGTGAATGATGTTCGCGAAGCTTTAAAACAGTATCCTGGACTTTATTTAGTAGGTAGAAATGGAATGCATAAATACAATAACCAAGATCATAGTATGATGACTGCAATGCTGGCTGCTAAAAATATAGTAGCAGGTAAAGAAGTTTATGATTTATGGGATGTAAATGAAGATGCGGAATACCATGAAGGCGGAGAAAGAGGAGCAGAAGTAGAGAAAGTTGCAGAACGCCTTATTCCACAAAAACTCAATCCTTAGTACCCATATTTGCCTTTCCAACGTTCCTTCAAAAATTTCTTTATTTCATTTTCTCTGGCGTTATTTCCAGGAACATAAAAGGTCGTGTTTTTTAATTGATCTGGCAAGTATTCTTGTTCAATGAAATTATTTTCTCCTAAATGTGAGTACTGATAATTTTTACCGTAGTCCATTTGCTTCATCAATTTAGTAGGTGCATTTCTCAAATGTAGCGGCACCGATAAATCACCGTGTTGTGAAACAGCTTGCTGGGCTTTAGCAATTGCTTCGTAAGACGCATTACTTTTTGGAGAAGAAGCTAAATAAGTAGCGCATTGCGAAAGTATTATTCTGCTTTCAGGATAACCAATTTTTGAAACGGCATCAAAAGTTCCATTCGCTAATAGTAATGCGTTGGGGTTGGCATTACCAATATCTTCACTTGCGAAGATGAGCATTCTTCTTGCAATAAATTTTACATCTTCACCTCCTTCAATCATTCGGGCCAACCAATAAACGGCACCATTGGGATCAGAGCCTCTCATACTTTTGATAAATGCAGAAACAATATCATAATGTTGCTCACCAGATTTATCGTACAAAGCAATTTTTTGTTGAGCCACTTTTAAAACAATATCATCGGTTATTATAGTAGCACCAGTTTGAACAACAAGATCCAAAAGATTTAATAATTTTCTACCATCTCCACCGCTTAGGTTGATTAAAGCCTCCGTTTCTGCTAACTGAATATTTTTTAGTTGCAGCAGCTCATCTCTATTAATGGCGTCTTGCATTAATTGAATTAATTGCTGCTTTTCTAAAGCTTTTAGAACATAAACCTGACACCTGCTCAACAACGCAGCATTCACTTCAAAAGAAGGATTCTCAGTGGTAGCACCAATTAGTCTGATAATGCCTTTTTCTACTGCACCTAATAATGCATCTTGTTGGCTTTTATTAAAACGATGTATTTCATCAATAAATAATACTGCTCCAGATAGATGTTTGGCTTGTTCTATCACTTCTCTCACTTCTTTAACACCACTACTGATGGCAGAGAGTTGAAAATAAGGCACTTGAAGGGTTTGTGTTATCACATTCGCCAACGTGGTTTTGCCTACACCAGGAGGCCCCCATAAGATCATAGAAGGCACAACGCCTTTTTCTAAAGCTGTTCTTAAAATACTTCCTTGGCCAGTAATATGTTCTTGACCCAATACCTCATCTAAATTAGTCGGGCGCATTCTTTCCGCCAAAGGGGTATGGGCATTATTGGTCATTGAGTAAATTTAATTTTTAAATTTAGTGATTCCCGCAAGAATAGTGGTACCAAATCCAAGTAAAGCAATAATCCCGAAAGACCATTGTAATCCAAATGCTTCTGCAATAAATCCAATTAATGGAGGACCAATAAAAAATCCAAAAAATCCTATACTTGAAACGGCTGCCAAAGCCATGCCAGCACTCATTTTATCTGATTTGCCTGCTTGACTATATACAATTGGTACTACAGAGGAAACCCCAAAACCAACCAATAAAAAACCAATGGTAGCAAAAACAATGGTAGGAAAAAATACTGCAATTAATAAACCAATTGCAATAAGAATTCCACTGCCTTGCAGAATTTCTTTTCTGCCAAAACGCAATACCAATCCATCGCCTAAAAATCTACCCAATGCCATAGTACCCATAAATGAAGCGTAACCTAGCGTTATCAAACCTGGAGGTGCAGCAACAATTTTTTGGAAATAAATTCCACTCCAGTCGAACATGGTTCCTTCTGCCGCCATGCAACAAAACGAAATCAATCCTAATTTTAATAATACCATATCGGGTTTTACAAATAAGGGCTGATTACCAATAACAGCATCTTTGGGCATTCTACCAAACTTCATAATTACAGCAAGCAACAACATTACAGCTGCAATTACAAGAAAATGCTTTAGTGGATTAAAGCCCAAAGAAATCATTAGCGTTCCTACAGCTGCGCCAGTAAAACCGGCCATGCTCCATATACCATGGAAAGAAGCCATAATCGATTTTCCATATAAATCTTCTACTGCAACAGCTTGTGTGTTTACAGAGATATTCATCATATTACCCAATAATCCAAAGCAGAACAATAAAGTAGTTAATACAAATATAGAAGAAGCAGCACCTAATGATAAAAGCAATAAAGGGTAAATAATTGCAGCAATTAGCATCACTGTTCTACTGCCTAATTTTGATACTAGCCAACCCGAAATAGGTAAACTTACCATTGAACCTGCAGGTAATGCAAATAAAATACCTCCCAATTCTGCATCATTTAATTCTAGTTTTATTTTAATATCTGGTATACGACTTGCCCAACTGGCAAAAGTAATTCCAGCTATAAAAAAGTAACTCCCAATAGACCAACGATGGGTTCTTCGAGAAAGGGTGTTTACGTTCATATCTATAATTCAAGGGCAAAAATACCGCAATAAGACAACTTGGCCCATTTAGGTTATATTTGCGCTCTTAAATGGCTATTTGGCCTGTTGTATAAATTATTTTTTGCGTATGTATCGTACTAATACCTGTGGAGAATTAAGGTTAGCAAATGCGGGTCAAGAAACAACTTTGGCTGGCTGGGTTCAAACTGTTAGAAAGTTTGGCGCTATTACTTTTGTGGATTTGAGAGACCGTTATGGAATCACTCAATTGTTGTTTGGAGAATCGTTAACTGCTATGCTAGATGAGCAGCCTTTAGGTCGTGAATATGTTTTGCAAGTAAAAGGAAATGTACAAGAAAGAAGCAGTAAGAATGCCAATATTTCCACAGGCGAAATTGAAATAGCTGTAACTGAATTTAAGGTATTAAACAAATCAGCTGTGCCTCCATTTACCATTCAAGATGATACAGATGGTGGAGATGATTTAAGAATGAAATATCGCTTTTTAGACTTAAGAAGAAATGCGGTAAAGAAGAACTTGGAATTGCGTTATGCAGTAAATAGATCAGCTCGAAATTATTTGCATGAAAATAGTTTCATGGATATTGAAACACCTTTTCTAATTAAATCTACTCCAGAAGGCGCTAGAGATTTTGTAGTGCCTTCTAGAATGAATCCAGGTCAATTTTATGCATTGCCACAAAGTCCACAAACTTTCAAGCAATTGTTGATGGTAAGTGGGTATGATCGTTACTATCAAATCGTAAAATGTTTCAGAGACGAAGACTTACGTGCAGATCGTCAACCAGAATTTACGCAGATAGATTGTGAAATGGCTTTTGTAGAACAAGAAGATATTCTACAAATGTTTGAAGGATTGGTGAAGCGTATTTTTAAAGACGTAAAGAATATCGACTATACTGAGAAAGTTGAAAGAATGTCTTGGGAAGATGCCATGTGGCAATATGGAAATGACAAGCCAGATATTCGTTTTGGCATGAAGCTCTCTAACTTGAAATCTGCCTTTTTAAAAGGTGGCCAAATTGAAGCTACAGGAGATTTGATTAATGGTGCTGGTTTTGGAGTGTTTGATAATGCGGAAACAGTATTGGCTATTGCCGTATCTGGTTGTTCCGAATACACACGCAAACAAACCGATGAATTAACTGAATGGGTTAAACGTCCTCAGATTGGTATGCAGGGGATGGTATATATTAAGTGCAACGCTGATGGAACCTACAAGAGTAGTGTAGATAAGTTTTATTCAGAAGAAAAATTGAAAGCCATTGCAGATTCGGCAGGAGCACAAGCCGGAGATTTGGTGCTGATTTTGGCAGGTCGTGAAGAAAGAACCCGTAAAGCAACCAGTGAACTTAGATTAGAAATGGGTAAGCGTTTGGGCATGCGCAAAGACGATGAATTCAAACTGTTGTGGGTGATGGATTTCCCATTATTTGAATATGCAGAAGAAGAAAATCGTTGGGTAGCCAGACACCATCCGTTCACTTCACCTAAGCCCGATCATATTGAAGTGATGATCAACAATAATCCAGTGATTGAAAATGCAGATAAATATTTAGAACATCCTTATTCCAATATCAAAGCCAATGCCTATGATATGGTGTTAAACGGTAATGAAATAGGAGGAGGGTCAATCAGAATTTATCAGCGTCCATTACAAGAGAAAATGTTTGCAGCTTTAGGTATGACCGAAGAAGAAGCACAACATAAATTCGGATTTTTATTAGGTGCTTTTGAATATGGAGCTCCACCACATGGAGGTATCGCATTTGGATTTGATAGACTTTGTTCTATTTTAGGCGGCAGTGAAAGTATTAGAGACTTCATTGCATTCCCTAAAAACAATAGTGGGAGAGATGTGATGCTAGATGCGCCAAGTACTATTGATGATAAGCAATTTGATGAGTTACAGATTAAATTGAATTTAAAATAAATTCAATTTCTAACAATCGTAAAGAAGCCGCTTCAATTATTAAGCAGCTTCTTTACTAAATAAATGTCTTTATGCAAATGCTTTAGGGTATTGTTCTATGGCGCTTTTGTATAACTCTTTTATGAAATCTCTATGTGCTAATATTGAAATAAAAATGATTAGCATAAACAGCGAAATAAGCGCATAGGAGAGAAAGTGCATACTTTTTACTTCAGCATAATCAAAAATACTGCTACTGAAAAAAATCTGTACAAAGAAGCCTGAATGAATAATTCCACTTAATCGTTCACTCGTAACAATCATTGCTTTTTTTTGGCTTTTAAAAAGTTTATTTGTTTGGATTGAATGAACAATTTCAAAAACAAATATGGCTAGGCCTAATGCAAACAAGAATATCCCTTGATAATAATCCTGAGTCAAAAATTTACCCACAAGTAACACAGCAGCATAAAAGCAAAGTGTCAGTGCAATTTTTGGGACAGTGAAATAAGAAAAAAATAATCTCCATTTTTGTTTTCTTGCTTTAGTTAAGCTATAATATTTTCGCATTCTGTTGCCATTCATTTCTGTTACTGCTTCTACAATGCCTTGTTCTTCTAATTTATGCAAGAGCGGATAGAGTGCCCCTTCTGTGATATTTAATTCGCCTTTAGTAATGTCTTTCACCATTTGGGTCATCTGGTAACCATACATTCTGCCATTGTCCTTTAGAAGCCTTAACAAGATAGGTTCTAGGCAACCTTTGTATAGAGAAGATTTTTTCATATCACTTAAATAAACCCCTATTGATTATTCTTTACCTTTACCCTTATTTACTAAACATATTTATGAAACAACTGACCATTTACAGAATTCTCTCTTTTATTTTGGTTCCTATTGCATTAATTATTGGATTTTTAGATCTATTTGTATTGGTTATGGGTTTGTCTGGTAATCCTGCTATGTTGTTTATTGCTTTTGTTATGGCTTGCCTGGTTATTTATGCATTTGCATCCCTTAGATTTTTACTGCACGGTATTGGTAATCAGCGTCATTGTAAACCTTCCTTAAGAGATTGGATTAAGGTAAATGCTTATGGCACTTTGTTTATTGCCGGTATGTTCTTTTTAAATTCAACTGGTGTATTCTTTCTTGGAGACATACAATTGCAGCAAATGTTATCAGACGTGATGGAGCAGCAGCCTGAATTGGCGGGAAAGATTTCTATGGAAACAATGGTGAACATGTTTAAGGTAGTTGCAGTGATTATGTTTATTATTAGTGTAACCGCAATCATTCATGTTCAAATAGGTTTTAGACTGTTGCGTCAATATTCCTATTTGTTCAGGAGTTTAGAATAAGGCATATTTATACCTTGTTTGTTGTTTCGTTGCTATTTCCTACTTTTGCAGCCGTCTTAACCAGACTTTATATTTAAAAAATTATTTATGGCAACTACTTCCGACATCAGCCGTGGCATGATTCTAAAATTAGACGGCAATCTATACTCTGTAGTAGAGTTTGGCGAAAATAAAACTGCAAGAGCTGCAGCAAAAGTTTGGGCTAAATTGAAAGGTGTAGACAATAAGCGCTCCATCGAAAAAACTTGGAACAGTGGTGAAAACATTTACCCTGTTAGAGTAGAAAAAAAGGCATTTCAGTACCTATACAAGGATGAAACTGGTTATAACTTAATGAATAACGAAACCTTTGAACAAATTGCTTTAGCAGAGGAAATGATTGATGCGCCTCAGTTTTTAATGGATGGTTCAGAAGTATTTGTTTTTATTAATACGGAAACCGAATTGCCAATTGGAGCTGAGTTGCCTGAAAAAATAGTCGTAAGAGTCACTTATTGCGAGCCAGGCCTTAAAGGCGATACCGCTACTAGAGCTTTAAAAGCAGCAACTATAGAAACTGGTGCTACAGTAATGGTGCCTTTGTTTGTTGACCAAGACGAATTGATACGCGTAAATACCAAGTCGGGTGATTACGTAGAACGCGTTAAAGAATAACTTCTACCGGGTAATCCCGGAATACAATGACCTGATTCCATTCGTTTCAGGTCATTTTGCTTATAACGAGAAAATACCTATTTTTTAGTAAAAAAAGGCTATTTTGCCCCACAATTCAGCAAAAACTAACTGATTTTACCCCTAAAACTGCCATTTATGGACTTAAAGCAAATCCACGAATTAATCAAGATTATCAACAAAAGTAATATTGGAGAAATTAGTATTGAAGATAAAGATGGTAAAGTAACCATTAAGCAAAAGGAAGAACCTGCTGTAAATGTTACTGCTGCACCTAGCCAGCAAGTTTATACTACTGCTGCTCCCTCTTTAGCTGCAGCTCCAGTTCAAGCAGCTCCTGCCGCTGCTCCTAAAGCAGACAACCTTATTACAGTGAAAAGTCCAATGATTGGTACTTTTTACCGTAGACCTTCCCCTGATAAGCCCATCCTTGCAGAAGTTGGGTCAGAAATCACTCCTGGTAAAGTGGTTTGTATAATTGAAGCAATGAAATTGTTCAATGAAATAGAAAGTGAAGTAAAAGGAACGATTGTTAAGGTATTGGTAGAAGATGCCAGCCCTGTAGAATATGATCAGCCTTTGTTCTTAGTTGAGCCGGCTTAATCAATTCTTCACCTAAAAAATGCTACATGTTTAAGAAAATATTAATTGCCAATAGGGGAGAGATTGCCTTGCGTGTAATCAGAACCTGTCGTGAAATGGGCATTAAAACAGTTGCTGTTTACTCCACAGCAGATAGAGAAAGCCTTCACGTAAAATTTGCTGATGAAGCTGTTTGTATAGGAAAGCCTCAGAGCAGTGATTCTTATTTGAATATTGCTCATATTATGGCCGCTGCAGAAATTACCAATGCAGATGCAATTCATCCCGGTTATGGATTTTTAGCTGAGAATGCCCGATTCTCTCAAATCTGTGCCGATCATGGTATCAAGTTTATTGGTCCAACCCCAGATATGATTAATAAAATGGGAGACAAGATCACCGCAAAAGAAACCATGATAAGGGCAGGTGTACCTGTTGTTCCAGGTGGAGAAGGTTTGTTGGAAAGTATTGAGCAAACCAAATCATTAGCAAAAGAAGTTGGGTATCCTGTTATATTGAAAGCTACTGCTGGTGGTGGTGGAAAAGGGATGCGTGTTGTTTGGACTGAGGAAGAAATTGAAAAAGCATATACTTCTGCAAAAATGGAAGCTGCTGCATCGTTTAAAAATGATGGTATTTATATGGAGAAATTTGTTGAAGAACCTCGCCATATAGAAATACAAATTGCAGGAGACCAATATGGAAATGTTTGTCATTTAAGTGAAAGAGATTGCTCTATTCAACGTCGTCACCAGAAATTGGTTGAAGAATCTCCATCACCTTTTATGACTGCAGATTTGCGTGCAAAAATGGGTGAAGCTGCCATTAAAGCGGCTGCTGCAATTAATTATGAAAGTGTTGGAACCATTGAGTTTTTAGTAGATAAACATCGCAACTTCTACTTTATGGAAATGAATACCCGTATTCAAGTAGAACACTGTGTTACCGAAGAAGTAGTAAGCTTTGATTTGATTAAGGAGCAAATTAAAATTGCCATGGGCGAAAAAATTTCAGGAAGAAATTATGAGCCAACCATGCATGCAATTGAATGTAGAATTAATGCAGAAGATCCATATAATGATTTCAGGCCTTCACCTGGAAAAATCACCAATTTATTTACTCCTGGTGGTCATGGAGTAAGAGTAGACAGTCATGTATATGCAGGATATGTAATTCCTCCTTATTATGATTCAATGATTGGAAAACTAATTACTGTAGCGCAAACACGTGAAGAAGCAATAGACACCATGTATAGAGCGCTGAGTGAATATGTAATTGAGGGTGTTAAAACAACAATTCCATTCCACTTACAATTGATGCAAAATGAAGATTTTAGAAAAGGAAACTTTACTACTAAATTCTTGGAATCTTTCACAATGAAATAAACTTTTGAATGTCAACCATCTTTTTGGGTATTGACAATAAATAAAGAAGCCCCCAAACAATCAAAATTTGGGGGCTTCTTATTTTAGCTTGAATATTTTACTTAGAACTACCACCGCGTCTTTGAGGACGATTTTTTCTCATCTCTTCGTAGAAGTCGTTCACTAATTTAATTTGATCATCGGTTAAAGGAATGTCTTTAAACTTTTTTGTTTTTTCTTCATTCACTGTTTTGGTTTTCGCTGCTCTTTCTTCTTCGCTTAAATCGCGCATGCCACGCATTTCACCTTGACTCCATAATTGAATTTCTAAAACCTTGTCTGCTTGCGCATCAGTAAGCTTAGTTTTTTCAATTAATTGAGGCTTTACACGTTGCTTCATCATTTCAAGCATTTGTGCTGGATCCATTTGACCACCGCCCTGAGCTTGCACGGTGTTAATAGAGCAGATTAGCGCAAAAACGGCTAGTGTGATTATTTTTTTCATTATTTGGGAGTTTATATTAAACAAAATAGTGGATTTTTTCAAATCCACTATTTCATTATCGGTCAAAAGCTTGTGATAGTCGGCAGTTCTAATTAACGCAAGAACAACATTTCTCTGTATTTAGGCAATGTCCAGTACTCATCGTCTACTAAATGTTCCAATTTATCAACATGGTATCTGATTTCATCAAAATAAGTGCTCTTGATATTTTCATATGCAATGGCTTTTTCTCTGCTATGAGTAATATTGTTAACCACTTTTCTTGCTTCAACCATTTCATACACTTTGGTATGAATTACAGAAATATGTTTGCTGATGAATTTAAGAATGGTTAATTGGCTGCTATACATAGACTCATCAAGTCCTGTTTCTTTTAATCCAGTAATATTTTTAATTAAATCGTTCTGGTATTTAATAGCGGCTGGTAAAATATGGTTAATGGCTAAATCTCCCATAACTCTTGCTTCAATTTGCACCGTCTTTATGTATTTCTCTAATTCAATTTCATATCTAGCTTCAAGCTCAGAATGAGAGTAGATGCCATTGGTTTGATACAATTTCATTGCCTTTTCTGTAACCATTGCATCTAAAGCAATAGGGGTGGTTTTTAAATTAGGTAAACCACGCTTCTCTGCTTCTTTATGCCATTCTTCGCTATAACCATCTCCTTCAAACAACACTTTTTTACTAGCAACAATGTATTGCTGAATTACATGCATGATGGCAATTTCTTTTTTGTCACCTTTTTCAATTAAGCCATCTACTTCTGCTTTGAATTTCTTTAAAGTATCTGCCATGATGGTATTCATAACTGTCATTGCATTGGCACAGTTTGCAGATGAACCTACTGCACGGAATTCAAATTTGTTTCCTGTAAATGCAAATGGAGATGTTCTGTTTCGATCTGTATTATCTAGCATTAATTCTGGAATGCTGCGATGTAAGTCTAATTTCAAAATGGCTTCATCTTGTTCATCAAACTTAGTACCAACTCTTGTTTCAACATCAGCCAACACTTTTGATAAATATTGACCAACAAAAACTGAAATAATTGCAGGTGGTGCTTCATTGGCTCCTAATCTATAATCATTAGATGCAGAAGCAATAGCTGCTCTCATAATGTCTGCATTATCGTGAACCGCCTTAATGGTGTTTACGAAGAATGTAAGGAACATTAAGTTGGTCTTTGGGGTTTTGCCAGGAGCAAGCAAGTTAACCCCAGTGTCTGTTGCTAAACTCCAGTTATTGTGTTTACCGCTACCATTGATTCCAGCAAATGGTTTTTCGTGTTGAAGCACAACAAGGTTATGTCTTTTTGCTACTCTTTCCATTACATCCATTAGAAGGATATTGTGGTCAACAGCAATATTTACATCTTCAAAAATAGGCGCACACTCAAATTGAGCTGGAGCTACTTCGTTGTGACGAGTACGCAATGGAATACCCAATTTATAAGCTTCTTGCTCATAATCTCTCATAAATGCATACACTCTTTCTGGAATTGAACCAAAGTAATGGTCTTCCATTTGCTGGCCTTTTGCAGGTGCGGCACCAAAAACGGTTCTGCCGCACTGAACAAGATCTGGTCTTGCAGTAGCAAGGCCTGCATCAATTACAAAATACTCCTGCTCCCAACCTAAAGTAGGAGTTACTTTAGTAACATTTTTATCAAAATAGTTACATACTTCAACAGCTGCTTTATTTAACGCTTCAGTAGCTTTTAATAAAGGAGCTTTATAGTCAAGTGATTCACCTGTATAAGAAACAAAAAGGGTTGGTATGCACAAAGTTTTGCCTTTGCCAATTTCCATAATGAAAGCTGGAGAAGAAGGGTCCCATGCAGTATAACCACGAGCTTCAAAAGTGGCTCTTAATCCTCCACTTGGGAAAGAAGAAGCGTCTGGCTCTTGTTGTATTAATGCGGCTCCGTCAAACTCTTCAATTGCAGTTCCATCACTCTTTAAAGTAAAAAAAGAGTCGTGTTTTTCTGCGGTTGTGCCTGTTAATGGTTGAAACCAGTGTGTATAGTGGGTAACACCTTTACTTTCTGCCCAAGCTCTAATTCCATTAGCAATTTGACTGGCAACACTGCGGTCAATTTTTTTACCACCTCTAATGCTGGTAATTAAACTTTTATATGCTTCATCGCTTAAAAACTCACGAGCAGTTTTTTGTGTGAATACGTTTTCACCGAAAATACCAGTAATCTTAGAACTGAATTGCGGTATAGAAGTTTCCGCATCGTTGGCAATACTGCTGATTGCGTTAAATCTTAAAGACATATTTTTTTGATTTATTTTGCGCAAAAATAAGCCTATTTACCGTTTAGAATAATTCTTTTCGGATAAATAGGCTTAAAATGTGCATAAAAAACTCAAAAATCAATACATGTATTTATTTTTAATATTTACCAGCTAGTATTTTAGTTGCTTTGTATTTAGTATTGTCTACACCTGTTCCATCCAAATTGATAATCAATACTTTTTGTGCTCCATTGTTTTCCATTTCCACAGAAACAATATTTTCTCCTCTAATGGCATTCACCTGTTTGGTTAAAATAACTCTTCCTGTAACTCCATCACTAATTTTTAATTGCAAAGTTTTACTGTTGTCGCTTTTAAAGCGAACAGAAAACTTGTTTCCAGTAACCGGATTAGGGAAGGCACTCATGCTTACCTCTTTTAAGCTATTGATATAGTTCATATCTTCTTTGCTAAAAGAGATATTGCTTACTGCCAATTGCAAGTCGGTGCTTTTTCCTTTGTTTGGAGGAACAATAGTGATGATAATAGAACTAATATCTTTCAAATCAATGTTGCTGTTAAAAGCAATTGATTTAAAATCTTCTAATCCAATGGCATATTCTTTTGTTTCGTTGCTAATTGGCAATTGAACATTATATTGGTCATCCCAATTTTTGATAGACTGTTTTACTAGTGTAATTACAATTGGGGCATTCCCGCTTGCAGTGAATTTTAAAGACTTGTAGCTGCTAAGATCTTGTGGGGTTCCACCTGCTCTTAATAACTTATAAATAGTTATATAGTCAGGAGTAGTTCCAGCAATTTCCGCATTTCTGAATACGCTAAATTCATCTTTTGCTTTTGGCGTATTACTATTGGTTACTACAAACTTTTTAAGACTAGTGGTATTGGTATTGTAATCTACACCCCAAGCACCATCGGCCATAAATACCTGATCTTCTAATTTACCATTGATGAATAAATTAATAGTAGATTCAAATAAATCGTTAGTAGGGATTGAAATACTTGTGAGGCCATTGGCTTTAGCTGTAAAAGGAATGGTTCTTTTTACTTGTGTAGTAGACTGCTCATTGGCTCTATCACTAATTTCAAAGTATCCAGTAGTTGCAGTTAAATTGTTTTGCAAGGTTAAAGTAACATTTTCATCTGACCTTTTTCCTGCTGTAAAGTAAGCGCCAGGCAAACCTGCTGTATTTGGAATAGCAACAACAGGTAATCCTGTGTTAAGACGAGTAATGATATCTGTAGCCATTTCAATCACTAGGCTAGGAGATCCACCCCAAAGTTGAATATTGTACATCATCTCTTCTAGGGTATAATCTTTATTTAACCAATTCGATTGAAGCGTATAGTTGTTTCTTCCACTTTCTGCACCAATAATAAAGCTGGTAGCATATTCAATTTCACCATTCGTATTTTTCAAATTGTATTGTACTAACTCATATCCTTTTACATTGATTGTTTTCAATGAAATCAATTCATATCCTTTTAAACGATCACAAATTGCTTTTGTATGATCATACACTTGGCCAACTGTTCTAGTTCCAAATGCAACTGCTTTTGAAACATTATTACTTACAAAGTCGATAGATAAAATTTCTTTAGCATTGGTGATTGAAATAATATCATTAGGTGTAGAAACAAAAGATTTATAACCGTTAGATAATTTAGTAGGTAAAATGTCTTGTAGCTTTAATGCTGTTCCTACAGATGCGCCAGCGTATCTGTTGTATTGATCAGGAGTTGGAAGTTTTGTATAATCCACCGGTCCTTGTTCACTTTTAACAGCTCTGTTAAATACTCTATATGCAATAGCATCGCCCAAGCTTTTGCTTTCAACACCACCACCACCACCACCGCCAACACCGCCAATGGTAACAAATCCAAAGTCGTAGGTATGATTGTTTTCGCCAGCAATTCCGGTAGTAATGTTAATTTCTGCATCATTTCCAGTAAGGGAAGCGTCGCTGTCTCTTAAATCTGCATCTACATCTAATCCTCCATTATTAATTACAGTTAATTCATAGGTGCTTAATGGAGTTTGAACGCTTGAGCCAGTTGCGTTAGCAATGCGAATAATTAAAGCAGCACCTGGTTGAATTTGTGTGATATTATAGATAGCTGAAGCAGTGTTCACTCCATTTGGATCAGAAGAGAAAATATAGTTGCCTTCTGCATCAGTAGTTGCAGTTGCAATTACTGTAGAACCTTGTACTAAACTAACAGTAACTCCAGCAATTCCAATTTCCTCGGCGTCTTGAATTCCATCACCGTCTACATCAAACCAAACTCTATTTCCAATTTCAATTGGAGCAGGTGCAGTAATGATTTCTAAATCACCAAGTCCGTTGGCTTTACCAAATACACTTACATCGTTTCCTTCATATAATACTTTACCATTTAAGGCAATACCATTGCTGTTATTGTAATAACGAACACCACCTGTATACCAGGTGGTAATAGGGTCAAATGCAGTACTTATTAATTCCTTTCCAGGGAAGTTTAAAATAGAGCCTGTACTGGTTTCTTCGTGGTCTATATATAATTTACCAGATGAAGTATTTCCAATTCCTAAAGTGCCGCCTAAACCAGCTGAAAAACGGTCAGTAAAATAAAACTCTCCTCCTCCAGGACCTTCCCCATTGCCAGCACCAGCAGAAGTATTGGTTCCATCTGAACCATTGTTTTCTAATGTAAAGCTGGTGTAAGTTCCATTGTTGCTCGCTTTTAAAATATCACCAGCAGCATTTCCAGTAAATAAACTAGTACCAGTTGTGCCCCTATTTTGATTGCCTGTTTGATGTCCGGTACGGTCCATTAATCCTAAAATCATTGATCCATCGGCTGGATTAAATTCGATGCTTGAAAGCATTGGTTGCGGATAAATAGCAGTACCAGTATTGCCAACAACAGTTAGTTCGGCAAATGTTCTTGCCCATGGATGCCAAGAACCATGGCTGGTTGTTGCTGCAGGAATGGTTCCATTGGGGTCTACGTAATTGGTATTGTGATTAACATTAAAGCCAGTGTTCATATTGGCTTTTCTATTGTATGTAAGGGGCGCGTCTAAAACAGTAGTAAATGTTTCAGCACCGGGTGTTGCAGTTGCATCAACTTTTAGAACCACCATTTTTAATTCAGCTCTATCAACACTAGAGTTATCTGGTTTAACACCATCTAATACTCCGCCTACATAAATAGCTCCCCTATAAAATTTAACTGCAAATGGTCTAAAGCTGCTATTGCCTTCTGTAACGGAAAATGCATTGTAAGAAACAATTTGAGAAGCCAATGTTGGAGCAGTTCCGTTTGCACCAATTTCTACTCTCCAAAGTTTACGATCGTTTAGATTAATTAAATATAAATAACGACCATCATCAGAAATAGCCATGCCCCCAATCCCTTTTTTACCAACCTCGGTAAATGCCAAAGCGTCGTTATTTGGTTGGGTTTTATTAAAATCACCTGGGCTAAAACTTCTACCAGGTATATCACCAGCATCAAATGCAGGGTTTACTGCATTTAGGTTTACAAAACTGGTAGTATTGGTTTTATTGCTGGTACTTTTTGCATTGTTGGTAACATAAATTCCGTTCATTCCTAAAGGCCCCATAGAAACATGGCGCTTTACAAATGCGGCATAAAAAACTTTATCAGCTTTTCTGCTATAGGCAGTTGCCCAAACAGAACCAATTTGGCCCATATCAGCTATAACATCTGCTGTAGCAACTCCATCATAATTGAAAGCAAAACTTCCATCACCATTTTTTGCATCAAACCAATTGCCATTATCTACTTGGCTATTACCATTTGCATATGTTGGAAGAATAATTCTTGCATTTAAATTATCTATATAATCGCCAGGATAGTTAATACCAAAGTCTGCTGTAGAAGAAGGAGCAGTAACAAATTGAACACTTGTTTTATTATTAGCACCAAAAGGAGCCGTAAAATCAGCCGACTGCCAACCACTAAATTCTAATCTAACTTTAGTTGTAGCAGGAATGGTGCCTGCAGAAAAACTATATGCTCCATTAATACCTGAAGTTGTTGATCCTAGCAAAGTACCTGCATTGTCATAGGCTTTAATAGTAATGCCAGCAGCTCCCGGTTCGTTGTAGGAAGCCGTATTGTTTTTGGCACCATTTGCATTAAAGTCTCTGTAAACTGTTCCACTAACTTGAGCGTTAATTGAAGCAATTATGCCTAACTGTGCTAAAACAATCAACAATACATAAATAAAGTATTGTTTTACCCTGTTGGCTTTTGGGTTAGATAATGTGTAAATAGCTTCCATATCCAGGTATTTATAAAAAGTTGTAAAAGACGGATTTATATTATATTAAAGGTAGATGCAAAACCGCTTTTTTGTATTCAAAACAGCTTAAAATGGCAGCTAGAAGCCAAATATACCAACCGTTTTGTATGTATTTTTCTGCAAATACATATCATTTTTTAGTCGTTGAAAGAAAAATTGATGAGATTGTCATTCATATACATTAATAGATTTAATAATTTTAATGATGAAATTTTCACTTTGTTCAATAAAATGCTGCGTATTATTTATAGTGTGTTGGATATTATTGAAACCAAATTTTGGATTAGCACAAAGAGAAATTAAACCCTGTCAACAAGAACCCGCTTTTATTAGAACATTGGGTTATGATCCATTGTGGACTGCGCTTAGTACTTCGGAAAAAACATATATCGGTATTAGCTTAATTGCATTCGAAAAAAAACTGGGACAAAATTCTCCTACTGCACAAACGCCCAAAATGGAAATTTACCAACACCCAAGTTGGAAATCAGCGGGTTATTTGTCTACCATTAGTTTTGACAGAATAGGCAATGTGTATACAGTTCCCGCACCACTGATATCTATGTTATACAATCAAACAGAAAAATTGAATACTATTTATAAAATTGATGCAAGTAATGGTGAAATGAGTGAATGGATGAATTTGCCTTTTGCTTCCAAACCAAGTTCGCAAAATCCGTATGGATTATTGGGCATTAATTATGATTGCCAAGACCACTATTTAGTTGCATCAACCGTGGCAGGATCGGATAGATATAATGAACGAGGCGTTATTTATTTAATTGATCCAGTGAATAAAAAAACAACAGATTCTATAAAAAATTTTGATGCAATGGGAGTAGGTTTTGCCTTTGATGAACTAAGAAAAAAACGTTTATATTATGGAAGTGTTAGAACTGGAAATATTTTTTCGGTAGTGGTAAATTCAAAAGGGAGAATGGATAAAAAAACCATTCGTAAAGAGTTAAGTTTAGAAGGATACGGTCCTAGAGGGGATGACAAAGCGAGGAAAATTAAATTTAATGGAAACCAGCTGTTGATAAGTGGAACTGCGTTTAATTATAATTTACAAGCAGCTAGCGAAAAGCCTGAAACGTTGTACACTTTTATATGGTTGGCTAGAGAGAAAAAATGGGGACTCATCAATTATAATTAATCATGCAAAAAAAATGGAATGTTATTGGGTTGATTATAGCCGCCGTTTGTACAGGTCTCTTTCTTATTCAAGCAGAAAGCATTGCAAAGCAAAACTTAGTAAAGGCACGAGTGAACCTAGGACGTCATCTTTTTTATGATACCAAGCTTTCTTATAATTTAACTAAGAGTTGTGTATCGTGTCATGACCCTTCAATGGCATTTACCGATGGTTACAGAACCTCGTCAGGAGCCGATGGTTACAATGTAAAACACAATGCTATTTCCTTATTAAATGTGAAGTATAGAACCAAATATACTTGGGCCAACCCTGCTATCACTAGCTTGCAAATGCAGATACAATTTCCTTTCTTTAACGAACATCCTACAGAATTGGGTTGGAAAAGTCAGGAGCAAATAATACTTAACCGATTTGCAGCTGATTCTAATTATCAACAGCTTTTTAAATTAGCATTTCCTAATCAAAAAAAACCTTTTAACGTCAGTAATATTCAACAAGCCTTAATTGCATTTGAAGAACAATTGATTTCTTATAATGCCCCTTACGATCAATACTTGAAAGGGAATAAGCAAGCTTTAAATGTAGAAGCAATTGCTGGCATGAATTTATTTAATTCTGAAAAATTGGGCTGTATAAAATGCCACAGTTGGGAAAAGCCATTTGAAAAAAATGAATCAAAATTTAGCTTTGGAATAAGAGTGCCATCTTTGCGAAATGTAATGATTACAGGGCCATATATGCACGATGGTTCAATTGATAACATATTTGCAGTATTTCGTTATTACGAAAATAAAAAGTCGTTGAATTTATCTAATACAGAACAACAAGCATTAATTGCATTTTTTAATGCTTTAACTGATACCAGTTATCTTAGCAAAAAAGAATTGCTTAATCCGTTTCAATACCAATAGCGTATGCTTAAAAAATATATATTCCCATTAGCGATGCTGTTAAGTATGTTTTGCACAGATGCTATTGCTCAACAAAAAAAAACAGCATTAAAAAAATCAACAGCAAAGAAACCAACAGCTGTGTATTTAAATGAATATAGGGCAGGCTTGATGAGTTCATCCAAAGCAGATACCAATTGGTTTATAGTTGAAAGAAAAAAAGAGATTGAACAAATTCTAAAAGATAGTTTACCCGTAAAGTGGTACAATGAAAAGGGAGGTGAACAAGCATTACTAGCCCAAAAAATAGCCCTTGCCAATCCATTCTTTACAAGGTATTTGTTCGACTTAAAAACAGGAAAACCTTTGTGGAATGAAATTTTTGGCGTTTACCCAGCAAGGCCAGGTGACATCAAAAAAGGGATCACTTCATTGCCTGGCGCTTTAATGCGAGTAGAAATGTATAATTATGCGAATAATTTAACCACAATTGGAATAGTAGATGTTTTTTCGATGAAATTGGTTAGTGCCGATCATTATCCAGATACACAACCCGATATACCACAATCTTTAATTCAGCTTGCTGAACAAATCGCCATCAATGCCCCAGAAGTAGAAAAAGCATTAGGCTTTAAACCCAATGTTCAAAAACCAATCATGAGTAGTACTAAAACTGCTTTAAATAGAACCAAATGTGAACGATCTCAACATTTATGTGTTGCTCCTACATTTGTTAAGGGTAATAGGGCTTTGTGGGCAATTGTTGATTTAACAGACAATCGATTGGTTGGTTTAAGATGGACCAATACCGGTACTGATGCAGCAGTGGTAACTGAGCGAAAATTGCAAAATGAAACGGTTGCCGACTGTTATTGTGAAAAAGTAAATTCGATTAGTAAAAATGGATGGAATATGGATTATTTGCTAACAGCATCTGATGGTTTACAAATAAGCAATGTTACTTTCAACAACAAAAGAGTATTAAATAGTGCCAAATTGGTGGATTGGCATGTGAGCTATTCTGGAACAGATGGATTTGGTTACAGTGACGCAGTTGGTTGCCCTATTTACAGTCAAGCTGCAGTAGTGGCTACTGATCCACCCAAAATTGCTGAAATAGTAGAAGGAGATTCTGTTGTAGGGTTTATGCTAGAACAAAAATTCTTTTCTGAGTTATGGCCTGGACCATGTAACTACAGCTATTCTCAGCGATATTTTTTTTATAAAGATGGAAGGTTTAGAATTACTTGTGCAAGCATTGGAAGAGGGTGTGGAAATAATGGTACTTATAGGCCAGTGTTTAGAATTTCTTTTGCAGGGAATGAGCAAAACTTTTATGAGTATGAACAGGCTGGCTGGAAACAATGGACTAAAGAGAACTGGCAATTACAAAAGCCCTCCACGCTTTATGATTCCAGTGGGTATCAGTATAAAATTAGTTTAGATAAAGTCAATAGTTATTTTCTAGAACCCGGGAAAGGTCAGTTTAATGATGGTGGAAAAGGAGACAATGCTTATTTATATTTAACAAAAAATCACCTAAATAAAGATGAAGGTGAAACTGATTTAGTAACTATTGGGCCATGTTGTAATACCAATCATGAACAGGGACCTGAAAAGTTCATCAATGCTGTTCCAGAGAGCACCATCAATACCGATTTGGTGCTGTGGTATGTACCTCAAATGAAAAATGACGACCGACCAGGATCTAAATATTGTTGGGCAGAAACCTATTATGAAAACGGGGTTTATAAAATAAAAGCGTATCCCTGTTTTGCAGGTCCTATGTTTGTTCCCCAAAAATAACTTATATTGAAACCTGATAATATGGAAAAAAAGATTCAAACAATGATTGCTGATGATCATCCGCTTTTTGTAGAAGGCCTAAAGATGATATTAAGTAGCAATGATCTTTTGCAGATAGCAGGTATTGCGAACGATGGTAAGCAGCTTTTATATTTACTTACCCAACAGCCCAATATTGACCTCATTTTGTTAGATGTAAATATGCCCAATTTGAATGGGTTGGATACAATTAAATATATTAAACAGTCTTTCGGTTCATCTAAAGTTTTAATGCTTTCTGCATATAGTGATGAAAAAGTGGTTGAGCAAGCCAAGAACGCAGGGGCAGATGGTTATGTTTTAAAAAATAGCAGCAAGGATGAATTGATGAAAGCCATTATGGATGTAGTAAATGGGAAAACGCATTTTGATTTACAAAATGAGCCTAACCAAGAAGATGCATTCAAAAAAATGGATATTTTTTTACGCAAATACAATCTAACCAAAAGAGAAAAGGAAATTCTATTGTATTTGAAACAGACTTATACCAATCAGCAAATTGCCGATAAGCTACATTTAAGTATTTATACTGTTGAAACACATAGAAAGAATATAATGCAAAAGCTGCAGTTGAGTTCTCCTACAGCTTTAGTAAAATTTTTAGTTGAATTTAATATCTAGAATTAGTTCATTATAATTCTATTAGTGCCGTATTTAATACCAGCACCTTCTACAGAAATCATATAAACACCTGCAGCAGGTTTTGAGTTAAACTGCACTGGTACTACATTGTCTCCTTTTATTGCTTGTACTACTTTGCTATAAATAGTTTTACCAGTTGCTGCATCAATAACACGCATCGTAAGTGGGGCATCAATATCGGAACGGAATGTTGCACTAAATTTTCCACCAATTGTTGGGTTGGGGTAAATATGTATTTTTTGCTGTTTTAAATTTTCTAGATATTCTTTAGGTTTTTTAGAAAAGAAGATATCCGCAATTGCAGCGTCAATAGTAGTACTAACTCCAGTAGTGTTTTCAAATGCAAAGACTACAGTTGTAATATCATTCGCTTTTATTTTTTCTAATGGATCTTCTCCTACAAAATCTGATAGATTAATAGTGTAGTCTTTTAATTCTTTGCCAATTGGCAAAACATAGCTGAATTGCTTAGCAAAATTGGTAATGGAATATTTTACTAATGTAATTTTTAGACTTGCGCCTTCTCCTTTAGCTTTAAAGCTCATTGTTTTGTAATCTGTTAGGTCTTGCATTGCAGCAGCACCTCTTAGCAATTTGTATGCAGAAATATAACTATCGGTTTTTGCTTTAAACTGAACATCTCTAAAAACAGGATAAGTGTCTGCAAAATTTCTTGCTGTATCATTGGTTATAGAATAAGATTCAACTACTGTTTTAGTTGAGTCGTAATCTAAATCCCAGCTACCATCACTCATGTAAACTACATCTTGAAGTTTACCGTTAATGTACATAGAAATTAAGCTTTCGTGTGTATCATTCATTGGGAATGACACATTTGTTTTTCCGTTTGGATTCAAGGTTAATGGAATGATGCGTTTTGTTTCTAATTGAGAAAGTTCATTGTATTTTTCTTCCACTTCAAAATAAGCAGTAGTTGCCGTTGTTTCATTCTCTACTAATAAGTTCACTTTAAGCCCATCTCTATTACCATAACGAATATAAGTACTGGGTAAAGCAGTTGGGGGAGCAATAGTTTCTATTGGCATGATATTGCTTAGTTTGTCTAGCACATTCAATGCCATATCAATACACAAGTAAGGTGCAACGCCCCATACTTGATAGTTGTACATTGTGTCTTCTCCAACAAAATCTGCATTTAACCAATTGCTTTGGAAAGAGAAAGTATTTCTACCTGCCTTTTTGCCAATTGAAAAACTCATTGAATACTCAATATTTCCATTTTCTTGTTTTAATTCGTATCTGGTAAATACTAGGTTTCTCAACTTAAACTGGTCCATATTTAGCAATACAGCCCCTTTGAGTCTATCACATATTGGTTTAGTATGATCGTAAACATCTCCTAAAGTTTTAGTAGCAAATGCTACCGCTTTACAAGTATCATTCTCAGTAAAGTCAATTGCTCTAACTTCTACTGCATTGGTAATGCCTGGAATATCTGTTGGTGTGCTAACAAAAGCCGTGTATGCTCCCTCAGGAATTTGATCTGGCATTACATCGGCTAATGTAAGTTCCCTGTTTAAAGAGCTGCTCTTAATTTGGTTGCGTTGTAAATCTAACTTTTCCATTCGTGCGTAATTAACTGGGCCATTGGTGCCCTCTTTTAATTTACTCATTACACGCTTGGCAATTTTATTTCCTAAGCCTTTGCTTTCTAAACCTCCTGTATTACCCGAAAAAGAAACCCCACCATCTTCTGTAAAAATGGGAATAGAATCAAGTTTTTCTGTACACAAAATAGGATTTACTGTTGCATAAAAAAGTAGGTCGTTAAAGTCTTGATCACAATCGTTTCTATCTCGTAAAATGTCTTCAAATCCAATCACTAATCTATTGGTCATTGTGTCTCTAACAATAACAGTATGTTGTTTTAAAGAATCATTGCTTTCAGGATTAAATTCAGGATTAGAGTAAACTTTCCAATTACCCTGTTTAACTTCTGTTCCATCCCATCCATTAGAAATTAAAACAAATCCTATTTCAGTGTTAGCAGGAAAATTGCCTAAATAAACTTTGTCTCCAGCCACTAATGAACCCCCAAAACCTGACTTAGATGCATTCGGGAAAATGATTGTGATGTCTTTATTTTTGGGTGCAGTAGTAGGAGGGTTGCCTTTAGTGTATGTGTAGTATCCTAATGAATTCAAATAAGAAGCGCCTTCGTCAACAAAACTAATCCATACATCGGATGGGCAATTAACCCCAATGGTTTTAACTCGATTATTTGAAATTAATAGAGGATTGTAAACCGGTACTGGTCGGTATTCGGGTAAAGTAATTTCAATAAGCGTTCTGAAAAATGAACTTACGCTATCTCTAGGTGTAACCAAGTAATTTGGAACGCCTCTTGAGTTGTAAGTGCCCATATAAGTATAATTCTGTGCTTGAACCTGCTGGTTACCTGTAAACAGGAACAAAGCAATGATAAAGGATAGGATTGAGCGGTTCATAACAAAGAGTTTAATATAAAATTACTGCATATCACAGCATATGCTATGATATTAACGTTATACAGGCCTAAAAACGTATTAAATACCAACTAATTTGTATATATTTTTTATGGAAAACTTCATTCGGACACATTGCCTTGGTTTTGTACCTTCGCAGCATCATGGAAATCACCGTAAAAACAGCACAGCAGTTGCGATTAACTGCAGATGAATTTGAGTTGATAAAGCAAAAAATGGGTCGCACCCCTAATTTTACTGAGCTCTGCGCTTTTAGTGGCATGTGGAGCGAACATTGTAGTTATAAAAATTCCATTAAGTGGCTAAAAACCCTTCCAAGAGATGGGGGAAGAATGTTGGTTGCTGCTGGTGAAGAAAATGCGGGTCTTATGGATATGGGGAATGGTTTTGGAGTAGTATTTAAAATTGAAAGCCATAATCATCCAAGTGCAATTGAGCCATTTCAGGGAGCTGCTACAGGTGTTGGTGGAATTCAACGCGATATTTTTACCATGGGAGCAAGACCAATTGCTTCTTTAAATAGCTTACGTTTTGGCAATTTAATAGACAAGAAAACCCAGCACCTTTTAGCAGGAGTTGTTAAAGGAATAGGACATTATGGAAATTGTTTTGGGGTTCCTACTGTTGGAGGTGAAGTCTATTTTGAAGATTGTTATCATACCAATCCTTTGGTAAATGCAATGAGTGTAGGTATTATGCAAGCCAATAAAATGGTGAGCGCAACCGCAAAGGGTACTGGTAATCCGGTGATTTATGTGGGTAGTGCTACTGGAAAAGATGGCATTGGCGGCGCAAGCTTTGCAAGCGCCGATATTACACATGATTCTGTTCAAGAATTGCCAGCAGTTCAGGTAGGCGATCCTTTTCAAGAAAAGAAATTATTGGAAGCTTGTTTAGAAGTGCTTGAAACAGGTGCAGTTGTAGGTATGCAAGACATGGGTGCAGCGGGTATAATTTGCTCTACCGCAGAAATGAGTGCAAAGGGTGAAGTGGGCATGCATATTGACCTAGAAAAAGTACCCACCCGTCAACAAAATATGAAAGCGTGGGAACTTTTGTTAAGTGAGAGCCAAGAGCGTATGTTGATGGTAGTAGAAAAAGGCAGAGAAGCAGAAGTGGTGGCTGTTTTTGAAAAATGGGATTTGAGTGCCAGCACTATTGGACATGTTACAGATGATGGGTTGTTAAATTTCTATATGAATGGAACTTTAGAAGCCAGTATACCTGCTTATGAATTGGTACTTGGTGGCGGTGCACCACAGTACACTAGAGAATATTCAGAGCCTAAATACTTTGAAAAAATCAATGCATTTGATGCAACTGCATTAGCCGATATACAAGACCTGAAAGCTACAGCGGAGGCGTTAATTACCCTCCCAAATATTGCCAGCAAAAGATGGGTATATACCCAATATGATAGCATGGTGGGTGCAGCTAATACCAGTACCAATAGTCCAAGTGATGCGTCTGTGGTTTTGGCAAAAGGAACAGGTAAAGCTTTAGCTATTACGGTTGATTGTAATAGTAAATATGTTTTTGCCAATCCTTATATTGGAGGAATGATTGCAGTAGCTGAAGCTGCAAGAAATATTGTTTGTAGTGGTGGAGAGCCAATTGGAGTTACCAATTGTTTAAATTTTGGTAATCCATATGATCCAGAAGTCTATTTTCAATTTGTTCATGCGGTTACTGGAATGGGCGATGCGTGTAAAAAATTCAACACGCCAGTTACTGGAGGAAATGTGAGTTTTTATAATCAAAATCCAGACGGTCCTGTATACCCTACACCAACAATTGGTATGGTTGGGATACTAGATAATATTAACCAAAAAATGACCATGCATTTTAAAGATGCGGGTGATATAATTGTTTTGATTGGGTCACAACACAACGATATTGCATCGAGTGAATACTTGCATAAATTGAAAGGTGTACAATACTCACCTGCACCTTATTTTAATTTAGATGAAGAGTTCAATACCCAACAATTAATTAGTAAATTAATCAAAAGCAAAAAAATAAAAAGCGCACACGATATTAGTGAAGGTGGATTAATGATTACTTTATTAGAAAGTGGGTTCAGTGGCGGCAAAGGTTTTAATGTACATCCTACTGTTGATATAAGACAAGACGCATATTGGTTTGGAGAGGCGCAAGGTCGTGTAGTTGTCTCTGTTGCCGCCAGTGATTGGGGGGCTGTTCATGCTGCTGCTACTGCAGAAGGTATTGCAGTTACTCAATTAGGTACTGTTACTTCAAGCGAAGTGGAAGTAGCTGGAAATAGTTGGGGTGCTATTGAAGAGTGGAAAAATAAATATGATACAGCCATAGAAAAGTTGATAAAATAATATGAGCAAGAACTTGCATATTATGGTTACTGGAGCTGCTGGTTTTATTGGCAGTTGTATGGTTCAATATTTAAATGAACAAGGCTATTCAAATATTTATTTAGTAGACGATTTTGGTGTTGAAGAAAAAAGAAATAATTGGCAAAGCAAGCAATTTGTTACCATAATAGAACGCTATAATTTATTGGATTGGTTACATCAACACCAACCCAAATTAGATGTGGTTATTCACTTAGGTGCAAGAACAGATACCACTGAGTTTGATTATTCAATTCATGAAGAACTCAACTTAGAATACTCTAAAGATGTTTGGAATTATTGTTGCATACATTCAATACCACTAATTTATGCATCAAGCGCTGCTACTTATGGCGGAGGAGAACATGGGTACAATGATGATCACGCAATTGTGAATCAGTTAACACCATTGAATCCATATGGAGTAAGTAAAAATGAGTTTGATAAATGGGCATTACAACAAAATGCTCAACCTCCTTTTTGGACAGGTTTAAAGTTTTTTAATGTGTATGGTCCTAATGAAGCACATAAGAAAAGAATGGCTTCTGTTATTTTTCATTCATTTAATCAAATCAAAAGCAACGGCTTAGTAAAATTATTTAAGAGCCATCAACCTAGTTTTAAAGATGGAGAACAGCTCCGCGATTTTGTATATGTAAAAGATGTGGTCTCGGTTATTTTATGGATGATGGAAGAAATGGTAGAATTGAAATGGGTTATTGCTAATAATGGTTTATACAATTTGGGCACAGGTAAAGCAAGAACTTTTATAGATTTGGTAAATGCTACTTTTAAAGGGATGGATATTGCTCCCAATATTGAGTTCATTGATATGCCATTAGATATTAGAGACAAATACCAATATTTTACTGAAGCCAACATGCAGAAACTGCAGAATGCAGGATATACAAAGCCTTTTTATTCTTTAGAAGAAGGGGTAGACGATTATGTAAGACAGTATTTAATTTCCAACAAGCACTACTAAAATATAAAAGAGAGGTTGCCCTTTTAGGCAGCCTCTCTTTTTTAGCAATTGATATTTTTTACAAACGTGCTTTCAAAAATTCGATGGTCTTTTTGTGCGCATCTTCTGTAGCTTCTTTATTAAAAGAAGGATTACTTGGATTGGCAAAGCCATGGTTGGCTTCGTAACGGTGTAAAGTTAATTTTTTGCCTGCAGCAGCCATATCTTTTTCAAATGTATTCACCAGTTCTGGGGATGGGCTTCTATCTTGGTTACCAAAAAATCCAATTACATCAGATTGAAGTGATTTCAATTTTTCCATATTGTTTTCAGGACGGCCATAATACATAACTGTTCCTGCTGCTTGTTTGCCAGCCAAAATACTGCTTTGCAAACTCCACATTCCACCAAAACACCAACCAATGGTGAATATTTTAGCTTTGGTTCCTGCGTATGCCAATGCACCTTTTACAATGGCTTCCAATCTAGGATTGGTGGCAGCTCTCATTAGTTTCATTGCACTGTCTGGGGTGGCAGCTACTTTTCCATCGTACATGTCTAAGGCAATTACATGTACATTGCCTAATTCTGCAGCTAATTTTTCTGCTTCCTGCTTTATTTGGTCGTTTAATCCCCACCATTCTTGAATTACAAAAATCCAATTATTGGTTTTTTTCTTGCTTTTAATAAAATAACCCGAAGCTTTGTTTCCGTCAGGTGCATCAAAGCTGATGGTTTCTCCGGTACCATTGGTCAATTTAAACGGAAGCGGATTTTCATGCATGGCTGCAAATTCAGGGGTCATTGCTTCGTCTCTAAATTGGTCACGAATGTCTGAGTAACAAGCCAAGTAGTCTTCAGCGGAGCGAATACTTTGTTTGGTTTCGGTGTAACGGAAACCTTGAATGGCAATCAATACCACTACAAAAAAGGCAAAAAATCGCAATTGTTTCATATATGTTGGTTATTTAATTAAAGACTTGTTCACTTTTCACTAACAGTTTTTCGTCAGATTGGTTGAAAATTGCTTCGGTATTTTTCTTGTTTCATTTTTTAAGCTAGCTTTGTTTGACCTCCGAACTATTTCAGTTCAAATTTCCAGGTCTATAATTGTTTTTTAATTTATTGCAATAAAAGTATTCATTTTATGGCCAAGTATATTTTTGTTACCGGTGGAGTAACTAGCAGTTTAGGTAAAGGGATAATAGCTGCCTCATTGGCAAAATTATTACAGGCCAGAGGGCTTAAAGTAACTATTCAAAAATTTGACCCCTACATTAACGTAGATCCAGGAACATTAAATCCATATGAGCATGGGGAATGTTATGTAACAGAAGATGGTGCAGAAACCGATTTGGATTTGGGTCACTACGAAAGATTCTTGAATATTTATACCTCACAAGCGAATAACGTTACAACTGGAAGAATATATCAAACGGTTATTAATAAAGAGAGAGCGGGTGATTTTTTAGGTAAAACGGTGCAGGTTGTTCCACATATTACCGATGAAATAAAACATCGAATGCTTTTGCTGGGTCAAGACGACCAGTTTGATATTGTGTTAACAGAAATAGGAGGAACTGTTGGTGATATTGAAAGTTTGCCATTTATTGAAGCAGTTAGACAATTGCAATGGGAACTACCAGAAGAAGATGTTATGGTAGTACATTTAACCTTGATACCTTATTTAAAAGCAGCCAAAGAATTAAAAACAAAGCCCACTCAACATAGTGTAAAAATGTTGAGCGAAACTGGGGTACATCCAGACATAATAGTGTGTAGAACAGAAGAGCCTTTAAACAACGATATCAAAAGAAAGATTGCGCTGTTTTGTAATGTAAAACAAGAAGCTGTAATAGAAGCGATGGATGCCAGCACTATTTATGAAGTGCCATTGCATATGCTTCGTGAAAAATTAGACATCATCTGTTTAAAAAAATTGAATATTACCAACTTTGCTGAACCCAATTTAAATAATTGGAAAGAGTTTTTAGATAAATTAAAATACCCCAAGAGCAAGGTTACTATTGGATTAATAGGTAAGTATATAGAACTACAAGATGCGTATAAGTCAATTTTAGAAAGCTTTGTACATGCAGGTGCTATTAATGAGGTAAAAGTGCAAGTAGTAAATGTACATTCCGAATTTATTACAGATGAAAATGTAGCAGAGAAATTGAATGGCTTAGATGGATTATTGGTAGCGCCGGGATTTGGAAATAGGGGAATTGAAGGTAAAATTGTTGCAGTTAAATACGCCAGGGAAAAAGGCTTACCATTCTTTGGAATATGTTTAGGTATGCAAATGGCAGTTATTGAGTATGGAAGAAATGTGCTTGGTTTAAAAGATGCCCACTCTATTGAAATGGATGCAAGTTCGTCTCATCCAGTCATTAATATGATGGAAGAGCAAAAGAAGATAACCATGATGGGAGGTACTATGCGATTAGGTGCTTATCCATGTGAAGTAGAAGAAGGATCATTGGCACACAAAATCTATGGAACAAAAACATTTACAGAAAGACATAGACACCGTTATGAATTCAATAATGATTATTTAGATCAATACCATGCGGCAGGTATGAAAACAAGTGGAAAGAATCCAGCCACTGGTTTAGTAGAAATTATTGAATTACCCAATCATCCTTTCTTTATTGGGGTTCAATATCACCCAGAATTAAAAAGCACAGTGGAAAGACCTGCTCCATTATTTGTCGGGTTCATTGATGCTGCCAAAAAGTACAATGAAAGCAAGAGTAATTTTAAGTCGTCTAGCAAAAAGGATGCAGTTATCTAAGTAATAAATTTTAATAAAAAAGGAATCCCACAACCAAAAATTGTGGGATTTTTGGCGTTTCATGAAATAAATGGGGGGATTGGTGAAAAAAATGCCACCTGCATCTCTAGATTGCCGAATTTAACGGTGTTAAACATCAACCATTTAAATGGAAATGAAAAAAGTCATTTTACTCATTTTTTTGCTACTTCCTTCTGCTACTTATTATTTAAGGGGCAATTTGGAAGCAACAGAAACTTTGGCATTTGTTCCCAATATATCTCCAGTTGAAAATCAGCCAATTGCTAGTGACTTAGAGTTGATGCATAGCTTAATTTTATTGAGTGACAAAGTAGTTGCCAATGTATTTTCTAATGAGACTTCTTTGTCTTATGATTCATTACAAGGTTTTTTAAATAAACACGCGCAATCTTTAAATAACCAGACTTTATCTATTGCTGTTGCAAAAGGAACTGATTATATGGACGTAATAAGGGTAGTAGATATGATGGCTAATTCATCTATAAAAAGTTACAAATTGGTCCGTTACGAATAAGATGCTTTAATCAATTTTATTTCTTCTGCTTCCACTAATTTAGATTTTACTTCATAAGTACCAGAAGGAAGTAAGTATTTAGCAAGTAAAGGCATTATTTCTATTAGTAACAACAAAACAATCAGTAAATAATATCTAAAAGCAACAGCCCTGTTTTGTTGTATTAAATGGTCCAAAGCTTCAATTTGAGTGATAAATCCATTATTCAATAGTTGATTAAATGAAGCCTGTTCTTTAGCAATGATACTATTGATAGATTGTATGGCACTATCCGAATATTGAATAGTAATAATAAGCTTTTCGGTCATTGCTTGATAATCCGTTGCTGCTTTCTCTGCGGCAGCTTTTTTAGCTAAAGCAATTGCTTTTAAGCCAATTTTTTTAGAGCCACCTGTACCATCCGTTTCTTCAATAAATCGATTGCGCGTATTAATCATTTCTTGGTAGTACCGATTAATTTTTTCGTTTGCTTGTTTTTGTTGAGTAATAAACTGTTCTTTATCAAGCTGATAGCTTTTTACCAGTGCGGTATTTTTATTTTTTTTTCTTATTTCATTGTCTATGGAAGCCTGCACTTTTACTTCTTTCTCAAAAAGAAAAAGTAATGCAGGTTGTGCCATAAATAAGCCGATGGTAATGGCTAAGAATAAGCGGAAAACTAGTGGTTTCCAAGCAATGGATATAGATTTTTGAACCCCTTTAATTAGCGCCCGATCTATAAACAAAATCAATCCGCCCATGAAAATGCCCAATATCACTGCTAGCCACCACGCTGAAACAACGGTGCTAAAAAAGTAGGACCATGCCAAAGTGGCAAATCCCCAGGTACCCAATACCAGCATTCCTATTATAGAATGCCTATTTCGGTCTACTACCGCATCTTTTAGTAACTCGGTTTCGGCCGTACTTAGCCACCATAAGAATTGTTCCCGGCGGTTAGGATGATAATTTTCCTGCATAACTATTTTTTTTAATGGTTAAGGCAGGCACAGGTTGTTTTTTGGTTGGTTGGGGTTGGCTGGTTGGAATGACAAAGAAAAGGCTTTTTTTGTTAGGCAAACGTTACCTTTGCCGCTCAATAAAATTTTGTATGAAGACGGACAAAAATACGGTCATTGGTTTTGTGTTATTGGGTATCCTGATGTTTTTATATTTCTGGTACACAAGTCAGCAGCAAAATGCCATTATTGAGATGAAGAAAAGAGAAGAAGATTCTCTTTCAAAAGTGGCTGCAGCAAGAATGAAACTAGTAGATACTGTTGCATTAAAAACAGACTCATTAAAAAGAGATTCAGCTGTTAGGGTTACTGTTGCTGGAAATTTTACAGATGCGGCTGTAGGGCAAGAGCAAGAAACTACTATTGAAAACGAATTGGTTAAAGTAAACTTTACCAATAAAGGTGGCCAAATTAAATCGGTAACTTTAAAAAATTATAAAGATCCCAATAATCAATTGGTCGTACTTTCTAATAATAGCAGCATCTCTTATGCAATTAATACTGCACCAGCGCAGTCTGCTACCATTGACAATTTATATTTCACTTCTAGTGAGCCCATAAAGAATTCCGATGGATCTCAAACATTGCGTTATACACTTTTAGCAGCAAATGGACAATCAATTACCCATGAGTTTAGCTTACAACCCAATAGTTATAAGATCGGGTGGAAGTTAGGAATGAATGGCGCTGCTCAGTTGCTTACCAATAGCTCCCTCAATTTGAATTGGACTGTTGCAACCCAACAAATGGAGCAAACGTCTCAGTATGAGCGCCAAGTTTCTAATATTTGTTTTTCTGAAGACAATGAGTTTGATTACATTTCCTCTAATACGGATCATACATTTGAAAAACCTGCACAATGGGTTTCTGTAGTGCAACAATTTTTTAATAGTACCCTAATTGCAGAAAATTCATTTAATAGTGGAAGTATTAAATGGGCAAGAGCAACCGACTCTTCACGCAATTTGGCTACCGCTACCAGCACATTGCAAATGAAGTTGCCTGCAGCAGCAACTGTTTCTGTTCCATTCCATTTTTATGTAGGACCTAACGAGTATGAAATTCTTGCAAAGCAGGCTCCAGAAATGGACAAGATTGTTAACCTAGGCAGAGATATGTATTCTTTTGTACGACCAATTAACAAATACATCATCATGAATGTGTTTGATTTCTTTGCCTCATTTGTTAAGAATTACGGCTGGGTTATTCTATTGCTGACTTTATTTATTAGATTGGTTACAGCCCCTCTAACTTATAGCAGTTATTTGAGTGGTGCAAAAATGAAAGCCCTACGCCCAGAGTTAGATATCTTGAAAAAGAAAATGGGAGACGACCAACAAGGATTTGCAATGGAGCAAATGAAATTGTTTAGAGAAGCAGGGGTTAATCCTTTAGGAGGATGTATACCAGCTTTGTTACAAATCCCTATCTTCTTTGCTTTGTATAGTTTCTTTAACTCTGAAATTGCATTGCGTGGACAAGCATTTTTATGGAGTGAAGATTTGTCTAGTTTTGATTCAATTGCCAACCTTCCTTTTACTATTCCAGCATTTGGTAATCATGTAAGTTTGTTTACAATTACTGCAGTTATTACTAGCTTCTTAATATCAATTTACAATATGAGTATGACACCTACACAGGATAATCCTGCGTTAAAATACATGCCATACATTTTTCCATTCATGTTGTTGTTTATATTTAATAGTTTGCCATCGGCATTAACTTGGTATTACACTGTTTCTAACGTTGTTACACTTTTATTGCAATTTGTAATTCAGAATTATATTATTGATCACGATAAAATTCTAGCAAAAATTGAAGCAAAAAGGAAAGCACCAAAAACCAAAAGCAAATGGCAAGAGCGTTATGAGCAGATGGTAGACAGTCAGAAAAAAGTACAGGAGTTAAAAAATAAGACCACTAAAAAATAATTTATTATGCGCTACTTATTGAACATGGTTTTTGTTTGTTGTTTGGTAAGTAGCGCATTTGCACAAACCCGTGTAGTGGCGGAGTGTACGGTTAGTTATTCAATAGCTGTAAACAATGAATCTCAAATTGACAAAGATGCTGTTGCGCTATTAAAGCAAAGTATTAAAACGGTTTATATCAAGGGAAATAATAGCAGATCAGATTTAACCAGCCCTTCATTTACCCAATCGCTTATTTATAATAAGGCCAATGGAAGCGCTGTTATATTAAGAGAAATTGGAGCCAATAAATTTTTAACAAAAATAGACGCAGTTAATTGGTTAAAGCAGAATGAAAAGTTTAGTGATATGCTTATTCAATTTACCGAAGAGAAAAAACAAATTCTCGGGTATGAATGCAAGCATGCCATTATGCAATTAAAAGATGGCAGTACATTTTCTGTTTACTATGCCAGTACTATAACACCTTCTGTTCGAGAGTTTGAGTATCAATTTAAAGATATACCAGGATTTGTTTTGGAGTATGAAGCTAAAGACGGATACACCCAGAAAATAACTTACACTGCAACTAAAATAAGTTTCAACCCAGTTTCTGCAGCAAAGTTTGAAGTTCCAACAACCGGCTACCGGTTATTAAATGATTAATTAATTACGAGATTCCTGAGGAGTTTTGAATTTAGGTACTTTCACTTTAATCTTATAAGGATAGATATAAGTAGTGTTACCATTGTTGTACTGCAACATACTGTTCATATCGTTGTTCTGTTGCATTAAACCATTACCAGTTAAGGATAAGCCTTTGTAATGAAGGTTCGATTTAATTGCCGAAAGCGATAATCCTTTTTTAGAGAAATTATTGAGACTACGTAGAGTAAACTTGCTGTTTTTAGCTTTGTCATCTACTATTCCGGTGAATGCAAAAGCAGCAATAGCCAGGTGCAAGCTCAATATGAGCATCACCATCGGGGCTTTATTTGCGGATTTCAATTGCATTAACATATGGCAAAGGTAGGATATATCCTAAATATTTTAACGAATTATTTTTATTAACAAACGTTAATAAGGGGGTAAAAGTTTGGTTTTCGCCGAAAAAAGTTTAATTATTTGCCTAAATTAGGTAAACCATCACCCCATGAGCCAGAATCCGTACCGCGAAGACAAGGAAGAATTAAGGGAGTTGATCATTCAATATCAACATCTTAAGCATGGCAGAAGTCATCCATTTTTAGAGGAAGATGCTTTTGAGCGGATTATTGACTACTACGACGAAAAAGATGATTTGCCTGAAGCAATGATTGCAGCAGAGCTGGGATTAGAACAATTTCCCTATTCTGCCAACTTAATGATTAAAAAGGCCGATTTGTTATTGGCAAGCCGTAAATACCAAGAAGCTTTAAACTTATTAGAGACTGCAGAATTATTTGACAGTACCGATTTGAATCTATTTATTTTAAAAACGGATGCTTATTTGGCTTTGGATCAACAGGCAAAAGCTGTAGAATTATTGGAAGCAGCTTTGTTGCTTTTTGAAGGGGAAGAGCGTTTAGATTTACTTTTTGAGTTGGCAGATGTATATGATGATTATGAAGAGTTTGATAAAGTATTTGATTGTTTAAAACTGATATTAGAGGAAGACCCAAATAATGAAGAAGCTTTATACAAAATTTGTTTCTGGACCGATTTCACAGGAAGAAACGAAGAAAGTATTAAGCTACATCAATCTATCATAGAAGAGCATCCTTTTAGTGAGTTGGCTTGGTTTAATTTGGCAGCTGCATACCAAGGGCTTAAGTTGTATGAAAAAGCCATTGATGCCTACCAATATGCGGTAGCAATAGATGAAAAATTTGACTACGCATACCGAAATATGGGAGATGCCTATTTAAGATTGCGCAAGTACAAAGAGGCCATTGAAGTGTTAGAAAAAGTGCTAGAGCTCAGCAGGCCCGAGGATGTTATTTATGAAGCAATAGGTCATTGCTATCATAGAATGGGTAAGTATGCCCAAGCAAGATTTAATTATAAAAAAGCAGTACACTTAAATGCAGGTGATAGTAAGCTGCACTACAAAATTGCAGTAACTTATATGTTAGAAGAGCAATGGCAAGCTGCAGCAAAGCAATTAGAAAATTCAATGCGAATCACTCGAACAGTTCCAGAATATAATTTGGCAATGGGAGAGTGTATGATGAATTTAGACAGATACAAAGATGCAATTATTTATTTTGGCACTGTGGTTAAGCATAAACCCAAATCTGTTGCAGGTTGGGAGGCATTATTACGTTGTTTAATTAAAGCGGAAATGCTCGAAGAAGCCTACAATCAGTGCCAGGCTGCACTTGTTGCAACAGCTGAAAAACCACTATTTTATTTTTATGCAAGTACCATTTTATTTGTATTAGGGAAATCTAAAGAAGCATTGCTTAAATTAGAAACAGCCATGGACAAAGCCCCTAAATTGCTCAAAAAATTTATGGAATTGAATCCTTTTATTTTGCAAAATAACCAGGTGGTTGATATTATTGCCCGTTATAAAAAAGGAAAGAAAATATAAATATGTACTTTTGCCCCCGATAAATTAGATAGGAATGAATTACAGACTTACACAAATACCAGAAAGAACAAAGCAACCAAGGGCAAATGGATTAACCATGGTAATGGACAAGGGGTTAAGCATTAATCAAGCTAAGGATTTTTTAAGTGTTGCTGGACCTCATGTAGATATTGTTAAGTTAGGATTCGGAACTTCTTTTGTTACCCCCAATTTGAGAGAAAAATTAGACGTTTATAGAGAAGCCAATATGCCGGTTTATTTTGGAGGTACTTTATTTGAAGCCTTCTTAATTAGAAACCAATTTGATGATTATGTAGAAGTTTGTAAAGATTATGGTGTGAGCTATATTGAAGTATCTGATGGTTCAATTACCATTCCACATGCAGAGAAATGTGGGTATATTGAAAAACTGACACAACATGCAACCGTATTAAGTGAAGTGGGGAGCAAAGATGCAGCACATATTATACCGCCTTATAAGTGGATTGAGCTAATGCGAGCCGAATTAGAAGCAGGATCGTCTTATGTTATTGCAGAAGCAAGGGAAGCTGGTAATGTAGGAATTTATAGAGGAAGTGGGGAAGTAAGAGAAGGATTGGTTCAAGAAATTTTAACCCAAATTCCTGCTGAAAAAATTATTTGGGAAGCTCCTCAAAAAGCACAACAATTGTATTTTCTTGAATTAATTGGATGCAATGTAAACCTGGGTAATATTGCTCCAAATGAAGTATTGCCACTAGAAGCAATGCGCATAGGATTAAGAGGAGACACTTTTCATCTTTACTTAGACAAAGCTTAATATGCGCTTATTTGGCTTAGTGGGTTATCCGTTAACGCACTCTTTTTCTCAAAGTTATTTTACGCAAAAATTTTCATCCATGGGAATGGGTGAGGAGCTTGCATATGAAAATTTTTCAATTCCTGATATAGAAGAGTTGCCTTATCTATTGATACAAAAAAAATACTTGGAAGGCTTTAATATAACTATACCATATAAAAAACAAGTGATTCCATTTCTTCATCAGCTAACACCTGAAGTAGCCGAAATGGGCGCATGTAATTGTGTTCGAATAAAAAATAAAAAATTAATTGGCTACAATACAGACATTATTGGATTTGAAAATTCACTGAAACCTTTTTTGCAAAAACAGCATACCCATGCATTGATTTTAGGTACGGGAGGAGCTGCCGCAGCAGTAGAATTTGTATTGCGCAAATTAAACATCAGCTACTTGAATGTTTCAAGAACCTCAGTTGATCAAACTATCCAATACAATCAATTGAATAAAGCCCTACTATCTCAATATCAACTCATCATTAATACTAGTCCGGTGGGTCAATATCCCAATGTTGAACAAGCGCCACAGATACCTTATGAATTTCTTGGACCTAAACACCATTTATACGATTTAATTTATAATCCAACCGAAACGCAATTTTTGCTAAAGGGCAAAGCACAGGGTGCTTCTGTACAAAATGGATATGAAATGTTGGTATTACAAGCAGAAGAAAGTTGGAGAATTTGGAACCTTTAATTAACTCAATTGTTTTATAATATTTTCGGTAAGCGACACTTTCTTTTTAGTGGTATAATCGAATAACATCATGCCAGTTTTTGCACGAACTGCTAAAACAGCTTCCCCGTTTTGCAATAGGGTAATTCGATAATAAATATCAAAACCAAGTTTATCAAAATCGGTAGCAACAACAGCAATTTCAATTCTGTCTTTATGGTTTAATTCTTTTTTGTATTCAATCATTGCATCTGCCATAATTAAGCCAAACGATTCAACACTTAGTTCTGCATATCCTCTAGATTGTAAAAATTGTTGCCTAGCTTCTTGAAGTAAAGACAATACTGTATCGTTTCCTACATGACCTCCATAATTTAAATCGGTTACCCGAATTTGCATTTGCGTAGTGAAACTAAATAGTTCTGGAAGTTGAATTTTGATACGATTCATTGCTATTACTTTACTCAAATGATAAACTGCTAATCTTGTTGGGTTTGTTGTAAAAGGAAGTCGATAAGTTTACTCATTGCTTTTTTACGATGACTGAATAGATTTTTCTCTTCCATACTCATTTCTGCAAAACACTTGTTTGCACCATCGGGTACAAAAATTGGGTCATAGCCAAATCCTTCGGTTCCTCTTTGATTGGCTATAATATGTCCTTTGCAAATTCCCTCGAACAAGTATTCCTGCTCATTCCAAATTAGAGAAATAACCGTTCTGAACTGTGCTTTTTTATTTTCTTTATTCAATAATTTTTGGAGCACTAAGTCAATATTAGCTTGGAAATTTCTTTCATCACCAGCATATCGGGCACTTTTGACACCGGGTTCCCCATTTAATGCAACAATTTCTAATCCAGTGTCTTCACTAAAACAATTCTTTTTAGTTAAATTATGAATTACCCTAGACTTCTCACTGGCATTGGCTTCTAGCGTATCATATGGCTCAGGTATATCAATGTCAATACCAGCGTCGGCCAATGATAGAACGGTCAAAAGATTACCCGTAACAGCTTTTATTTCTTTTACTTTATTTGCATTATTCGTAGCAAAAATAATTTCGACTGTAGCCATCGTTTAAAGATTAAAAAGTGATTTAAGGCTTACCCAAAGTTTTGTCTTTTCTAATTTTGCGTCTCCACTGTCTCCATAATACTGCAAAAGAGAAGGGGCCATCAAAAACTTGCAACCTCCGTATTGTTGAACCTGATAGTTCGGAACAGTAAATGGAAGTTTAACCATTGCTGCATTTACATTGAATAATAAACAGCTAGTGGGATTCAGCTCTTGTTTAATTTCGGTAAAATTGGCCAAGTAGCGGGCAATATTAATGACTGCAACGTCTCCCATATTTAATTTACATGCTCCTAAAATTTTTGTTAAAAAGTCTAAACTTTCTTCGTTTAAGAAAGCGGCTTCTGGTTCTTGTACTAATATGACAATATTTTTACCATTGTTGCCTAAATACCATTTTTCTGGCCGTTCTTTTGCGGGTCCCGAATAAGCGGGAGGGTCTATTGCAACTGGTTTTGGAGCAACAATTGGCTGGGTTTTTTCGGCCGATTCAACTATCACCAAATTGCTCGGAAATAGGTTGGCCAACACAAAATCGGGTAGTTGTTCAGGTATTTTTTGGTCCATTTAAAATATTAACAGTCGTTAGTTTTTATTTTTTTTGTTTCTTTGCGCCAAATATAAAACTATGAACGCAGTACTTGATATAAACATTACCAAGGCTAATAAATCTAAATTAGACACAATTAGTTTAGAAAATATACCTTTTGGGCGTGTCTTTACCGATCATATGTTGGTTGCAGAATTCAGCAATGGTGTTTGGAAAAATGTAGAGATTAGACCATACGAGCCTTTAAGTATGGACCCATCTTTGGCTGCTTTGCATTATGGTCAATCTATTTTTGAGGGAATTAAAGCGTATCGAAACGAAGAAGGTAAGGCGGCAATATTTAGACCCTATGAGAATTTTAAGCGTTTTAATATATCGGCTACAAGAATGCAAATGCCCACTGTACCGGAAGAAATCTTTATAGACGGAATGCGCGAATTAATTAATCTTGATCGTAATTGGATTCCCACTATGCCTGATCATTCATTGTATATAAGACCATTCATGTTTGCTACCGACGCCGTGCTAGGAGTAAAGCCTTCAGATACGTATAAGTTTATGATTATCCTGAGCCCAACAGGGCCTTATTTTAGTACGCCTATGCGCATTTTTGTAGAAGAGAAATATACACGTGCAGTTGCAGGTGGAGTTGGTTATTCTAAGAATGCAGGAAATTATGGTTCAAGTATGTACCCAACACAGTTGGCAAAAGAAATGGGCTATGATCAAGTATTGTGGACAGACGCATACGAGCATAAGTATCTTCAAGAGGTAGGGATGATGAATGTATTCTTCATTATAGGTAATCAAGCCGTTACTCCTTCATTAGAAGAAGGGACTATTTTGGCGGGTATCACAAGAATGAGTGCTTTAACCTTGCTAGCAGAAATGGGATTAGAGGTAGTAGAGAAAAAGATTTCTATAGACGAGTTAATGGCCGCATACAAAGCAGGACAATTACGTGAAGTATTTGGAGCCGGCACAGCTGCTACTATATCTTTAATTAAAGAATTGCGATACAAAGATGAATCAATGTTCTTTGATACAGATAATTGGACTGTTGCCCCAGAATTAAAGAAAAGACTGAATGATATTCGTCAGGGTAAATCTGCAGATACGCATGGTTGGATGCTTTCAATTTAATATCATTTATAAATTACCGCATAATTAAGCCCCGTCTAGTATTATCCAGACGGGGCTCTTTATTTAATTACCAGTATTCGAATTCAGGCTTAATTTAATTTACGCTACTGTTTAATAAAAGGAATATTTTGTTGATTTGTTCCACTAATTACTTGAATATAATATTGGCCATTACTGATATCTCCAATTGGAATACTTACCAATCCCTGCTGCATACTACCAACTTGAATTGTTTTGACAAGGGTTCCAGATAGATGATACAATCTAATAGAACTATGAGCTGTAACGGCCGATTTGAATATTACTTTCAGTTCATTTTTTGCTGGATTGGGATAAATTTTTACTGTTAACAAATTCACTAGCGGACTGCTTGCTTGGGGAACAAATTTGCCAATATAAAAACGATTATTGGCTTTACTTAAAGTATCACTGGTAATACTGAATGCATAACTACTGTCTTTTATTAAACTCAACGATTTATTGGTGTAGTTGTCGTATAGAACCAGTTTAAATGCGGTAGGCATGAATGCGTCAAAAATTTGAAAACGATAATTGCCTTCTACAGCATTAGTTAACTCAATGGGAATAATGGTTTGTTGTTGAAATAGTCTACTATCAATGGCTAGTTTAATGCCTTCGGAAATTTTGCTAAAAATATTTATTCCAGGATTCATTAGCTTTATGGCATCTAATGAATCTTTGCCATTTCTAGCCCCTGATTGTTCTCTTATTATAAAACGATCATGAAGGGTTTGGTTGCTCATTAAATCGATGGTAGAATAGTATCCAGCCCCTTCTTGGTAGTCTTCGCTTAAACCTTTGTTCCATTCAATAGATTTGGATGCTTCGGTAATGGTTATTTCGTTAGCAGCTGAACTATCAGTTAAGAGTATATATGCTTCAAATGGATTGAGGATATGCTTTTGTGTAAAGGGAAGTGCCATATAACCACCCTTGTTTCCCAGTAATGGATTCCAGATATATTTGTACGCACTCACTTTTGCCGACCTATTGAAGGTTCCGGTATTAACCGGGCTTAAATAGGGGTTAGCAATAAGGTTAAACCCATTTCCTGTATTATTTAACACTATTTGTTGGGCTCCCATTTGAATGCTGCCAGTAAAATACGCAGGCCATAAATTGCTAGCTTGGTTGGGCAATATATTCCATCTGATGCCCTGGTATTTTTTCCAATCATTGCTTGCACTGTCGTTACTAAAATTGACTGCTTGCCATCCTGTTTCTATAGAGCAGCTATCTGTATTTAATAGGGGATTATTGTAAAAGATGGTGGGTTTATTGGTCCAAGAATTAAACGATATTGATTGATTAAATGGATGACCTACCAAATAACTTCCTACTGCTTTTTTACCTAAAATATTTGCAGCATGAAGCCTTCCAATAATTTGAGTTCCAGCAGCTGAAGCAGCAATGGAAGCTGTTTCAGACAAATACAAAGATTCATTGGTAAATAAATTTCCAGCAGCTAATTGTAAACTTCCATTGATGATTAACCGATGGTTCATTTGAGCACCTGCTGTATTTTTTAAAACCAGCTGTTCAATGAGATTCTCTTTAAACAATTGCCCATTTATAATTTGCGAATTTTTTCCATTTAATTCAATCGTTGCATTTGTTGCATCAATGGATAGAGAATCACCACTCATGATATCACTTATTTTTAAAGTACCCGTGATCTGTAATTTTGCTCCGGATAATAGATGAAGTTGTTTGATACTGTTTACACCTGATAGAATAGGTTGGTGTAAAGCATCAGCTGAAATACTGATTACAGCACTATCGCTAGGCACCAATGTATTGCACCAATTTTGTGGATTATTCCAATTGCTGTCTACATTGCCAATCCAGCTTAGCGATTGAAGGATTATTTTTTTGTTGGCGCTTGTTATACCGTTCGATACGCGCACAAGCATACTGTCTTTTACTAAAGAATATTGTGAGTGAACCTTCCATTGGCTAGGGCTGGTATTGCTTCCATTTGACACAGTACTGAAATTTTGCAAACTGCTGAACCAATGGGTAGGAGCCTGAACAATTTGCCAATTTAATTCTTCTCCTGCAACAGTAGCGTCAATGGCTAACAGCGCACCAATATCTATGGAGTCATTATTGTTGCATTGTATAAGCATAGTATCTGTTGGAAATTGAAATTGAATGCTTGTTCCATCCACTTGAATATATTGAATAACAGACGACAATAAATTGATATTGGCAAGGTTTTCAGCTTGGTCTTTTATGATCAATTGATTGGGATTAAAATTGTTGGCTATGCCAATTCCATCTTTGTCTTTTTCTCCTTCCTGAATGATGTAATTGAACAGTAGTTGATTACTGTTATTGCCATCATAATATGCCGCCTGCCTATTATTGCCGCCAATAGTGATGGGTAAATATTTGATTGATGAATTTGAATCTAAATAAACCGATTCGCTAAATAGTAGTTTCAATTGCAAAGTATCACCTGCTTTTAATAAGCTATCATTGTGCGAACTGAAGTCAATTTGAAGGGGCTTAATTTTATCTATCCATTGTGTATCAATACTAAAAAAAGGGAGTCCACTTAATCCGGGAATTAAATTGCTGTTATTATTGATTCCAAGAACCAATTTTCCTTCACCAATACCAGTGTATACATGAATTAAATATTCATTACCCGTTCCTGAAATACTAGTTATTGCCGCATTGGTTAAGCCCTCAGTAATCAAAGCAAAATTGCTGGTGCTTAATCCACTTATATCCCCACCCGCTTTAAAACTGTATTGAATGGTGTCGGCATTGCTTAATTGAGGTGCCAATGCATACAAGGTATCAATGGTAACCGTATTGTTACTGGTATCAAAATCTGCACTAAAACTAAAATTGTCAATCGCAACTAAATCGTCACTTCCTGTTTCGTCTACATCATCCCATCTCAACAATAATTGTTCTCCATTTTTCCAATCAATGCCTATTATGCTGAATTGAATGTTGGTTTGGTTTTCAAGATTATTCCCATTTAAACTTCCGGCACCGGTTGTAAATTGAATGGATGAAAAATTCATTGAAGTATGGGCCAATAAATTAGGTTGATTAATGCTGTTCATTAGGCCAGTGGCATATTTTCCCATCCAAGTATTCTTATTGCCAGATCCGCCTTTTCTCCATTGCTCAGCAGAAAAAGAGCCACTGATTGTATTGAGGCTACTGCCAGTTTGGTTCGTAAGTAAAATGCCAAATGAATAAACACCAGAGCCCGCAGCAAGCATTCCAAGACCTCGATCAGTATTTCCAGTTGCTCCAATACTGTACACTCCAGCAGAGGTAGATGTGCCTGCCCCAATAGCAAAAACAGCATTGGTGGCCGTTCCAGATTTATGCATGAATTCCCAACCGGTTAATCCAGACAACAAAAAAGGGGATTGGGAAAATGTATGCGGCCCTTTACCTGTTAGCGTAAATGATCCTCCATTGGGTAAATCATTAAAATTTTGCTGGTAAATCGCTTTTTTTTCAGAATAAATAACAGGACTTGCCAATTGTGCATAAACTGATGAACCTGCTACTTGCAAAAGCAACAGTAAAATGATGATATGTGGCCTCATGGCGGAATAGGGGGGGGGTGCGGGGCTACGATGTAAAGCAACAAACTGTTGCCGAAACCAACAATAGGGGGATGAAAATTGGGCTAAAACCCTTTTTTTTGCCCGTAGAAATACTTTTTTTTTGAAAACATTTTGGATTCTCATTTGGAGCCATTACCTTTGCCGTCCGAAATTTTAAATGGTTTATAATGCCTACAATACAACAATTAGTTAGAAAAGGCCGCGAAATAATCAGGGCTAAGAGTAAGTCAAGAGCTTTGGATGCATGTCCTCAGCGTCGTGGCGTATGTACCCGTGTATATACTACCACTCCAAAAAAACCAAACTCTGCTTTGCGTAAAGTAGCGAAAGTGCGTTTGACCAATAAAGTAGAGGTGATTGCCTATATTCCAGGTGAAGGCCACAACTTACAGGAGCACTCAATCGTATTAATCCGTGGTGGTCGTGTTAAAGACTTACCAGGGGTACGTTACCATATTGTACGTGGTAGCTTAGATACTGCTGGTGTTAAAGACCGTAAGCAGAGCCGTTCTAAGTACGGTACAAAGAAAGAAAAAGCTAAAAAATAGTTCTATTCATAACTGCGACTGAGTAAAGTTTTAATACTTGAAGAAAATCAGTCTCTTTAAAAATTAAATCATGCGTAAAGCACAAGCGAAAAAATTACCCTTAGCACCAGACGGACGTTTTAACGATAAGTTGGTTACCCGTTTCATCAATAACTTGATGTGGGATGGTAAAAAAAGTACTGCAATCAATATCTTTTATGATGCAGTAGACAAAATAACAAAAGTTACTGGCGAAGACGGTTACGAAGTGTGGAAGAAAGCAATTGCTAATGTAACTCCAGCTGTAGAAGTTAGAAGCCGTAGAATTGGTGGTGCAACTTTTCAGATTCCTGCTGAAGTTCGCCCTGATCGTAAAATTTCATTAAGCATGAAGTGGTTAATCCGCTACAGCCGCGAAAGAAACGGTCGTACCATGGCAGATAAGTTATCAAACGAAATCATGTCTGCTGCAAAAGGTGAAGGTGCTGCATTCAAGAAAAAAGAAGATACACACCGTATGGCTGAGGCTAACAAAGCCTTCTCTCACTTTAAAGTGTAATTTCTCTACCATATTTTCAAGACCTCTCCGAATTATCGGGGAGGTTTTTTTTGAATTAAACTCCTGCAATTCAATTATTTAATAAGGGCTTTTGGCAACGATTTTTCCCCATTCTAAATAAAACGGTCCGAACCCTTTGTTGGTTCGGTATTATCTGTACCTTTGCGGCCTCTAAAAAAAACAAGAATACTATATGGCTGATTTGAAATTTCAACGAAACTTTGGTATTGCCGCCCACATTGATGCCGGTAAAACCACTACCACCGAGCGTATTTTGCGCTACACTGGTATGATCCATAAGATTGGTGAAGTACATGATGGTGGTGCTACTACCGACTGGATGGAGCAAGAAAAGGAAAGAGGTATTACCATTACTTCTGCGGCAGTTAGCTGTCAGTGGAATTTCCCAACTGTATTGGGTAAAGCCACTCCTGAAACCAAGAATTATTATTTCAACATCATCGATACTCCAGGACACGTAGACTTTACCGTTGAGGTAGAGCGTTCTATGCGTGTATTGGATGGTTTGATTGCGTTGTTTTCTGCAGTAGATGGTGTAGAACCTCAGTCTGAAACTGTTTGGCGTCAAGCTAACCGTTATAAAGTTCCACGTATTGGATTCGTAAATAAAATGGACCGTGCTGGTGCCGATTTCTTAATGGTGGTAACACAGGTTAAAGAAATGTTGGGTGCAAAAGCAGTTCCATTGCAATTACCAATTGGTGCGGAAGACAATTTCAAGGGTGTTGTAGACTTGATTAAAATGAAAGGTATTGTATGGCATGCTGAAACAGAAGGAATGACTTTTGATGAAATTCCTGTGCCTGCAGATATGATGGAAGATGTATTGCATTGGAGACAAAACTTAATTGAAGCTGTTGCTGAATACGATGATAAGTTAATGGAGAAATTCTTTGATAACCCAGATTCAATTTCTGAAGATGAGGTTCACGAAGCAATCCGTAAAGCTTGTATCGATTTAAGTATCGTTCCAATGATGTGTGGTTCTTCTTTCAAGAATAAGGGTGTACAAACTGCTTTAGATGCGGTTTGTCGTTACTTACCTTCTCCAGTAGATGTTGAAGATACAGTAGGTACAGATCCTGATTCTGGTGAGCAAATTACCAGAAAGCCAAATGCAAAAGAACCTTTTGCTGCATTGGCATTCAAAATTATGACCGATCCTTTCGTTGGTCGTTTGGCATTCTTCCGTTGTTACTCTGGTCGTTTAGATGCTGGTTCTTATGTATTGAACGTAAGAAGCGGTAAGAAAGAGCGTATCAGCCGTATCATGAAGATGTTTGCAAATAAGCAAAATCCAATTGACTTTATTGAAGCAGGTGATATTGCAGCTGCAGTAGGTTTCAAAGAAATCAAAACAGGAGATACACTTTGCGATGAAAACCATCCAATTACATTGGAGAACATGTTTATTCCAGAACCCGTAATTGCTATTGCTGTTGAGCCTAAAACTCAGGCAGACGTTGATAAAATGGGTATGGCTATTGCAAAGTTGGTAGAAGAAGATCCTACTTTACGTGTTAATACCGATGAAGATACTGGCCAAACCATTTTACGTGGAATGGGTGAATTACACCTTGAAATTATCATCGACCGTATGCGTCGTGAGTTTAAGGTAGAAGTAAACCAAGGTGCGCCTCAGGTTGCTTACAAAGAATCTTTTGGAACTACTATTACCCATAGAGAAGTGTTGAAGAAGCAGTCTGGTGGTCGCGGTAAGTTTGCCGATATTCAATTTGAAATTGGACCAGCTGATGCAGAGTGGTTAAAGGAAAACGAAGGAAAGAGTTTCCAATTTGTAAATGATTTATTTGGTGGATCTATTCCAAAAGAATTTGTTCCAGCAATCCTTAAAGGGTTTGAAACATCAATGACTTCTGGTGTATTGGCAGGATATCCTGTAAACAATATGAAAGTTCGTGTATTTGATGGTAGCTACCACGATGTGGATTCTGATGCAATGAGCTTTGAATTGTGTGCTAAAGCTGGTTTCCGTGAAGCAGGACGTAAAGCAAAGCCTACTTTATTAGAGCCAATCATGAAAGTGGAAGTACTTACTCCAGATCAATACATGGGAGATGTTACCGGAGACTTAAACCGTCGTCGTGGTATGCTAGAAGGAATGGATAGCCGCGCTAACCTACAGGTTATTAAAGCGAAAGTTCCATTGAGCGAAATGTTTGGTTATGTAACTCAACTTCGTTCTTTAAGTTCTGGTCGTGCAACTTCAACTATGGAGTTCTCTCATTACAATCCTGCTCCAAATAACGTTGCAGAAGAAGTAATGGCAAAGAACAAGGGTAAGGTTAAATCTGATGATTAATTTTCAATTTAATTGATATACCGCGCCCCGACTTTAGTCGGGGCGTTTTTGTTTTTTAAGGGGGGAGTTTAGCCGCCGTTTAAATTTAACTGAGCTGAATGTTGGCAACCCAAAATGGTAAGAAGAAGAATTATATGATTTTTTAGTTTAATATAAATGCGGTTTTTGGGGAAAAACGGGGTGATTTTGAGAAAAATAAAAAATAAATCCACAAAAACACATAAAAAGAAGATAAAAAACTTGTCTGTTCAATTACAGCTCCTTACCTTTGCAACCCCAACGTAAAAATTGGTTTTTGACTATGTCTCAGCGAATCAGAATCAAATTACAATCATACGATCACAATCTAGTAGATAAATCTGCAGAGAAGATCGTTAAGACAGTACGTAGTACAGGTGCAGTAGTAACAGGACCAATTCCTTTGCCTACTCATAAGAAAATCTTTACTGTATTGCGTTCACCACACGTTAATAAGAAAAGCCGTGAGCAGTTCCAATTAGCTACGCATAAGCGTCTAATGGACATCTACACTTCTTCTTCTAGAACAGTAGATGCGTTGAGCAAGCTAGACTTACCGTCTGGTGTTGAGGTTGAAATCAAAGCTTGATAAAGCCATTTCTCTAGAAAGAGAGAAACTAGTTCTTATATACCCAATTATCTGCCAATCGGCTTAGGCCAGAAAAAGCAGCTCTGATAAAGAAATTATAAATCATTTAGTTCACAATGAATTAAATGAGTAACATATAAACAGGCCCTTCGAGGTTTGTTTACTACCGGTACTTCCTCTTCAAAATATAAGTTTTGAAAACAACGGAAAAGGTCGGTAGCAAACTAGGATTGAATCCCGCTTCATCGGTGGGATGTCCTCATAACCGAGCGGGGCATAAACCGCAAAACGATGAAAGGAATTATTGGAAAAAAAATCGGGATGACCAGCATCTTCGCTGCTGATGGAAAGCAAACAGCTTGTACCATCGTAGAAGTTGCTCCAAATACCGTAACACAAATCAAAACACAGGAAACCGATGGTTATTCTGCTGTTCAATTAGCAATCGGCGATAAGAAAGAAAAGCACGCTACAAAAGCCGAAATCAATCACTTTGCTAAGGCTCAAACTCCAGCCAAAAAGTTCGTAAAAGAATTTCGTAATTACTCAATAGAGAAAAACTTAGGGGAAACCGTAACTATTGACATCTTCTCTGAAGGAGACAGTGTTGAAGTGGTTGGTACAACTAAGGGTAAAGGTTTCCAGGGTGTTGTAAAGCGCCACGGATTCTCTGGTGTGGGTGAAGCATCCCATGGTCAGCACGATCGTCAGCGTGCGCCAGGTTCTATTGGCGGATCTTCTTATCCTTCAAGAGTATTTAAAGGAATGAGAATGGCCGGCCGTATGGGTGGAGACCGTGTTAAAATGAAAGGTTTGAAAGTAGTTAAAATATTTTCAGAAAAGAACTATATCCTGATCAGCGGTTCTGTACCAGGTCACAACGGTTCTATCGTTTTAATTCAGAAATAATCACCCTGTTTAATTGACAGATTAATTGAAAAATCATGCAAGTAGATGTATTAGATATAAAAGGACAGAAAACCGGTAGAACGGTTGAATTACCACAGGAAATCTTTGGTATTGAACCAAACGACCACGTTATCTATCTAGCTGTTAAGCAATACTTAGCCGCACGTCGTTCTGGAACGCACAAAGTTAAAACTCGCGCTGAAGTACAAGGTGCTAGTCGCAAGTTGCACAAGCAAAAAGGAACAGGTGGTTCTCGTAAAGGTAATATCCGTAACCCTTTATACAAGGGTGGTGGTACCATCTTTGGACCAAAACCACACGCTTACGATTTCAAATTGAACCGTAAAGTGAAAGATTTGGCTAAGATTTCTGCTTTAAGTCATAAGGCTAAAGAAAGTGCAATCATCGTAGTAGAAGAAATTAAGATGGATGCACCTAAAACCAAACAATTGGTTGATATTATGGGTAACCTTAAAGTTGCTGATAAGAAAGCGCTTATCGTTTTACCAGAATACAACGACAACCTGTACTTAAGTACTCGTAACGTACCAAATGTTGCTAGCACATTGTTAGCCGACATTAATACTTATGAAATCATGAATGCAGATGTATTAGTAATAACAGAGAACACTGTGAATATCTTTAACGAAGAAGAAGCAGTAGCTTAATTTAAGTAACGTTTCAATCATACAAAATGAGACAGTCAGAAATTTTAATAAAGCCAATCTTAACTGAGAAAGCAAACGCACAACAGGATACGTTGAGAAGATATGCTTTTAAAGTAAATCGTAAGGCCAACAAGTTAGAGATTAAGAAAGCAATTGAAGATTTCTATGGTGTTAATGTAGTAGATGTTAATACTGCAGTTGCTCCAGGAAAAAATAAAGCCCGTTATACAAAAGCTGGTTTTATTCAAGGAATGAAATCTGCATACAAGAAAGCATTTGTTACTGTTGCAGAAGGTGAAACAATTGATCTTTACGCAAATATTTAATTTATAGCAGCGGAGCTGAAAAATCCGCACAAAAAAAATAAACAATGGCACTAAAAAAGTACAAACCAATCACAGCAGGAACACGTTGGAGAATTGGTAATGCTTATGCTGAGATCACTACTAATAAGCCTGAGAAGAGCTTGTTAGAGCCTCAAAAAAATACTGCTGGTCGTAACTTCCAAGGTCGTAGAGTTATGCGTTACATGGGCGGTGGTAATAAGCAACATTATCGTATCATCGATTTCAAACGTAACAAAAGAGATATTGCAGCAACTGTAGTATCTATTGAATACGATCCAAACCGTACTGCATTTATTGCATTGGTTCAGTATACTGATGGAGAGAAGCGTTACATCATTGCTCCTCAGGGTATTCAGGTTGGTCAAACAGTAATTGCAGGTGATGCAGTTGCTCCAGAATTAGGTAATTCATTGGCTATGAAAAATATGCCATTGGGTACTACCATTCACAACATTGAATTACAACCTGGTCAAGGTGGTAAGATGGTAAGAAGTGCTGGTGCTTCTGCACAATTAGCCAATAAGGAAGAAAAGTACGCTGTACTTAAAATGCCTTCTGGTGAATTGAGAAAAGTGTTGATTAACTGTTATGCAACCGTCGGTGTTGTTTCTAACAGCGATCATAACCTTGAAACAGCAGGTAAAGCGGGTAAAAACCGTTGGAAAGGTATTCGTCCACGTGTAAGAGGTGTTGCCATGAACCCAGTAGATCACCCGATGGGTGGTGGTGAAGGTAGAGCATCTGGTGGTCACCCACGTAGCAGAACAGGTAAGTATGCAAAAGGTGAGAAAACCCGTACAAAAGGTAAGGGTAGCGATAAGCTAATCATCCAGCGCAGAAATGGTAAAAAACTGGCTAAGTAATAACTAACCAGTCAAAATAAATAAATAAACTAATAGACCAGTAAACTCAAATAATTATGGGTCGTTCGATTAAAAAAGGTCCTTACGTAGATGCTAACTTAGAAGGTAAAGTAGTTGCTATTAACGACGGAAAAGTAAAGAGAAACGTTATCAAAACTTGGAGTCGTCGCAGCACAATCACACCTGATTTTGTTGGACACACTTTTGCCGTGCACAACGGAAATAAGTTCATCCCTGTTTACGTAACAGAATTCATGGTAGGTCACAAGTTAGGTGAATTTGCCCCTACTAGAAACTTCAGAGGACACGCAGGAACTAAAAAATAACTGTAGGGGTTAACACCCATACATCAAACAAAAAAAGAAATGGAAGCAGTAGCTAAACTGAACAATTATCCAACAGGTCCGCGTAAAATGCGCCTGTTAGCCGATGTGATCCGTGGAATGGAAGTGGAGAAAGCCCTGGCTATTCTGGAACATCATCCTCAGCACAATGCCACTCCATTGGCAAAACTGTTGAAGAGTGCTATCAGTAACTGGGAGCAGAAAAACAGCGGATCAAATGCTGCAGACAGCAGTCTGATTGTAAAGACCGTATTCGTGGATGGCGGTAGAGTATTAAAGCGTATGCGCCCTGCACCACAAGGCCGTGGCTACAAAGTACGTAAGCGCAGCAACCATGTAACATTAATCGTAGATTCTAAAACTAATTAGTAAAACCATTATATGGGTCAGAAAGCAAATCCAATTGGTAACAGGTTAGGCATCATCCGCGGATGGGACAGTAACTGGTATGGTAGTAAAAAAGACTATGCATCCAAACTGATCGAAGATCATAAGATCCGTACCTACCTGAGTGCCCGTATCAACAAAGGTGGAATCGCAAAGATCGTTATTGAGCGTACGCTTGGTAAATTGATCATAACTATTCATACTTCTAAGCCAGGTATTATCATCGGTAAAGGTGGTAACGAGGTAGATCGTATTAAAGAAGAGTTGAAGAAGTTAACTGGTAAAGACGATGTTCAAATTAACATTTTGGAAATCCGTCGTCCTGAACTAGATGCAACTATCGTAGGAGATACCATCGCTCGTCAAATTGAAAACCGTATCAACTTTAAGCGTGCAACTAAAATGGCCATTGCCTCTACACTCCGTATGGGTGCTGAAGGTATCAAGGTTAAATTAAGCGGTCGTTTAGGTGGTGCTGAGATTGCTCGTAGTGAAGAATTTAAACAAGGCCGTACTCCTTTACATACTTTCCGTATGGACATCGATTATGCTAATGTTTTTGCTCAAACTGTTTACGGTAAAATTGGTATCAAAGTATGGATCTGTAAAGGTGAAGTACTAGGAAAGCGTGAATTGAATCCAAACTTCGTTGGTGGTAAGAACGATATGAGCGATAGAAGAGAAAGATCTGGTGCCGATGAAAGAAGCCGTGGTGGAGACAGAAGAGACGATAGAAGAGGTGGTGGAAGAGGAGAACGCAGAAACTAATAGTAGAATTAGTAATGCAGAATTACTAAAGTTTTAAATAACTACGAATCAAATTCGTGGACCAAAAAACTAAAAAATGTTACAGCCGAAAAGAAGCAAACATAGGAAACAGCAGAAAGGACGCATTCGCGAAGTAGCTAAGCGTGGAACTGCTATATCATTTGGATCATTTGCCTTAAAAGCATTAGAGCCCATCTGGTTAACTAACCGCCAAATCGAATCTGCCCGTCAGGCCATGACCCGTGCTATGAAGCGTGAGGGAAATGTATGGATCAGAGTATTCCCTGATAAAATTATTACCCATAAGCCTGCTGAAGTGAGAATGGGTAAGGGTAAAGGTAACCCTGAATATTGGGCTGCTGTTGTTGAGCCAGGACGTATCATCTTCGAATGTGATGGTGTTACCGAAGCTGTAGCAAAAGAAGCGATGGGTCTTGCAGCACAAAAATTACCAATCGCAACCAAGTTCATCGTAAGAAGAGATTTGCAAGCATAACCAAAAAAAGAAATTGCAATGGCTAATAAAAAAACATACGAATTCAACAAGAATCTAAAGGATCTCAGTGTAACAGATCTTAGAGCAAAAATCCAGGAAGACGAACTACGTTTGAAAAAATTGGAGTTTGCTCATGCTATCTCTCCACTAGAAAATCCAATGACTATTCGTGGACTTCGTAGAGACATCGCCCGTATCAAAACGGAATTGAAGAAAAAAGAAATGGGTATTTAAACCATAAATTAAACACAATGGCTGAAAGAAATTTGCGCAAAACAAGGACAGGGATCGTTACCAGCGATAAAATGGATAAAACCATCACTGTTGCTGTTGAAAGAAAAGTAAAACACCCTATCTACGGTAAATTCGTAAAGAAGACTACTAAGTTCCATGCTCATGATGAGAAAGGAGAGTGCACCATCGGTGATGTGGTGAAGATCATGGAAACTCGTCCGCTTAGTAAAACCAAGCGTTGGAGACTAGTTGAAATTGTAGAAAAAGCGAAATAATAATATTGATTTGAGTAACTACTTCATCTTATTCGATGGTGTTGTTCTTAAATGTAAAATTTCAAATTAAATAAAATGATTCAGCAAGAAAGCAGGTTAAATGTAGCTGACAATAGTGGCGCTAAAGAAGTCCTTTGTATTAAGGTACTAGGTAATAGCGGTCAGGATTATGCTAAGATCGGCGATAAAATTGTTGTTACGGTAAAAGACGCAATCCCTGCAGGTGGTGTTAAAAAAGGAACAGTATCTAAAGCAGTTATTGTTCGTACTAAAAACAAACTTCGCAGAAAAGATGGTTCTTATATCCGTTTTGATGACAACGCAGTTGTGTTGTTGAACAATTCAGACGAGCCTCGCGGTACACGTATCTTTGGACCTGTAGCTAGAGAATTACGTGATAAGGGATATATGAAAATTATTTCTCTTGCTCCTGAAGTATTATAAAAAAAGCTAAAAGCTAAATAAAATGAGTACAAGATTTAAAGCCAAATTCAGCATCAAAAAAGGTGATTCCGTAGTGGTTATTGCCGGAGATGACAAGGATTTGAAAAAGCCTCGCACAGTATTGGAAGTGATTGTAGATAAAGGACGTGTAGTTGTAGAAGGAGTGAATATCGTTACAAAGCACACCAAGCCATCTGCTCAAAATACCAAAGGTGGTATTGTTAAAGTAGAAGCCCCTATCAATATTAGTAATGTAATGTTGTGGGATGCTAAAAAGGGCGAGCCAACCAAAGTGAAGCGTACCCGTGAGAATGGTAAATTAATACGTGTATCTAAAAAATCTGGGGAGGTAATCAAATAATGAGTACAGCAAAATATACACCGAGATTAGCAGCGAAGTACAGCAAAGATGTTGTGCCTGCGCTCATGAAGAAGTTTGCTTACAGTACTGTAATGCAAGCTCCTAAATTAGAAAAAATCTGTATCAACCGTGGTGTTAATGGAGCGGTTACAGATAAAAAATTAGTTGACATTGCGGTAGACGAATTGAATATGATCACTGGTCAAAAAGCAGTTCCTACCATGTCTAAAAAAGACATTTCTAACTTTAAGTTACGTAAGGGTATGCCAATTGGTGCTCGCGTTACTTTAAGAGGTGAGAAAATGTATGAGTTCCTAGACAGATTGGTTTCTGTAGCACTACCACGTGTACGTGACTTTAAAGGAATCAGCGATAAAGCTTTTGACGGAAGAGGTAACTATACATTAGGTGTAACTGAACAAATCATTTTCCCTGAAATTGATATTGATAAAGTAAATAAAATTACCGGTTTAGATATCACTTTTGTAACAACAGCAAATACCAATGAAGAAGCTTACGAGCTTTTAAAAGAATTGGGTATGCCGTTTAAAGGAACCAAGAAAGATTAATTAAACACAGAACAAAAACATTATGGCAAAAGAATCAATCAAAGCCAGACAAAGAAAGCGCGAGAAAATGGTAGCTCAATATGCTGAAAAGCGTGCAGCTCTTAAAGCAGCAGGTGACTATGCAGGATTAGATCTACTTCCAAAGAACGCTTCTCCGGTACGTTTAAAGAACCGTTGTCAGCTTACAGGAAGACCTAAAGGTTATATGCGTTATTTTGGTTTGTCAAGGATTATGTTCCGTGACATGGCTTTAAACGGTATGATTCCCGGTGTTAAAAAAGCAAGCTGGTAGTAGTCAGTTTGATAAACAAAATTTAGAACTAGTATAATTATAATAATATGGTAACTGATCCTATAGCAGACTTCTTAACTAGAATTCGTAATGCTCAGTTGGCTGGTCATAGACTGGTTGAAATTCCTGCTTCTAATTTGAAGAAGCGTTTAACAGAGATTTTGTACGATCAAGGTTATATCTTGAAATACAAATTTGAAGACGATAACAAACAAGGTTTAATTAAGATCGCGTTGAAATACGATCCTAATACCAAAGTTCCTGCTATCCGTTCTTTAGAAAGAGTTAGCCGTCCAGGATTACGTCAATATGCAAAGCCTGCTGAAATCAAAAGAGTAATCAATGGTTTGGGTGTTGCCATCCTTAGTACATCTAAAGGTGTTCTAACCGATAAGCAAGCGAAAGCTCAGAACGTAGGTGGAGAAGTGTTGTGTTATATTTCTTAAAATAAAAGGTTCCGACAATTAAGCCTCTTAGTCGTGGCTGAACACGGATCAATGTTCATAATAAAATAAAAATCGACTATGTCTAGAATTGGTAAACAACCGGTAGTAGTTCCGGCAGGTGTTACAATCACCGTAAGTGCGGATAATGTTCTTACTGTTAAAGGTCCTAAAGGCCAGTTAACACAGAATATTGATAGAGATATCACTATTGAGGTTAAAGAAGGTGAAGTTGTTTTCACCAGACCTACAGATCAAATTCGTCATCGTGCTATGCACGGTTTATACCGTTCATTAGTGAACAATATGGTTAAAGGTGTAACCGAAGGTTATAAGAAAGAATTAGAATTAGTGGGGGTAGGTTTTAAAGCCGCTAACACTGGAAACTTATTAGATCTTGCTTTAGGATATTCTCACAATATCATCATTGAGATTCCAAGTGAACTTAAAGTTTCAACTACCACTGAAAAAGGTCAAAACCCTAAAGTATTCTTAGAAGGAATTGATAAGCAATTGATAGGACAAGTTGCTGCTAAGTTGAGAAGCTTACGTAAGCCTGAGCCATACAAAGGAAAAGGTGTTAAGTATGCAGGTGAAATCTTAAGAAGAAAAGCAGGTAAATCAGCAGGTAAATAATTAAACTAACAAATCCACCGGCCGAATCGGAGGTATAAAATAAACAACAATGGGTAAATTAATACAAAGGCAGAAAATCAGGTATCGCATCCGTAAAAAGATTGCAGGTACTGCTGTAAAGCCACGTCTTTCTGTATTCAGAAGCAATGCCGAAATCTATGCACAGTTAATTGATGATGATAATGGTGTTACCATTGTTGCCGCATCTTCAAGAGACAAGGATATTGCTGCACAGAAAGTAACTAAAATAGAGAAATCTAAAATGGTTGGCGCTGCAGTAGCAAAAAAAGCATTAGCTCTCGGATTAACTAATTGTGTATTCGACAGAGGTGGAAATCTATATCATGGCCGTGTGAAGTCTGTAGCAGACGGAGCAAGAGAAGGTGGCTTGGTATTCTAAATTACTAACATCAATTTAATCGCTCAATAAATGTCTAAAGTAAGCGTAAATAAAGTAAAAGCGGGTGGCGACATCGAACTGAAAGATAAGGTAGTTGCTATTAACCGTGTGGTAAAAACCACAAAAGGTGGCCGTACATTTAGTTTCTCTGCTCTTGTAGTAGTAGGAAACGAAAATGGTATTGTTGGTCAAGGTCTTGGTAAAGCAAAAGAAGTACAAGAAGCAATTGCTAAAGGTATTGAAGATGCAAAAAAGAACTTGGTTAAAGTACCAGTTATGCACGGAACCATTCCTCACGAACAGTTGGCTAAAGATGGTGCTGCTAAAGTATTGATTAAGCCAGCTGCACACGGAGCGGGTGTAATTGCGGGAGGCAGCATGCGTTCTGTTTTAGAAAGTGCTGGAATCACCGACGTACTTGCTAAGAGCCTTGGTTCTGCTAATCCACACAACGTGGTTAAAGCTACCATTAAAGCTTTAAGCCTTTTAAGAGAACCAGTTCAGGTTGCAAAAGGCCGTAACATCAAATTGAGCAAAGTTTTCAACGGATAATATTTATGAAAAAGATAAAAATCACTCAAATAAAAAGCGGCATCGACAGATCTGAGCGCCAAAAGCAAACGCTTATTGCACTTGGTTTAAAAAAGTTGAATGCTTCTAAAGAAGTAGAAGCTACTCCACAAATACTAGGCATGGTTAACAAAGTTAGCCACTTGGTAAAGGTTGAAGAAGTTGCTTAATTAAGAAATTTTCAAGTCAGTAGTTTGGATATACCGCTTCATGCGGATATCTTTACTCCTGACTTTTTATTTATTATAAACAATGCGAGGGGTGATACCCCGTAAGTTCAAAATCAAGTTAACATGAAACTACACAATTTAAAACCTGCTGAAGGTTCTGTAAAAAGAGAAAAAAGAATAGGTCGTGGTGAAGCATCTGGTAAAGGTGGTACATCTACAAAAGGTAACAAAGGTGGTCAAAGCCGTGCTGGTTACAAAAGCAAAATGGCTCACGAAGGTGGTCAAATGCCAATTCAGCGTCGTATTCCTAAGCGTGGATTTAAGAATATCAACAGAGTAGAGTACAAGGTTTTCAACCTTGGTCAATTAGATCAGTTGGTAGAGAAATACGGTTTCACTGAAATTTCTTTAGAGAATTTATACATCAACGGTTTAATCAGCCGTACAGATAATGTTAAAGTATTAGGTAATGGCGAGCTGAAATCAAAACTCAGTTTCAAAATTAACGCCATCAGCGAAAAAGCGAAAGCTGCTATTGAAGCTGCAGGCGGAACTGTTGAGATTATCAAATAATTTTAACGTAATTTGCCAGACGCATCGTGTATGCGTCTTTTGGTTTTAAGTTATAACGCCATTTAATTTAGTGAAGTGAAAAAATTAGTTCAAACTTTTAGGAATATTTGGACCATTGAAGAATTACGAAATAAAATTATCGTAACTCTTGCATTGGTGTTAACTTATCGTTTTGGTACGCACATCGTTTTACCAGGTATTGATCCTAATAAAATTGAAGCTGCTGCCAACTCTGCAAAGAGTAATGGATTGCTAGGCATATTTGATATGTTTGCGGGTGGTGCTTTTTCTCAAGCATCAATACTTGCATTAGGTATCATGCCTTATATCTCTGCTTCTATCTTTATGCAATTGATGACAATTTTAGTTCCTCAATTACAAAAAGTTCAAAAAGAGGGAGAGAGTGGACGTAAAAAAATTAACCAGTGGACACGTTACTTAACAGTAATTGTAACACTATTTCAAGCAGGTGCATATGTTGCTTACTTAAATAGTCCTGGCTATGCAGAAGCAATTTTACCTGCATACAAGCCATTTTTCTGGTTTTCTACTGTAGTAACTTTAACTGCTGGTACTTTATTTGTAATGTGGTTAGGTGAAAGAATCCAAGATAAAGGATTGGGTAATGGTACTTCTATCATCATTATGGTGGGTATCTTAGCCCGCCTTCCTCAAAGCATCATACAGGAGTTTGGTGCCAAAGGTGTAAGTGGCGGTGGTGGTTTATTAATATTCTTGATTGAAATTGCTGTATTGGTTTCCATAATTATGGGACTAATTATTTTGGTGCAAGGTGTTAGGAAAATACCAGTTAACTATGCCAAACAAATTATTGGCAGCAGACAATTTGGTGGAGCCCGTCAATTCTTACCTGTTAAAGTAAATAGTGCAGGGGTTATGCCAATCATTTTTGCGCAAGCAATTATGTTCCTTCCTACTTTAGTTTCATTCACTAATTTGGATTCTGCATCTGGGATTGTAAAAATCTTCAATGACCATAGTAATGCTTGGTATATGTTAATATACTCTGTAATGGTAATTGGATTCACTTTCCTTTACACAGCACTTATTTTTAATCCTAAGCAAATTGCTGAAGATTTAAAACGCAATAATGGATTTGTACCTGGGGTTAAGCCTGGTCAACCAACTGCAGATTATATTGGTGCAATTATGGATAAAATAACTTTGCCTGGTGCTATATTCTTAGCATTGGTAGGTATTCTTCCTGGTTTTGCTCAAAGATTAGGTGTTACCCAAGGTTTCAGTACATTCTTTGGAGGTACCTCACTACTAATTATGGTTGGTGTAGTGTTAGATACTTTGCAACAAATTGAAACGTATTTGTTAATGCGTCAATACGATGGATTAATGAATAGCGGTAGAGTTCAAGGAAGACAAGGTGTAACTAGTACTACTATCTAATATCAAATAAAACAACGAACTTTGTAAACCTGTTTGGCATTGCTAAACAGGTTTACTTTTTATTACAAATGACCAGAAGAAATAAAGAAATGATTATCTATAAAACTGAATCGGAAATTGCACTTATGAAAGATGCTGCAATGTTGGTGAGTAAAACACTTACAGAAGTGGCTAAAGTGCTAAAGCCTGGTATGACTACCTTGCAAATAGATAAGCTATGTTCAGATTTTATTAAGCAGCACAATGCCATTTCTTCTTTTTTAAATTACAGAGGATATCCATTTACTATTTGTGCATCGGTAAATGATGTGGTGGTTCATGGTTTCCCAAACGAAATTCCTTTAAAGAATGGGGATATTGTTTCAATTGATATGGGCGTAATACTCAACGGTTGGCATGGCGATCACGCTTATACTTTTATTATGGGTGACGCGGATTTAGACGCTATCAATTTGGTTAAAGTAACAAAAGAGTCTTTGTATAAAGGAATAGAGAAAGCAATCGTAAACAATCGCATTGGAGATATTGCATATGCAATTCAAGAACATACCGAAATCAAAAATGGGTATGGCGTAGTTAGGGAGTTGGTAGGTCATGGACTTGGAAGAAGTTTACATGAAGATCCTCAAATGCCTAATTATGGTAAAAGAGGATCTGGTCCTAAATTAAAAGAGAATTTAGTATTGGCAATTGAGCCAATGATTAATTTAGGTTCACGAGAGGTATATACCGATGATGACGGTTGGACAGTTAGAACAAGAGATGGCAAGCCTTCTGTTCACTTTGAACACGATGTATGTGTGAAGCGCAACAAAGCACTTATTTTATCTGATTATAGTATTATTGAAGCTGCTGAGAAATCCAATCCAAATTTGAATACCAGTTATTATTCATAGCGAATGAAAAACCTTATTGTGATTGGTGGAGGTGCTGCAGGTTTTTTTTGTGCAGTGAATGCCGCAAGACTAAATCCACATCTTAATGTTACCATTTTAGAAAAATCAAATAAGCTTTTATCTAAAGTTAAAGTTAGTGGGGGAGGAAGATGTAATACAACACATCAGCTTTTTGAAATACCTGAACTAGTAAAAAAATATCCAAGAGGTGAACAGTTTTTAAAAAAAGCATTTTACCAATTTAATACACAGCATACTATAGAGTGGTTTGCCGACCGTGGCGTTGAATTGCATGCAGAAGCTGATGGTAGAATGTTTCCTGTAAGTAATAGTTCTGAAACTATTATAGCGTGTTTGTTAAAAGAAGCAGATCAATTTAAAGTCAAAATTGAAATGCAAACTGAGGTAAAAAAAATCACTAAACAGGATACTAAATTTCAGATTGAAACGAATAAGTTAGGACTAATTGAAGCAGATTATATCTGTATTGCTTCAGGTGGATTACCCAAGATGGAAATGTTTAATTGGATCAGTCAATTAGGACATGCTATACAATCGCCCGTACCATCACTTTTTACTTTTAATATGCCCAAGCATCCTATTACTTCATTAATGGGACTATCTGTTGGCAATGCTGTAATTAAAATAAGTGGAACCAAATTAAAAGAACAAGGGGCTTTATTGATTACCCATTGGGGACTAAGTGGTCCTGTTGTATTAAAATTGTCTGCGTGGGGTGCAAGGCAATTGGCCGATATGGGTTATCAATTTTCTATTCAAGTAAATTGGTTAGGTGAAACCACTGATGCATTATTAAGATTGGATTGGTCATTTTATCGAGAGCAATTTTCTGCAAACAAAATAGGCAGCAAATATCCATTTGCTTTGCCTGCAAGGTTATGGCATTTTCTATTAGATGAGGCAGGTATTTCTGCCGATACTAGATGGGGCGAAATTAAAGCTGCAAATCAAAACAAATTGATTCAACTACTTACGAGTCATGTTTTCGATATCAATGGTAAAACAACATTTAAAGAAGAGTTTGTTACTAGTGGAGGAGTACAGCTTTCGAATATTCATCCTCAAACCATGGAAAGTAAATTGGTTCCAGGCTTGTATTTTGCGGGTGAAGTAATGGATGTTGATGGAATTACTGGTGGATTTAATTTTCAGCATGCTTGGACCAGCGGCTTCAATGCAGCAACCGCAATTGCACAATCGGCTCAATAAGTTTTAGGAAATTCCCTTTTTAGCAGCAAGTATTGCATTTTAAAAATAAATGTCTTAACTTATAGCTAGAAAATTACCCTATGAGTAAAGTAAGTAATATCCTTGCTAGAAAAGGCACCAATGTTGCCAGTGTTAGCCCAAACACGTCTGTTATAGACGCATTGAAAATGATGGCAGAGAAAAATATTGGCTCTGTTGTTGTTTCAGAGAATGATCAATTTTTAGGCATCCTTACAGAAAGAGACTATTCAAGAAAAGTTATTTTAATGGGGCGGAATTCCACCAAAACGCCAGTAAGCGAAATCATGAGTGCCGATTTTCCTGCTGTTGCAATGACTGATTCTATTGAACATTGTATGCAGTTGATGAGTGCCAGGCATATTCGGTATTTACCAGTAATGGTAGACAATAAGTTGGCAGGAATTGTTAGTATGAATGATGTGGTAACTGAAACCATTTTAATTCAGAAAGAAACAATTACTCAATTGGAGAATTATCTTCAATCTTAATAATTCCATTCGTACCCGTTTATTTACTTCAACTAGGTGTTTTTTACCAATTATAAAACATTCTGTTAATTCATTCTTTTTTGTTAACAGAATGCATATTTTGTATATTCTAAACAAATTATATGAAAAGATACTTCTTGGGCACTGCATTGCTTTTAGTAGGAGTTACTACAATGGTTCATGCACAACAACCGCCAACCCCAGCTGCAAAGCCTGCAGCTGATACCACCAAACCCGCTGCTCCCAAAAAGCCAACTGTTGCCGATAAAACAAAAGGCAGTAAAAAAATAGAAGGCTTATTTACTGTCTACCAAGATACTGTAACTGGAAGCTTACAAATGTATATCCGCAAAGATCAATTAGAGAAAGAGTTTATTTATCAGAGCTTTTCTATCAGTGGCCCTACCACTTTATTTTTAAATCAAAGTATGCATAGAAGTACTGCGGTTTATAAAATAAAAAGAGCTTTTGACAAACTAGAGTTTTCTGAAGTAAATACCAACTTTTATTATGACCAAAATAATCCCGTTAGTAAATCTGCTAATGTAGATAAACCAGAAGCGGTATTCTTTAATGATAAGTTTAGTGTAGAAGATGAAAATGGATACTTAGTTAGTGTGGATGGTTTGTTTCTTACTGAAAAAATGGATCCGGTTAAACCTCAAATGGCACCGAGTCCTATGGCCATGTTCACCTTTAACTTAGGCGGCTTAAATCTTACCAAATCAAAATATGTAGACATCCGATCTTATCCAAACAATACGGATATTGTTGTAGACTTATCATACGATAATCCTACAACATTGGCATCAGGTGGTCCAGATGTAGTGGATCCAAGATATGTTCGGGTTAGAATGCAGCATAGCTTTTTAGAAATGCCTAAAAATGATTTTAGGGCAAGAAGAGATGATCCTAGAGTGGGTTATTTTATGCAGCAACGTACCGATATGACTAGTGTTGGTGTAACTCCTTATAAAGACATGATTAATCGTTGGTATTTGAAAAAGAAAGACCCATCAGCTGCATTAAGTGAGCCAGTAGAACCAATTGTTTTTTGGGTAGAGAACACTACGCCTTTAGAATACCGTCAAACAATTGTTGATGCAGGCTTAAAGTGGAATGAAGCATTTGAAAAAGCAGGGTTTAAAAACGCCGTACAAATGAACATCATGCCCGATGATGCTAAATGGGACCCAGCCGATATTCGTTACAATGTTATCAGATGGGTATCTTCTGCACAACCTTCTTATGGAGCAATTGGGCCAAGTTTTGTGAATCCAAGAACCGGTCAAATTTTGGGTTCTGATATTACCGTTGAATGGTATTCTGGAAGTGCAACTCCAATTAGTGATGAATTGTTTAATGGTCCTTCTATGCCACAATTGGTATTTTCAGGAATGGAGCACCAACATTTGTATAATTGCAATATTGGATCAGAATTAAAAATGCAATACACTGCTGGCTTAACTACATTAGAAACCATGGATGCTAGTGCTGCAGAAATAAAAGAAATGCACCAGCAATTTCTGATTTATTTAATCATGCATGAAATGGGTCATACACTTGGATTAAACCACAATATGAAGAGTAGCCAAATGTTGTCTCCAACAGAAGTGCATAACAGGTCTATTACTCGTAAAATTGGTTTGATTGGTTCAGTGATGGATTATCCGGCAATCAACGTTTCTTTAGACAGGTCTAAGCAAGGAGATTATTATACAACCAAAGCAGGTCCTTATGATATTTGGGCTATTGAATTTGGATATACTCCTTTTAATGAAATAGAAGAAGAAGCAATGCTCACCAAAATCTTATCTAAGAGTACCGATCCTAAATTGGCATTCGGTAATGATGGGGATGATATGCGTGCGCCTGGTAAAGCAATTGATCCTCGTATCAATGTTAACGATATGAGTAACGATGCTGTTGCATATGCAGAAGAAAGATTTAAGTTGGTAAATAATATAATGGGTAAATTAATTCAAAAATATACCAAGCCTGGTCAATCTTATGCTGAACTTCGCAATAGATATTTAATGTTGCAGGGTCAAAGAAGTGGTCAAATTAATGCCGTGAGCCGTTATATTGGTGGCATTTATATTGATAGAAGTTTCCCTGAGCAAAATTCTACTAATAAGCCTTATACACCTACTCCTTTTGCAACACAAAAAAAGGCGATGGATGTGTTAAACAAATATGTATTTGCTCCTAATGCATTTGAAGCCGACACCCAATTGTTTCCTTACCTACAAATGCAACGTAGAGGGTTTAATCAACCTGGAAACGGAGAAGATTTCAAAGTATCTAATACTTTCTTAGGTTTACAAGTTAATGGTGCATTGGCACATATCTTAAATCCAATTACACTACAAAGAGTTAATAATACTCGCTTGTATGGAAATGAATACAGTGTGGTTGATATTATGAGTGATTTAGTAAAAGGAATTTTTGATGCAGATATCAAAGCAAATGTAAACGTGTATCGCAGATATATACAAATCAGTTTTGTAAAGGGTGCGGTAGGATTAATTGCGCCTAATTCTACATTGGATGAAGTATCAAAGTCTGCTGCATTGTATACGCTGAAAAAATTGAGAACAAAATTGGCTGCTGCGGTTTCACCAAATGAAGATACCAAAGCACATAGAGCTCATTTACTTTTCTTAATTGATAAAGCGTTAAAAGCTGATTAATTTGAATACATCAAATATAAAATCCCGTTCCGATAAATCGGAACGGGATTTCTTTTTAGGCAAAGCTTTTGTATTATTGTTTTTTCTTTGTTGATGCTGTTTTTTTAGCGGTTGGTTTTGCCAATTGTTTATTTTCTTTATAACGCATATCTGGGGTGCCATCTGCTTTTCTTGGCCCTGGTGCAATAGCATTTAATTTTTCTTTATTGGCTTTGTAGCGCATGTCCATGGATCCATCCGATTTAGTGGGATGTAAGACGGCATCATTTTTTCCATTTGGTTTAATGCCTTTTTGAAAGGATTGAATTTTCTTGATGTCTTCAGGACGTTGGATTTTTTGTTGTGCTTGAACGGGCAAAAAAAAGGATGCCACTAAAATTAGCGGGATGCAAAATCGATACATAGTTGAATTATTTACCAACTAAAATACAGAAATGGGTTTAATTTCTTTTGGGATAAGTTTGGGCAATCCTAGCTTCTTTTCTTTCAATATTATTAGAAGGAGTTTTATATCCAGGTGAACCAATTCTTTCTGCTGCACCACCTGGTCCAACTCTGTATTTAGCTTCGGGGTTGGTATTACTGGCGTTGTTTTGAAGAAACTGCATTCGCTTACGAATGCGGTCCATATTTTCTTTATTTCTTTTAGCTTTTTCAGCATCCGTTAAAACAGGGCCTATATTTTTTGCTTTTTTGCCCATTGACATAGCTTTGGCTCTTTCAGCTTTATTTGCAAGTATTTGGGCTTCCATGGCTTTTTTTTGGGCACGCATGGCTTTTTCAACCCTTGGGTCGTAAGATTGTGCATAAGAAAAAACACCAATCATGCACCCTAATAATAGGAATAGCGGTTTAATTTTCATAAGAAAATGGTCATTGGACTACTAAAATAAGTAAAAATTAATACAAATGCAATAGCTGGCAAGTATTTTAGGGCTTTTATAGAGTAAAATTTGGGAACTTTGATTAACTTTGCACCCCGATTAAAACCATCGGGTTATTGTATGATCTTATTTAACAAACAACTAAACGCAGATGCTCAGGAGAACGTTGCCGCTTCAGAAGAAGCCGTTACTGTTCCTACTGCGACAACAAATGCACCTGAAGTAGTTACCGCTCACGACGATTTCGATTGGAGTATTGACAAAAGAAATGTTAGTCACTATGCAGAATCAGAGCGTGTAAAGTATGACAAAGTGTACGACAACACTTTCATTCAAATTGAAGATGGCGAAATCATCAACGGTAGCGTTGTTGCTTTAACTAAAACCGATGTTGTAGTAAACATTGGATTTAAGAGCGATGGTTTGGTTTCTTTAAATGAATTCCGTGATTTGCCAGGATTGGCAGTAGGTGATGAGGTAGAAGTAATGGTGGTAGAAAAAGAAGACCGTTCTGGTAATCTTCACTTAAGCCGCAAGTCTGCTCGTATTTACCGTGCTTGGGAGAGAATTGTGGAAGTTCACAAAACCGGTGAAGTTGTAACAGGAACTGTTACCAGCAAAACCAAGGGTGGATTGATTGTAGATGTGTTTGGTATGGAAACATTCTTACCAGGATCTCAAATTGATGTGAAGCCTGTAACTGATTACGATCAGTTTGTTGGTAAAACAATGGAGTTTAAAGTAGTAAAGATTAACGAAACTATTAAGAACGCTGTTGTATCTCATAAAGCATTAATTGAAAGTGATATTGAAGCACAACGTGCAGAAATCATGAGTAAGTTAGAGAAGGGTCAAGTGCTAGAAGGTATTGTTAAAAACATTACCGACTTTGGTGCATTCATGGACTTAGGTGGATTAGATGGTTTATTGTATATCACCGATATTTCTTGGGGTAGAATTTCTCACCCAAGTGAAGTGGTTAAGATGGATCAGAAATTACAAGTGGTTGTACTAGACTTTGATGATGATAAAAAACGCATCAGCCTAGGACTAAAACAATTGACTCCACACCCATGGGATGTATTACCAGAAGGATTGGCTGAAGGTTCTGTTGTAAAAGGTAAAGTAGTAAATATTGAAGATTATGGTGCATTCTTAGAAATTCAACCTGGTGTTGAAGGTTTAGTGCACGTATCTGAAATCACTTGGGCTAACACACCAATTAATGCAAAAGAATTCTTCAAATTAGGAGATGAGCATGAAGCTAAAGTGGTTACTCTAGATAAGGATGCTCGTAAAATGAGCTTGAGCATTAAGCAAATGACTCAAGATCCTTGGAATACCATCGAAAATAAATTCCCAGAGAACAGCAAGCACAAAGGTTTAGTAAAAAACATTACTCCTTACGGTGTATTTGTTGAGCTAGAGCCGGGAATTGGTGGAATGATTCATATTAGCGACTTAAGCTGGTTGAAGCGTTTTAATCACCCAACTGATTATACCAAAGTAGCTGATCAAATTGATATTATCATTTTAAGTATCGATAAAGAAAACCGCAAGCTTCAGTTAGGTCATAAGCAACTAGAAGAAGATCCTTGGAATTCTTTAGAAGAAACTTTCGCAATTGGATCTATTCATGAGGGTACTGTTACCCGTAAGGATGATAAAGGTGCATTGGTTCAATTACAGTATGGTTTAGAAGGCTTTGCTCCTAACCGTCATTTAAACAAAGAAGACGGTACTCAGGTTAAAGCTGATGAAACTGCACAATTTGTAGTAATTGAATTTGATCGCAACGAAAAGCGCATTGTTTTAAGCCACGCTCGTATTTGGGAGCAGCATATTGCTGAAGAAAAAGAAGCAGCGAAGAAAGAAGCGAAAGCTGAATCTGATAACACTAAGAAAGCGGTTAAAAATATCCAAGCTAAGGTTGAAAAAGCTACCCTTGGAGATTTAGGCGCTCTTGCTGAAATCAAGGCTAAATTGCAGGAAGGAGAGGGTGATACTAAGTAATATCACCTGAAGTTGTAATAGAAAAGGCTGTCCGGTTGTAAAACGCTGGACGGCCTTTTTAGCTATTAATTAACGCCTGTTACCATCAACTTGAGAAAAACCCTTCTTAAATTGCTATTTTATACGTAATTTCGCCAACTTCTATGGGTAGAATTGTAACTATTTTATTGTTGACCGTTTTCTTGGCTTCGTCTTGCACTACAAAGTTTGCTAAAATAATGAAGAGCAAGGATTATGAGTATAAGTACAAAATGGCCGAACAGTACTATGCCAACAAAAAGTACCAAGAAGCATTAAGGCTCTTTGAAGATATATTTCCGTATTTAAAAGGTACCCAGCGATATGAAGATTTGTATTACAAATACGCCTATTCATATTACTACATTAAGGATTACCTGAACGCGGAAAATATGTTTAAAAGCTTTGTAGAAAACTTTCCTGCAAGCACTAAAAGTCAAGACTGCGAATACATGCGGGCTTACTGCTTTTATAAACAATCTCCCAAGGTAGAATTAGATCAAACTAATACTACTAAAACGATGGGTTTAATGCAGGCATTCATTAGTACGCATCCTACTTCTACTAGAGTAAAAGAAGCAACGGACATTATTGATTTGTGCAGAGAGAAATTAGAGCGTAAGGAATTTCTAAGTGCTGAGTTGTATTATAATTTGGGATTTTATAAAGCAGCTGCAATTGCTTTTAGTAATGTAGCAGATAATTTTCCTGATTCTAAAAAGTCAGATGAATACAAGGCGCTCATGATTAAGTCGTACTACAAGTATGCTGAAATGAGTTACGAGGAAAAACAAAGAGAGCGTTATGAGAAAGTGATTTCAGAGTGCAATGAATTTGCAGATCGTTTCACTGATAGTAAATTTTTAGAAGAAGTTAGCAAGTATAAAACACAAACCCTTAACATACTTAAAAAAACGGGAAAAAATGAGTAAATTAAGAAGGCAAATGAGTGCCAACACCGCTAGTGTGGTAGAAACCAAAAGCCTAATCTCCATAAAAGAGAAAACAGGTAATCTGTATGAATCAATTGCAATTATTGCAAGAAGAGCCAATCAGATCAACATTTCCCTACGCGAAGAATTACATAATAAGCTAGAAGAGTTTGCAAGCCATACTGATAGCTTAGAAGAAATTCATGAAAATAAGGAGCAAATTGAAATTTCCCGTGCGTACGAGAAAATGCCTAATCCTGCAATTCTGGCTACAACAGAGTTTATGGAAGGTAAAGTGTACCATAGAAGAAATATTGATACCGACTTATTTAGATAAGCCAATTCTTTCTAAAATGATTTAAACGACAGTATAATACTGTCGTTTTTTGTTACTTTTAGTTTCTGTTCAAATTAACTTTGATTATGCGTAAGCACTTGTTTTTATTGATAGTTGCAGTTGTTTCATTGTTGAATACAGCAGTATACGCCCAAGAATTAAAAGCAAAAGTTACGGTTATGGCAGGGCGGGTTACAACTACTGTAGATAGAAAAATATTTACTACACTACAAACCCAGCTTAATAATTTCATGAATAACAGAAAATGGACTGGGGATGTATTTAGGGAAAATGAAAAAATTGAATGCAGCTTTATTGTAAATATTGAATCGGCTGTTGAGCCTAATATTTATAAAGCTTCATTAACCGTACAAGCTGCTAGGCCCGTATTTAATGCGTCTTATCAAGCAGCGTTGGTTAATTTTATTGATCCTGAATTATTGTTTAAATATGTTGAATTTCAACCAGTAGAATTTAATGAAAACCGAGTACAAGGCACTGATGCTGCTGCTGCTAATTTAACAGCTGTGTTGGCTTATTATGCATACACGATTATTGGATTGGACTATGATTCTTTTTCTCCAAAAACAGGGGAACCCTATTTTAGAAAAGCACAGAATATAGTAAACAATGCGCCGGAAGGACAACGTATTGCGGGTTGGAGAATGTTTGATGGATTGAGAAACAGGTATTGGTTAAATGAGAATTTGATTAATACTAAATTCAATATTATACACGACGTAGTTCATACTTATTATAGGTCTGGATTAGATAAGTTGATTGAAAGTGAAAATGAAGCAAGGGCCAATATATTACAAGCATTAATTCAATTAAGTGCATTTAATAAAGAGAATCCCAATACGATGGTACTTCAATTTTTCATGCAAGGCAAAGTGAATGAATTGATAGGTGTATTTAAGAAAGGGACTGCTGAAGAAAAGTTGAAAGCAATTGAAATTTTATCTCTATTAGATATACCCAATGCGAATAAGTATAAAGATGAATTAAAGTGAGAAAAAGAATTGGTTTATATTTTTTTGTGTTAGCTATTGCATGTACTGGCGAAAAAATGCCCAAGCAGGTAATTCCCATTAATGATATGTCTAAAATCATGTGGGATCTTATGAAAGTGGATGAGTATTTTATAAGAATTACTGTAAAAGATTCTTTAAATAAATTAGCGAAAGAAAATATTCGTTTATACGACCAGGTTTTTCGCAGTTATGGTATTGAACGAAAAAAATTTTACGATAGCTATGCCTACTATACTGCACACCCTGAACAGTATAAGGTTTTAATTGATTCAATGGAAGCTATTTCTACCAAACAAAGGGCTTCTCTTTTATTAAAAACACAACCTACTAAATAATGAACAAGGTTTTTAAAGATGCAATTGAAGCAACAGCCGATATTAAAAATGGTGCAATAATTATGTTAGGAGGATTTGGTTTGAATGGAATTCCTGAAAACTGTATTGCAGCATTGGTTAAACACAATGTTTGTGAACTAACCTGTATTTCAAATAACGCTGGTGTTGATGATTTTGGTTTGGGCTTATTATTACAGACCAAACAAATTAAGAAAATGATAAGTAGTTATGTAGGAGAGAATGCCTTATTTGAAAAGCAATTATTAAGTGGTGAATTGGAAGTAGACTTAGTGCCGCAGGGAACTTTGGCTACAAGCATTCAAATGGCCGCAATGGGTATACCTGCCTATTTTACACCTGCAGGTTATGGAACAGAAATAGCCATTGGAAAAGAAGTAAGAGAATTTGACGGTAAAATGTATTTGATGGAAAAAGCCATTCATGCTGATTTTGCCATTGTTAAAGCTTGGAAAGGAGATAAGGCAGGCAATTTAGTGTTCAGAAAAGCAACCCGCAATTTTTCAACATCTATGGCGAAAGCTGGCAATATTACTATTGCTGAAGTGGAACATTTGGTAGAACCTGGCGAAATTGATCCTGATGAAGTAGATGTAGCTGGGGTTTACATACACCGCATTTTTCAGGGTAGCAATTATGAAAAAAGAATTGAGCGAAGAACTACTAAGATTTAATTCTTAACAATCATTTAATTAAGTCAATATTATGGCATTAGATAAATTTGGAATTGCTAAACGTATAGCCAAAGAATTAAAAGATGGAATGTATGTGAATTTGGGAATTGGTATCCCCACTTTAGTAGCCAATTATATTCCCCAAGATATCACCGTAGTATTTCAAAGTGAGAATGGAATTTTAGGAATGGGTCCTTATCCGGAAGAAGCTGCAATTGATGCTGATTTAATTAATGCTGGAAAAGAAACGGTAACTGTTATTAATGGAGGTGCTTTTTTTGACAGTGCAGAAAGTTTTGGTATGATTAGAGCTGGCAAAATAGATTTGACTGTACTTGGCGCTATGGAAGTAAGTGACCAAGGAGATATTGCCAATTGGAAGATACCTGGCAAAATGGTGAAAGGAATGGGAGGCGCTATGGATTTGGTAGCTAGTGCCAAAAACATTATTGTGGCCATGATGCACACCAATCCAAAGGGGGAAAGCAAACTATTGCCTAAATGCAGCCTACCTTTAACTGGTGTAGGTTGTGTTAAGAAAGTGGTGACTGAATTGGCTGTATTAGCCATCACACCCAATGGTTTTCAATTATTAGAGCGAGCCCCTGGTGTTTCTGTAGAAGAAATAATTGCAAAAACTGCAGGAAAATTGATTGTTCCTGATTTTGTACCTGAAATGGAAATTGAATAACAGCAAAATTTCCAAACTATTTGTTGAATAAACTGTTTAATAATTACAAATTCATAAACCATAAAATAAATCATAATGAGTATTCAAGTTGGCCAAAAGGCTCCAGCGTTTACCCTGTTTAATACAGAAAAACAAAAAGTAAGTTTAGTAGAACAACAAGGAAAACCAGTGGTATTATTGTTTTTCCCATTGGCTTTTACTGGAGTTTGTACTGCCGAACTTTGTAATGTAAGAGACAATATTGCATTGTATAATAATACCAATGCGCAAGTGTTTGGTATTTCGGTTGATTCTCTTTTTACATTAGAAAAATTTAGTAAAGAGCAAAACCTCAATTTCCCGCTTTTAAGTGATTTCAATAAGGAAGCTGCAACTGCGTTCGGTGTATTGTACGAAACTTTCCCTGCTTTTGAAATGATGGGAGTAAGCAAGCGTGCAGCATTTGTGATAGACAAAGACGGCGTAGTTCAATACGCTGAAATTTGTCCTACTCCAGGCGATTTACCTGATTTTACTGCAATTCAAGCAACATTAGCTGCATTATAATTTAATTGTATGTCTACGGCATTGTTTTTCAAATTATTGAAAGACAATGCCGTGGGTATTTTTGGTATTTCCCCAAATACTATTTAACTTCATTAGACAATAAGTTGAATGAAGATTTTTTACAGAGCAATTTTATGGGTATTCTTTGCTATTGGCTGCAGTTGTATTGTAGTGAATGGTAATCCTGTAGATTATGCTGCCGCTGTAAATTCCGATAATAAAATCCAACGTTTTTATCCCAACCCCGCTACTCAATACATCCATTTTCAAATGGACCCTTCGGTAGATAAATCATATACCCTGGAAGTTTTTAATTTCATGGGAAGAAAAATGAGTTCACAACGAGTGAATACAGCTAAACTGACCATTTATTTTGATGACAATTATTTTCGTGGGTTGTACATCTATCAATTAAAAGACCGCTCAGGAAGAATTATTGAGTCGGGCAAATTTCAAGTATCAAGATAAGTAATTATCTATCTGAAACTTCTACAATTAAAAATTTTAAATAGTTGGTGTTTTCCATACCCCAAATAATTGGATGGTCACTGGCTTGTGCTTGAAATGTAACTTGTTTAATTCGTTTTCTTGCATCTTTAGCAGCTGCATTAATTGTATGCAGAAAGAGTTCTGGGTTTACCAAATTAGTACAGCTAGATGTAACAAGGAAGCCTCCATTACGTATCAGTTTCATTCCCCTTAAATTAATTTCTTTATACCCAGTAACCGCTTTTTGAATATTCTCTCGGCTCTTTGTAAATGCAGGTGGATCTAACATCACCACATCATACAGTGGTCCATCTTTCCCCCAATCTTTTAATACATCAAATGCATTCATTGCTTTAAATTCTACTATTTTTTCCAATCCATTTAAAGCTGCATTTTTATTGGCTTGGGCAACTGCTTGTTCTGAAATATCAATTCCTAAAACAGATTTAGCTCCATAATGTGCTGCATGAATTTCAAAGGTCCCAGTATAAGTAAATGCACCCATTACTTCTGCTCCCTTAACAATATGTTGAATAGCTCTTCTATTGTCTTGTTGGTCTAAAAAATAGCCGGTTTTTTGACCATTCTCCATGTCTACATAAAACTTTAATCCATTTTCGTTAATGGTGATATTGGTGTCGAAAGGGGCTGATAAAAATCCTTTCTGTTGTTCTAGGCCTTCTAAAGTTCTAACGGGCACATCGTTGCGTTCATAAATACCCTTTGGCTTAAAAATAGTCTCCAAGGCTTTGATGATGGATGGTTTCCAAATATCAATTCCCAACGCTAAAGTTTGAATTACAAAATAGTCGTTGAATTTATCTATAATTAATGCAGGCAACAAATCTGCTTCACCAAATACCAATCTACAGTTTTCGGTATAGCCTGTTTTTTGGCGGTATTGCCAAGCTTGAAGAATTCGTTGATAAAAAAAAGCTTCATTAATTTCTTCTACTTTTCTGCTCAACAAACGAACTACAATTTGTGATTGGGGATTATAGTACCCTACTCCAGCCAGTTTTCCATCGGCAAATCTTACTTCTACAATTTCGCCTGGTTCAGGATTACCTGTAACTCGGTCTACTTCATTGCCATAAATCCAGGGGTGTCCATTCGCTATTCTTGGGGCTATTTTCTTTCTCAGGTATACCTTAATCATTTGGCAAATATAAGTCGGCTAGAACTGTCAATTTTTCCCTTTTCTTTGCGTGGCAAAATTATTGCCTATATAGGCTATCAAATAATTTATACTATGGAAGAGCAAGAATTGCAGAATAATAGCGAAACAACCGAAAAAACAGCAGAAATGAATATTAATGCTGACGAAACTGCAGCTGGAACTGCCCATTTAAATGAACCAGTAGCAGAAGAGACAGCAATGGCCAAATTAGAAGAAGAATTGGCAGAACAAAAGGATAAATACCTACGTTTAATGGCTGAATTCGACAATTTTAGGAGAAGAACGGCTAAAGAAAGGTTAGAATTGATTCAAACTGCTGGGAAAGACGTGATCGTTTCTTTGCTTGACGTTTTGGATGATTGTGATAGAGCCGAGAAGCAATTGAATGGCAATGATGATATTGCGGTTCAAAAAGAAGGTATTTTATTAGTATTTAATAAACTTCGTAGCAACCTACAGCAGAAAGGCGTTCAAGTAATGGAAAGTATTCAAACAGATTTTGATGTAGAAAAGCATGAAGCCATCACAGAAATTCCTGCACCTACAGAAGAGTTGAAGGGTAAAGTAATTGATGAAGTAACCAAGGGTTATTTTTTGAACGATAAACTGATTCGCTTTGCTAAAGTGGTTGTAGGAAAATAATCCAATTTAAAATTTATGGCAAAAAGAGATTTTTACGAAATACTAGGTGTATCTAAATCTGCTTCGGCTGATGAAATAAAAAAAGCTTATCGCAAAACGGCTATGCAATTTCACCCCGATAGAAATCCAGGTGATAAAGCAGCTGAAGAAAAGTTTAAAGAAGCGGCGGAAGCTTATGAAATATTAAGTGATGCAGATAAGAAAGCCAAGTACGATCGTTATGGTCATGCTGCATTTGGTCCTGGAACCGGTGGCGGAAATTATGGTGGTGGTGCAGGCATGAATATGGATGATATTTTCAGCCAGTTTGGAGATATTTTTGGTGATGATATGTTTGGAAGCTTATTTGGAGGCGGAGGTAGACAACGTGGTGGTGGAGGAAGACAAAGAGGTACAAGAGGATCTAATTTACGCATTAAGCTTAAGTTGAACTACGAGGAAATTGCCAAAGGAGTAACCAAGAATGTGAAAGTAAAAAAGCATGTTGTTTGTACTACTTGTACTGGCAGTGGTGCTAAAGATAAAAATAGCACACAGTCTTGTTCTACATGTGGAGGTTCGGGTCAGGTAAGAAAAGTAACCAGTACTTTCTTAGGACAAATGCAAACCGTTTCTACTTGCCCAAGTTGTAATGGAGAAGGCACAACTATCACAACAAAGTGCGGCTCTTGTAAAGGAGAAGGACGTGTATATGGCGAGGAAACCATCAGTATTGAAATACCAGCAGGTGTTCAAGAAGGAATGCAGTTGAGTATGAGTGGTAAAGGAAATGCAGGCGAAAGAGGTGGATCCAATGGAGATTTGATTATTCAAATTGAAGAAGAATCACATGAAGAACTTCACAGAGACGGATTAAATGTTGCCTACGATTTATATATCTCTTTTCCTGATGCAGTATTTGGAACACAAGTAGAAGTGCCAACTATTGACGGTAGAGCTAAAATTAAAATTCCGGCAGGCACGCAAAGTGGAAAGATATTTAGATTAAAAGGAAAGGGTTTTCCTGAAGTACAAGGCTATCATAGAGGTGACCAATTGATTAATGTAAATGTTTGGACTCCTCAAAACATAAGCGCAGAAGAAAAACAAGCTTTAGAAAAATTTAATTCGAGCGGTAACTTTAAACCCAATCCTGTTAAAGGAGAGAAAAGTTTTTTTGATAGAGTAAAGGAAGCATTTAGTTAATGCGAGTTTTTTTTCTCTTTGATGGGTTATATATTTTTTCTGCTTTCTGAATCAAATAAAGCAATTCATTTTGAACAGTATTCAAGGGATTGTATGCTGTTGCTGCTAATGACATTATTTCACTGTAAGTAAAATCTCTTGTATATTTAGATTTACGCAATATGCCAGCAAATGCAGCTATAGTAATTGCTCTCCTGCTTGCAGAATCTACCAAATCAATTGGTATGTAATTTTTTTTAAGTTGAAACAATTGCATTTGTGTTGTTTGGTTTATTGCAGATTCATAAGCTATTTTTATTTCTGCAATTTTATTGGGAATCTCATTAGCCGTTAATTCAATTTCGAATAGCGCAAGCGACACATGGCCGCTTCCAATTTCGCCACCAATTAATGTTGCCGAACTGTCTGAAATGGCATCTTTTTTATTGTCAAATCCAATTAGTCTATAAGCAGTTACGGCTTCTTTATTGAAAGCAATTTGTAAAATAGTATTTTTTGCAACAGAAAAAAGGGTAGAAGTAAATTCCTTGACTAGTACTTTTTCGGCTTCTGCAATCTGATCAATGTAAGCAAAATTACCATTCCCTTTTTTAGATAGGGTTTCTAATTTACTGTCTTTATAATTGCCCATTCCAACGCCCAAACAGGTTAAACTAATGCCATATTCCTTATAGCTTACAATTAAATCTTCAAGTTCTTTCTCTGTTCTCTGTCCAACATTAAAATCGCCATCTGTTGCCAAAATAACACGGTTGTTTCCCCCTTTTATAAAGCTTCCTTTGGCCAAATTGTAGGCCACTTTAATTGCATTTTCGCCAGGGGTATCTCCATTGGCACTTAATGAATCTATTACATCATTAATGATTTTTTTTTCTGTACCACTAGTGGGATAGAGCGCAATGGAAACATTTCCTCCATAAGTTACAATGCTTATAGTATCTATGTTTCGTAAATTAGCTGTTAGTAATTTAAATGCAGATTGTAAAAGTGGTAATCGATTGGGATGATCCATAGAACCAGATACATCAATAAGAAAAACAAGATTGCTCGGCGGAATTTTTTCTAGGTTTAATTTTGGGGCAAATACTTTTGCTAAAAGCAATTTGTTATTGGTATTCCAAGGGCAGTCTGTTACAAAAGATTCCATTGAAAACAACTGTGAGGTATTTTTATTTGGATGCTCAAACGAAAAATAGTTTAGCATTTCTTCTGTTCTTACCGCATCAACTGGCACAAACATTTCATTAATTAAGAAACGCCTTATATTACTAAATGCTGCTTTATCAATATTTAAAGAAAAACCTGTTTGTGGATATTGATTGGTTTTAATAAATCCATTTTCTATCAATCCGCTATAACTTTCGCCCATTCCAGCATACTGTATTGTTTCTGCCGGTTTTAGGTCTGTAATAACAGAAGATAAATTTTTCTGGTACAGTCTTGCAGTACTGGGTAGCATTTCTAAAACAATCTGTTGAAATAGACTTGTATATGCCAGTATTCTGGCAGGTTCATATCCAGGTAATGATAAGAAAATACTATCTTCTGATTTGTTAAGTGGGATGCCAAAGTCTCCGTCTTTCCCACTGAAAAAAGGAACAGTTCCTTTAGACTTTAAATGGATATTTACACCTTCAAGCTTTTTACCTCTATTGTCTTTTATTTCACCCCTTAAATAATATTGGGCACCAGTATTAGTAGTATAAAAGAATGAAATCAATATGATGAGCAATCGATACATCCTAAACAATTTAAGCAAACTTGCTGATTTGTACTTATTAGCTCTCTATTCAGTTTCTTTTAGCTGATAAATTTCTTTCAGGTTTCTACCAAATCCGTCATAGTCCAATCCATAGCCAAGTACAAAACGATCGGGAATACTAAAACAACAATAGTCAATTTGTACAGGGTAAATGGTAGCATCTGGTTTATGCAATAGAACCGCCATTTTAATAGAAGCGGGTTGTTGGTGATACAATTGAGGTATAAACTCATTCATCGTTTTACCCGTATCTATAATATCTTCTAATAAAATTAAATGTCTTTCTCTTATATCGGTATCTAATCCTATTGCAGTAATTACATTTCCAGTAGACTTGGTTCCCTTATAAGAGGCCAATTTAATAAAACAAATTTCTGCCTCAATGCTGATTTGCTTAAACAAATCAGCTGCAAACATAAAAGAACCATTTAAAACACCAATGAACAATGGGCGCTTTCCTTCGTATTCTTCGCTTATAATTTCTCCTAATTCTTTAATTTTTTCTTGAATTAATGATTCGGGTAAATAGGGCTCAAATGTTTTATTAAACAAAGTAATATTCGCCATGCTTATTTTTTGTTTGGGGTTGTTTTGGTTTCTACCGGACTTTTTAAATATACTTTACTGCCAGGAGTTGGAAGGGTAGACCGATTCCATTTATTATACAATAAAATGCTTTCTAATCTTACGCCAGTTATTTGTGAAATATCGTTTAAGGTTTCTCCTTGCTTTACAATGTGAAATTCAATCTCCCCTTTCTTTTGTTTTCTTTCTATATAAATGAGTTGGTCTTCTTTAAGAATATCTACTTCAGTCATGTCGTTATACAAAAGTAGCTTTGATAAGGAAATATTGTATTGATTGGCAATAGCAAGTATTGAACTGCCAGCTTTAGCCAATAACACGCCCGTATTGTTGATGGTGAATAATCCTTCCGGATAATTTAAATGACCATATTTACCATTTTGTTGGTCATTGTTCTTTTTTGCTGCTGGAATATAAGTTTCAGATTCGGTTATTTCAGATTCACTCTCTTTATCTTGTATAGTTGTAATTGTTTTTTCAATTGGGGTAGCTTCTACTGGTGTAGTTTCAATGATTTGCAGTGTTGGACTTTTAATTCTAGCCAGTGCAATAGAATTATACTGATCTAATTGATAATCCTTAATTATTTTAATTAGTTTTTGCGGATAAGTGGGGGCGGTTGCATAGCCAGCTTTTTTTAATCCTTTTGCCCAGGCTTCAGAATCAGTTGGACTTAAATTAAATAAGAATTGATAATGTGCCCTAGTTCTTAAAAAATCTGAATGGTCTTTAAATGAAGCTTCTGAATTATCATATACCCTAAAGCATTCTCCTCTTGCATCGTCATCATGAAATGTTCGGGCACCAGTCCATTCTGGTTTGCATTTAATACCAAAATGGTTGTTCGATCTTTTAACTAAAGCACTCTCACCTGATTGAGATTCCAAAACAGCCTGTGCAAGTGTAATGGCAGCAGGAACGCCTGAACGAATCATTTCATTGATGGCAATTTCCTTGTATTGATTTATGTATGCAATTGTTTTACTATTCTGCCCATGCATTTGGAAAAATAGGAATAGCAAAATAATGGTAACGGTCAATTTCATTTTTCTCATTTCTTTTTAATGATGGTTAATCCATCTCTGATAGACAACATCACTTGTTCTGTTCTGGGGTCCTGCTGAACATGCTGGTTGAAAGCGTGTACAGCTTTGGCGTTTTTCCCTTTTAATGGCTCTTCTAGTACTTGCCCATGAAACAATACATTGTCTGCTATAATAATCCCCTCTTTTGCTAAAAGCGGAACAACCATTTCATAATAGTTGATATAGCCTGTTTTGTCGGCATCAATAAAAACCAAATCCCATTGATAGGGGAGTTGGGTAATGATTTCCATAGCATTGCCTATGTGCAAAGTTATTTGCTTATTTGCATTCAATTTGCTAAAATTTTCAGCTGCAGTAGCAGCATCTTCGGGCCTAATTTCAATGGTATGTATCATGCCATCTTCTGGAAGACATCTTTGCATACAAAGGGCGCTATAACCCGTAAATGTCCCTATTTCTAATACATACTTTGGTTTAAGCATAGCACAAATCATACTTAAAAATTGTCCTTGCACGTGCCCGCTAAGCATATGCGCCATTGGATGTATAGCAGTAGTAGCCTTATTTACCTCTTCTAATGCTATTGGTTCAGGACTGGTAAATTGAGCTATATAGGTTTCTATAACGGGGCTAATTAGTTCCATTTTCCTTTTTTGATATCAGTAGAAGACCTAAAAATGTAATACTACCATTAATGATTAATAGTTCTAGCCCAACTTCATAAGAGCCCAATAAGGACTTTTGGTATTTATCTAGAATAAAACAAATAATAGGTGCTGCAATACAAACATAGGGAACCATTGCATCGTTTACAATTCGTTTGGTGATAATTCCAAAAGCAAATAAGCCTAAAAGAGGTCCATAGGTATAAGCTGCAATTTTGAGTAGTAGACCAATCATACTTGGATCGTTCACCCATTTGAAAATGAGAACAAATACTAGGAATATAGCAGCAAATGTTAAGTGTACTCTTTGTCTGATTTTTTTCTGAGCACCTTCGGTTAAATCGGTCCTTCTTTGTATACCAATAATGTCTATGCAAAAAGTGGAAGTAAGTGCGGTTATAGCACCATCAGCACTAGGAAAGAGGGCAGATATTAATGCAATGATGAAAATCACCGAAACTACAGGCGGCATATGTTCCATTGCTAATACAGGAAAAATTTTATCGCCAGAAACCGCAATGTTTAAATTCTCCGCATATAAATACAATAAGCCTCCTAAAAACAAAAAGATTACAATTACAGTAGCCAATGTAATTGCCATAGACATCACATTTTTTTGCGAATCTTTTAATGTTTTTACCGATATATTCTTTTGCATCATTTCTTGGTCCATACCAGTCATCGTAACTGTAATGAACGCACCAGCAATAATTTGTTTTAAGAAGAAAAATTTGCTGTTGGGGTCTGTAAAAAATATTTTAGAGTATCCTCTGTCGTTCATGGCTTGTAAACTATCGCCAAAGCCCATATTCAGCTGATTTAAGATATAAAATACACAGATTACTAAACCAGCTAGCATACAGGTGGTTTGGAGGGTGTCAGTATAAACAATGGTTTTTACTCCCCCTTCAAAAGTGTACAATAAAATCATTACTAAAATGATTAATGTGGTTGCCCAGAATGGAACATTAAAACTGTTTAAAATGGCTTCTTGTAAAATATTTACTACTAAATACAAACGGGCAGTTGCCCCCAATGTTCTAGATAGTATAAAAAAGGAAGAACCAGTTTTATATGAATTAAAACCCATTCTAGAACTTAAGTAATTGTAAATTGAAGTAAGGTTGAGTTTATAGTAAAGGGGTAAAAGAATATAGGCAATCATTAAGTATCCAAATAAATACCCGATGGTAATTTGCAAATAGGCAAAAGATTCTTTAGCAACCGCGCCTGGAACGCTTACAAACGTTACCCCACTTAAAGAAGTACCCACCATCCCAAATGCTACCAGCATCCAGTTACTGTTCTTATTCCCGATGAAAAAAGAGTGGTTGTCGCTATTTCTTCCTGTATACCAAGCAACAGCTAATAAAATCAAGAAATAACCAATAACAAATGAAAACAGCAATAAGGGCGACATATGGTATTTGTTTCGTTAAAAGAATTTTGTAAAGTAGTAAAAATAATTCAGGTATTTTGTCTGTCCTAATGGTATAATATGAAAATTAAAAACATAGCTGTTTTCTGTGGTTCTAAATCTGGAAATGATCCTGAATTCATGTTGCAAACAATTGAATTAGGAAAATTAATGGCCCAGGAAAAAATAACACTGGTATATGGAGGAGGTAATAAAGGACTCATGGGTGCGGTTGCAGATGCTGTAATGCAAGGAAACGGAGAAGTGATTGGGATTATTCCTGAAGTGCTGTTAGAGTGGGAACACCAACACAAAGGCATTACCGATTTAAGGGTTGTTGCCGATATGCACGTTCGAAAAAAATTGCTCTATGAACTTTGTGATGCGGCCATTATTTTACCAGGCGGAAATGGAACTTTAGATGAGTTGTTCGAAATGCTCACTTGGAATACACTTAAGATTCACAATAAAAAAATTGTGATATTAAACTGCAATGGATATTATGACCATTTAATAGCACATATTGATACCATGTACCAACAAGGTTTCTTGTACGAAGATTGGAAAGACAGATTACTGGTAGCTTCTACCGCTGCAGAAGCTATCTCTTTCTTGCGTTAAGGTACATGCCAAAACCTCCTCTAAATACCGGTTGTGGGTCTCCGGCAATTCCATTTCTGTATGGAGAGTTGACAGCCTGATTTAAATCGATCATGATGGTAAAATGCGAGAACCGATTCCCAATTTCTCTAGTGCCATAACCAATGCCCGCTAACATACTGGGAGCTTGATATTTTAAACCAATTTTTTGGCCTGTACTAGGATCTGTTCGCGAAGAAGTAATCCAATTGTATTCCGGCTGAATTTGTAAGTGTAAAAAACTGATGGGCCATACCCTTAAAAATGCGCCGCCACCAAAGTTGAAATTTTTATAATTATATGGATCGAAAGAGTTTGCACTTTGTGAATAATAATTCAAGTTCATTGCCACCCCAATATCTAACCAATTATTTAAACTATAACCCACTTCAGGGTTAAGACCTAAATTAAAGAACTGATTAGATAGTCCAAGATTTAAGCTGGTACCAATAAACACTCTTGTACGCTCAAAACCCACTGGTTTTTCTGGATCTTCTACCTGTGCCTGTAAGCTGCTGAAACTACCAAGTACTAAAATCAATATCCACCATCGCTTTTTCATATGCATTCTTTAATTAAAATTACTCAATCCTTGGCATCAAATATTTTTCCAACATTTAAAATATTGTTAGGATCAAATGCTTTTTTAATATCTCTCATGAGTTGAATAGAATTCAAGCTAAATACCGTTTCCATATATGGTTTTTGAATAAGACCAATACCATGTTCTCCACTAATGGTTCCACCTAAACTTTTAACTAATTGAAATAAGGCCTTTAGTATTTGGGTCATTTCTTCGTTACCATGACTGTTCTTAATGGTAGGGTGGTTGATGCGAATATGTAAATTACCATCGCCTGCATGGCCGTAACAAACCACTTTAAAACCATATTTAATTCCCAACTCTTTTACGCCTCTAATTAGTGCAGGTAATTCAGCCCTTGGCACAACGGTGTCCTCTTCAATTGTATAGCCATCTAATTTCACCGCTTCGGCCGCTCTTCTTCTGAGCTTCCATAATTCTGCTTTCTGTTGGGCATCGTCTGCAAATAAAATATCACCCGCATCAAATTCAACTAAGAGTTCTGCAATGGCTTCTACCTCTTGCATTAAAACTTCCATATTGTTCCCATCCACTTCTATAATCAAATGTCCCTCTGTTGTTTCTGTAACTGGAACAACAGTGCTTTCTACCATTTTACTTACAATTTGTAAAGCGTTTATTTCAATTAATTCTAAAGCGCTTGGAACAAATCCCGCTCTAAAAATGGCACTTACTGCTGCTCCAGCTTTTTCAAGAGAAGCAAAAGGCACCAACATTAATAAATCATATTTAGGATAGGGGATTAATTTCAATACTATTTTGGTAACAATACACAATGTGCCCTCACTACCTACTATCAACTGGGTAAGATTATATCCTGTTGCATTTTTTAACACATTGGCGCCAGTCCACATTACTTCACCATTGGGTAGTACCACTTCTAAATTGAGCACATAATCTTTTACCACACCATATTTAACCGCTTTGGGGCCACCGCTATTTTCTGCAATATTGCCTCCTATAAAACAACTTCCTTTACTACTTGGATCTGGTGGATAAAACAATCCTTTTTCTTTCACTGCATTTTGTAAAACTTCGGTAATTACTCCAGGTTCTGTAGTTACTTGTAAGTTCCTTTCGTCTATTGATAAAATTTTATTGAGTTTTTCAGTTGAAAGTAAAACACCACCTAAATGCGGTAAAGCGCCACCGCTTAAACCAGTACCAGCCCCTCTAGGTGTAACGGGAATAAAGTGCTGGTTACAAATTTTCATTATTGAAGCAACTTGCTCTGTATTCGAAGGTTTTAATACTATTTCAGGCAAGTATACCAGGCGTTCGGTTTCATCGTGTCCATACTCGGTTAAGCTCGTTTCGTCCATTAACACACTTGATTCCCCCACAATTGATATGAATTGGTCTACAATATCCTTTGTTAATAGACCCTGCTGCTTTTGGCCACCCATTTATTAAATTTTGGTAAAAATACGACTCAAAGGGGCTAAAACTGTGTAATTCATACACAAATACTACGTTCAAATAATTAAACAATGTACTTTTGCATACTAACTAACGATTGTTTGTATATGTCATTACCAACTTTAACTGTAGACGCATCAAAATTTTTAGCCTTGGGATTAACCAACGAGCATGGGGTACATTATCAATTATCTTCTGAAACTTTAGTGAATCAGGCTTTATTAAAAGGGCAGGGTGTATTAAATGATTCCGGTGCACTTTGTATTAATACCGGAGAATTTACTGGAAGAAGTCCACAAGATAAATTCATAGTAAAAGACGAAATAACAGCAGATACTGTTCATTGGAATAATTTCAATATTCCTATTGATGAAAAATACTTTCATCAATTAAAGAAAAAAGTATTGGATTATTTAGGGCAACAAGAAGAAGTATGGGTTAGAGATGCATATGCTTGTGCCGATGATAATTACCGGTTAAATATTCGAGTAATTAACGAAAATCCATGGAGCAATTTATTTGCTTATAATATGTTCCTGAGACCAACTGAGAAAGAGTTGGAAAACTTTACACCAGAATGGCATATAATTCAAGCACCTGGTTTTAAAGCAGACCCTGCTGTAGATGGAACCAGACAACATAATTTTGCAGTTGTATCTTTTACCCATAAAACTATTTTAATTGGTGGTACAGGATACACTGGTGAAATGAAGAAAGGTATTTTCACTATTCTCAATTATATTCTTCCGCAACAAAAAAACGTATTGAGCATGCACTGCAGTGCTAATATGGGAAAAGAAGGTGATGTTGCTGTTTTCTTTGGTTTGAGTGGAACAGGTAAAACAACTTTAAGTGCCGATCCCAATAGAAAATTAATTGGAGACGATGAGCATGGTTGGACCAGTAATAGTGTGTTCAATTTTGAAGGTGGTTGTTATGCTAAAACCATTGACTTAAGTGAGGAAAAAGAACCTGAAATTTTTCATGCAATCAAACCAGGGGCTTTAGTTGAGAATGTGGGTTTTATAAATGGAACCAATCAAATTGATTTTAGTTTTAAAGGAATAACTGAAAACACTAGAGTAAGTTATCCTTTGCATTTTATTTCGAATGCAATGGAACCAAGTATTGGTGGGTTACCCAAAAATATATTTTTCTTAACCTGCGATGCATATGGTGTTTTACCTCCCATTAGTAAGTTAAGTCCTGGTCAAGCAATGTATCAGTTTATTAGTGGCTATACCGCCAAAGTAGCTGGAACAGAGGCAGGTGTAACCGAGCCAAAGTCTACATTTAGCGCATGTTTTGGAGCACCATTTTTACCCTTGCATCCAGGTAAGTATGCAGAAATGTTGGGCGCTAAAATGAAAGAGAATGAAGTGAATGTTTGGATGATTAATACCGGTTGGAGCGGGGGCTCTTATGGTACAGGTAGCCGAATGAAATTAAGTTATACCAGAGCAATGATTACTGCTGCATTAAACGGCAGTTTAGACAATGTTGCTTATGAACAGCATCCAGTTTTTGGCATGATGATGCCAAAAACTTGCCCTGGAGCTCCTGCGGAAATTTTAAATCCTAAGTCTACTTGGTCAGATGCAGCAGCGTATGATGCAACAGCCAAAAATTTAGCACAACAATTCATTAAGAATTTTGAAAAATATGCAGCCGGTGTTTCGGCAGAGATTCTGGCGGCTGCACCAATCGTATAACTATTGATTGCTTAACTGTTTGCGATTGTTTGCCTGAAGAGCCTCCTTCTGAAAAGAGGGAGGCTTATTATTTTGCGGAAAGTAAGTTACCAGGTAGGCGCATTCCTTTTTCGTCGTCTACCACTTTACGCATAATTTTTTTTAAGCCATCTGGCAATTGTTCCAATTCTGTTTCAGTAAGCACATGCACTATTTCATGAAACTCATCTTCATCATCGTAATAGCCTACAAATAAATCGACGGCTTGATTGGAATGCATTCGAAGTGAAATTTCTAAATCTTCTTCGTACTGGTGCATGCTAACAATAGCCCATTGGTCGTTGTCTTCAAAATTAAATAAAACTTCTACCGGGTCTTGGCTAACCACATGGGTTACCAATTTTTCAATTAACTCTCCTGAATGATTTTTTACAAGTTCTTCGTAGTTCATAGTGTATTGTAGTGCCTATTAAAAAAGTCCAAAAAGCATTCCATCAACTTTGCTGATGATTTCACCAAATTGTTCCTCATTTTCAGCAAATTTATTTTTATCGCAATCAATAATTAAGAGTTGTCCTTCTTTGTATCCATCAATCCATTTATTGTAATATTCATTTAGTTTTTTCAAGTAATCTAAACGAATATTTTCTTCATATTCTCTCCCTCTTTTCTGAATTTGCGATACCAAGGTAGGAACAGACGCTTTTAAATAGATTAATAAATCTGGCGGTTGAACCATCGTTTTTAGTGTCTGAAAAAATTGATAGTAGTTGTCAAAATCTCTTTTACTCATCAAACCCATCTCATGTAAATTAGGCGCAAATATATTGGCGTCTTCATAGATGGTTCTATCTTGAATTACTGTTTCAGTGCCATGTTGTATATCTAAGAGTTGATTCAATCTGCTGTTTAAAAAATAAATTTGCAAATTGAAACTCCAACGAGGCATGTCCTCATAAAAATCCATTAAGTAGGGATTGGTATCTACATTTTCAAACTGTGGAATCCAGCGATAATGTTTACTCAACATTTCTGTTAATGTTGTTTTGCCCGCTCCAATATTTCCCGCTATTGCTACGTGCTTTGGTTTTTTAGGTTTTGCCATTGGTAAATGCTGTTAAAGTGTCGCAACTTAAGTAAACTAATCTGATTTTGGTTGTTTGAGTGCTAATAATTCAATCCTACTGCATCTCTTACCAGTTTTAATGTTTCAGAAGCCCTAGATCTGCCCTTGTCGGCTCCTTGTTTTATTATTCTGTGCAATTCTTCTGGATTGGCTAAAAGGTCTGCAGCTTTTTCTCTGATAGGTTTAATAAACAATACCATATCTTCTGCCAATTGCTTCTTCATATCGCCGTATCGAATGATACAATTTCCATTAGAACTGGCATTGAAATCTTCTTCAAATTTGGTTAATGTATCTGCAGTACTTACCAATTTCATCATGGTAAATAAGTTTTGTATATAATCAGGTTTTGCTGAATTTGGTTCAGCTGGCCCCTGATCGGTTTTAGCTTTCATTATTTTTTTTCTAATCAGTTCATCATCGTCTGCTAGGTAAATGGTTGCATTCTGATTTTCACTCTTACTCATTTTGCCATTTCCATCTAATCCCATAATTCTGATTAATTCATCCCCATAGTTAAATGCATAGGGTAAAGGAAACACCTCTCCATAACGATAGTTAAAACGATCGGCAAAGTTTCGGGCCATTTCTAAATGTTGCTCTTGGTCTTTACCTACTGGAACTTTCACTGCCCTTTGGATGATGATATCAGCAGCTTGTAAAACAGGATAAGTAAGTAATCCGGCATTTACATTTTCTGGTTGCATTCTAACTTTCTCTTTAAAAGTGACTGTTTTTTCCAGTTCTCCTTTATAAGAAAGCATATTTAAGTACAAATAGAGCTCAGCTATTTCCGGCACATCACTTTGTACATAAAATGCCACTTTTTGTGGATCTAATCCACATGCAATATTTTCTGCAATAACCCTATACACACTATTTTTTAATTCTTTAGTATCTGGGTGAGTGGTTAAACTATGCCAATTGGCAACAAAAAAATAGCAATTAAAATCGTCTTGCATGCGCACATAATTACGCATGGCGCCAAAATAATTTCCTAGATGAAGAAATCCGGTAGGCCGAATTCCACTTACTACAACCTCTTTTTCCATGTGGGCGAAGATAAATATAGTGTTTGGTTTTTTATGGTTGGCATCAAAAGAAATCGGAAATTGTAGCCGGAACCATATTATTATCATTATTTCAGCTGTAAATACCATACTCGCATCACCTATTGAATACCTTAAAGGGGTTGGACCGCTTAGGGCTGATATGCTTAAAAAAGAGTTGGAGGTATTCACTTTTAACGACTTACTTCAGCACTATCCCATCAGACATATTGATAAAACCAAGGTTAGTAAAATAAGCGATATCAACTTTCAAACCGAATACATTCAGGTTGCAGGACGCTTGATGCAATTTGATGTTATAGGAGAAAAGCGAGCTAAAAGATTGGTTGCGCAAATAAAAGATGCAACTGGTATACTTGAATTAACTTGGTTTCAAGGAATTAATTGGGTGCAGAAAAGTTTATATGTTGGTTCAGATTATTTGGTATTTGGTAAAACCACTTATTTTAATGGGAAGGCCCAAATGGTGCATCCAGAAATAGAAGTTTTTGTTCCAACAAAAATGGGAGGGGCAGCATTTTTAGAGCCTGTATATCCATCTACAGAAAAATTAAAAGCAAGGGGATTAAATGGAAGACAACTAGCTAAATTCACCTACACCCTACTTCAACAATTAACCCCTAATGATTTACCGGAAAATATTCCAACAAGTGTATTAAAAGACTTAAAACTTTTGGGACGTTATGAAGCTATAGCTGGCATTCATTTTCCTACCTCAGAATTGCATTTTAAAAAAGCGATGGAGCGATTAAAGTTCGAAGAATTTTTTATTGCACAAATAAGATTACAGTTGGTACGATTGCAAAGAAATACCATTAGTAAAGGAGTCGTTTTTGAAAAAGTTGGGTCTAACTTTAATGACTTCTACCAACACTATCTTCCTTTTGCTTTAACTGGAGCTCAAAAAAGAGTCATTAAAGAAATTAGACAAGATACGGCACGTGGTAAGCAAATGAATAGATTATTGCAAGGAGACGTTGGAAGTGGAAAAACCATTGTTGCTTTATTGAGTATGTTATTAGCAGCAGACAATGGTTACCAGAGTGCATTAATGGCACCCACTGAAATTTTAGCACAACAGCATTACCAAAGTTTAACCAGTTTGTTAAAAGAAATGCCAGTTGAAATTGCACTCTTAACAGGAAGTACAAAAACAGCTGAACGAAGAAGAATTTTAAAAGGATTACAAGAAGATACCATTCACTTTGTGGTGGGTACGCATGCCATTATAGAAGATAAAGTACAATTCAAAAATTTAGGATTGGTAATAGTAGATGAACAACATCGATTTGGTGTTGCACAGCGTGCAAGACTATGGACCAAGGCAGTTGTTCCACCCCATGTATTGGTAATGACTGCAACGCCAATACCAAGAACATTGGCCATGACAGCTTATGGCGATTTAGAATACAGCGTCATGGATGAATTACCCCCAGGAAGAATACCTATTACTACCGTTCACAGAAACGAAATGGCTAGAGCTAGTGTAATGGGTTTTGTAAAAGAAGAAATTGCAAAAGGACGTCAAGCTTATTTTATTTATCCATTGATTGAAGAAAGCGAAAAATTGAGTTATGAAGATTTGATGCAAGGCTATGAGCAAGTAAAAAGTTTTTTTCCTGAACCCAAGTACCTTATTAGCATGGTACATGGAAGACAACCATCCGAGCAAAAGGAAATCAATATGCAACGCTTTGTGAAAGGCGATACCCAAATAATGGTGAGTACAACAGTGATTGAGGTAGGAGTGAACGTGCCGAATGCATCGGTTATGGTAATAGAAAGTGCCGAAAAATTTGGATTGTCCCAATTGCATCAGCTTAGAGGAAGGGTAGGTAGAGGAAGTGAAAAAAGTTTTTGCATTTTATTAACGGGTAGCAAAGCAAGCAAAGAAGCCAAAGAACGTATCAATATAATGTGCGCTACTAATGATGGCTTTAAAATTGCCGAAAAAGACTTAGAAATGAGGGGCCCAGGCGATATTGAAGGAACCAGACAAAGTGGAGCTTTGAACTTTAAGTTAGCAAGTATTGTTAATGATAAAGGGTTACTAGAAAAGGCAAAAGAAAAAGCAGAAAAAATTGTGGAACAAGATTTGTATTTAGATTCAACTGAGAATGCTATGTTAAAAAACTACTTGTCATCACAACAGTTAAAGCATGGCTGGAGTAAAATATCGTAACTTAAAGAAGAGATGTTGAAAAATATTGGATTGATATTGTTTTTTTTGATGGGAATGCTGGGCCTAAATGCACAGGGTTATTTAGATTTTATTGAGAATAAAGGTCAATGGCCATCATCTATTCAATTTAAAAGTGAGTTGTCTGCAAGTGCGTTTGCATTAACCAAAAATGGGTACAGGGTATTGCAACATAATGTTGCCGATTACGCTGCCATAGCGGATTCCAGGCATATCCACACAACTAATAAAACTCCTGAAAACAAATCGGATGTTACTCCTAAGTTTGGACAAAACGGAACCCAAGATTTAACCTTGCGTTCGCATGTGTACGAAGTAAAATTTTTAAATGCCAATCCTAATCCAACCATTGTAAAAGAAAAGCCATTGGGTGGTGTAAGTAATTATTTTATTGGGAATGATCCTACAAAATGGGCTACTGATTGTAAGACTTTTCAGTCTGTAACCTATAAAAATATGTATCCCAATATAGACATACGCTATTATACCAACAATGGGGTATTGAAATATGATATTATCGTGCACCCAGGAGGAGACCCATCTAAAGTCATTTTATATTTTGAAGGAGCTGAAGGAATATCTTTAAAAAATGGAGCTTTGCAAGTAAATACATCTGTAGGCGTTTTGCAAGAAACAGTTCCTTATACTTATCAATTAACTGGTGGAGAAAGAAAAGAAGTGGAATGTGGTTATGAGGTAAAAGGAAATTTAGTCAAGTTTAAATTAAGCAATCAATACAATAGAAACAGCATATTGGTGATAGATCCTCAGCCAGTATTTATCAGTTATTCTGGAAGTAGGGCAGACAATTGGGGTTTTACTGCCACATACGATTTACTCGGAAATTTTTATGCCGGAGGAATTGTTTTTAGTGCTGGATTTCCTACTACCAATGGGGCATTTAGTCAAACCTATGCTGGTGGTGTAAACGAAGGTAGTATCACAGGGTTCGATATGGGTATTTTAAAATTTGAACCTGGTGGAACCAACTTGATTTATGCAACTTATATAGGAGGAAATGGAAATGAGCAACCCCATAGTTTGGTTGCAGACGCTGCAGGAAATGTAGTCATTGCAGGAAGAACCTCTTCTGGTAATAATTATCCTACCGTAAGTACTTTTCCATTATATGGTTCTGGAGGGGGGTTATTTGATATCGTATTAACTAAATTAAATAGCGCTGGTACAGCATTAATAGGATCTCTTAGAATTGGTGGATCAGGAAGAGACGGAGTAAATATTAGACCCAACTATGAATCTCCATTAGGCCCTGAAACAACTCGAAGAAATTATGGGGATGATGCTAGAAGTGAAGTAATTTTTGATAATCAAGGTAATATTTTATTGGCTTCTGTTACACAATCAACCGACTTTCCAACAAGTGCAAATGCATTTCAACGAGTTCGTGGTACAACAAGAACTGCTCCTGATGCAAGGTTTCAAGATGGGGTATTAATAAAACTGAATGCCAATTTATCAAGTGTAATATTCTCCAGTTTTTTAGGAGGTGGAGACGACGATGCTGCATTTGTTTTGGCCATTAATCCTGCCAATCAAAATATATATGTAGCAGGAGCCACGTCTAGTATAGATATGCCGGCAAGGCAAAATGCGGCGCCTAAATTTCAAAATACCAATGGTATAGTGGATGGGTTTATCAGCATTATTACACCCGATGGAGCTAATATCATTAGTACGAGTTTTATTGGGACAGATCGGGTAGACGTAATATTTGGTATTCAATTTGACAGACAAGGGTACCCTTATATAGTGGGTACTACAACAGGAGTGTTCAGTCCAATTAATTCACCATATAATAATAATAATCCTGGACAAGCATCTGGCAAACAGTTTATAGCCAAATTGCAACCAGACCTTTCCGACTTTATTTATCTAACTAATTTTGGTTCAAGCGGCGCTACCATTCCAAATCTTTCTATTTCGGCATTCTTAGTAGACCGATGTGGTAATGTGTATGTATCGGGATGGGGTGGTAGTAATATCAATAGTTTTCAAACAGCACCATTGGCCAATATGCCATTAACGCCTGATGCATATCAATCTGGAACAGATGGAGCAGATTTTTATTTCTTTGTTCTGGAAAGAGATGCCCAAAGACAATTGTATGGTTCTTATTTTGGACAAACGGGCGGATTTGCAGATCACGTAGATGGCGGTACCAGCAGGTTTGATCCGAACGGTACCATTTATCAATCTATTTGTTCATGCAGAAGAACGGGAGATCCTAGTAGACCTATTGTTGGTACCGGGGGTGCATGGTCTACTACCAATAGAAGCAATTCATGTAATTTATTAGCCATTAAAATTGCCTTTAATTTAGCAGGTGTTGGCGGGGGGATTAAAACCGCTATCAACGGGGTAGCGCGTGATACATCGGGATGTGTGCCACTCACCGTTGTTTTTTCTGATACACTTGAACTGGCAAAAACCTATCGATGGGATTTTAATGATGGTTCCCCAGAAGTAACAACCAATAATCCTTCTGTTACCCATACTTTTAATAATGTTGGGTTGTATAATGTAAGATTGATTGCCATTGATTCTGCATCATGTAATATTAGTGATACGTCTTATGTAAGAATGCGTGTAAGAGCAGACGAAGCCATTTTAGCTTTTACGCCCAATAAATTGTTGCCTTGTGAATCTTTAACTTATCGATTTGATAATAATTCCATTGCTCCAAAACCCTTTGGTGCCAATGCTTTTCGTTGGGATTTTGGCGATGGAACCAGGCAAGTTGCTTCTTTTGGTCCGGTAACTCATACTTATGCAACAGCGGGTTCGTATAATGTGCGATTGATTTTAATTGATACCAGTTTTTGCAATGAGTTTGATAGTGTAGGCATTCAATTGCGCATATCCCCTTTGGTGAAAGCGCAATTTGAAACACCCTCTTTAGGTTGTGTGCCGTATACAGCTGTATTCAACAATACATCATTAGCTGGTAGAACATTCCGCTGGGATTTTGGTGATGGCAATACTTCTACCCAAACTTCGCCACAGCATTTGTATGCATCAGTTGGTACTTATACAATTAAATTAGTAGCCGTTGATTCCTCTACTTGTAATATTGCTGATAGTACGGTTTTTACAATTGCTGTAAGAGATAACCCAACTGCCGGCATAAGCTTTAGCCCCGATCCAACTGAAGCTAATACCCCAGTAACATTTACAAACAATAGCTTTGGAGCCAATAGATACAAATGGTTGTTTGGTGATGGAGACACATTAAATACGCTAAGAACTGACACAACTGTCAGACATCTTTACAATGCAAGTGGCACTTACAATGCTTGTGTGATTGCTTATAACGACGCTGGTTGTGCAGATACGAGTTGTGTACCTGTTCCTGTAACCATTGTTCCTGGTTTTAATGTGGCCAATGCGTTTTCACCTAATGGAGATGGAACCAATGATAAAATATTCGTACGAGGGTTTGGTATTGTAAAAATGACTTGGAAAATATACAATCGTTGGGGTAAGCTGGTTTATATAGGAACCAGTCAATCGGAAGGATGGGATGGCAGGTACAATGGAAAATTACAACCACAAGAAGTATATCATTACACGCTTGAATTAGAATTTAGTGATAAAGAGAGAGCTACTAAAAAAGGAGATATAACACTATTGAGATAATGCTAAAAAGAATATACATATATAGTTTCTTTATAGTTGCAATGTTTGGGCAACGCCAACTGCACGCGCAAGCATTAAATTATTCACAGTATTACAATGCTCCGTTGTTAACTAATCCTGCTAACACAGGGTTTAATCCAGATTACGATTATAGAGCTGGCATGAATTATAGAACCCAATGGGCTTCTGTTGGAACACCATATAAAACTATGGGGGTTTGGGCTGATGCCAAATTATTTGCCAACCGTTTTGAAAATGGTTGGATGGGCATTGGAGGATCTATTATTAAAGATGTTGCAGGCGCCGGACAACTTACTTCAACTGGGGCTGCAGTATCAATAGCTTGGCACCAGATGTTGGGTTATAATAGCTTGTTGAGTGCGGGCTTTAGTGCAGGCATTACTACAAAAAGAGTAGACCTTTCTAAACTTAATTTTGATAATCAATGGAACGGTAAATTTTTTGATATTACCATTCCTACGTTTGAGCCCTTTGCATTTAGCCAAGTAGGTTATTTAGATTTGAACATGGGGCTGAACTATGCTTATTTTGCTTCCGAGAATTTTTATTTTAATGCTGGCGTCTCTATCATGCATTTGAATAGTCCTAAAGAAAGTTTTTTTGCTCCCAGTGTGAGTGATGCAAGGGTCCCAATGAGATATAATTTTTTCGCCAACGCAAGTTTAAAAATGGACAACTTATGGATTCTAAACCCCAACGTATATTATAGTTCGGTCATCAACAAAAGTGAATTGGTAATGGGCATGAATGCCAATAGAAATATCAGCGGAGATGGTATGCAACAAATGGTTTTAGGACTTTATTATAGAACAGGAGACGCCATTATTCCAATGATTGGATACCAAGTAAACGACTTGAAAATTACTGTTAACTATGATGCCACTATTTCTGGACTAAGTAATTTGAATGGGGCTAGAGGGGCTTATGAATTGTCTATTATTAAACAAGGAATTTTTCCAAGTTCACAGGGCAGGTCGGTTAAATGTCCTACAGTGCGGTTTTAAGTGCTCCAAACTTTATATATTGCGTGTCTCAATTAAGATACGCATGAAATACCAGCCACTAGATCCAGCTATTTTTATCAATAATCGAAAGCGATTTGTTAGCCATATGCTTCCAAACAGTATTGCTGTTTTTGTGAGTAATGATGAATGGCCCAGTAATGGCGATGCTTTGCATTCTTTTAAGCAAAACAGTGATTTATATTGGTTAAGTGGAATTGTACAAGAAGATTCGATGGTAATACTTTTTCCAGATAATCCAGATCCTAAGTTCAGAGAAGTATTGGTTTTGGTTCGTCCCAACGAATTAAAAGAAAAATGGGATGGTAAAAGATTAAGATCGGGTGAAGCAAAAGCAATTTCTGGAATGGCCACGGTGGTTTGGTTAGAAAGCTTAGATGCTTTATTACAAGGATGGATTCATTTAGCAGATAATATTTATTTAGACAGCAATGAAAATGATCGGAAAGCATCTGCAATTAGATCCAGAGAATATCGCTTTATTGATGAAATGAAAGCGCATTATCCATTGCATCATTTTATGCGTGCTGCAAAAATTATGAAAGAATTGCGTGCCATTAAATCAAAAGAAGAAATAGTGGTGGTGCAAAAAGCCATTGATATTACCGATATCACTTTTAGAAGGTTGATGAAGTTTATACAACCAGGCGTAAACGAATGTGAAATTGAAGCAGAAATTTGGCATAGCTTTTTAAGTCAAAGAGCTACTGGTCCTGCCTATGGAAGTATTATTGCCAGTGGTGATAATGCAAGAACTTTGCATTATGTTTCTAATAATGCAGAATGTAAAGACGGTGATTTAATCTTGATGGATTTTGGTGCAGAATATGGAGGGTATTGTGCAGATTTAACTAGAACCATTCCAGTGAATGGAAAATTTACTCGCAGACAAAAAACAGTGTACAATGCTTGTTTGCATTTGCACAATTATGCCAAGTCTATTTTGAAACCAGGCATTAGTATTCTTGATTATACCGATAAAGTAGGGGAGGAAGCAACCCAACAATTTTTAAAAATTGGCTTACTAAAAAAGTCGGATGTTAAAAATGAAGACAAAGAAAACAGGGCATATCGCAAGTATTTATATCATGGAATATCTCATCATTTAGGCATTGATGTGCACGATTTAGGAACCAGAACAGCACCAATAAAAGCAGGCATGTTGTTTACTATTGAACCTGGTATATATATTGAAGAGGAACAGATGGGTGTGCGAATAGAAAACAATTTTTGGATTACCAAAAACGGCAACACCGATTTAATGAAAAACATTCCGATTACAGTAGAAGAGATTGAATCATACATGAAGCGATAATATGAAGCAACAAATTCCCAACTGTTTTACCCTGATCAATTTATTTTTAGGCGCAACAGCAATACTATATATCTTACAACCCGGTTTGGCTTACCATGCCGACGGAGATGGGTTGGTTACTATTCCTGAGAAAATGATGGTGGCAAGTTGGCTTATTTTCGGTGCTGCACTAATAGATTTTTTAGATGGATTTGTAGCACGCTGGATGAACTGTAGTTCAGAAATGGGGAAACAATTAGACTCTTTGGCCGATGTGGTGAGTTTTGGTGTTGCACCTGGTTTAATGGTGTTGCAATTCCTGCGTTTTTCTTATGCGAGTACAGAAGGGGGCTTAGATATTTCAATGGCTTTTTTACTCCCAGCATTATTGATTCCTTGTGCAGGGGCTTTTCGTTTAGCTCGTTTTAACTTAGATCAGTCTAAATCAATTGGATTCAAAGGCATCCCCATTCCGGCTGCGGGAATATTGATTGCCTCTTTTCCATTGGTGAACTGGTATGCAACAGATGCCTGGGTATTAGACCTATTATTAAGCAAATGGCTTTGGTATGGTTTAATTGTATTATTAAGCCTGGGTATGGTTTCCACAGTGCCCATGCTGGCACTTAAGTTTAGTGGATTATCGTTTAAGAAAATAGTACCTTTTTTAATCATTTTAGCAATTGCCCTACCTGTGGCCTTCTTTTTTGGATGGCTGTCAATTTCCGCAGGATTTATTGCGTATGTAATTCTATCTTTGTTGTTTAAACCAACCGAATCATGAAGTTTGAAGTAGAAATCAATGTAATGCCGTTAAAAGACTTATTAGATCCTCAAGGAAAAGCAGTGTTGGGTGGATTGGCTAATTTAGGCATTACCGAAGTAAAAGATGTAAGAGTAGGTAAACATATTACTTTATCGGTTGAAGCAGCTTCAGCGGAAGAAGCAAAAGCCATTGCAGAAAATGCCAGCAAGCAATTATTGGCCAATCAAGTAATGGAACATTTTGAGATTACCATAAACGGTTAATTTGCTTTATTTAGTTCCTACACCTTTAGGCAACCTAAAGGATATCACCTTGCGTTCACTAGAAATCTTGAATTTAGTGGACCTGATTTTATGTGAAGACACGCGCACATCTTCTAAATTATTGCAGCATTATAATATTCAAAAACCGCTGTCGCCTTATCACCAACACAACGAACATAAAATTGTATCGCATTTGGCCGATCAGTTAGAAGCTGGTAAAATAATGGCCTTAATTACCGATGCAGGAACACCTGGTATTTCAGATCCTGCTTTTTTATTGGTAAGAGAATGCATCAAAAGAAATATTCGTGTGGAATGTTTACCTGGTGCAGCAGCATTTGTACCTGCATTAGTGAATAGTGGTCTTCCTACCAATCGATTTTTGTTTGAGGGTTTTATTCCTATAAAAAAAGGTAGGCAAACTTTATTAAAACAGTTGGCAACTGAAGAGCGAACCATGATTTTTTATGAGAGCCCAATGCGATTAGTTAAAACGCTTGAAGACATGGCACAATATTTTGGGGAGGACCGCAACTGTTCAGTCGCAAGAGAGCTCACCAAAATGTTTGAGGAGAATAAAAGGGGGACGCTTAAAGAAGTTGCCGAATATTTTAAATTAAAAACGGTGAAAGGGGAAATTGTATTGGTGGTAGCAGGTGCAGACTAATACTTATTGCAATATATTTATACTCAATTACTACCTAACGATAATAAAAATGAATATGCAAAAATTGACTTTTTCTTTTTTGGTGGGATGCTTATTATTGAGCACTGTATTGTTGGCACAGCCCGATCGCTGGCAGCAAAAAATCAAGTACACTATTAATGTGAACATGAATGTTGAGACCAATCGATTTAATGGTACCGAAAAGATTGATTATTTTAATCAATCTCCAGATACCCTTACTAAAATATTCATGCACTTATATTGGAATGCGTTTCAGCCCAATAGCAGTATGGATATTCGAAGCAGAGAATTAGGAAAAACCAAATTGGCCGATCCAAGAAGAAACAACGATGGATTAGATTGGGATGCAAGAGTGAAAGATAGAATCAGCAAATTAAAGCCAGATGAAATAGGGTACCAAAATGTAAAATCTGTTTTAATTAACGGTGTTGCACAAAAGTTAATTGAGCATGAAACCATATTAGAAATTGTATTGGCAAAACCCATTTTGCCAAAGTCTAAAATATCCATGGATGTGGCATTTGAAGCACAAGTACCTAAACAAATAAGAAGAAGTGGAAGAGACAATGCAGAAGGCATTCGTTACAGTATGTCGCAATGGTATCCTAAAGTAGTAGAATACGATTACCAAGGGTGGCATGCAAATCCATATATAGCACGCGAGTTCTATGGTGTATGGGGAGACTTTGATGTAAATATTACCATTGATAAAAAATACTTGGTAACTGCAGGTGGCGATTTATTAAATGCCAATGAAATAGGATTTGGATACGAAGCCAAAGGAGTTCAAGTAAAACCAGCAACTGGCAATACCTTGACCTGGAAATGGCAGGCGAATAATGTGCATGATTTTATGTGGGCAGCAGATCCAAATTATAAATTAATAACCAGAACAATACCTGGTGGCCCATTATTAAAAGTGGTGTATAAGCAAGTAGATTCTTTAGAGAATCGCTGGCAAAAAATGGCCGACACTTGTGCATTAATTTATCCAATCATTGCTAAAACATTTGGAGCTTATCCATACAAGACCTACACATTTGTACAAGGCGGAGATGGTGGTATGGAATATCCTATGGCTACTTTATTAAAAAGTGCCAGTATAGGAACTGCCATACACGAATGGATGCATAGCTGGTACCAGATGATTTTAGGTAGTAATGAATCTTTGTATGCTTGGATGGATGAAGGCTTTACCGATTATTCAAGTACTAGGGCAATGGCGATGTTAAGAAATAGTCCTGGCTTTTGGTACAATGGTTCCTACGGCGGATACTACAGATTAGCAAGAAGTGGATACGAAGAGCCTGCTAGTACACATGCTGATCATTTTAATACCAATTTTGCTTCTACTTCTTCAGCGTATAGTAAGGGTGCTGTATTCATGGAGCAGTTGGGTTATATAGTTGGTGCAGATACCAGAGATAAAATTTTGCACGCTTATTTTAATACTTGGAAATTCAAGCATCCCAATCCAAATGATTTTATTAGAGTAGCAGAAAAAGTAAGTGGGTTAGAATTAGATTGGTATAAAGAGTATTGGATCTATAGTACTAAAACCATTGATTATGCAGTGGGAGACATTACTATGGTAGATAATAAAACCAGTATCACTATCAAACGCGTTGGTAAAATGCCTATGCCAATTGATGTATTGGTTACTTATAAAGATGGTACACAAGAAATGCACTATATGCCTTTGAATTTGATGTATGGTGCTAAGTCATCAGAAACCAAAGTGCCCACTACCGTGCATGCTCCTTGGAAGTGGACACATCCCGATTATAGCTTTACAACCAGTAGGGCTGTAGGAGAAATTAAATCAATTGAAATTGATCCAAGCCAAAGATTAGCTGATATTAACAAGACGAATAATAAGCTAGTGATTCCTGAATAAGGAATGTTGAAATTATAAGAAACCGTCCTGAATAATTGGGACGGTTTTTTTATTTGGCTACGTGAATTATATATTTCTCCTCAAAATAAGACTCAGGAAATATTTTGAAAATCGGCATCATTTTAGGACGGGCACCACTCTCAAAAATTTCTTGATTGAGGTCGCCCCCTTTTAAACAAATCAAACCATTTCTAAGTCCACCATCTGTAATAGGAGCAGTGGGCTTTTTAATTAAGGGCATGCTCCATTTTAAAAGATCTTTTAATGGAGCTACTGCTCTAGAAACGGCAAAATCAAATTTTCGGTTCGTAATGTCTTCTGCTCTGGTATGTTTGGTAGTAATATTTTTTATACCTGCACCTTCGCAAACAGCTTCTACAACTTTTAATTTTTTAGCAATGCTGTCTACCAAATGAAATTGAACTTCCGGAAAAAAAATGGCCAATGGAACACCTGGAAATCCGCCACCACAGCCAATATCAATGATATTCATGCCCTTGGAAAAATCTGCAATAGCTGCAATACTTAAAGAGTGCAATACATGGTGTAAATAAATGCTGTCTATATCTTTTCTAGAAACTACATTTATTTTAGCATTCCAATCTTTGTATAATTCTTCCAATAATCTAAACTGCTCTAGCTGTGTGGGCGTAAAGTCGTCGAAGTATTTGGTTATTAGTTCCAGTTTTTGCGGGGCGCTTTCCATATAGCAGGTACAGTAAATAGGTAATAAAAAAACATCCAAATATCTAAGAACAAGAACCAAGGATATAGGTCTTTCTCATTCAGTTTGTTCATGCCTTTGTACAATACAATAGCTTGTACAATAAAGCGAAGTGCAAAAACACCGACTGCCAATTGCCAGTTGAGAAATAAAATGCTCAACACCAATAATGGGTAAACCAAGAATAAGGAAAACGAATACAATCCCAATAAAAATTTATGTATTGGTTTATAATATTTACCTGTTGAATAGTGTCGATATTTTTGGGTCATCCATTCTCCCCAACTATTTTTGGCATCACTTAATGTATGCGTATCATGGTCTAATAAGATGGCAGTATTATCTGCAGTTGCTACTTGGTTGATGAACAAATCATCGTCTCCACTTGGTATTTGATTAATGGAAGAGAAGCCTTTATTTTTAAAGAACAATTCTTTTTTATAACTCAGGTTTCTGCCAACGCCCATATATGGTTTGCCTGCCAACGCATAAGAGAAATATTGTAAAGCAGTGTGGAAAGTTTCAAAACGAATCAACTTATTCAATAAACCTGGTTTCTTGTGATAAGCTCCATAACCCAATACAATTTCTGTTTCATCTTCATAAGCCCCTTGCATTTTCTTTATCCAGTTTTCAGATGCTGGAACACAGTCTGCATCCGTTAATAGGACAATTTCATACTTAGCACTTTTAATTCCCATAGACAATGGAAATTTCTTACCACTGATCATCTTAGCTTCTTGGGTAAGTTCTATCATATTCAGGTTCTTAAAAGAGCGCCTGAACTCGTCAATCACATATTTACTTTCGTCGGTAGAGTTGTCGTTTACTAAAACCACTTCATGCGTAGTGGCATAATCTTGTACCAGCACTCCAGGTAAATTTTTTACTAAGTTATGGGCTTCGTCTCGTGCGCAAATAATCACCGAAACAGGATGTTCAACTGAAGTTTCTTTTTCGGTTGCTTTATAATAAGCCATTCTTCTAAAGAAATACAGGTAATAAAAAACCTGTATAGCTATAACAGTACAGAAAAGTCCGAAACAAATGGTCCAGACAATAGCGGGTATGATCATGCCGCAAAAATAGGGCAAAGACCACTACTTTTGCAGGATGGCCGCACTAAGTTTTACACTAAAAAATACCGCAAATGGATCCGCAGCAAGAGCGGGTGTTATTGAAACAGACCATGGAACCATTCAAACGCCTATCTTCATGCCAGTAGGCACCGTAGGGTCGGTAAAAGCAGTAACCCAACAGCAATTGAAGTTGGATGTACAAGCCCAGATTATTTTAGGCAATACCTATCATTTATATTTAAGACCTGGAACAGAAGTGTTGGAAGCAGCGGGGGGATTGCACCGCTTCAATGGATGGGACCGCCCCATTTTAACCGATAGTGGTGGATACCAGGTATTTTCTTTGGCAGCCAATAGAAAAATTAAGGAAGAGGGGGTAGTATTTCAGTCTCATATTGATGGAAGCAAGCACTTGTTTTCTCCTGAGTCGGTAATGGATATTCAGCGAAGTATTGGAGCTGATATCATCATGGCATTCGACGAATGTCCTCCGTATCCAAGCACATATGAATATGCCAAAAAAAGCATGGAGTTAACCCATCGATGGTTAAATAGGTGTATTGCACGATTGGCTGAAACACCTGATAAATATGGCTATACACAAAATTTATTTCCCATAGTACAAGGAAGTACTTACAAAGATTTGCGAAAAGCTTCTTGTGAATTTATTGCTTCCCGTGGAGCAGTTGGGAATGCCATTGGCGGATTAAGTGTAGGAGAGCCCGAAGACATGATGTACGAATTTACTGCATTGTGTACAGAGCACTTGCCTTTAGATAAACCTCGTTATTTAATGGGTGTTGGAACTCCATGGAATTTATTGGAGTGTATTGATTTAGGTATTGATATGTTTGATTGTGTAATGCCCACTCGCAATGGCCGAAACGGTATGTTGTTTACTACACAAGGCGTAATTAATATCCGAAATAAAAAATGGTACAAAGACTTTAGCCCCATTGATCCTGGGCTGCCTTCTGAAACCAGCCAGTATTATACTAAAGCATATTTGCGTCATTTATTTGTAGCAGAAGAAATTTTGGGATTACAAATCGCCAGCATACATAACTTAAGTTTTTATTTGTGGTTGGTGGGTGAAGCAAGAAAGCATATTCTAGACAATACATTCGGCAGTTGGAAGAAAGAAATGTTGGTGATATTAAAGCGGCGATTATAATCCCCTTGGAAAACAGTGTGTGGATAAGCGCAAACTAAATTTATTTTTATTCACTTATGTACTAATTGTATTAAGCATAGCAAATTGAGTGGTAGATTAGCATTACTTACTAATCCGCTACCTCTGAAGCCCTAAAATTGATACATCCATTTTCATGGATGTATTTTTCTATCTTTGAGTTAATGAAGAAGCTTGATTGGTACATACTCAAAAAATTCCTCACTACTTTCTTCTTTGCTATATTTCTTTTTGCTGTTATTGCTATTGTGGTAGATGTAAGCGAAAAGACCGATGATTTTGTGCGTTCACAGTTGGGTTTTAGGCGGATTATAACCGACTATTACGCAGGCTTTATACCACATATAATTGCCCTCTTATTTCCATTATTTGTTTTTATTGCAGTAATCTTTTTCACTTCTAAAATGGCGGGGAATAGTGAAATAGTTGCCATACTAGCAAGTGGAACAGGATATTCAAGGTGGTTAAGACCTTATTGGATTGGAGGAATTTTAATGGCTTCTTTATTATGGTTTGCCAATCAATATATAGTTCCCAAGGCCAATGTATTGCGCGGTAATTTTGAAGCGAAATACATAGATGCCAATTCTAGTTATAACGCGTTATTGGGTCAGTCGAATCATATTTATTTGCGCATAGACTCATTCACTTATGCGGGCATTCATTATTATGATACGCTGGTAAAAAGAGGCGGCCCAGTATTCTTATACACGGTAAAAGACAATAAAGTAACCGAAAATCTAAGAGCAGAATCCATTATTTGGGATACGGCCAGTAAAAAATGGAAGTTGGATGTTTTATTAGATCGGAAATTGAAACCCATGCAAGAGATGGTGGTAAATGAAACCACACGATTAATGAATTTCAATTTTAAACCATCCGATTTAACGCGCGATAAATACACCAAAGACAAATTAACCACCCCGGAATTAACCCGATTTATTGCATTGGAAGAATTAAGGGGATCGGAGGGGTTGAATAGTTTGAAAGTTGAGCGATATAGGCGAGACGCTACTTGTGTAACAGTAATTTTATTGACTTTGATAGGAGCAATAGTAGCGGGAAGAAAAGTTAGGGGCGGAAGTGGGGTGCATTTGGCCGTTGGTTTTGTAACAGCAGCATTGTTCATTATCACCGATCGATTCTCTACTATATTTTCTACTAAGGGTAATTTGCCCCCATTAATGGCAGCCTGGATTCCTAATATGATATTCCTAATAGTTGTAGTATATCTATACAGAACGGCACCAAAATAATTATTTGTGAAATTTTGCAAGAAGACTGGCATTGATTTTGTTGTAGCTGCAACTTCAATTACCTTTGAAACATTAGATTATCTAACAATAGATTGCCATGGGAATAATCAAAGACAGGTTTAAAGCAAAGGCTGATACAGCCAGTGCCGAGATAAAATCAATTATTAAGGAACACGGAAATAAAAAAGTAGGGGAAGTAACCCTGGCCCAGATATACCAAGGAATGCGTGGTATTACAGGTTTGGTTACCGAGACCAGCTTATTAGATGCCCAAGAAGGAATTCGCTTCCGCGGATATTCTATTCCAGAATTGCAACAAAAATTGCCCAAGGCACCTAATGGCGGAGAACCTTTGCCAGAAGGATTATTCCATTTAATGTTGGTAGGAGACTTGCCTACAGAAGAAGAAGCCAACCATATTACCAGTGTATGGCAGCGCAGAAGCCATGTTCCCAATCATGTATTTGCAACCATTGATGCATTGCCGTTGAGCACACATCCGATGACCATGTTTGTGGTAGGGGTAATGGCATTGCAAACAGAAAGCAATTTTGCTAAAGAGTATTCCAAAGGAATGAATAAGAAAGACTATTGGAATGCTACTTACGACGATGCTATGGATTTGATTGCACGTTTGCCAAGAATTGCAGCTTATATCTATAGAAGAAAGTACAAGAACAACGATCATATTCAACCCAATGGTTTGTTAGATTGGGCAGGAAACTTTGCCCATATGATGGGATACGACGATGAAAGCTTTAAAGAGTTGATGCGTTTGTATATGACCATCCATGCAGATCATGAAGGTGGAAACGTTTCTGCACATACCACCCATTTAGTAGGTTCTGCATTAAGCGATCCATTCTTGAGTTATGCAGCAGGAATGAACGGATTAGCGGGTCCATTACATGGATTGGCTAACCAAGAAGTAATTAAGTGGATTTTTGAAATGCAAGAGCAACTAGGCACTGATAGTCCTAGCAAAGAACAGATTGCACAATATGTTCAAGACACTTTAACATCTGGTAAAGTAGTTCCAGGATATGGACACGCAGTTCTGCGTAAGACCGATCCAAGATTTACTGCACAAATGGAGTTTGGTAAAAAGCATATGCCAGATGATAAATTGGTGAACACTGTTTGGAATATTTACGAAACAGTTCCACCTATTTTACAATCATTGGGAAAGATTAAAAATCCTTGGCCAAATGTAGACGCACATAGTGGAGCATTATTAGTACACTACGGATTTGTAGAGTATGAGTTCTATACCGTACTATTTGCCGTTAGCCGTGCCTTAGGTGTAATGGCCAGCTTGTGTTGGGACAGAGCATTGGGTTCTCCATTAGAGCGTCCAAAGAGTGTAACAACAGAGTCTGTGAAGCTTTGGTTAGAAGGAAAAGACCAAATTTGGGAGTAAATTGGTTATTCAACAGCGCATGCTGTTAAGAAATATTGATACAAAGCCCGACTATAAAAATGGTCGGGTTTTTTTGTCTACAAGTTAACCGACAGTTTTGCGGTAGTTTACCCAATCTTAATTTACTAATTCCCAATCACCTTGTACCGCTACGCAGACAGCACTTTTTCTGCAGCCAGCAAAGAAAAACAATACAATCACTAAAAATAAAATTTTAAAATAGACTTTCATGATAATTGAATTTTATATTATTAGTTAGCTTTAAGATTTATTATAATGATCTTAGAATCATTTCCGATATTAGCCACATAGGTGCCGCTCACTAAACTTAGAAATATTGTTTCGCCATTTGTAATGGATTTACTGTTGATAAGCCTTCCATTTAAAGATAACTTCACAACTGCACCTTCTCGTTTAGAAACCACTTTAATGGCTCCAAGTGTACTACAAACTGCATCTTTTTTATAAAATAAAGGAGGGTCTTGGACATGAGTTACATTAACCGTATAATTACTTAATGTAGATTCATCTTCAGATAGAACTTCATAATTAACGGCAGTAGTGAAACTACTAGCTAATGATCCAGCACTTTGTATAATTCTATTTTTCAAAAGATTGGCTCCCTTACTCAAGGTAAAAACAGGTGTTAAATTATTTAATGGAAAACTTTCAGATAATGAAATTATTACTGACCCAGGTGTAATACTTGAGGTTATACTTTTAATATTCAAAAAATTAAAGGTTAGGATGTCTGCCTTATTATTAAGTGCTGGTTCAGCTATACTATAAGACTGAAATAAATTTCCAATATTTTGATTCGCAACAAAGTTTATAGTTTTACTAACTTTCACAAGTTTATTTAGCGTACTATTATATAAATAAAAAGTGATTGTTTCGCCAGGAGCATTTGAAAAAACCGTCAAATAAGCATAATAAGACTTTGCACTAGCCACATAAGTGAGCTTACTAACTCCTCTGCAAGTGTTGCCTACAAACGCACTAACCAAATCGCTTTGGTTAGACATCATTACACCATCCATATTTAGTTTAGCTACAAAAGTCATAGTGTGCTGATAACCTGCTTCATTTACTTTCCAGTTAGGAGGTTGTGCACATAAAAAAGATAAACCCCCCAATAAAATACTAAAAATTAAAACAATTTTTTTAAAGCCCATTTTAATTAACTTTTATGATTTTATTAAATATGATATTCTCACCAATTTGAACGCTTATGACATAGGCGCCAACAGGAATGATTGGTGAAAGCTTTAAAATATTGGCTCCAACATTTATTTTGAAGACATTGTTATAATAGGTTTGACTTGTTGCCATATTATAAATAACAATTCTCGCGTCCCCTTTTTCCTTACTATTGATTGCCACTTTTAATTCCTCGAGAAATGGATTTGGGTAAATGCTTATTTCATTCTTAGGTAATTCAATTATAATAGGACGAGAAATACTTCCCCAAATAGCATTACTAGAAAAATTAAATGTTTTAGTGGTAGCTTGTTTAACATTATTAGCACCTATAAAAGCAGTAAGTTGTTCTGGCTTATCACCATAAATGGTTATAAATGCAAGGTCTTTCCCATCAATACTTATAGTCTTACAATTGCCTCTTAATTCACCAGCATCGTTGTAAAAATATAACTCATTAAAACCTTCTGGCAGTTTTACCACAGCATTCATGGTATTAGCAAATTTGGAATAATCGGCAGTGATTGTTGCAGTATTTCTAACATCGTTACTAATAACAACACTAGTGTTAGCATTATTTCCGCCATTTACTTTTATTTTTTCTTGCCCAATAATTTGTATGTATGGCAACGCATTATTAATTCTATTTAGATAAACCGGATAAGTTAAGGTTTGGGCTGTTGCAACATTTATCATATAACCTTCGGACTGATTTAGATATGTTAATGAACCTTTCCAAGCACGAGCCGTACTGCTATAAATAGAGAATAAATTTTGTGATTTTATTAAATCACCATCCGAAGGATTTAAGTTTGATAGCGCATCTCCTAATGGAATATTTTTATTAGCAACAAATGGCAACCAGTTCCAACCTGCTTGTAAATTAAACGACCAAGTATTTAAATCTGCAGGAATCCCTTTTAGTTTAAATTCATTTGCTTTGGCAAGTTTGAACTTATACATTTTATTGTTCGTAATTCCTCCATTAGATGAAATCCCTCCAAACCATCCATTACTTGGAGATCCTGGTGCATAAAATTGATACGAATCAAAAAGAGCAGGCGCATTAGACTGTATCAAATCTGAGGTGCTTAAGTTTGCCCCAATAGTTAAATCATTTAATCTTGAAAATCTTGGATCATTCACACTAAAAGAAACCCATGTCCAACCTGAATTTAAAGAAACTAATTGCCCAGCCAGATTTGTATTTTCAATAATAGCAGAATTGGTAAAATCACCAATTATTCTATCTGCAACAAAAGGCACACTAACTGCACTATCTAAAGTGGCTTCAAGAAAATTCCCTTGTGATGCATCCCAAATAAAGAAATTAATATTCTCTCCACTCACAACATTGCTATATACCGTTAGGAACACATGATACATATTTAATTGACGATCATAAGTTAGATTCGCTTTGCCTCTCATTTCTAATCCACTTCCTCCAGGTCCAACTGCAAATACTCTATCATACGTATCATTTGATAAAACACCATCTACTTTTATTTTACCAACTATATTCATTGACTGGGTATAATTAGCTGGATTAAAATTTAAATTAGGCTCCTTTACCAAAACTCTTAAATTCAATTGAACCTTTTTATCAATTCCATAATTTGTTATTAATGAAATGATATTATTATACATACCGGGGGCTAAATTCATATCAACGGTAGCTAAAATCGTGATAGACTTATTGGGATCTAAAACACCAGAATTAGAAGAAAGCGTTAACCAACTTGGCACATTGAAAGTGTAAGGCTGTGGTAATCCTCCTTGATTCGCTATTGTAATTTGGAAGGTTAAACTTGAATCGGTTGTCTTTACTAAATTAGCAATATCTCCTTGCCCTTCCACAAACATTTTAATTGGATTCTTATTGATAAATGCACTCCAAGTAACTGGTGATACCTGACGGTTATCGTACATGTCATTTAAGTTAGACACTGTTATATAAGCCACCTTCCCTTCAATACTTGCCCAATTTGCAATAGAAGGAACCAATACTATTTGATCATTGTTGATAACTGGATTTACAATAATAGATTCTGTAGGACGGTATGGCTTTATAGCAGGTGTAATGTCTGTGAAATTGAGGGGTTGTCCATTTAACAGTGCATAATCGCTTACTTGAATAAATGCTTCTTGAGGATAATAGTATTTTGGTCCATTGGAATTATTTAAATCTGGCTTATTAAAGTTTGAATAAAATAACAACCCATTGGTTGTAAAATTTGATTCAAAAAACATATCCGCTTTTATTTGATCGGCAGTTCTTGCCATATTCCAAATACATAGCTCATCTACCTGACCAACAAAATATCTATCAATGCTATTACCAGTTGCGCCAGTGCTGCCACGTGCACCAATAAATAAAACACTAGAAGCTAATCCACCTATATTGCTAGTTGTAAAAGACCCCATTTGATTGCCATCTATGTAAAGCTGCAATCCGCCATATCTAGTTAAACTTACTGCTATGTGATGCCAACTGTTATCGTTTACTCTTAGGTTCCCAAATGAAAATATTTTTCCTTCTGCTACTAATTCAAGACCACCAGTTGCATTGGTATTGAAAGCCCACTTATTGCGAAACTGATTACTTTCTACTATGTCGGTACTGTCCCCTTTTCCATTTGATAATACCGTTGCATTAGACTGTGCTGTTTTCATCCAAAATGTTACCGTTGCATCCATTTCTTTTGAAATAATGACTTTTGAAAAAGTATTACTATTGGTTGTTAAATAATTAGCACCAGTAAAATTGTAAGCTGTGCCTTTAGGGAATATATCCCAATTGGCATTGACAATATCCAAACTTTTAAACCTGGCTAAATCCTTAGCTATTTTACCACTGCCTTCATTCATTGGCCAAAATCCTAAAATACCAATCTCACTTCCCGTTAAGGACACATTCATATTTGCAACCGACTCATCTCTTGTTATAGGTTTACCCCAAATCCTAAGATCATGAATGTTGCCGATAAAAGTACTACCTCCAATCACAATTGGATTTGAATTGGTAAAGCTTAATGTTGTGATTAAATTTGGAATTGTAGTAGTTGATAATTCGCGATCATTTTCTATAATGCTTAGTCTTGGAATTGCTGCATTATAAGAAAGCGTATAATGGTTGAATAGGCTATCCTTTAAAATTGTTGCGCTCACAGACTGTCCGCCAAGAGTGTACGTTAAAACACTATTAATTAATTCGATTTTTAACCCACCAGACTGACTCATGAGTGTTGAAGTGCCGCTTGGACTTGAGTTTTTCATCCAAAACTCAATACTTAAATCTCCGGTAGTAATATAAGGCTTGTTGATGGTTGCAATATTACTGGTGCCACTAAATGAAAGAGATACTTCATGACGAACTGGTAACTGATTTTGTTGAACTAAAAATTCAAACTTTGTTACGGTAGCATTTGTTTTAATAGGCTTATTGAATCGAACAGTGATATCATCTCCAATTCCTAATATACCATTAGTAGGCGTTGGAGTTCCAAAAACGACAGGTGCATCAAGACTAACTCTTCCTTGAATAATAGGAGACTCAAAAAAAGTATTGTTATAACAGGTAGATCTTGCCCTTATTTCATAAGCTCCATTACTCAAACCCGATTTAGCAATATCCCAAGCATAATTCAATTGATCGCCACTAATCAATTCTATATTGGTGTCTCCTCCTCTTATAGCAGCAGAAGTATCAGCTGGATTTTTATAATAGGTTCTTAGACCTGTCCAATTGGGTGTTCCTTGCAACCTATATTCTAAATTTATTTTTTGAAAACTTGAAAAACTGGTATTATAATCTCCTATCGAAATATTAAGTGGTTTTGTGATTGCTCCGTCAAAAGCAGTATTTCTGTTTAATAACCAATTATTTGAAGGCGCCATAATAATTACAGGAGAACATGCGGGCACAAAACTTGCTGAAACTAATACAGAACTTATTGCATTGTCATCACAAACAGATTGAAGCGAAACTTTTATATTATTATATGTAAACTGATCTTGCTTTACTTTTTTTAGGGTCATGGTATAAGTAACTGTTTGACCAGCTGGGATATTAATTATTGTTCCATTAGGCTCAATGTTTATAAGCGCATTATCTGGATTCGTTGCTTGATCTACCATTAACTTAAATGTGGCGTTTTTATTAACCGCACTCGTATTACGTAATCGTAAAACAAACTCCGCATTACGCCCATCAAATATGCCAGTCACATTCGATGAAACCACTGTAATTTCTGGTCTTTCTAAGGCCATCGTGGCAACAGATAATGGTACTCTTTCATTATCCAAAAGATTAATAATGTTGGCATTTACATTGGTAACATTTGGATGTCTAGGATTGTAATAACGCGATAATTCAGGGCCTTCAAAAGGGCATGATGTTTCACCCCCCTTTGTAATAAAAATAGGACCGTTTCCATCAAAAGGATTAATCACATCTACACTTAACAAGTTGCCTTCATCTGAATCCTTTAGTGTGTAGCTAACATTGCTAGTATTGGTATTTTGATCATTACTAGATTCGCCTTGACCAAAACCATTGGTTGTTGTTGTTGCAAATTTATATCCTGTTTCATTAACCGCAGCACCTGTAGTAACCCCAATTGAATTATCTAATTGTAAGTCATATGAAAGTGAACTTGAAGTTAGCCTATCTACTTGGTAAGACTTTGTAAAAGCCCCTACACCAGCATCTAAAGAAATGTTTTCATAAAAAGTTGCATTTAATAAATCTCTTAATTGTTTTGCAGAATTTGAGAAAGTATTTGTAATTGGATCTTTCAATCCATCAATAATACTGGTTAAAGATGTTTTTAAACTATCTCTATTATTAAATGCATAGTATTTTGAAAGTTCGTTGTTTAAAATAATTCTTTTCCAAAGATTGATAGAACTTAAATATGCATTTCTAGTTAATACACCATCCCTATTTTCAATTAAGGAGCCATCATCAATTTTTCTAACAAACTCTTCATATTTTGGAATAAGATCATTGATAATACTACGTTGAGAATACACAAAAAATGTTTTTTCCGGAGCCTCATTAAAATAAATTGCCCTATTTATTCTTGGGTAAATAACATTTGTGTTAGAATTTGGCAAAGGAACTACCGAAATAGGATCTGCACTGTTTTGAGTTGTAGACACTGTTAAATTATTGTAGGTGCCATAAAATTGATTTGCAGAATATCCAATATATAAATCTGCATCACTACCTACCCAAGTAGGGTCATCACTTGTAGAAATAGATTGATTAAAAGTATAGGTGTTTTCTACACTTTTCCCATTAGACGAGGACTGCGCCATTGTTACTCCAGAACTAATATCATTTGTTACATCTGTTTTTACAACGGGGCCTAAAATGGATCCGCCCACACTTAATTGAAAACCTAAAGATACAGTACCATCCGTTTGATTTCCTGAATTAGACTTATAAGAACTTTCTTTAGAAAAAGTAAATGAAGATCCTTTTGCGATTGTTGCAGAACTGTTGGACCCTGGTGGATCACGTAATACGAAATCGGGCAATTGCGGACCCGCAGTAACAAATGTTTGTGAACCATCAGAAACTCCACCTAAAAGAATCCCTTGTGTTTTGTAATTAGATAATGGATAATCAATTCCATTTAATCTGTATAGTAAATTAATAGATCTTTTATAGCCACTAGCAGCATCTGTATTTGGAATCCCTCCTCTAAAAGAGTAAACAAGAACACTTGGATCTGTGGCTGAAGTGGCTGTTGATTCAGAATTTTCTAATGCTAAATTATTTGTAGCAATAATTTCGCCTCCAGTTACTGGAACCTGAGAAAGAACAGGGTTTGTTAAGCTACTATCATAATTATAATAAGACTCATTACCCTGAATTTCAATTTTGTAAGATCCAAATTGACTATAAATAGGGGTTGCTTGATTCGCTGCAATGGTATATGTTCTATCGTCTGCTGTTATTTGAGCATCAGAACTTTGACTTAACACATTAAATATCGGATTTGCTATGTAGGTATACTTAAGCAATTCCTGATAAGGTTCTCCATTGATGGTGGTGCTCCCTTGTGAAAATATTGGTGTTTTAAAGGGATTAATAGCTGTAAAATTGATTGTTTTATCTTGATCCAATAATGGCCTATTACCCGGATTTTTACCACTTACAAATGTCAAATCGTTTTGTGAAAGTGTGTAAGATAGCGGCAACAATTTCACACGAAATTCGCCCGTTTGATTATTTGTTAAAAAGCTGGTTCTATATTCTGGCGTTACTGTACTAGATCCTGCAGGAATATAACCAAGGGTTAATCTTGAAACTCCAATATTGTTAATTGACGTGTAGTCGATAGTTTTTTGCACGCCAGCAGCGTCTGTATAGCTGTGTGTTTTTATACCTTTATCGCCAAAGCCTATTGTTTTTTCAGATTCTACAAGTCCACCCACAACTCTTCCAATAACGGTAACCTTGGTTGTATCTATAAAAGTAATGGGCTCATCTTGGTCTTGATAAAAATCTTGATACGTATTTGTTATTACAATTTGGCCATTCACATTGGCACTCGTTTTAGCTGGGTATCTTCCTTCGTATAAAAATTTATGCCCACTTTTTGCAATAGAAATAGCATGTTGACCAATGGGAACTTCTATTGTAAATCGTCCATTAATATCTGTTAAAATTGGCTCATTGTTTGCATCAATGGCTGGCTGATTATCTATATTTACATTGGCGCCAACCACTGGAATAACGGCATACCGCCTTAAACTATCAATTTGTCCAATTGCATTTTTATACGCCCAATATTCACCTTTTTTATATTTCTGATTGCCCACTATATAGGCATTATAAAATTCATCATCTTTAATATCGCCTCTAATAGCAGGTTCTGACGTGGTAGGAAAAACCCCCCTACTATCATACACTGCAATTCCGTTAAAAGAAAAGGATGAAATATCTTTAAAATTTATATTATTGATTACTGTAGAACCAACACCAATATAGGTTAGTTGTTGATTTGGATTAAATTGGTGTTTGCCAAGTGATGGAACAAGGGTATAAGATGTTCCATTTCCGGAGTATGGTACAGAAGAAATAACAAAATTTCCAGACGCGTCAGTTACACCCAAAATTCCTAATTGCGTATTGGTAGGAATGACATTACTAAATGAAGTGATGTTATCCAGCTTTGCATTATTACCGTGAAAACTAAATCCTGTAGATGAAAGGTCATAAGCGTATTTACCTGCATTTTCATTCCCTGTAAGATAAGTATGCAAATAGGATTCGTTACCTTTTAAATACCTGCGGTAATCTGTTAGAATTTGATCACTCAATAAAGCCGTTTCATACACCCTAAGTTCATCAATGAAAGCCGTTTTTCCGCCTCCAATATTAAAATGAGTCCAACTTAGCGGATACCCACTTGCATCGGTGTTTAATCGAATAGGGGTATTGGAACTTGTAAATAAAGCAGTTGGCGCCGTTGACCCAGACTGGTTATTTTTAGCTAAAATTGCATTAATTTGACTTGTATAATTTGCAGAAATTAAACGTCCATTGATATAAATTTCTGGTACTTTATTATTTCGCAATACGGCTGTAAAATGCGTAAATGAACTATTAAGATTTTGGATTGGAATAAAAAGATCGTCCCCTTTATTGTCTAACTCACCACTTGGAATAAAATCACTTAAAGTAATTACATGTTCTCCAACAGTTATCGTTACTCTATTTCGTCCACTAACCTCTGCTAATTTTACTTTAAAAGCCAGTGTTTCATTTAAATTGCTAATTAATTGGTAAAGCGTTATTTCATCATTATTAAAATCGGTTTCGGGCTTTACCCATGCTTGTAAAGTAATAGAATCTTTGAGTGACTTATGCAAATTGCTAACTGCCACAAAAGTAGACCCGGGAATTTTTATGGAACTTCCAAAATTTAACGAGCTTCCTGTTGGTGTTGCAGAAATTAGAACATTCTTTACTGGATTACCTGCGGCAAAACTAACATTCCCTGTTATTACAGCGGTTGGATTTCTGTAACCAATTCCAATAATATAAGAAGAATAAATATTTTGAACAGCTTCAACACCTCTTGCAAGTACTTTGTACTTATATAGTTTTCCACCTTCTGTATTATTATCATCAAACGTTCTTGCAGAAGCCGATAATGTTACGATGGGTGCGCCCCAAACAGGATTATCACTATTAATATCTGTTGTACGATAGATTACAAAATCAGCAATTAAATTTGTATTGTTTTTTATTGCCCAATTAATTGAAACTTTGTCTGTGTAATAACCTTTAGATACAACAAATGCATCCTCAGAAAATGTATTGTAACGGTACCTAACACCCCAAGGAAAACCTAAATCGTATAGATAATACTGTGTAGGATTATTTGTTTGTGGTACATTTCTTACTCCCATATAAGGTAGCCCAACTTGAATCCCTACACTTTTTATGGTAAAGGTTCCAATTACCCCATTTCTTGTTTGCGTAAGCTGTAAATTAAGGTTATCTTTTTGTGAAGCCGCAGCCCCAATAACAGTTTTAACGCCTAAGTTTTCTTGTAATTGAGCAAATAATATGCCTATGCTAAATGAAAAGATAATAAGTAGAACAGCTTTTTTCATCGTAGAATTTTTGGAAAACTTTATGGGTAATTGGAAAAAATAAAATCTAGAATTAATTAGATTTTGATGATGTAATTTACTCCGTAGTTAATAGGGCGAGTTTCTGTAATACCAGTATTTGCAGTTGCGCCAGTTAATGTATGCGTGTGACTTCCGGAACTACTAGTATTGAAATTTGTAAGTTTACTTCTATCGGTAGTAGCAGCAGAGTTTTCGTCTTTACGACCGTCATTACTATCATAAGCGCCGTTATCAGAATTAGATCTTCTACCTATTGAATGAGTGTGATTACCAGCAGCGGCAGTTTGTAATGTACCAACCGCATGGTTGTGCGCTGCTATACCGTCTGTTTGAACTGTTTTTAAACTTGGGCCCGATCTACCTGTATAACTTGTTGCATTACCTACCCCACGTAAAAAAAGACCTCTAAGATCCGGAGCAGTTGTGCTACCTAATAATGTTTTTAATTGTGCATGATATACATTGTCTGGAAAAGAAGCACCATCACACATTAACCAACCTGTTGGAGCAGTGGTTCCCACATAGGCCATAATAGTCCCAGTTGGAACTCCATTTTGAGCCTGAATGGCATAAGGAACTGCTTGTAATTTTTCATTAGAAAAAACCACCAAACCTTGTGACACTTTTAAATAGGCCTGCGAATTACTAATGGCCGTAAAAAGGGTTTTGTCAATACTTATCACATAAGAGAAAACACCAAAATTGTCTGTTTTTACATTGGCAGTTTGGTTAAGAATTGATACTTCAGTGTTGCTACCATCTAAATAGTAAATCTTAAATGCTAAGCCTAAGGCGTCCACATTTGCAAGCGCAGAATTATTTTCGTCACGAGCAATACCCTGTATAGATATCCCAGTGGACTGAACATTGGCTTGCGCAAATAAATTACTCAACGGAAATAGCGATGCTAAGAAGATTAAGAATAAAAAGGGCTTTCTCATTTTATTTGTTTTATTTGAAATTATAATCTGGAAATACTAGCTTAGGTCAAAAAAAATAAACGTAACTTTAATTGTACTCTCCCTATATCAATATCCCTTCAATTAGTATCAGTTATCAAGCTTTGTTTATGATGAACTTGTTTAGCAGTATCGTTACACTATACACAATTCCAATTATCTCCTTTCAAAACAACAAAATCGATTGTAAAATTGGACAAATTAGCTAGTCTGAAGAATCTTATTATTCCACCTATTGGATGGGTAAAAGCAATTTATGTTAGCGATAATTAATTACGGGTTAACTATTTTCTATACTTTCCTCAGAAGATCTTCATTTAATCACCGATAACGTTTTACCAAGCCATTGTTATAAACAGTTGTAGAAAGGACAAAAAACAACAACTTCCTATCATCAATAAGGGTATGAATCATGTAATTCTTATCGAAAATTATGTAAAGCTGCTCAGTAGCTCAATGAGTACTTTTACAATTATTACAAATCATTAGAATTTTTTAAACAAAAATGCAATGGGCAATCATCTTCTAAAAATTATTTCAATTAACAATATCACATATAATGTATTGAGAATTGTTACCAATAAACCTAATGGATTCAACTTTAAACCTGGTCAGGCGGCTAATATAGCTATTAACAAAAGTGGTTGGCTAAAAGAAGTAAGACCGTTTACATTTACGAATTTACCATCGAATAATTCTTTAGAGTTTACCATAAAAACATATCCAGAGCAGGAAAGCGTCACCAACGAGTTATTAAAATTAAAACAAGATGACGATTTAGTTTTACATGATGTTTTCGGAGCAATTACTTATAAGGGTGAAGGTGTATTTATAGCCGGTGGTGCTGGCATCACACCATTCATTTCTATTTTCAGAAATCTAAAAGCAAAAAATGAGTTAGGTAATAACATGTTATTATTTGCTAACAAAACAAGAGCTGATATTATTCTTGAAAGCGAATTAAACGATATGTTGGGTGAAGCATTTGTCAATATCCTATCAGAAGAAGAGGTGCACAATTACCATTATGGCAGAGTAACAGAAGAATTTCTAAAAGAGAACGTGACTGATTTTAATCAACAATTTTACATATGTGGTCCGCCACCTATGATAAAAGATGTGGAAATGCAGCTAATCAATTTAGGGGTAAACCAAGACCATATAACAAAAGAAATATTTTAAAATTGAACACCATGGAAACACTAAATCAAGGTTTTAATTTAATTATCCCAGTAAATGATTTTCATCTATCCTACGATGATGTGGGCGAAGGAAGCACTCCAATTATTTGCTTACACGGATTTCCTTTCGACAAAACGATGTGGAAGGGGCAGCTAGATTTTTTGGAATCCAAAAATCGAATAATTGCCTGCGACATTAGAGGTTTTGGAAAATCAACCGATGAGACGTCGTACTTAAGCATTGACTTGTTTAGTGAAGATTTAATAGCATTTATGGATGCGTTAAACATTGATAAAGCAATAATTTGTGGGTTATCAATGGGTGGTTTTATAGCACTTAATGCACTGAAAAGATTCCCTGATCGCTTTGAGGCATTAATATTATGTGATACACAATGCATTGCTGATTCTCTAGAAGTACATGAAAAAAGATATGAGATAATTGATGAAATTAATACTAATGGAGTTGCTAATTTTAATGAAGGATTTATAAAAAGTGTATTTCACAAAGATTCGATAAAGAATAAAAAGGAACTAGTTGAGAAACTGCGTGGTGTGGTATTTGCTAATTCTGAAAATATTATCAAAAAAGGATTGGTAGCACTTGCTGAGCGATCTGAAACTTGCTCCACTTTAAATGAAATAGCCATTCCCACTTTGATAATTTGCGGCAGCGAAGATGATGTAACACCACTTGTTCAATCTGAATCAATGCTTTCAACTATTAAAGACTCAATTCTTCACGTTATTCATAATGCAGGTCATGTTTCCAATCTTGAGCAGCCCCAAGAATTCAACGAACAGCTTCTCAATTTCATAATTTTTTTAAACGACTTGAATTTTAAGAAAAATAATGGGGAAAAGAGGATGGTTTAATGATCATTTATTTGAAAGGTTAACTCGCAGGAATTGTTATTTGCTTTTGATTATAGCGTCCCCGATTTTGCGTAGTTTGGTTAATCTGTGATCCTACTGGAGGCTTGGCCACTAAAGCCGAATAGCAAAATTTTCACAAGAACCGGTGTAGTACTTGTTCAGTTTTTCTGAGTAAATAATGTAAACAGTGTAATGCATAAAAAAAGCCCCTATATAAGGGGCTTTGAAGTGGAGAGTATCGGGGTCGAACCGACGACCTCCCCGATGCATCGGGGCGCTCATTTAACTGAGTTTATTAAATCTTCAATATATTTTCTGCTTTTCATTTTTTTGATATAAGCTTCTCTAGCTCTCGCTTCTTTTAGGTTATCAAATTCCTCCCGATGTTTTAGTATCCAAGGGATACCAGGCTTAGTAGATTTATTCCTTCCTGTGTTATGTTGTGCTAAGCGAATAGCAAAATTTTCACAAGAACCGGTGTAGTACTTGTCTAACTTTTCAGATTAAATAATGTAAACTGTGTAGTGCATAAAAAAAGCCCCTATAAAAGGGGCTTTGAAGTGGAGAGTATCGGGGTCGAACCGACGACCTCTTGCATGCCATGCAAGCGCTCTAGCCAACTGAGCTAACCCCCCATTTATTTTATTTCAAAAGAACAACCAATTCATTGAACCGCGACCTTCCCGATTCCATCGGGACGCTCTAGCCAACTGAGCTAACCCCCCATAGGACTGCAAATGTATGTTTGAGGAGGCTAACATCAAAAAGAAGTTTAAATCCCCCTTGGGGAAACGCTAAAAACTAAATTCTAATTAAAAGCGCTTAAATATTACAATAAAACGCCCTATTTCTCGTTGTACTTGACAGATAAGTTAAGTGAACAACATGAGAAATAGCCAACTATTCATAGTCCTCTGCCTTTCAACTGCTCATTACTTATGCAAAGTCTGATGCTTGCTATCCTAGTAATGAAATTTTTTCTTTTACTGCTTCTGCAGCCGGCATTCCTGCTGGGGCTAAATATGTGTGGGAATTTGGAGACGGCAAATCACTTACAGGAACAACGGTAAGAAATATGTATCGTAATCCTGCAACTTATACCATTATTTTACAAATCAAGAATGCTGCAGATGTATTGATTCATAAAGCTTCTGTTTCAGTTAAAGCTTTGGGGCAACAAGTAACCCCGACTGCAATTTTTTCAAGTGCGTTGCCCGACATCAATTACTTAAACAACATGACTTTTACCAGTAGATCTACAGTTCCTACTGGTACAATTGTAGACCATTTATGGGATTGGGCCGATGGTACCACTAACAATAGTTCTAATTCTTTCATGCCAAAGAATTTTCCTAAAGTTCCAGAAGATAAAACCTATAATGTTAAACTGATTGTTTCTGCTAATTCAGGTTGTAAAGACACGGCTTCTTTAAATGTATTCGTACCTGCTTCCTATAATATCAGTGGCAACTTTACTGCTGAACAATTTGATGCTTGTACCAATGAGTATTTTGTTTTCACTCCAACGGCAACAGGTGTTCCCGCAGGTGCGGTGTACACATGGGATTTCGCAGATGCTACTGGTTTAGTTACGGGCAGCCCTGTCAAAAAGCAGTTTACTTATCAGAACGATTACGATGTTAAAATGACCATTACTTTAAAAGGTAAAATTATTTATCAAACCCATAAACCTGTTCGTGCATTTGGTCAAAACATTAAGCCCAAAGCCTTGATGTTAAAGAATGTAGTAAGTTCTACTTCTACCAAAGAAATATGGGCGTTCTATAGTCAGTCAAATATTCCGCACGGGTATTTAACTGGATACAGATGGGAAATGCCTTTTAACAGAGTCGATGATAATTTCAACACTATTGTAGAACAAGAATATACCAAAGCTGCAACGCCTACTAACTATTCTGTTCGTTTAATTGTGACTAGTAATACCGGTTGTAAAGACACAGCCGTTGCTAATATAACCGTACCGGCTAAATAAGCCTATCCAATGAAGCAGTTAAGTGTTTTGTTCCTTGTTGGCTTTATGGCAATCCTTCTTTTTTCTTGTAAAAAAGAAGCGGATATAGATTTGGATAAATTGGTGCAAGTAGACTCTGTACAAATTACTAAGGGAGCAATTGTTACGGTGGCTCGCGATACCACAACGGTTACTTATGGAAATGTGGAAGCAAAGTTCAGCCAAACTTCTACCTGCTATCCTTCTAAAGAAGTGTTCTCATTTACAGCATCAGGTGTTGGCTTGCCTGCAGGTGGTTATTATAGTTGGAGTTTTGGGGATGGGAATATCGCCAACGGCGCAACTACTACCCATTCTTACCAAGCCGCTGGTTCCTTTGTAGTAACTTTAATGGTAATGGCCAATGCCAACAATATGTTGGCTAAAGTGAGTTTTGGTGTAAAAGCTTTGGGCCAACAAACAAAGCCTGAAGCCATTTTCTCTACCAAGTTCGATTTCCCACAGAATATTAATTACGTTACTTTCAATAGTGCTTCTTCTATTAATCAAGGAGATATTATTCAATTCAAATACAATTGGGGCGACGGAACCGAATACATTAGTTCAGTGGGTTTGGTACGGCATGAGTTCCCCAAAAAAGTGAATGATACCACTTATTCAGTTAAGCTTACAGTGCTTTCTAATTTTGGTTGCACCGATGATACTACTGTTCAAGTAACAATTCCAGGTATGTATAGAATCAAAGGAAAGTTCAAAACAGAATCCATTGATGCATGTACCAATGAAAGAATTTTATTTACGGCAGAGGCAGAGAATGTGCCTACTGGGTCAGTTTATGAATGGGATTTTTCGGATGGAACAGGGCCTAGAACAGGTAATCCAATCCTTTACAAATACAAGCACCCCAATGATTACGATGTAATCATGACCATAAAATTAAATGGAAGAGAAATTTATAAGACCAATAAACTAGTGAACGCAAAAGGAGAGAACCCTAGGCCTAAAGCAATTTTTGAAGAGACGCTTGTTTGGGATTATCCTACTTCACAACGATGGTCGTTTAATAGTAAATCTACCATCCCTACTAGTACCATTGATTCTTATCAGTGGAATTTCGGAAATGGCAATACTAATAATGAATTCTACAGTTTCATTGAAACCAGCTACAATAAAGAGACCACTAGTAAATCTTACACTGTTCAATTAATTGTAACAAATGGTTGTGCGGATACTGCCAGAAAGACAATTACTATTCCGCCTAGATAATTGATTTCTTATTCAATTAAAACTGCTTAAAGTTTAAATCAAGAAATTGCTGAAATGAATCTTTATACGATTCGCTTATTGGAATAATTACATCGCCAATTTTAACGGAAGACTTTTCTATACTTTCTAAATGCGTTAATGAAATAATAAACGATTTATGAATACGTATAAACTGATATGGCATTAATTGTTCTTCAAAGCTTTTTAAATTTTTTAAAACAAGAAATTTAGACTTCCCTACATGAATGGATACATAATTGCCAGATCCTTCAATAAAAGAAATATCCATGATTCTAATTTTTTGTGATTTATTATCTGTTCTAACAAAAATGATATCTTGAATATCTGGGATTAATTTAGTAAGTTTTTTTGAAGATTGGCTTTTTAGCAAAACTCTTACTTTTTCAATTGATCGGTTAAATCTATTCATTGGGAAGGGTTTTAATAAATAGTCTGCTACATCAAGTTCGTATCCTTGCAATGCAAAATCAGGATATGCAGTAGTAAAAACAATTTTTAAATCTTGATTCATTTTTTTAGCAAGATCTAACCCATTCAGTTTATTCATTTGAATATCTAAGAAGACGCAATTGATTTCATTATTTTGTTGAATATATTCAAGTCCTTTTAAAGGATCTATAAAAGTTTTATGAAGTTTGAAATCATTGATAAATAAACTGTACTCGTGTATGATGCCAAGTGCATTTTCTTCGTCATCTATTGCTATTGCGTGTATCAATGGTTTAAATTAATTTCTAGTTTTGCGAAATAGGAGGAGTCTGATAAATTAAATTCTAATATATGTTTTTCTGGATATAATAGGTTTAGTCTTTTTATAAGATTAGGTATGCCAATTCCACTGCTGTCGTTTTTCGATATATTTTTTCCAATTTTATTTTTTACTGAATAAGTTAACTGGTTGTTTTGAATGATTAAATTAATTTCAATTGGTTCTGCAGATTCTTCTGCATCGCCGTGTTTAAAAGCGTTTTCAACAAATGTGATTAATGCCATCGGAGGAATTTGTATATTTTCGAATTGTTCATTTCCTGAGGCTTTCAACATTATATTGTCGTTAGGGAACCGGAGTTTATGCAGTTGTATGAATTTTTCTAAACATTCATATTCTTTATTTAGGGGTACTAAGTTATCTTTTTCCGATAGTACATATCGTAACAAGTCTGAAAGTTGTAGTAAAGCCTCTGCTGTTTTAGTTGACTTAATAAGTGCTAAATAGTAAATATTATTAATAGTATTAAATAAAAAATGAGGGTTGAGTTGATTTCTTAAAAGAGCTAGTTCTGCTTGCGCTATTTCTTTTTCTAATAGTAATGATTTTCGATCTTTCTTTATCCAATCTCTAGCAAATGCATAACCAATTCCAAGTAGATAATAGGTTAATGCAGATATGAAATTTTGGAAATAATAATTTTGTAATTGAACGTTATTTGCTTTTTGTTTTACGCTTGGTCCTAACAAAAGGAATATTGGATTTGATAAAAATAGTCGTAATATATTAAATAACTCTGTAAATATCAGAATTGAAAAAAGCGATAAAAGTATAAAGTGAAGTCTTTGCTTATTTTTTGCATAGCGTGGAAAAATCACAAAGGCAGATACACAAAATGTTGCACATTGAGTTAAATGTTGAAAGACTCTATATTTTCCAACATTATCATTTGGCCATATTTTTCCAAGTATTAAATAGTATAATAGCCAGAATAGTAAGAAGCTAATAATTACTAATGCAATCTCAAAAAATTTGGTATTTAAATATTTTTTCATCTTTTGTTACCCTAAAGTAAAGGATTATCTTATATTATTTGAAGTTAGACTTGCAATAAATTTCACGTATAGATATTGCCAACTCATCATCCTTTTTTACGGTTTTGCATATTTTAAAATTCCTGTGATGCTAAATTCATTAATATGCTCCTAGTTAATCACTTAAAGCATGCTGCATGAGTAAACTTAAAAAATGGTACATCTTATTTTGGATGATTTTAACATCATTCACACTTAACGCTCAAGTAAAAACGATTTCTGGTGTTATTAAAGAGGAGCAAGATGGCTCTCCCATTGTTGGAGCAACCATTCGTATTAAAGGTACGAATACTGTTACTACTAGTAATGAAAAGGGGGCTTTTAGTTTGCAAACATCCTCGAATAATTTTATTTTAGTTATTTCTTCTGTCGGTTTTGAAGACAAAGAAGTAGCTATAATACAAGCCCAAGTGCCAAAATTTATACAGTTAAGACCTACTACTAATTCAATAGGCGACATTGTAGTAATAGGCTATGGTAAAGTTGATAGGCGTAAATTAACGGGTTCTGTAGGAACATTAAAACCAGATTTAGTTGGTTCTAATCCTATTTCAATGGATAAATTATTACAAGGAAGAATAGCTGGTGTATTTGTACAACCTTCCTCTGGTGCGCCAGGTGCCGCATCTTCCATTACCATTCGTGGGGTTACCACGCTTAGTGATGCTGGAAACTCTCCTTTGATTGTAATTGATGGCGTTCCAATGTATGGGCAAGACCGAATCAATAACTCTACCAATTTTAGTGCAAGCGGATCTGCGGCATCATTTACACAGCCTATAACTGCAAATAACTACAGGCCTAACAATCAATTTGAGAGGAATCCTTTAGCTAATATTAATCCCGACGATATTGAAAGTATGGAAGTGCTTAAAGATGCTTACGCAACTTCCATTTATGGAAGTAGAGGCGCAGCTGGTGTAATATTAATCACTACTAAAAAAGGGATGCAAGGAAAAGCAAGAGTAAATGTGAATTTTTCAACAGTTGCTCAAAATGCATTTAGATTGCCTGAGTTAATGACAGGTGATGAGTATGCACAATTTTATAGCGATTATTTTGATACACTTAACACACGAAGGCCCACAGCAGGTTGGCCTCCTGCTAATAGAGCTTTCAAAAAAGGGTATAATACAAATTGGTTAGATTTAATTAATAGAACTGGTATCGGATATAATTTATCCACTTCCATCAGCGGTGGAACAGATAAAACACGCTATTTTGTTAGCGGCGGATACGATAAAGAAGCTTCTTACATAGCTAACAATGACTTTGAGCGTTTCCAGGGTAGAATTAGTGTAGAGTCTAATTTATCTAATAATTTTAAAATTGGTGTTTCAGCTGCTATTAGTGCAACTTTAAATAATTCACTTAATGCACAGCGGGCATATTACGATGCGGTCATTAAAGCTCCTAATATTCCCGTATTTGATGCTTTGGGTTCATATGCCTGGAGGGCTGTTTTTTCACCAGCTAATATTATTAATGGTACTGCTCCTTTGCGCGATCTTAACCCAGTAGGAACCATTAATACAGGGAAAAATTATGTGAATGATTTGCGATCTATTAGTAATGTTTTTGCCGAACTTAAATTGACAAGCTGGTTAACCTATCGATTAGATTTTGGCGTTGATTGGTATAATACAAAAGCATATAGCCGTGAAATAAATAAGCAAGGGACTTTACGAGGATCTGCAACTGAGAGTAATATTAATAATTTTAAAACGGTTATTAATAATCTCTTAAACTTTAATAAACGTTTTGGAGACCATTCAATTAGCGGTGTCGTAGGGCAAAGTTTTGAAAGATCAAAAGAAAGCGCCACAACCATTACAGCAACTAATTTTATGGATGATCGGGTATTAAGTATTATTTCTGCTTCTAATCGATCTATTACTAATGCACTTACACAAGAATGGACACTGGTTTCTTTTTTAGCGAGAATGGACTACGGTTACAAAGACAAATATTTAGTGGGTATCACTAATCGAATAGATGGTTCTTCAAGATTTAGTACAAATAATCGTTATGTGAATTTCCCTTCTGTTTCTGCTGGTTGGGTGTTGTCTAAAGAAAAATTCTTACAAAATGCTCGGTGGATTAATGAATTAAAACTAAGAGGAAGCTGGGGTTTAACTGGTACAGATGGCGGTGCGGGATATTATGGTAGTTTAGGTCAGTATTCTTTTTCTACTACTGGTTCAACTTATGCTGGTTCAACAATTATCAGTGCTACAAGACCAGCTAATTCAGATTTAAAATGGCAGCAAACGACTAATATTGATTTTGGATTAGATGCAGGATTATTCCAAAATAGAGTTCGAATTACTGCGGAATATTACAAGCGAACTACCAAAAATTTATTGGTGAATGGAGGTCTTCCTGGTTTTGTTGGATTTAGTTCACAACAGCAAAATATAGGTGAAATGGTTAACAGAGGTGTTGAATTAACCATAACTACTCGAAATATTGAGAAAAAAGATTTTTCTTGGACCAGTAGTTTCAATATTGCACGCAATGAGAATATAATCACCAAACTTAATTTTGCCAATAAATTGGATGCTTCGCTTGCTTCAGAAAGGAGCGGAGGTAGATTTTGGTTAGAAGGTGCTTCTGCAACTGCGTTTAATCTAATGTATTGGGGAGGAGTAGACGCTGCAACAGGTAATCCTCGTTGGATAGGTTCAGGAGATACGGTTTCTTTAATTCCTTTTGAAATACTTTATTCAGGAACTTCAAGAGACTTTAATAGTCAACGTAGAAACATGGGGGATGCATTGCCAACATTTTTTGGTGGATTTGACAATAGATTCAGGTACAAGAATTTTGAGTTTTCTTTTTTCCTCACATTTGCTGTTGGAAATAAAATATTCAATGGAGCAAAAGCTTCCATGTATGCATATAGTTCTGTGGATGCTCCCAATCTATCTAAAGACGTCCTTAATTATTGGAGAAAGCCAGGGGATATAACCGATATACCAGCGTTAATTAATCAATCAAATACTGCTTTTACGCCAGGTGGAAGTAGGTCGCAGTTTCAAGATTTTACCCTAGGCAGAAACTCTTCACGTTTTTTAGAAGATGGCTCATTTTTGAGACTGCGGAACCTTACGATTGCGTATAATTTCGGAGAAAATCTGTTGAGAAGAGCAAGAATTCAAGGAGGTAGCATCAAAGTATTTGCAGAAGCAAATAATCTATTCTTAATTACAAAATATACAGGTATTGATCCTGAAATAAGTGCTTTTGGATCTTCTGTGTTACAATCGGGATACGATGAAATTACAATGCCAAATCCTAGAACATTTAGAGTAGGTTTTAAAATTGGATTATAAACTCAGAAAAATGAATTGTATGAAATTATATACTAAACTATTTTGTATCATATTGGTAGTTTCTACCTCTTGTAAAAAGCAACTTGAATTACCACCTGAAAATATTTTGATTGAATCTCAAGTTGTAGGTAATCCTATTAGCGCTGAGGCATTATTAGCTAGCTCATATTTCAAAACTTATGTAGCTATAAGAAATTACTATTACATGAGTGCCGATTTGGCTACTGGGAACTCAATGGCGCTGGCAACCAATGGCTTCGTCTCATTATGGAATGGAACATTAATTCCTACATCTAATTTAATTCAAACATTGTGGAATAACCATTATAGCGCAATTAACGAGGCCAATGTAATTATTAACTTAATACCCTATGCAACGTTTAGTCAGAGCGTAAAAACTAGGTTAATTGCAGAAGCAAAGTTTGTTCGTGCATTAAATTATTTTATATTATTAAGAGACTTTGGCTCAGGAGCACTCACGGGTAATTTATCAGGTCCAGGTGTTCCTCTGCAACTTTTACATTATTCCAACTACGATCCTAGTAAAAATATTGCTCGTTCAACTTCACTCGAAGTTTATACCCAAATTTTAAAAGATTTAAATGAAGCTGCAGAGGTCTTAACCGACCTCACTACGGCTACTCCACAAGTTTTTAGGGGCAGGGCTCAGAAAACCACATGTTTAGCGCTTGCATCTAGGGTAGCACTTTATATGAGAGATTACAGTAAAGCGGTAAGTTATTCAGCACAAGCTTTAACCAATAATACTCAATATGTTTTAGCTAGTTCACCTGCCTTGGTATTTCCTTCAACAACTGCTACATCAAATATTCCCTTGAATGCAGAATTGATTTTTGCAATTCCGGTAAGTTATAATTCAGATATAGCAGATAATAACCTAACTGGTTATTTTTTGAAAACAGCTATTTGGCCTAACCCTGCTTTTTTGGCAACATACTCACCTAATGATATAAGGAACAGTTCATTAATGATGGTGGTGGGTAATCCAACTGGCCCCGCTACTAGAGTTACTCCGTCTAAATTTGCAAATCCCTTAGGGAGGGATCATTTACCTATTATTCGATTAAGTGAAATTTATCTGAATAGAGCAGAAGCATTGGTAAGATCTACTAACAGCATCAATACGGAAGCTATTAGTTTACTAAATTCAATTAGACAACGTTCTTTTCCAGTAGGTAGAAAACCCACTCCTTTTAACCTAGCTTCATTTGCTTCTGTAAATGATCTAATAAACGCAATACTAAGGGAAAGGCAGTGGGAACTTGCTTTTGAAAGTCATGATATGTTTGACAAAATTAGAACTGGCATTGCCCCCAATTCTTTTTTGACGAATCCAAACAAGTGGGTCTATCCTATACCAAGAAGAGAAATAGATCTTACCAATGGTCTAATTACTCAAAACCCTGGGTATTAAATTTTTTGATTCAAAAGACTTAGCAATTAAAAATGAAATTATGAAGAAGACGCTATGCATATTATTGTTGTTTATAACTTTTTCCATTTTTGGGCAAGCTTCAAATTTGGGAGTAAAGCTTAATGGAAAAATCACCAACTCTCTATCAAATGAGTTAACCATTTTCAAGTTTGACAAGTCTTTTGAAATAAATATACCTGTAGACAAGAGTGGAAGCTTTTCAGGAAAGTTTACAATTAATGAACCTGGTTTGTATTTTATCAAACAAGAAAAGTCTTACACCACTTTATTTCTTAAGAATGGATATGATTTAACTTTGAGTATAGATTCAAAATCTTTTCCAACTTCTCTTAAATTTGAAGGAAATGGAGCAGTATTTAATACTTATCTTAAAGCTAAAAGCAAATTAGATGGAGATTTAGTAGGCGATACAAAAGTTTATTTTGTAGTACCTGTTGAAGATTTTCTGAAAAAAATTGCTTCTGATAGTACTCAATTGTATGAACAATTGCGTAATGCTAAACTTGAGCAAGAAGACGCTCAGCTAGCGCATAAATTGATTTTATATGATTATTTGTTAAAACGAAATAATTATCGAAAGTTTTACGTGTATAACGCTAAAACAGAACCATTTATTCCTGAAAATTATTTAGATCCAATTAGAAATTTAGATATGAATGATGCGGATGCTTATAACAATTCTATGGATTATCGGTATCTTTTTATAGACAAGTGGAGATTATTAGAAGCTGAAGCAAGGAAAAAAGACTCCACTATCTCCATCATTGATTTTACTAGAGATTTTGCTAATAAAATTACTTATGAACCCATAAGAGACCAAGTGGTTAGAATGCTATTTAATAAAGTAGATGCTCGGAATCCATCTTTTGAGTCCGACTATCAAAAAATAAAACCACTAATTAGAATTGAAAAAACAATCGCCGAAATTGAAAAAAGATTAGCTACAGCTAAATCAAATAAATCTGGTAATAAATTAGCAGATTTTAATTATGAAAATCATAAAGGGGGGCTTACTGGACTTGCTTCTTTAAAAGGGAAGTATGTTTATATTGATATTTGGGCAACATGGTGCGGACCTTGCATTAAAGAATTCCCTGAGTTAGACAAATTAATCAAAGATTATAAAGGGAATGATAAAATTGAATTTGTATGTATTTCAATAGATAGTAAGTCTGATTATCAAAAATGGCGTTCGTTTGTGACAGACAAGCAACTTGGTGGAATTCAGTTAATTGCAGATAAAGGGCTTGATTCAGATTTTATGCGTTTCTTAAATGTTAGTTTGATACCTAGAAATGTGTTAATTGACCCACAGGGAAATATTATTTCTAGTGCTGGGTTAAGACCTTCAAGTAAAACCACTCGCGAAACTTTGGCTAAATATGTCGGAGCTCCGATTATAAAGTCGGTCAAGAAATAAGTAGTAATTCTGATTTTATTAAAAGCAACTGTTACTTTATATAGTTTCAGTTGCTTTTTTATTTTCTTATATTTAGGTTCTAAGGCACACTTAAATCACTCTTTTATGCAAAAAAGTTTATTTTACGTTATTACCTTTTTCGTGTTAATTTCTTGCTCTTCTAATAAAAGTAAATTTACCGAAGGCGATGGCCTTGCTGCTTTCAATGCAGATTCTCTTAAAAAGTATATTGCAGTGTTAGCTTCAGACGACTTTATGGGACGAATGCCTTTTACAGAAGGTGAAACCAAAACAGTAGCTTACCTGCAGGAACAATTTAAGCAAATGGGGCTAGAGCCTGGTAATGGGGATAGTTATATTCAAGAAGTGCCCATGGCCAATATTTTGGCAACTGCTGCTCCTAGTATGCAAGTAAAATCTGCAAAGGGAACTTTTAATTTAAAAGCATTTGACGATTATATTATTTGGACCGATAAAATATAATTGGAACGATTATGCAGGCTTAGATGTGAAAGGAAAAGTGGTAATGGTTATGGTGAACGATCCTGGTTTCTGGGTAGGTGATACCACCCTTTTTAAAGGGAAAGCCATGACTTATTATGGTAGATGGACCTATAAGTTCGAGGAAGCTGCAAGGCAGGGTGCCAAAGGTTGTTTAATTATTCATAATACCGCTGCTGCTAGCTATCCTTTTAGCGTACAACAAAATAGCTTTAATACAACTCGGTTGAAATTAGACAATCGCGGTAAGGATATTCCCAATTGTGATGTGATAGGTTGGGTGCCAGAAAAAATTTCACACCAATTATTTGCTGCTGCGGGTTATGATTCTAGTTTGTTGGTTAAAGCCAATCAACCTGGCTTTAAAGCAGTGCCGTTGGGTTTGCAATTGAGTACTACCATGACTGTGAAAGCCAGCTTCAATAAATCGAGCAATGTGATTGCAAAAATCACCGGAACTAAACGACCTGAAGAAGTAATAATTTATACAGCGCATTGGGACCACTTAGGTATTGGACGTCCAGATCAAACTGGGGATTCAATATACAATGGGGCTTTAGACAATGCTTCAGGCACTGCTGGTTTATTAGAAATGGCGAGGGTATTTAAGAATATGAAAGCTAAGCCCGAACGTACGATTGTATTTTTAGCAGTTACTGCAGAAGAGCAAGGGTTATTAGGTTCTGCTTATTATGCAGAAAATCCAATTTATCCAGTGAATAAAACAGTAGCCAATATCAATATGGATGGGCTCAATCGTTTTGGTAAAACCAAAGACATGGTGGTAGTTGGACAAGGTCAATCTGAGTTAGAAGATTATTTAAAAGAAGCCATTGAAAAAACGGGTGGATACCTTTCATTTGATACGCATACCGAAGCGGGGTATTATTATAGATCCGATCATTTCAATTTTGCTAAAGTGGGTATTCCTGCCTTATTTGCCAACAATGGGGTAGATGTGGTTGGTAAAGGAAAAGAATATGGGGAGACTTTAGAAAATGAATACACAAGTAAAAATTATCACCAGCCTTCTGATAATTATGATGCAACAACTTGGACGGGTGATGGTGCCATTAACGATTTAAAATTATTGTTTACCATTGGCCGCAGAATGGGTTTTGAAACGAGTTTTCCGAAATGGAAAGAAGGTTCCGAATTTAAATTGATTAGAGAAAAAAGCAACAAATGATTACTCAATCAGCCATAGAAAAAGCCCACGAAAAAATCAAGCCATTTATTCATCATACGCCTGTATTAACCAATAGTAGTATTAATGGAATGGTAGGTGCGGAACTTTTTTTTAAATGCGAAAATTTTCAAAAAATTGGGGCCTTTAAAATTAGGGGAGGAATGAACGCGGCCCTTAGTTTGAGTCCCGAACAGATTACTAAGGGGTTGGCTACACATTCATCTGGCAATCATGCACAGGCTATTGCATTTGCTGCAAAAACATTGGGTACCAAAGCTTTTATTGTAATGCCCGAAAATTCTCCTTCAGTTAAAGTGAATGCAGTAAAAGGGTATGGTGCAGAAGTTATTTTTTGTGCACCTAATCAAGCTGCACGTGAAGAAGCACTTAATAAAATTGTTGCGGAAACGGGCGCTGAGTTTATTCATCCTTACGATGATAATCGGGTAATTACTGGTCAAGCAACTTGTGTGAAAGAATTAATTGAAACAGTACCCACATTAGAAATAGTTTTGACGCCAGTAGGTGGTGGTGGTTTACTATCGGGTACTGCTTTGGGAGCGCATTATTTTAAACCTACTCTAAAAGTTTATGCAGGTGAGCCAGAAGGTGCCGCAGACGCCATCTTAAGTTTTAAGTCGGGCAAAGTAGAAAAAGCGCCCTATGTAAATACCATTGCTGATGGCTTATTAACTACTTTAAGTGAACGCACCCTTTCTATTATTAGAGAATACGTCACCGATATTTTTTTGGTAACTGAAGATGAAATTAAGGCAGCATTACGTTTGGTATATGAACGAATGAAAATTGTAGTAGAACCTAGTTGTGTTGTTCCTTTGGCCGCAGTACTAAAACACAAAGACCTGTTTAAAGGAAAAAAAATAGGTATTATTCTAACAGGTGGAAATGTAGACTTGAAAAAATTTGCTGACTGGTTTAATGATTAAAGTATATGCCTGAACAGAATACCCAATTTGATGCAATTGTAATAGGGTCCGGAATCAGTGGAGGATGGGCTGCGAAAGAATTATGTGAAAAAGGCTTAAAAACATTGGTTCTTGAAAGAGGTAGAAATGTAGTGCATAAAAAAGATTATCCTACAGCCAACTTTAATCCTTGGGATATGCCGCATAGAGGCAAAATTCCTCCCCCTGAAATGGACCTTGATCCCATTGTAAGCAATTGTTATGCATATAAAGAAGACACCAAACATTTTTTTGTAAAAGACAAGGAACACCCTTACATACAAGAGAAACCGTTTAGTTGGATTCGTGGCTACCAAGTAGGTGGTAAGTCTTTGTTATGGGCAAGGCAAACACAGCGTTGGAGTAAATACGATTTTGAAGCACCACTTAGAGATGGCTTTGCAGTTGACTGGCCAATTCGTTACAACGATATAGATACATGGTATAGTTATGTAGAAAAATTTGCTGGCATCAGTGGTAATAAAGATGGTTTAGACGTGTTGCCAGATGGTGAGTTTTTACCTGCTTGGGAAATGAATTGTGTAGAGAAAATGCTACAAGAAAAAATCATGAAAGCTTACCCTGATAGATATGTAATTCAAGGGAGGTGTGCGCATTTAACTGAGCCCACTGCTGAACATTTAGCTCAAGGAAGAGGACAATGCATGGCCAGAAAATTATGTGAGCGTGGATGTCCTTTTGGGGCTTATTTTAGTTCTAATAGTGCTACTATTCCAGCTGCTGAAAAAACGGGTAATATGCATTTGAAAACCAATGCAGTGGTTGAATCAATTGTATACGATGATCAAACTAAAAAAGCTTCGGGAGTTAGGGTTGTAGATGCCATTACACATGAAGTAACAATATACAATGCGAAAATTATTTTTGTAAATGCAGCTTGTTTAAATACCAATTTAATTTTACTCAACTCAAAAAGCAGTCGATTCCCCAATGGGCTAGGAAATGACAATGGTTTAATGGGCAAATACATTGCATTTCACAATTACCGTGGAAATATTACCGCACAATTTAAAGGTCCATTAGATCAATACTATTATGGAAGAAGGCCTACCCAAGTGATGATGCCTAGTTTTAAAAATGTATTGAAGCAAGAGACTGATTTTTTAAGAGGCTATATGATTCACTTTAGTGCATCACGCGCAGGAAGGCCAATGGTGGATGGGGTAGGAGCTGCATATAAAGAAGCAATAACAGAACCAGGTGATTGGAGTATTTATATGATGATGCAGGGGGAAACCATACCCAAGGAAACCAATCATGTTTCATTAAGTGAATATGAGCGAGACAATTGGGGTGTTCCGCAGTTGGTAGTATCGGTAGACTACGATGAAAACGACGAGAAATTACTCCAAGATTTTTTTAAAGAAGGGAAAGCCATGTTAGAAAAAGCGGGTTGTTCAAAAATTAATACATGGGATAGTAAGCAACCCCCTGGTTTAGACATTCATGAAATGGGTGGAGTAAGAATGGGTAAAGACCCCAATACTTCTTTACTGAATCAATTCAATCAATTGCACCAATGCAAAAATGTTTTCGTGACCGATGGGGCTTGTATGACTTCTACCGGAAACCAAAATCCTTCACTTACTTTTATGGCACTCACAGCAAGGGCTGCTGATTACGCGGCTGAACAAGTAAAACTTGGCTTATTATAAAAGCCCAATTTTATTTTAATTTCCATAATTGCCCTTCGTAAAAGAAAGGTTTAAGTTGAATGTAGTATTTATCTGGATCTGCAATAAAATCGTATACCAAGTTAAAGTGTTGATGCATATACCCATAGAATTTGGGCTTACTATAAAACCAACAAGTATAAGATGCTGGTACTCCATAAAACTCAGGAGGTACATGTTGTATGGCTATTCTATCCCGGTCTTCGTCGTTAAAAGCAATATAGTCAATGTATAAATATTTGACCCCGCTCATTCGTATCTGATCTAATAACTCGTAAGTCTTTTCTATATATTGTATAACTCCAGAAAAAATAATGATATCAGGCTGATGGTGTTGTAAGCATTCTTCTAATGAATAATAAAAATGCAATCTTTCGTGTTCAAATTCTTTTCTACCTATCTCTACATAATTGGGTTGTTCAACAATGCACCAGTTCAAATTATGCACAGATTGTAGAAAATTCTTCTTATGATTATAAGTAGTACCTAAGGAACCCCCAAAATCGAGCACAGTTAAATTGCAATTGTTTTCTGCAGCAACGTATAAAAGGGTTGATAGCATGGCGAAATTCATATTCGGATTATCGTACACAATCCCGTCTCTCTCATAAGCCACTTCGCCACTGACTACTTTTTTGGTAGTTTCTCTAATTTTCTCAACAATGCTTTGTTCATCATAGCCCTTGGCTATTTTATTGGCTTCTGCAAAGTTTTCATAATCTCCTTTCCAACCATATTTAAAACTGTACCAGTAAAGGGTTCTAAATATAGGCGGTATAAATTGTTTTAGTAGGTAATGCATAGCTATGTAAAAATAACACAGCTCATCCCATATAAAAAATAAATTATATAACCGGTAGTTTTAATATCCTGCAACCGAATCATCCCCTCTTCTGTCAGCAGCAGCTTCTCTTATTTTATTCGGGAGTATTCTAATTCCATCAGTTCTTCCTATACTGCTTCTGTCTTTTAGTATATAGCCCATTTTGTGCAACGCTTCTTTGGTTTTTGGATTGAAATTGGTTTCAATCATTACTTCATCGGGCAACCACTGGTGATGAAATTTAGGGAGGTCAATGGCATCGCCAATTTTCATATTGAAATCAATAATATTCACCAATGCTTGGTAAACCGATGTTGGTATGGTTGTTCCACCTGGTGTGCCAATGACTACATAAGGTTTTTTATTTTTTAATACCAAGGTAGGAGTCATTGAACTCAACATCCTTTTACCCGGAACAATTGAATTTGCTTCTCCACCTACAGCGCCAAACATATTGGGTACACCTGGCTTTACACTAAAATCGTCCATTTCGTTATTCAATAAAAAACCTGCACCACCCACAACAACTTTAGATCCATAACTACCATTTAAGGTGGTTGTTACAGATACAACATTCCCTGCCGCATCCACTACACTTAAGTGAGTTGTTTCTTCACTTTCTTTAATAATACCGGCATTAATTTCTTTACTACTGCCAGCTTTGTCGGGGCTATAGTCACTCATTCTCTGTGCCAAATAATCATCACTTATCATGGTCTTCACAGGGACCTTCCAAAAATCGGGGTCTCCCATATGTTCAGCTCGGTCTGCAAATGCCCTACGCTCTGCTTCAATCATTAGTTGAACCGATTGAATGGATTGAAATCCCATTTTAGAAACTGGATATTTTTCAATCATTTTCATCATTTGTGCCAATAAAATTCCTCCACTGCTGGGCGGAGCAAAGCTGACTACTTCGTGGCCTCTATAATTGAACACAATTGGTTCTCTAAGTTTGGCGGTATAATTTTTTAAATCAGCATGTGAAATAATTCCTCTGCCTCTTTCCATTTCTGCAACAATCAAGTCTGCTGTTTTACCACCATAGAAACCCAATGCGCCTTCTTTTTGAATTCGCTCAAACGTTTGCGCCAACTCTTTTTGAATTAATGTGTCGCCTACTCTCCAACGGTTGGGTCTATAAAAAGCGGTAGGTTGAGTACTGAATCTTGCAATGGCATCTTTAATGCTATTAATGCTGGCCGCTTCTTTTTCTGTTAATACAAATCCTTTGGCTGCAATATCAATGGCAGGCTGTATAAGTACTTCAAAAGGAAGTTTGGCATAAGCATGTGAAGCAAATAATCCTGCAACGGTACCGGGAATGCCAGAAGCTAAATGGCCATGTTGCGATAAATTGAGTTGGGCATTGCCGTTTTTATCTAAGTACATATCCCTAGAACCTTTTTCTGGAGCGGCTTCTCTATAGTCTATGCCAATCAATTCACCATTCGTTTTTCTTGCCAATAAAAAACCACCCCCACCAATATTGCCAGCATTGGGGAATACAACAGCTAATACCAATTGAGTGGCTATTGCTGCATCAAATGCATTGCCTCCTTTTTTCATAATAGCTGCACCAACCATACTTGCAAGTGGATGCGCACTACTTACTGCTGCCTGTTTAAACTCGGCCCTTTTTACAACTGTATAATGATATGGATCAATTTCTTTATTGGGTCCTACAATGGAGGCTATTTGCTGTCCGTTTGTTTGGTAGATGCTGCCCAACAAAACGATACCTATTAAATATTTTCTCATACGGTAATTTACATTTTTTATCGGGTTTTCATTCCCTTTCTTCCTATTTTCATGTTTCATTAATGAACTTATGAAGAAATTATTATTTGGACTTTTAAGTCTTGCCTTTTCATTGGCAACCATTGCTCAATCGGTACCTAGCCCCGAACAATTTTTGGGATACAAGGTTGGAACTCGTTTTACGCGTCACCATCGCATAGTAGAGTATGTTAAAACGGTTGCAAACGCAAGGCCAGAAATGGTTAAGATAGAAAAATACGGGGAAACCAATGAAGGTAGAGAACTGATGTTGGCTTTTGTGAGTACGCCAGAGAATATGCAAAAATTAGATCAAATTCGCATCAATAATTTACGCATGGCTGGTTTGGCAAAAGACAAAGCAGCTCCTCAATTAGAAAATGCACCTGCAATTGTTTGGTTAAGTTATAATGTTCATGGCAATGAGGCTTCTTCTTCAGAAGCATTCTTGTTAACCATTCATGCTTTAACCGATCCGGCTAATGCACAAACCAAAGAGTGGTTAAAAAATACAGTAGTGGTTTTAGACCCTTGTATTAATCCCGATGGAAGAGATCGTTATATTAACTGGTATAATTCTGTTGTAGGAAAAAATTACAATGCCGATCCTGCTTCAAGAGAACATGCCGAACCATGGCCAGGTGGAAGAAGCAATCACTATAATTTTGATTTAAATAGAGACTGGGCTTGGCAAACACAAGTTGAAACCCAACAGCGTATTAAAAAGTACCAAGAGTGGATGCCACAAATTCATGTAGACTACCATGAGCAGGGTTTTAATGAGCCTTATTATTTTGCACCTGCGGCAGAACCGATCCACGAAGTGATTACTCCTTGGCAGCGCGATTTTCAAGTAATGATTGGTCGCAACCATGCAAAGTATTTTGACCAAAATAATTGGTTGTTTTTTACAAAGGAAAGATTTGATTTATTGTACCCTTCTTATGGGGATACTTACCCGGTGTACAATGGCGCAATTGGCATGACTTACGAGCAAGGTGGAATTAGAGCCGGTTTGGGTATTTTAAATGAAGACAACGATACCTTAACCTTGGTAGACCGTGCAGCTCATCATTTTACTACAGGCTTGTCTACTATTGAAATAGCTTCAAAAAATAAAAGCAAATTATTAGCTGAGTTTAAACAGTTTTTTGACGACAGCAGAGCAGGAAAAATTGGGGAATACAAAACCTATGTTTTCACTGCAAAGGATGAAAATAAAATGGCAGCATTAAAAAAATTGCTAAATCAAAATGGAATTGAGTATGGTATTTTAAGTAGCAAAAATTTTAGAGGCTTTAATTATTTTACTGGAAAAGAAGATGCTTTTTCCGATGAAGGAAATCATATTGCAGTAAGTTCATTTCAACCAAGAGCAATAATGGCTAAAGTATTATTAGAGCCAAGAACTGTTGTGACCGATTCAAATACCTATGATATTACTGCATGGGCGGCGTCTTATGCTTATGGAATTAAAGGGTATGCTGTTAAAGAAAAATTAGCAGTAAATCCAGAATCAGCAGGCACTTCCGTTGCTTCAATTATCAGCAATTATGGTGCCTTGGTACCTTATACATCATTCAGTAGTGCCAAAGTATTGGCTTATTTACTTAAGAATGGGGTGAAAGTACGTTTTGTTGAGAAACCGTTTACCTATAAAAATAAAAATTACGATAGGGGTACATTGGTAGTGTTAAAAACCAGTAATCAACAAAATTGGTTAACAGTGTTAAACAATGCTTGTGCGCAATTTAATGTTCAAGCCGATGCAGTAGAAACTGGCTTTATGGATAAAGGCTCAGACTTTGGCTCGCCTGACATCAAAAATATCGCTTCAACACCTAGAGTTGCTATGTTAACTGGTGAGCAAAGTTCATCATTAGCTGCTGGAGAAGTTTGGCATTATTTTGATAAAATTTTGGAGTATCCCATTACACTATTGAATGCATTAGATATTGCTCGTTATAATTTAAAAAATTATGATGTGCTTATTATACCTGATGGAAATTACAGAAGCTTAGGTGAAAAAGCAACGGCAGATAAATTGAAAGACTTTGTTCGTGGAGGTGGAAAATTGATTGCTTTAGAAAACGCAATGGCACTCATGAGCCGATCAGATTGGGGTATTAAATTAAAAGAAGCAAAAACAGACAAGGCAGAAGATTCAGTGAAAAAATATGCCAATAGAGAAACCGATTACATCACTAATTCTATTCCAGGTGCTATTTATAAAGTTGACTTAGATAATACACATCCTTTGGCTTTTGGATATCCTGATTTTTATTATACACTTAAGCAAGATGGCAATGTATATGAAATGATGAAAGATGGTTGGAACGTGGGCACTATTAAAAAAGATGCGTATGTAACTGGTTTTGCTGGAGCAAAATTAAAACCCAAATTAAAAGATGGGATGTTGTTTGGCGTGCAAGATATGGGCGCAGGAACAGTAGTATATATTGCTGAAGATCCATTGTTTAGAAACTTCTGGGAGAATGGTTATTTGTTAATTGCGAATGCTGTTTTTTTAGCTGGTAAATAATTTAAAGCTATTATTGTAAAAGGGTTAAGGAACGCCTATTGGCAGTATCCTTAACCTTTTTTCTTTTGATTCAAATTAGATCTTTTATATCCGAATATTCAGTGCGAGCATAAAGTTTCTTCCAGCCATTGGGTAATAAAAATTTTCTGTAATTACCCCTCCTCCAGCAAAATAGCTAAAAGTATATCCATTTGGTTCATACTTTTTATTGTAGAGGTTGTTCAGCTGAAAAATTAATTGTGCTTCTTTTAATAATTTATTCTTGATGGTATAAATGGCTCTAAAGTCTTGCGTGTAAAATCCATTTAGTTTTCTTTGTTCGTTTTGGGTGTTGTCTAAGTATTGGTTGCTTACCCATTTATTTAATAAACTCAATTCAAGTTGTTGTATTGGTGTAAAGTTGATTCCTAATGCAGCAACCAATGTAGGTGAAAAAGAAATGTCTTTATTACGGTGCTCAAAACTGAGTTGTCCGCCATTATCATAATCGTCTATATATTCAGTAAAAGCTTTGATTTTATTCTTACTAAGGCTAATATTTCCGTTAATATTTAACCAATTTTTTACGGCAGCAGCTGCTTGTATTTCTATACCTGCTCTGTAACTATTGGGTATATTGGTTCTGGTATAGGCTCCCACATCATTAATAGCACCTGTTAAAACCAGTTGGTTATTATACTTCATATAATAGGCAGTTAGGCCCAAAGAATATTTGCTATTTTTTTGTTCAATTCCTAATTCCCAATCGTGTAAGGTTTCATGTGTAGGTTGATTTATTTGACTAGCCTGAAAATCGTCTCTATTGGGCTCTTTACGTGCAACAGCATAACTGATATAACCACTCCAATTATTTTTGTTGTAGGCAATACCAGCTTTTGGGTTAAAGAATGTGAACGATCTACTGATATTTAATGTTGGATTATCACTAAATCCATTCATGCTATGTTTAACAGTTCTTAGTTGTAAGTCGGTAAAAAGCGAAATGTTTTTTGCAATAGGGTATTGCCATTTTGCATATATATTGGCATCGTTTTTTGTAGCAGGTAAATCATAATATTTATATCCGCTTGGTACCGTTCCAACTTCCATAAATGGAATGGTGCCGAAGTGAGTTCCATTGTAAACAGACCAGCCTCCACCTATAGTAAATTCATGTTTGTTTTTCTTGTATTGTAAAGAAATGATTTGACCATAAAAATCATTGTCTAGCCAACGCTGCCTTACTAAATTGGTTCTGGTTATGGTGTTGCCAGCAACTACTGCATTTGGAAGTCCATACCTAGAAAAACGTTGGTCTGCTTTATATTCTTCATAATAGCCATTTCCTTTTGTTAAAAAGAATGCGGTATTAAATGACCAATACTCATTAATGGCGGTATTGTAAAATAATTGGTAATGTGTTTGTGTGTAATTATCGGTTTGATTCTCGTATGGGCTTCCTGCTTTTTCAGTACCTGCAGGATTATTAGTGCGATCTGTTCTTAACAAGCTTTCAGCTACTCCATACCATGCTTGATAGGTTTTTTCTTTGCCTGAAAATATATTTAATCTGAGTGAAGATTTTTTGTTAAGGTAAGCAGCACTTATATAAAAAGACTTTAGATCACTGCTGGCCCTGTCTATGAATCCATCACTGGTAATTTTGCTGACTCTTGCATCCAATGTAAAATGATTACCTATTAAGCCTGTACCTGCTTTAATGGTATTTTTTATGGTATTAAATGAGCCAATACTATTATTGAATTCTGTGTATGCTTTGCTATTGAATTCATTGGTACTCATATTGAGGGTTGCACCAAATGAACTGGCACCATTAGAAGAGGTTCCTGCTCCCCTCTGAATTTGTATACTATTAACGGAAGAGGAAAAGTCTGGTAGGTTTACAAAAAAAGTACCCATACTTTCTGCGTCATTATATGGGATACCATTCAAGGTTACATTTATTCTTGTGGCATCTGTTCCCCTGATTCTTATTCCTGTATAACCCACCCCATTTCCTGCATCGGCATTAACTACCACAGCGGGTGTTTGATTTAATAAAAAAGGAATATCGGTTCCTAAGTTTAATTTATTAATGGCCGATTTATTTAAATTGGTTTTGGTAAAAGGGGAGCGATCGCTTGCTCTAATAGCTTTTACTTCTAATGGTTGAAGAAATAGTTGAAACGGCTTTAATTCAAAAATATGCAGTTTGTCAAAATTGGAGGGGATTGTAAAACTGCCGTTTTCGAAGCCAATACTGCTAATGGTTAAACTGCCAGGTTTAGGCACTGGTACTATGAATACTCCTTGCTCATTGGCACTAATTTGTCTGTTGCCAATGCTAATGGTAGCTCCCGCAATAGGATTGCCACTGCCTTTTTCTACTACTTGGCCATTGAATGTGTTGGAACTGGTTTGTGCAGTAATCATTAAGCTGAAGAGCATGATTGCTGTTGTTCCCATAATTTTTTTCATTTTTTAAATGGTTTAAAAATTAAATAATGGGAACAGGGAAATGCAATAGGAGAGGTATCCGAAAAATGTATCACCTTCCCTTCGCAGGAATTACCCTGTTCAGGTTCAACGGGTATTTCTCAGCCGAACGAATAAAACGTTTAGCACCCCGAGGACTAAGTAAAAATAGTTCTTTCTTTTTTAAAGAGGGTGTAACTTTCTGGCTGTTCAACCGTTTTTATAAAAAATCTCGCTATGAAGAAACAAATTCTACTCATTTTAAGTGCTTTCATATTTGCAACAAGCTTTGCACAAGATGAAAAAAAATTAGTGTTTGATGTAAATGCCCAAGAGCGTAAAGTAGGTCTATTTAACGGCATTGAAATTTCTGGAGCCATTAATTTGTTTATATCACAGGGAAAAGAAGCAGCCGTTGCTGTAAGTTCCAGTGAGCCTGAATTGTTAGACAAAATAAAGACCGTTGTAAGGAACAATACATTGTACATATCCCTCGATACAAAGGGGATGAGTTGGAAAAAATGGGGCAATAATCAAATAAAAGCATACGTAACTTTCACCGATTTAATGAAGTTGGAAGCTTCTGGTGCTTGCAATATCAAATCGGCCGGTAAAATGAAATTGGATGAATTAAAAATGCAATTATCTGGTGCTAGTGATTTTACAGGCGATCTTGAAATGGGCAATATTCGGATAGATTTAAGTGGTGCTTCACAAGTAAATTTAAAAGGGACAGCTGTTAAAGCTACTTATTTAGCAAGTGGAGCTAGTAGTATAAAGGCATTCGATTTTGCTGTAAATTTTTGTAAAATTGATGCAAGTGGAGCTTCTTCTGTTCGAGTTTTGGCTAATAAAGAAATTAGTGCAGAAGCAAGTGGGGCAAGCAGTATACAATACAAAGGGGAAGCAATGATTAAAGATTTTAACAGCAGTGGGGCTTCTTCAGTTAAGCGAAAATCAGACTAAAAGTTAAATAATATTTGGTTGCTAAGTTTCTAAAACCTACTTTTGCAACCCATTACATCGCGAGATAGAGCAGCGGTAGCTCGTCGGGCTCATAACCCGAAGGTCGGAGGTTCGATCCCTCCTCTCGCAACAGCTTGAAGGCCCTTATGGGGCCTTTTTTTATGGATTTATATGAACTGCCTTTTTTGGCAGCAAGGAGATTGCGTAAATAATGATTAAATTGAATTGGTGAAAGCAGGTTTTGTAAATATTTTTGGTAAACCCAACGCGGGTAAAAGCACGCTCCTAAATGCATTGATAGGAGAGAAGATGGCAATTGTTTCTCCGAAGGTTCAAACAACCAGGCATCGGATCAAAGCATTTTTAAATAAGCCCGGCGAATACCAAATTATATTTTCTGATACCCCAGGCATTATTGATCCAAAGTATAAGCTGCATCAAAAAATGATGGATTCGGTAAAAGGTGCATTGGAAGATGCAGACTTAGCCTTATTAATGGTAGACGCCAATGATAATTTTGAAGAGTGTGATGCTATTTTTTCTGCACTTAAATTAAAAGTGCCGGCTTTACTTATTTTAAACAAAATTGATATTGCGGGAAATGGTAAAATAGCAGAAGCTGAAGCTTTTTTTGCGAATAAGTCCTATTGCAAACAATTGGTAAAAATTGGTGCGCTACAAAAATTACACCTCAATAAATTGTTGGCCGTCATTGTTGGAATGTTACCCGAAGGGGTTCCATTTTATAATGAAGACGATTTGAGTGATTTGCCAACTCGTTTTTTTGTATCGGAAATGATACGGGAAAAAATTTATGAATTGTTTGCAGATGAAATTCCTTACCACACTGCTGTATTAGTAAATGAATACAAAGACAAAAGGAATATTGTAAAAATTCAAGCAGATATTATTGTACATAGAGAAACACAAAAGGCAATCATAATTGGTGAGAAGGGAACCATGATAAGGCAAATTGGTATTCAAGCAAGAAGAGATATTGAAGCTTTTGTGCAGAAAAAAATATTTTTAGAGTTATTTGTAAAAGTGCGTCCTAAATGGCGCGACAATGACCTTCAATTAAAAGAATATGGTTATCAATAAAAAGATAACTGATTACCTCAATTAGAATTATACAAAATGAGTTACACTGTAGCAATTGTTGGAAGACCCAATGTAGGAAAAAGCACTTTCTTTAATCGTTTATTAGAACAGCGTAAAGCTATTGTAGACGATATTAGTGGTGTAACACGCGATCGCCAATATGGTGTTGCAGACTGGAATGGAAAATCCTTTAACCTTATAGATACTGGTGGTTTTGTTCCACAAAGCGAAGACATTTTTGAAGTTGAAATACGCAAACAAGTAAAGATTGCAATAGATGAAGCCAATGCCATCATTTTTATGGTAGATGTGGCAACAGGTATTACAGACTTAGATGAAGCCATGGCCGATTTATTGCGTAGAAGCAGTAAGCCTGTATTTGTTGTGGTAAATAAAGTAGATAATGGAACAAGAGAATTAGAAGCAACCGAGTTTTATAGTTTAGGATTCGAGCACACTTTTTTTATCAGCAGTATTTCAGGAAGCGGTACAGGAGACCTGTTAGACGCGGTGGTTGCTAATATTACCGATGAAGAAGGTCAGGAAAATCCCCTTGATAATGAATTACCCAAGTTTGCCATTATTGGGCAACCCAATGTAGGCAAGTCATCTTTATTAAACGCGCTGGTAGGAGAAGAAAGAACAATCGTAAGTAATATAGCTGGAACAACTAGAGATACCATTCATACCCACTATAAACTTTTTCAGAAAGAGTTTATGCTAATAGATACGGCTGGTATTAGAAAGAAAAGTAAAGAGAAAGATGATCTTGAATTCTATTCTATTATCAGGGCCATTAAAGCAATGGATGAAGCGGATGTATGTTTATTGGTAATTGATGCACACAAGGGAATTACCGCACAAGATATTACCATATTTAGTTTAGCTGCAAGAAAGGGTAAGGGCATTGTTATGCTGGTGAATAAATGGGACTTAATTGAAAAGGAAACCAATACTGCTCGCGATTATGAAAAAGTGCTCAAGCAAAAAATGGCTCCATTTAATGATGTGCCTATCTTATTTATTTCTGTTACAGAAAAAACCAGGATTTTTAAAGCAATCGAAACTGGCTTAGCGGTGTACGAGAACCGATGCAGAAAAGTAACTACTTCTGTATTAAATGAAGTGATGCTTAAAGCAGTAGAAAGTTATCATGCACCTGTGGTTCGTGGTCATTCTATTAAAATCAAGTTTGTAACTCAGTTACCTACTCCAGTTCCTTCATTTGCCTTTTTTACCAATTTCCCAGAAGACATTAAAATGCCCTATAGAAACTACTTAGAAAATCAATTAAGAGCCAATTTTGACTTTAAAGGGGTTCCAATTCGTATTTTCTTTAGAAAAAAGTAAAAATTTTAGGAAAATTTTGGCTTTAATACCCTAATTGCCCTATTTTTGCAACCAAATAAAAAAAACCAAAAACAAGTACAATGAAAAAAGTATTCGCAATTCTAGCTGTAGCAGGTTTAATGACTGCTTGTAACAACGCTGAAACAACTGATGCAACTGCTGACACTGCTGCTGCAACTGTAGACACTGCTGCTGCAACTGTTGACACAACTGCTGCTACTGTTGATACAACTGCTGCTGCTGTTGATACAACCAAGAAATAAGTTAATACAAGTACTAGTTACTAATATTACTTCTTGCAAGAAGGTCCTCCCGATAACAATCGGGAGGATTTTTTTTGTGCCAGTTTGTACCAAAAACTGGGTTGTTGAACAGATGGCATTAATATTGTTTCTTTACTCCTTTTAATAATGGAAATTTTTTCATTTCATTTTTGTGACAATTTGACCCTAGTAGCATATGGATAAGCGTAAATTAATTTTTAAGTCTGAAGATGAGACCGATTTTATGCCAATTATTCCCATCAATGAACAGGAAGGGGATCTAGACAATAATTTGGTTATTCCTGATGAATTACCCATTCTTCCATTAAGAAATACGGTATTGTTTCCTGGAGTAGTTTTACCTATAACTGTTGGTAGAGATAAGAGCATCAAAGCAGTAAGTGATGTGTATAAAACAGACAAATTGATTGGAGTAATAGCACAGAAAGATGCTAATATAGAAGAGCCAGAACCCAAAGACCTTTGTAAAATTGGCACAGTTGCTAAAATTGTCAAGCTAATTAAAATGCCTGATGGCGGAACTACTATTATTATTCAAGGCAAAAAGCGTTTTGAGTGGATGGAAATGTTGAGTGATGATCCTTATTTCAAAGCTAGTATTCAATTGTTTACAGAAGCGGATGCGCCTGACACAGAAGACTTCAAAGCTTATGTTAGTACCATAAAGGATTTGGCTGCTCAAATTATTCACCTCTCCCCCAATTTGCCAACAGAAGCTTCTATTATTCTAAAGAATATAGAGAACCCCGCTTTTTTAATCAATTTTGTTAGCAGCAATTTAAACAGCGATTTACAAGAGAAACAACAACTTTTAGAAATAAATGATGTTAATGATCGTGCCATAAAATTAGTTCATATTCTTCAACGTGAATTACAATTTGCAGAACTAAAAGATAAAGTAACCAACAAAACTAGAACGGAATTAGATAAACAGCAACGCGATTATTTTCTTCAGCAACAACTCAAAAGTATTAAAGAAGAATTGGGCGGAGACACTAATGAAAGAGAGATTGCTGAAATGAAGAAGAAGGCCGAAACAAAAAAGTGGCCTGAAGCTGCAAAAAATGCCTTTAAAACTGGTATTCAAAAGTTAGAAAGAATGCATGCGTCTACACCAGATTATTCAGTGGTGTATAATCATTTAGACTTAATGCTAGATCTTCCTTGGGATGAATATACCAATGACAACTACGATTTAAAGAATGCTAAGAAAGTATTAGACATTGACCATTATGGCATGACTAAAATTAAAAGCAGGATATTAGAATACTTGGCTGTTTTGAAATTGAAGGGAGACATGAAAAGTCCAATACTTTGTTTTTTAGGTCCTCCAGGTATTGGTAAAACCTCTTTGGGAAAATCTATTGCACATGCAATTGGAAGAAAATATGTGCGATTAAGTTTGGGTGGTTTACACGACGAAAGTGAAATCAGGGGGCATAGAAAAACTTATATTGGTGCTATGCCTGGAAGAATTTTGCAAAATATTCGAAAGTGCAAAACGTCTAATCCGGTGATGATTTTAGATGAGATTGATAAGATAGGTTCGGACCACAGAGGAGACCCATCATCTGCCTTATTAGAAGTGTTAGACCCTGAACAGAACCATACTTTTTACGATAATTATTTAGAATTAGAATACGATTTAAGTAAAGTACTTTTCATAGCTACTGCCAATAATCTACAAAATATTCAGCCGGCTTTAAGAGATCGATTAGAGATTATTGATTTAAGTGGATATGCAATTGAAGAAAAAGTAGAAATAGCCAAACGCCATTTGGTGCCTAAGCAAAAAGAAGCCCATGGTTTAGCTAAAGTAAACTTTAAAATAAACGACAAGGTTTTAGAAAAAGTAATTGAGCAATATACTAGAGAGAGTGGGGTAAGAGAATTGGATCGTCAGCTTGCTTCTATTATGCGTTTTCAAGCGAAGGAAATGGCATTAAAAGAAAAAGTAAAATTGAATTTAACGGCTGCTGATGTTGAGAAGATATTGGGTCAACAACGATACAGCAATGAAATTTATAAAACAGCCAATATGGCTGGAGTAGTGGTAGGGTTAGCTTGGACTTATGTGGGAGGAGATATTCTATTCATTGAAACCATTTTAAGTGATGGGAAAGGTGAATTGAAATTGACTGGTAATTTGGGCAATGTAATGAAAGAAAGTGCAACAACTGCTTTAAGTTATATTCAAGCTAATTACAAAAAACTAGGCATAGATCCTGAATTGTTTAAGAACAAGAATATTCATATTCACGTTCCGGAAGGTGCAGTTCCAAAAGATGGACCTAGTGCTGGTATTACCATGTTAACTTCTATTTCTTCTGCTTTTACAGGAAGAAAGGTAAAACCATTCTTAGCAATGACTGGTGAAATTACGCTTCGCGGTCAAGTGTTACCAGTAGGTGGAATTAAAGAAAAAGTGTTGGCGGCAAAACGTGCAGGGTTAAAGGAAATAGTACTTTGTCACTTGAATCAAAAAGATGTGTCCGAAATAGACAGTAGTTTTATTAAAGGACTACATTTCCAATATGTTAAAACCATGCAACAGGTTGTTGATTATGCGCTTGTATAGTTGTAGTTTTAATATGGAATGACAATCAAGAAACTTGTAATAAGTATATGCTTTTTTGTTGCCACCGAGTCTTTTTCTCAAACACTCGGTGGCAATGCTGTTTATAATTTTCTCTCACAACCTGGCTCTGCTCAATTGTCTGCTTTAGGCGGAATAAATATTAGTAGTCAAAGCAATGATGTTTCTCTGGGTTTAGGAAATCCGGCTTTACTACGAAAAAGCATGCACCAACAAATAGCCACATCCTTTAATGGTTTTTTAGCAGGTATTAGTAATTATAGCGCAGTTACTTCTTATTTTCAGGAACGACATCAAATAAGTTGGGGACTGGGGTTACAATATTTGCATTATGGTAATATTACTCAAACCGATGCAGCAGGTTCTATATTGGGTACATTTAAACCCAATGATTTTGCCATTCAATTCCTCATGAGTAAACAGTACAATAACTATTTTTATATAGGTGCTGCGGCTAAGTTTATTCAAAGTAATTATGGATTGTACCGTTCATCGGGCATTGCCATGGATATTGGACTTACTTATACTGACACAGCAAATCAATTTCAAGCAGCCATTGCCATAAAAAATATGGGAACCCAACTAAGTACTTATGGCGGTGCTGCCAAAGAAGAATTGCCTTTTGATTTACAAGCTGGAATAAGCAAAAGACTTGAAAATGCGCCTCTGCAGTTTTCCTTAACAGCTCATAATTTACACAAGTTAAAAATACTTTATAATGACACTGCATTTAATGCATCGGAAGGCGATTTAAGAACCGCTGGCTTGTTGCAAAAAACTTTTGCCCACCTCATATTTGCTGCACAGTTTTATCTAAATGATAAAATAGAAATCAATTTGGGCTATAATTTTTTAAGACGACAAGACCTCAATATATTTAATGCTACTAGTGGATTGAATGGACTCACTGCTGGCGCAGGGTTCTTGCATAAAAAACTACATATTCGTTACGCAACTGGCTTTTACCAGCAGAAAGTCTTCCATCAGTTTACCCTCAATTTCAATTTCGCAGGGAATAGCCTTAATTAAAACAACTTATAATTAAAAGTCAAATTTAATACCCTGGGCCAATGGCAAATTATTACCATAATTAATGGTATTGGTTTGTCTGCGCATATACGCTTTCCATGCATCGCTTCCACTTTCTCTACCACCACCTGTTTCTTTCTCACCTCCAAATGCACCTCCAATTTCAGCGCCACTGGTTCCTATATTCACATTTGCAATACCACAATCGCTTCCGTTGGCAGAAAGGAATAATTCTGCTTCTCTCATATTCAAGGTCATAATTGCCGAAGACAAACCTTGTGGCACATCATTTTGCATGTTTATGGCTTCTTCTAATTTACTGTATTTCATTACATATAAAATAGGGGCAAAAGTTTCATGTTGTACAATGGATAATTCGTTGGTAACAGCTGCAATACATGGCTTAACGTAACAACCACTTTCGTAACCAACTCCGTTTACTACACCACCTTCTACTAAGAATTGCCCACCTTGCGCTTTACATTGTTCAATTGCGTGTAAATACATTTTAACCGCATCTTGATCAATCAATGGTCCTACATGATTGTTTGAATCTAAAGGGTCACCAATTTTTAATTGGTCGTATGCTTTTACAAGTTTTGCAGTAAACGCATCATATACCGACTCGTGTATGATTAGTCTTCTAGTGCTGGTACAACGTTGTCCTGCAGTACCAACTGCCCCAAACACACAACCTATTAAAGACATATCTAAGTCGGCATCTTTAGAAATAATGATGGCATTGTTACCTCCTAATTCTAAGATACTCTTACCTAATCTTGCTGCTACTGCTGCACTAAGCGCTTTACCCATTCTGGTAGAACCTGTAGCGGAAACCAACGGAATTCTGGTGTCGTTGCTTAACCATTCACCCACTTCACGTCCACCTTGGATTAAACAGTTCACCCCTTCTGGAACATTGTTTGCTGCAAAAACTTTTGCAATAATATGTTGAACAGCCACCCCGCACAATGGTGCTTTTTCACTTGGTTTCCAAATGGTCGTATTCCCACAAATCCATGCTAAAGCAGCATTCCAACTAAATACCGCAACTGGAAAATTAAATGCTGAAATAATTGCTACAACACCTAATGGATGCCACTGTTCATACATTCTATGTTGCGGACGCTCACTGTGCATGGTTAGTCCGTATAATTGGCGTGATAAACCCACGGCAAAATCGCAGATATCAATCATTTCTTGTACTTCACCATATCCTTCTTGTAAGCTTTTACCCATTTCGTAGCTTACTAGTTTACCCAAGGGTTCTTTGTTTACTCTTAATGCATCACCAATTTGGCGAACGATTTCTCCTCTTTTAGGTGCGGGCCAGTTTCTCCAAACTTTAGCAGCTGCTACACTGGTTTGCATTAAAGCTTCGTAACTATTTTTATCTACAGTTGTTACAGAACCAATTTTCTTGCCATCAACTGGAGAAAAAGAATCAATGGTTAATCCATTTGAATTCATCCAAATGGTACCAGAAGAAACACCTTGATTGTGTTGTTGCAAACCCAACTGCTGCAAAAATTCCATAGTATGTTATTTTGCTGCAAAGGTACATCCTAAATTTTAATAGAGGCAGGTTAACCAAGCTTAGAAACCGATAAAAGTTGGTCGTACACATTATTGTAGCTACTTCCAATGGGCACTTCCTTGCCGGAAATCCAGATTTTAGATTTGCTGAATTTTTCAATTTTATGAATAGGTACAATAAAAGAGCGATGCACCCTCAAAAAATCCCTAGAAGGCAATTTATCGCTTATGCTTTTTAAGGTCATTAAGGTTAGAACAGGAGAGGGCTTTATGTAAATTTTAATATAGTCGTCTAGGGCTTCAATTAACTCAATTTCTTTTAAATTGATTTTCATTATTTCGTAATTCACTTTTACGAAAATGGAATTGAGTTGTAGTTCTTGGGAGCTTAAAAATTCTAGGTATTCTTTTGCTTTATAACAAGCTTTTAAAAAACGGTCGTATTCAAAAGGCTTTAGTAAGTAGTCTACTGCATCTACAGAAAATCCTTCAACTGCAAAATCCTTATAAGCAGTAGTGAAAATAACAATTGGCTTAACCGTTAAACTTTTATAAAATTGAAGCCCATTAATATCGGGCATTTGAATATCTAAAAATAAAATATCTACTTTATTTTGCTGTAAATACAATCTGGCCTCATCGGTGTCTGTAAATGTTTTGTCTAGTGAAAGGAAAGAAATTTTACTGCAATATTCTTTCACCACTTCTAATGCCAAAGGCTCATCATCTATAGCAATACATTTAATCATTAAAGGGTATTAATTTCAAGGTTAACAATATAATAGCCATTTTCTGCTAGGTGGCTTAATTGGTGTTTCCCAGGATACAATAATTCCAGCCTTCTCTTTACATTATTGATACCAATGCCGGTATTTTCCATCATATTGTTTTCTGAATGAACAATATAATTTTTGGAATAAAAGTAAATGATATCTTCAGTTACTTTAAGATTGATTTCAATACTACTTTGTTCTTTGGTGCTTACCCCATATTTAAATGCATTCTCTACAAAAGGGATAAAAACAAGTGGTGCAACCAATAGGGGCGCGGTATTCCCTTCGATATTAAAATTTACCTGCACTTTATCGGTTAATCTAACTTGTTGTAATTCTATATAATTATGTATAAATGCTACTTCATTTTCTAATGGTACTAAATTTCTTTCTGTTTCTGTGAGTATATATCGCATGATGGCTGAAAGCTTTAAAACGGCATGGGCTGTTTTATCACTTTTTACAATGGCTAAGGAGTAAATATTATTCAGGGTATTAAAGAAAAAATGCGGATTCACCTGCGATTTCAGGAATGAGAGTTCTGTGTTTATTCTTTCATGTTCTGTTTCTTTTCTGTTTTGTTCTGTTTGTAGCCAACGCCTCACTACTTCAATGCACGCACCAAATGTAATTACCAACAAAAATAAAACCGTATTGAAGAAATCGGCATAAGGTCTTCTTCTTATTCTTCCAATTCTATTACTCCTGTTGATGTCCTTTGTATTTTCAGTAATATTTAAAGGAATCTCAGGTGGATAAATCATCATAGCCAATGTTCGAGGCACGTAGAGAAAGAAAAGTAAACAGCCCACTAAGCTAAGAATGTATAAGAACCATTTTTCTTTGATTAATAATTTGGGTATTAATACCATTGTATTTAAATAGTAGAATACCATCAGCATAATATTGTTTAGCACTATTACTGTGAGCATATGGTTGCTCATGCTAAAATCTCTGAGCCTAGGAAAAAACACCAGGTAGGGGAGAAAGAAAAAGCAAAGCCAAGCAGCAAGATGTGCTACAAATTGTATGGCTCTATTTTTATCTGAAATGGTATTAATCATATTGTTTGGTACCAAAGGGTATATCCAAATGTAGGCTGTATGCGCTTTATTTAATCAAAAATGGGCCGAAAATAGGCTTATCATCGGTGAATTTCGGCATATAAATGTTGAACCAAACCGTCGGCTAGCCCTATTTTGGGAACATAAATCTCATCTGCATCTGCCCAACGCATCACATTAATATAAATTTGGAGGGCAGGAACTATTACGTCTGCCCGGTCGTTTCTTAATTTATAAATATTGATTCGATCTTCTAATGAAAAGTTAGAAATCTCTTTATAATAATCTTTTAATAGATCTAAGCTAAGGGGTTTGCCATCTTTCTTCTTACTCAACGAAAAAACCTTGTTGATGTTTCCTCCTGTTCCTATTGCAATTATTTTTTTGTATCCCTTCGTGGCCAATTTAATATAGTCTTTCATTTCATTCCACTTGTAATCGTCTACCATGTCTTTTAACAGCCGAATGGTTCCAATATTAAATGAACGTTTAAAAGTTAATTTGCCATCAGTAAAAAAAGTGAGCTCGGTGCTACCGCCCCCTACATCAATATACATGTAGCTATTGGCTACATCCATATTTTCTGCAATATGGTTTTCGTAAATAATAGATGCTTCTAAGTCTCCACTGATTATTTCAATTCCAAGCCCAGTTTCTAGTTTTACTTTTCTAATAATGTCGGCCGAATTGGATGCATCACGCATGGCGCTCGTTGCACAAGCAATCACTTCCTTTACATTATAGGCATTCAATAAATGACTATAAGCTTTCATGGTTTGCAGTATCATGCCTCTTTTTGCTTTGGAAATTTCTCCATTGGCAAATACATCAAAGCCCAAACGCAAGGGAACCCTTACCAGGTTCAGCTTATTGAATTGGGGGTTACCATTTTTGTCATTGCTTACTTCAACAATCAATAATCTTGCTGCGTTACTTCCTATATCAATTGCTGCTAGCCTCACTGGTAGTATTGTTTTTTCTGAACAGGTAATGATAGGTCTCAATTTGTGACCTAATTTTCTTTTTTCCTACGAAAGGTACATAGTTGTTGGCTAATTCACTATTCAGAATTCGGGCTTTTACGTTGTCTCTTAACTGAATGTGGATAATATCAATCAACTCCTGTTTAATAGCGGGGTCTGTAATTGGAACGGCTGCTTCTACCCTATGATTGAGGTTTCTTACCATCCAGTCTGCACTAGATATATATACTTTTTCTTTTCCTAGATTATGAAAAATCATAACCCTAGAATGTTCCAAATACTCATCTACAATACTAATAGCTTTAACCGGTTGTTTAAATTTCTTTCGATCTATTTCAGCACAAAAAATACCCCTAACAATCATTTCAATTTTTACCCCAGCAGCGCCAGCTGCATACAATTTATCTATCAAGCTTGCATCGCTTAAAGAGTTAACTTTTAAAATAATTCCAGCTGCTTTGCCAGCTTTGGCGTGTTTAATTTCGTTATCAATTAATGCGTATAGTTCATTGCGCATATTGGTTGGGCAAACCATTAATGTTTTACAAGATTTTAAAAGCATTGGTCCTGCTTTCCAATTTTCTAAATATCGAAATATCTTATTGATGTCGTTCATGATATTTCTATTAGAAGTAAGCAAGCAATGGTCACCATATACTCTGGCCGTTTTTTCATTTAAGTTACCTGTGCTTACAAATCCATAATGGGTAGATCTTGTACCTCTTTTTTTATTAATTATACAAAGCTTCGCATGAATTTTCATTTTGGGTACACCCAATAAAACTTTTACCCCTTCTTCTTCTAATATTTTCTTCCATTCCAAATTTGCTTCCTCATCAAATCGAGCTTTTAATTCTAACATTACCACTACTTGTTTGCCATTTCGGGCGGCATTAATTAAAGCGTTGATGATTTTAGAATTGGACGCCAAACGATAAGCAGTGATTTTAATAGAGTGAACTTCAGGATCCATTGCCGCTTCTCTTAACAAATCTATGATTGGGTCAAATGCATGATAAGGAAAATGAAGCATTACATCTTGCTTCAAAATAATATCTGTGACTCTTAATGAAGTTTGTAAAGATTTAGGAATAAAAGAAGCCCTTCGGGTACTCTTATTGTTTAGGATATCAGGGAAATCCATGAAATGCCTAAAGTTGTGAATTCGGGCTCCAGGAATAATATTACTTTTCCTATTTAGACTCAATCTTCTGATTAAATACTCTAACAATCCTGGGTCCATTTCTTTGTCGTACACAAATCTTACGGGCTTCCCTTTTCTTCTACTTTTTATTCCTTTCTCAATTTTTTCAGCAAAGCTGGTGCTGATATCGTTGTCTAAATCTATTTCAGCGTCTTTGGTTACTTTAAAAACATGTGCTTCAAAAATATCGTAGCCAAAATAAGAGAAGATAACAGGTAGGTTAAAACGGATTACGTCCTCTAATAGGATGATGTTTTTCTCGTCTTTGCGAGAAGGCAATAAAATGAATCTTCCTACCGCTTTAGTTGGTATTTCTATCAAAGCATATTTTTGTTGATAGGCCGAGTTCTTTTTGCGCATTACCACTCCTAAAAAAATACTTTTGTCTCTTAAATAAGGGAGCTGTGGTAGGGTTTCTATCATTAAGGGAATGATATTAGAACGAACTTCTTCATCAAAAAATTTTCTTACAAATTGTTGCTGTGTTTTTGTTAACTGAGTTTCTGTAACAAGGGTGATTTTTTCTTTTTTTAATTCCTTTTGAATACCATCCCAAATTCGATTGAATTCATTTTGCTGTTGCAAAACGGTCATTTGTATTTGGTCTAAAATTTTTTGTGGATCTTCTTCCATGTACATATTGAGTTTCTTTCTTTTCTCAGAAAACTCTATCATGCGTTTAAGGGTAGCTACCCGCACCCTAAAAAATTCGTCTGTATTATTAGAAAATATTCCTAAAAATCGAATCCGCTCTCTCAATGGTACCGTTGCATCATTGGCTTCTTGCAATACTCTTGCATTAAAACTGAGCCAGCTTATATCTCTCTGAATCAAATGGTTTTTAGACATGCTCAAATATACTTTATACAATAAAAACGCAGTGTTAAGTCTTTACACCAAGCTATGAGTAAGATTTTTTGATATGCTCAATTATGCCAGTAGTAGAGAATCCTTCAACAATGGGATTAATAACCACCCTTCCGCCATTCTCAATCACTTCTTTAGAACCCACTATTTGATCTATAGTATAGTCTCCACCTTTCACAATTACATTGGGCATTAAAGCTTGTATTAATGCTAAGGGCGTATCTTCTTCAAAAATGACTACCGCATCTACAACTGCTAAATTACTCAGCATGATGCTCCTACTCATTTGATTATTGATTGGGCGCTCTGGGCCTTTTAACCTTTTAACGCTTAAGTCGCTGTTTACGCCAATAATTAATATATCTGCTTCTGATGCAGCTTGATTCAATGAAAAAATATGTCCTTCATGTAAAATATCAAAACAACCATTGCTAAATGCAATCGTCTTGTTATTTACCCGCCAAGCTGCTACTTGTTTTTTTAAGTTATCAAGCGTAAATATTTTATTGGGTATTGCATTAGTTGCTTTCATTCGATATTTTTTTGTTGTACCAAGGCAGTAGCCCCAAACTAATGAAGCCAACTATTAATACGATGATAAATTGGGCAAACCATTGTAGGGTCCCGTTTGCAAAGCCCAACTCAAATCCAATTCCATTCTTCTCTAATACTTTTGCAATAAAATAGGCATATGCCCCAATACCTCCGGGGGTGATAATCATACCTATACTGCCAAATGCAAGGGCCGAAACCGCGGCAGCTATGCCTAAACTGCTGGTGCCTGCTGTAGCATAGAGTCCAATCCATGTGCCTACTATATAAAGCCCCCAAATGAGTACACTATATATGATGAAAAGTCCTTTTTGTTCTAATTGTCTGATGCTACTGAGCCCTTCCCAAACCCCTGCTATAATATTACTAAAAACAGATACCAGTTTATTATGGGGAAATTTTTTTATAATGACAATACTTCCTATTACTATAAACAACAATATAAATAAAGTCAATCCAATTTTAAAATAGGGGATGGCGGCATTATCTGTATTCAATAATGGCCCCAATAATTGACCAGCATACTCGCCCACAACATCAAATTGGCTGATTAAAGCTATTAAAAAAACCAAGCCCAAAGAAATTACATCAAATGCTCGCTCCACCAAAATGGTTCCTACCAATTTGTCTGCAGGCACTTTCTCATACTTGGCTAAAAGGGTGCATTTGAGTAGTTCTCCCAATCTCGGAACCGCTAAATTGGCTAAGTAACCTACCATTACCGCAAAAAACACATTGGGGGTTCTAGGAGTATAACCCATTGGCTTCATTAATATTTTCCACCTCAAAGACCGAATGAAGTGGCTGGCTGTAAGTATTAAAAAAACGGGAATTAATAACCAATAATTGGCGTTTTGTAGGGATTTTTTGAAATCACCCCACTTTTCTGGGGGTATTTGTTGCATACTCCACCAAACTAAAAACAGGCCTAAGCCTAGAAAAAACAAGTATTGTAGTACAGAAAACCACTTTTTTCTCATATTTCAAAGATACCATATTTGGCTTTCATTCTTTTTTTAACAACCTACTTGAATCAAAAACGAATACAGTAGTGTATTTCACGCTATATTTCGTAACTTTGCAAACTTATTCAGGGTCAGGTTCTAAAAAGAAGTGTTCATGTCTACAAAGAAAAGGATATTATTTATTGCCACTGAAATGTCTCCGTATTTGGAATTGACGGAGTTTGCAGAAGTGATAAATAAACTTGCTATTAAAAGCAACGACAGCGGTTTAGAAGTGAGATGCATCATGCCGCGATTTGGGGTTATTAATGAGCGCAGGCACAGATTACACGAAGTGGTAAGGTTGTCTGGAATTAATGTAACAGTTGACAATGATGATCATCCTTTGCAAATTAAAGTAGCTTCTTTACCTAATGCAAGATTGCAAGTCTATTTTTTGGAAAATGAAGACTTCTTCAAGCGTAAGCAAATTTTTCATGATGAAAATGAAAACTGGTTCGACGACAATGATTTAAGAACAGTCTTTTTTTGTAAAGGCGCTTTAGAAACGGTTAAGAAATTTGGATGGCCTCCTGATATTATTCACTGTAGTGGCTGGATGAGTGGATTAATTCCTGCTTACATTAAAACTGCTTATAAGAAAGAACCCGTATTTGGAAATAGCAAAGTGGTATTTACCATTGGGCAAAATACATTTGAAGAGAGCCTTGGTGCCGATTTTTTAAAGCGTGCGGTAATTAATGTTAATGTAAAAGATAAAGACTTAGATGTTTTTAAAGACAGCAATAATACTGCTATGTTTAAAGGAGGTGCTCATTTTGCAGACGCAATTTCATTTGGTTCAGATATCATAGACAAAAAACTGACCGATGAATTCTCTAAAGTAAAAGGCAAAAAAGTAGTTCCATTTAAAGGATGGGATTCTGATTTAACAGAGTATTTAGAATTGTACAACGACCTTGCGGGTAAGTAAAACCAGAACATGTTAGCTAATTTTAGACTGCGTTTATCGCATATTTTCTTCCTAATTATTTTGTTTGTTTCAGCAGCATGTACCAGAATTACTACCACTGAATTAGGTGGTGGATTAATTCCTGCAGTAGATGGGGTGAATACTTTTGACACCATCATGGAATTACAAACAGACACATTTGAAGAAAGCGATACCACCAGAGTATACAATTCTGATAATATGGTTATTGGTGCAATTACCAACGATCCTTTATTTGGAAGAACTTCTGCTGAATTGAATTTTGAACTTTCTCCTTCTTTTTATCCCTTTTTTGTGCCAGGATCTAAAGATAGCTTAGTGGTAGACTCTGCCGTTTTGATCTTGAGTTATAAAGGTTTTTATGGAGACTCTAGCCAGCCCCTTCAAGTAAATGTTCAAGAGATTAGCCCGGCAACTCCATTAAGTCCATTCATCAGTTATCCAGTAAATCATCCAACTGTATATCCTATTAATACCATTGGAAGTCTAAATAATACGGCTACTATTGACATTAGAACACTAAGTGATTCTGTAAACAATAGATATGAAAATAGCAATAATCAAATAAGGATTCCACTTAGGTCGGATGTTGCAAGAAGATTTTTAAGAGACTATGATTCAACCAATGCTTATAGGAACGATAGCACGTTTAAATCTTTCTTTAAAGGATTTTCTGTAAAAGTGCAAGCCTCTAATCCTGCCAATGCATTATTATACATTAATTTATTAGATACCAATACCAAGCTTGCTTTGTATTATAATACCAGCAGTACCGGCGCAACTGTAAGAGATACTTCTGTAACTTATTTTAAATTCAATTCTGCTGCAAGTGCTTATGCCAATTATATTGTAAGAAATACAGCAGGAGCAGAAATCAATAACCATATTACCACTACGTCAAAGCCGGATTCATTGGTATATGTACAAAGTTTTCCGGGTACCTATGTTCGTATTAGAATACCCAATTTGCAGGGTTTAAGTAATAGAATTATACATCGCGCAGAGTTGGTTGCTGAGCAGGTTCCTGATGATAATAACTTGCTTACGTTGGATCGTTATTTTCAAGCTCCTCGATTATTGTTATTAAGTGCTTTTGACTCGGCTAAAAATCAAAAAAGAAATATTCCAAACGATTATTTAGTAAGCACATCAGGTCCTAACACGGTTGATTTTGGAGGGTTTAGAACCTTTAAAACAATCAATGGATACGATAGAGTAGCTGCGTATAATTTTATTATCAGCAGGTATATCCAAGGGATTGTAACTAGGAAAGATTCTTCATTTACACTAAGACTTTCTGCACCTTCAAACGACTCTTTAAATTTTACACCTCCTTATCCCAACAACCTTGTTTCTCAAATGTATTATTTAAATGCAGCTGTTGGTAATGAAGTTGCCAATGGTAGAGTTAGATTGGGAGGCGGAACGCATAGCAGATTTAGAATGCGTTTGAGGTTGGTGTACTCTAAACTTTAATCATCTACAACCATTTAAAAACTATATTCAATGTCTTATTTATTTACTTCTGAGAGTGTTTCTGAAGGACATCCGGACAAGGTAGCGGATCAGATATCTGATGCGCTGATCGATAACTTTTTAGCGTTTGATCCA
>NCGN01000002.1 GCA_002281575.1 Sphingobacteriia bacterium 28-36-52
AGAGATTGCACGTGGGGTAATTCGCAAGATTGGTTATACCAAGAGCGAATACATGTTTGAAGCAAATAGCTGTGGTATTTTATCTGCTATTCATGAGCAAAGTGCCGATATTAACCAAGGGGTAGACAAGAAGAAGAAAGAAGAGCAGGGAGCAGGCGACCAAGGAATGATGTTTGGTTATGCCAGCAATGAAACAGAAGACTATATGCCATTGGCTTTAGACTTAGCGCACAAGATCTTGATTGAACTAGCTGCATTAAGAAGAGAGAACAAAGCCATCAAATACCTAAGACCTGATGCCAAGAGCCAGGTGACGTTGGAATACAACGACAACAATCAACCCGTAAGAATTGATGCGATTGTAGTATCTACCCAGCACGATGATTTTGATTCGGAAGGCAAGATGTTGGCCAAGATTAAGAACGACATTATTGATATCTTAATTCCAAGAGTTAAAGCGAAGTACAAGAAATACGCGAAGCTGTTTAACAAAGACATTAAATACCATATTAACCCAACCGGCAAGTTTGTAATTGGTGGTCCGCACGGAGACACTGGTTTAACGGGTCGTAAAATCATCGTAGATACCTATGGTGGTAAGGGTGCCCATGGTGGTGGTGCATTCAGCGGTAAAGATCCAAGCAAGGTAGACCGTTCTGCAGCGTATGCAACGCGTCATATTGCGAAGAACTTGGTAGCTGCTGGTGTGGCCAACGAAATCTTGGTACAAGTGTCTTACGCCATTGGTGTAGCACAACCTACTTCTATTAACGTAAACACATACGGTACTGCTAAAGTAAACTTGACCGATGGCCAAATTGCCAAGATGGTGGAAGGTTTATTCGATATGCGTCCTTACTTTATAGAGCAGCGCTTAAAGCTCAGAAACCCTATCTACAGTGAAACTGCAGCGTATGGTCATATGGGTCGCAAGTCTGAAACGGTAACCAAAACCTTCAAAACTCCAGACGGTAAAGAGAAGAAAGTAAAAGTGGAATTGTTTACCTGGGAGAAGCTAGATTATGTAGCGAAAGTGAAGAAAGCGTTTGGGTTGAAATAAAAATTATTTACTCTTTATATAAAAAAATCGTTAAAGGCTGTGTGTAAATACAGCCTTTTTTTTTATATTCAAAGAATGAAAACCAGACTAATCGTATTTGGTTCGCTGGCAGCCTTGTTTTTCTTTATCCTTCAAATTCAAGGTGCGAACCTAAAAACCGATGCCACTCCATTAGGTATTATTGATTTAGAATTTGCCGATACTGGCGAGAGACTGAATGCCGTTCTGTTTGGCTGGTCTAATGCAGACGTAAAAGCCAATATCTATATAGACTTTGTGTTTATTCCTTTTTATGTGTTGTTTTTTAATACTGCTGCCCTTGCTTGTTCTGCTGCGTGGACCAATAGTTCAATGAAGCATGCGGGAACTTCTTTGTCTAAAGCGGTTTATGTTGTAGGGGTATTAGACTTAATTGAGAATAAAATTATGTTGGATAGCTTGGCAGGTAGCTTTTCAGACTTCACATTAATGCTAACAAATTGGTGTGCCGGTGCAAAATTTTTACTGCTCTTGGTGGTTATACTGTATATTGTAATTAGTATACCCTTTATCTTTTTTTATAAAAACAAATGATGGAATCCAATCCTTGGAAAATTAATGGCGAGAAATTGATTTATCATAATCCTTGGATTGCGCTTACCGAATACGATGTAATAAATCCCAATGGAGGTAAAGGGATTTACGGTAAAGTACATTTTAAAAATATTGCCGTTGGGGTTTTAGTATTAGACGAAAACTTGGATACTTATTTGGTAGGGCAGTACCGATTTACGTTAAATGCATATAGTTGGGAAATGCCCGAGGGCGGTTGTTTGGTGGGATTGGAGCCGCTGGATAGCGCAAAGCGGGAACTGTTAGAGGAAACAGGTCTTATAGCCGAAGAATGGACCGAATTATTTCAGCTGCATTTGTCTAACTCGGTAAGCGATGAATTAGCCATCATTTATTTAGCTCGAAAACTGCACCAAGGTGAGGCAGAACCGGAAGAGACAGAGCAATTAGTGGTTAAAAAACTCCCATTTACTGAAATGGTCAACATGGTAGAAAATGGCGCCATTACCGACTCCATGACGGTAGCTGCTGTATATAAAGTTCAACTCTTATTGTTGCAGGGAAAATTGAATTAATACATTTGCAGATGGCATTGAAAAAAACTTCTTTAATTATTGGCCGTCAGCCGTTGGTAGAAGCTTTGCAATCGGGCAAAGCCATAGACAAAATTTTACTGCAGAAAAATGCAAGTGGAGAAGTAGTACACCAAATTCGAACTTTATCACGCGAGCACAATATTCCCATTCAACTGGTTCCAGTAGAAAAATTGAATGGATTAAGCAAAGCCAATCACCAAGGGGTGATTGCAATAGTTGCATTGGTTCAATATTTAGATTTACAACAAGTAATTGATCATGTAGTATCTGAAGGAACAGTGCCAATGTTTTTAATGCTAGATGGTGTTACCGATGTACGAAATATTGGTGCCATTGCCCGAACGGCTGTTTGCTGTGGAGCACAAGCGATCATTATTCCAGATAAAGGGGTAGGGGCATTAAATGAAGAAGCCATGAAAAGCAGTGCAGGTGCTTTAGAGAAAATACATATTTGTAGAGTAGGTAGTTTGTTGAAAGCAGTAGACGATTTACATTTAAATGGAATTGCAGTTTATACCAGTGAAATGAGAGCCGATCAAAATGTTTACGATTTAGACTATACCATTCCTTGTTGTGTAATTATGGGCGATGAAGGTAGAGGGGTGCAGCCTTATTTGGCTAAATCGGCAGATGCATTTTTTAAAATACCCATGGCAGCAAAATTTGATTCACTCAATGTGTCTGTTGCAACAGGAATGATTTTGTACGAAGGAATGAAACAGCGAATGGGCGTTAAATCTGTATCTAATTCATGACCATGCAATTGAGCAATACGAATAAAACTATTTTGGTAGAATGCCCTCGAGACGCAATGCAGGGATGGAAAAATTATATACCAACCGAAAAAAAAATTGACTACCTCAATGCATTACTTAAAGTAGGTTTTGATGTACTCGATTGCGGCAGTTTTGTTTCTCCTAAAGCTATCCCACAAATGGCCGATACAGCTGAAGTAATAAAGGCTTTAGATTTGAGCAATAGCTTTACCAAATTATTGGTGATTGTAGCCAATCAACGAGGGGCAGAAGAAGCAGTAGCATTTGATACAGTTAGTTATTTAGGATTTCCTTTTTCTATTTCTCCTAGCTTTCAAATGAGAAATACCAATAGCAGTTTAGAAGAAAGTTTTGAGCGGGTAAAAGCCATACAAGCATTGTGTGTGGCACACCATAAAGAACTGGTCATTTATTTGAGTATGGGTTTTGGAAATCCTTATGGAGATTTGTACAACCAAGCAATTTTATTGAAATGGGCAGGTGAAATGGCTGCATTAGGAATTAAAACCATTTCTTTAGCAGATACGGTTGGATTGGCTAGCCCCAATCAAATAAGGGATGCATTAAGTATTTTGATACCCCAATACCCAGCAATTCAATTTGGGGTGCATTTGCACGCAAGTGCAGCAAATTGGGAACCCAAGTTGGCTGCCGCATTACAAGCTGGCTGTAATAGGATAGATGGAGCTTTAAAAGGCATTGGTGGCTGCCCAATGGCACAAGATGATTTAGTGGGTAATATGGATACCGAAAATATTGTTCAGTATTTAATACAGCACCAGTTACTGAATCATATTAACACAGTTCAATTGCAGCATTGCAGTAATATGGTCTCGACCGTTTTTCAATAACACTTCTATGAAGTTTCATTACGAATTTCCCATTAAGAAAATACCTGCCCCGTTCATGCATTACCATAAAATGGTCATGATGGGTTCTTGCTTTACCGAGAACATTGGTCAATTATTAAAGAGCCATTGTTTTACTGTATTAGAAAATCCGAACGGAATTTTGTTTAATCCAATTAGTGTAGTAGAGGCAGTAGATAGTTATATTCATCAAAAGCAAATTGTTGCGTCTGACCTGTTTTTATTGAATGAAACTTGGCATAGTTGGAAACACCATAGTCGTTTTTCAGGTACTACCCAAGCAGATGCAGTATCGAAAATAAATGCATCTACAACAGCTGCATCTCAGTTTTTAAAAACAGCCAATCATCTCATGATTACGCTGGGTTCTGCTTGGGTATATCGGTTAACAGCAGCCGCAGACGGTAAAGCAGGGTCTGTTGCAGCCAATAACCATAAAGCACCCGCAGCATGGTTTGAAAGAGAATTGTTAACAGCAGCTACAACACAACAAATGCTGCAACAAATGGTGGATCAGCTGCTTCAATTCAATCCATACCTACAAATCATTTTTACCATCAGTCCTGTAAGACATTTGCGTGAAGGGGTAATAGATAATAATAGAAGTAAAGCGGTATTAATTCAAGCAGTTCATGATTTGGCAAATAGCAATAATGCTATTTATTATTTCCCAGCTTATGAATTGGTTATTGACGATTTACGCGATTATCGTTTTTATGCAGAAGACATGGTTCACCCCAATTATCAAGCCACACAATATGTTTGGGAAAAATTTGTTGATGCTTGTATAGATAGCGAAGCCAGCAAGCAATTCAAGTTGATTAGGGAAATCAAATTGGCTTATCAGCACAAACCATTTAATCCAGCAACGGGTCAGCACCAGCAATTCTTAAAAAAGTATGCCAATGAAACTGCACATTTAATGGAACAGTTTCCGCATATTCAATTAACCGAAGAATTGAATTATTTTAAAACTGGAATTAGAAATCAGCAATCGGTGGATTAGTTAGTGCTTCTTGTAAAGGAATCAGTTTGCATAAGCTGGCTAATTCCTTTCTTTTTAAAAAGTTTTCAATATCACTTTTGTGTAATAGCCCAGTTATAATTAATATGGTTTTATTGCTATTGGCGTTTAATTCTTTCAATATCTTTTTGTTGATGGCTTCACTTCTTTCGTCCCAAAAATCTACCTGCGCATTATACCAATTACTAAATGGTTGCAATGCCGGATAATTCATGGTAATTCTTCTAATGGCGTGTTTTTCTTTATAAATAATTGTTTCAATGGTATCTGTTAAATTAGGGCTGTTCATCCTTACTAAGGAGCTATCTAATAAACGCAAGAATGCATTATTGATATTGGTATAGTTATTGAACTCATCGGCATCCCCTGCATTTAAAAGCCCTTCGTTGTATACCCTCATCAATGTTTCTTGGTGCGATTTTTCCATTAATTGTGTGTAAGAAATATAGCTTTTTCTATTAGGGATATAGATGTCAAATGGTGCAATACAAACCGAATCTTTTATTTCTTTAAATTTCCTTGTTGCCCTGTATTCAATTGGGTTATTCCAAACCCCTAAAAATTCGGCTGTTTTTGCCCCCCAAACTTTATTAATGGTACAATTCTTAATTACAGATGAATCAAATTCTAGTAATATAATATCTGGATTAATTCGCTTGATTATTTGCAACATACTACCCACTGTTACCAGTTTATTTCCGTTGTGTTTGGTGCCCAATATGATGACTCTATTAGGGGAGGGTTCAGCACTTGCCGAATAAGCAGCAACTACCCAAACAATAATTGCACCCAATTTTATCCAATTAAAACAAGGTTTGTACGCCATTGGCAATTTTAAATTCATGTTGTAATAGCCATTTTTTTCGCCACATGCCGCCCGAATATCCTGTTAAGGAACGGTCACTTCCAATTACTCTATGACAAGGAACAATGATGGCAATTTTATTTTTCCCATTGGTAGTAGCTGCTGCTCTAATTACTTTTGGGTCTCCTAATTTTTTGGCCAAGTCTAAATAACTAATGGTTTTACCGTATTCAATATCCATTAGTTTGTTCCATACTCGAACCTGAAAATCGGTACCATCTTGGTGAACAGGTAAATCAAAATGTTTTCTTTTTCCATGAAAATATTCAATTAGCTGTTCAGTGCATTGGTGCATGATTTCGGTAATGCCTGGTTCCCCATGGGTAAATTGGTCTTTGTTGTCTACAAAGCTTAATTCACCAATATAATGGTTGGTACCCCCAATTTGTAAGAGTCCTATAGGACTTTCGTAATAAGTATAATGCAATTCGCCCATTTAACCATTCCTTATATCGTGAATAAATATACAGAACTAAATGGTTTATTATCCAATTTTAAATCCATTGCTTGTTGTCTTATTGGGCTGGAGTAAGATTACTTGGTTATTTTCATCGTACACGCCCAACACCAAACATTCACTAAAAAAATGGGCAATCTTTTTTGGAGGGAAATTCACTACTGCAACAATCTGTTTGCCAATTAATTCAGCTGTAGTGTAATGAGCGGTTATTTGAGCAGAGGATTGTTTAATCCCTAATTCACCAAAATCTATGGTTAGTTGATAGGCTGGTTTAATAGCTTCTGGAAAGGGGTTGGCGTCAAGAATGGTTCCAGTTCTGATATCTATTTTTTCAAAATCGTGCCAGCTAATCATTATATCATTTCTTGTATAAGTGCAACCAATTGCATCAACTCTTGTTGTTTGTATTTTTGTTCTTCTTTACAGAAACATTTGGCTACTTCGCCAATTAAATGCTTAATGATTTGTGGATGAGTTTTAGGAACAAAAAAAGCTGGTTCTACGGTTGCTCCAATTCTTGTTAAATATGTTTCAATATCAGTATGTGAGTAAGCCTGCCCATTGGTAGCATCCACAAAAAAATGAATTTGGTCTCTGTATGAAGTATTGGGTTCATCAAATTCAAATTCTGAATTGAAAAAAGCGATGATAGACTGTTTAGGAATATTTATGATTCTTGCGTTGACCTCTAATTTTTCACAAATGATTTGATAAATAATGCTATTGGCTATGGCATTTCCTTTTTTTGCTTCTAAAACTTTGTGCAGAAAAAAATCGTCGGGGTTTTCATACTTCAACTCAATGCCCTTTAAATGATAGTAATTATAAATAATACTACTTAACACATTGGCCTGTTCAAGAGGGGTAAGAAAGCTATTTAACTCTAGCCACACATTTCTCCTAATTTTTTCTATGTCTTGTAATACGGGCGTAGTTTGTAAATCGGGGTATTGAAATTTGGCAACCAATAATGCACCAAATAATAAATCGGGACAGGGGCTATTCACCCATTCTGTAAAATCGTTTTGTAGGTCGGTAAAATGCAAGCGATGAATAATCATCTCAATTCTTTCCTGAATTTCTTCATTAGGGGTTGTTTCCCATAAATGTTCCAGGTTGGGGATAACCGGTTTGCCATAGCCTACCAGTTTTTCTGTAACAGTTGTATAAACAACTTCATCTGGATCATCTATGAGCGTGAACAGGGCATTTAATTCTTTGGTCTCCTGCATATTGAGCTTAAATTCTTATCAAACTAAATTAATTTTTACTGAATAGTCAAGCATAAGTTATTCCCCCCTTGTGGATATATGTTTCATTTTACGCATAATAATTTTAACAGATAGTCGTTCAATTGTCATTTCTGCCTTAAATTAGTAATATTAACACCATAACTGATTGTTAAGGTTTACCTTTGACACTATTAATTTTTTTGAATGAGTACATTTACTATCCCCAAATTTCCTGCTGTAAAGCAATCCCTTCACTTAGAGTTAAAAAAAAGAGTACAAGCCTATTTTGATGAAAGAGGCATTGACGCAACCGGAACCCCTAAATTATTTACAAAGGCAATCATCATGGTAATTGCTTTTGTGATTGTTTACACCCACTTAGTATTTTTTACACCAGCTTGGTATTTTGCTGTAGCTGAATGTATCTTATTAGGAGGATTGGTTGCTGGAATTGGTTTTAACGTAATGCACGATGGTAGCCATGGAAGTTTCAGCACCAATCGTTGGGTTAATAAAATTGCTGCTTCTTCTATCAGTTTGTTAGGTGCGAATCATTTTATGTGGAATATGAAACACAATATGATTCACCACAGTTTTACCAATATTGATGGAGTAGACGATGATATTGAAGTGGGTATTTTAATGCGTATGGCACCTACCCAAAAAAGAATTGGTGCACATAAATTCCAACATTTATATTTCTGGATATTGTATATGTTGTTGTACGTATTCTGGATTTTCTTTACAGACTATAAAAAATATTTTACCCAAAAAATTGGCAATGTTCCATTGAAAAAAATGAGCACTGCAGATCATATTGAATTTTGGGCAGTTAAAGTATACCATGCTGCTGTATTCATTGTAATACCAGTAGCCATTGTTGGCTGGGTTAATTGGGTAATTGGTTTTGTTATTATGACTTTCTTTGCAGGCTTTGTATTGAGTATCGTATTTCAATTAGCGCATACTGTAGAACATACTGAGTTTCCTGTTGCAGATATTGAAACCCATAAACTACCTGATGAATTTGCAGCTCACCAAATTAAGACTACTGCTAATTTTGCAACAAAAAATAAATTGATTAGTTGGTTAGTAGGTGGATTAAATTTCCAAATTGAACACCATTTGTTCCCGAAAATTTCGCACGTTCATTATCCTGCAATTAGCGAGATTGTGAAGTCGGTTTGTAAGGAATATCAATTACAATATATTGAGTACCCTACCATGCGTAGAGCAGTTGTAGCACACGTTCGTTTCTTAAGGGAAATGGGAAGAGCATAGTTTCTGCTAGTAAACACCTATTTAATTCGTATTTTACTTATAACGATAATAAAAAACTCCGATCACTGATCGGAGTTTTTTTATGTCCCTCATCTTTGAGGCATATTTATTTCTTGGCAGCTTTTTTTGCTACTTTCTTTGGAGCTGCTTTTTTAGCAACCGCTTTCTTGGTTGCGGCTTTTTTAGGGGCAGCTTTCTTAGCGGCAGTTTTTTTGGTAAATGCTCCGGGAACTTGCTCTTCTATCAAACGTTTAACTTCGTCCAATTCAATGTTTGCTATGGTTTCAGGAGTATATTTGTTTCCATCTGCTTGCTTTCCTAGTTTCAACATCTTCTTCTGAAAACGAATAAATGGACCCCATCTTCCATTTTCTATCGCTATTTTTTCTGCAGGCCATTGTTTAATAAAACGGTTGGCTTCTTTTTCCATTTTCTTCTCAATCAATTCATTAATGTCTTGTTGACTTAATGAATCAAAATTGTATGCCCTTGGAATATTGATAAATAGGTCGTTCCATTTAATGAAAGGCCCAAATCTTCCCTTTCCTTTTGTAACGGGGAGTTCATTGTAAAAAGCAACGGGTGCATCTGCAGCTTGCTTTTCTTTTAGTAATTCAATAGCACGATTCAAATCCATTTCGTGTAGGTCTTCTCCTTTAGGAATAGAAATGAATTGTTCTCCTAATTTTATATAAGGTCCAAATCTTCCAATATTCACAGAAAGTTCAGCTCCTTCGTATTCTCCCAATGTTTTAGGCAATGAAAAAAGCTCCATTGCCTCGTCCATGGTGATGGTTTCGATGCTTTGAGATTGTTTTAGTTTGGCAAATCGGGCTTTGTCGTTTTCATCACTGGTATCGCCAATTTGAACCATTGGACCATAGCGCCCCATTCTAGCGATGACTCTTTTTCCTGATACAGGATCAATACCCAATTCTCTTTCGCCTTTGGCGCGCTCTGCATTTTCTAGGGTATGTTCAATGGTTTCATGAAATGGTTTATAAAAACCATCAATCATATTGCTCCACTTTAATTTGCCTCCAGCAATTTCATCAAACTCGGCTTCAATTTTAGCAGTGAAACCAAAGTCCATTACTTTATTAAAGTGTTGTTTTAAAAAGTCTGTTACTACCATACCTAAATCGGTAGGGAATAATTTGCTTTTTTCGGCTCCCGTATTTTCTTGAATAATTTCTTTTTCAATTTGATTGTTGGGAGTAAGTGTTAATATGGCTGCAGCCCTTTTTATTCCTTCTTTATCACGCTTTTCTACATAGTTGCGTTTCATAATGGTGGAAATAGTGGGAGCGTAGGTAGAAGGACGGCCAATACCCAGTTCTTCCAATTTCTTTACCAGTGAAGCTTCTGTATACCTTGCTGCCGGCTTAGTAAATTTTTCATTGGCATTCATGTATACAAAATTCAATTGCTCATTTACTTTTATGGGGGGGAGCATACCCTCCGTGCTTTCCTCATCTTCCTCGTCTTTACCCTCCATGTACACTTTTAAAAATCCATCAAACTGCATCACTTCTCCACTGGCAGTAAGTGTTTCTTTATTGGTGCTTATTTCAATTTTTGCTGTTGTTTTTTCAAATGCTGCATCACTCATTTGTGAAGCAATGGTTCTTTTCCAAATTAGTTCGTACAATCGCTTACACTCTTCGTCGTCTACGGTATGATTGCTCATATAAGTTGGACGGATGGCTTCGTGAGCTTCTTGCGCATTTTCATTTTTGTTTTTGAATTTGCGTGGCTGGTGGTATTTGGCACCGTAGCTATGATTGATTTCTTTACTGATATCTCCTAAAGCAGTTTCACTCAAAGCAATACTATCCGTACGCATATAAGTAATCTTACCACTTTCGTAAAGCTTCTGTGCAATCAACATGGTTTTGCTTACACTATATCCCATTTTACGAGATGCTTCCTGTTGAAGAGTAGAAGTGGTAAAAGGTGCAGCCGGGGTTCTTTTGGCCGGTTTAACTTGAATATCTTTTACAATGTAACCTGCATTTTTGCAACTTTCTAAAAATGCTTCTGCTTCTTCAGTTGTGTGCAATCTTCCTGGTCCTTCAGCTTTAAACTGAACTGGTTTGCCATTGATATCTGTTGCACTAAAAATGGCTTCAATTTTATAAGAACTTTCCGAAATAAATTGATTGATTTCTCGCTCCCGCTCTACAATTAATCTAACTGCAACGCTTTGAACCCTTCCTGCACTTAGGCTTCTTTGCATGCCAATCTTGCGCCATAAAACAGGGCTCAGTTCAAATCCTACCAAACGATCTAAAACCCTTCTTGCTTGTTGCGCATTTACCAAGTTCATATTGATGATTCTTGGATTGTCAACTGCTTTTTTAATGGCTGGTGCAGTAATCTCATGAAAAACAATTCGTTTGGTCACTGTAGGATCTAGACCCAATACTTCGGCTAAATGCCAACTAATGCTTTCTCCTTCGCGGTCCTCATCCGATGCAAGCCATACTTCGTCTGCTTTTTTGGCCATTTGCTTCAGCTCCTTTACCACTCTTTCCTTGTCGTCGGGTACTTTGTACCTTGGTAAATAGTGATTGTTCACATCAATGCCCATATCGTCCTTTTCAAGGTCTCTAATATGACCATAGCAGCTTCTCACATCAAAATCCTTACCCAGAATTTTTTCAATGGTTTTTGCTTTTGCGGGCGACTCAACGATCAATAAATTTTTAGCCATGTACGAAATCCGGTCTACGGTTTTACTTCAATTATTAAGATCAAATGCATTGCAATATTAGGGGAAACCGTTAAATCACAAAAAATCTCCCTTTGAGGGGGATTGAATAAAGGCGAGTATTCGGTCTCTTGTACTGGCTTCTTTATACACTTGATTATGGCCTAAACCCTTGGTAATAAAGAATTCTGTAGAGGATATGGTTTCGGATAATAGGGGTGCTACGTCTTCAAAAGTACAGATGGCATCCGTTTCATCGTGAATCCATAAAACCCTTGCATCCAAGTTTCTGATCACCCTTGCTACAGAAAAATAACTGATGGGCTTACCCGCCAAATTGGTTACATATTGGTCAAAAGCTTGCTTAACAGCAGGTTTAACAGGAATTTGTGTGAATAGATTTTCAATGGCCCTTTTGGTTTCAGTTGCTGGGGCAATTAACACCAATTTTCTTTCTTTCGTATTGGTCATTGATTCCATGGCTAAAGAAGCAGCCAAGCCACCCATAGAGTGGGCAATAATGCCATATAAGGGTCCAAATTGGGCTTCAATAGCTAAAATGGTGTCTCTATATATAAGTGCATTAATTCTTTTCCCATCACTAATGCCATGCCCAGGAGCATCAAAGGCCAATACTTCAAATCCCTCTTTCTTTAGGGATACAATGTATTGCTCAAACTTATAAGAGTAGCTGCTGAACCCATGTACAATTAATATTTTTCTGGCTTGCGTTAATTCCGACTTCCACTGAAAGCCCCTAACTGTTATTCCTCTTACTTCTACCGATACGGGCAGGGATTGGTGAAAAATGGCGGGTATTTTAGGGTTTTTCTTCGATTTAAAAGGGGTACTAAACAAGTCAAAAGCCTCGGCAGCGGCTTTTTCAGGCGATACCATACCGATGGTTCTAATTTTAGCCTTATAGTATCTCAGCAGAAGGCGCTGACTCAATTTCATCTTCATCCTGCAAAGGTATTTAAATAATATATCTAAACTTTTTAGTAATAAATCGGTTAATAAGACTTTTAAAATACTTTTGCCACCCAAATAGTGATTATGTATACAATTAAAATTGATTTTGAACAGAAAGGACTAGAAAACGTAGTCTTGACCAATATTGCGCCCGACCAAAGTTTATTAGAAGTTTGTTTAGACAACGGGATAGAGTTGCACCACAATTGTGGAGCTGTTTGTGCTTGTAGTACTTGCCATTTATATGTGAATAGCGGTGCAGCGCATTTAGAAGAGCTTGGAGACAGAGAAGAAGATTTTATAGATAGGGCTGTAAATCCTAGAATCAACTCTAGATTAGGCTGTCAATGTGTATTACAAGCAGGATCTGGAGAGGTTAGCATTACATTGCCAGATCAAACCCAGTTTTTGGGAGAATAACGAATTGATTTAACTTTTAACAAATTACCATGAGCCATTTTGAGCCACCCATTAATTGGAACGACCACGAAGATATTGCGATGAAATTATACGAGCGTTTTGGAGACGATTTTACCGAAGCCAAAATATACCGTATTCGTTTTACTGATTTATTAGAGTGGGTTTTAGAAATTCCTAGATTTGAAGGAACAAGAGAACAGAGTACGGAAGGTCATTTAGAAATGATTCAAAGTGCTTGGGTATACGAATGGAGAGACAATCAAAAGTAATTATGCTGGAGCAATTCAACTATATCAATACATTCATTTTTGACGTTGATGGGGTTTTAACAGACGGCTCATTACTAGTAATGCCGAATGGTTTAATGGCCCGTAGAATGAATATTAAAGATGGGTATGCATTGCAGCTAGCGATAAAAAAAGGGTATCAGGTGATTGTTATTTCAGGAGGTAATTCACCCGAAGTAAAAGATAGACTGAATAAGCTGGGGGTTCATGCGGTACATATGCAAGTAACCGATAAATTGGGTTTGCTCAAATCAATTTTGAATGAATTGAACGTTGCGCAAAATACTTGTCTATTTATGGGCGACGATATACCCGATTTGGAATGCATGAAATGGGTGGGTCTTCCTGTTTGCCCGGCGGATGCAGTTTCAGAAATAAAAGAAATTTCATTGTATATTTCTGCAATATCTGGAGGTATGGGCTGTGCAAGAGATGTAATTGAAAAAGTGATGAAATTGAGGGGTGATTGGAATGAGGATTTTACCCTAAGGGCACAGTAGGGTTTATTTTACTAAGACAATATTTAATACCTTTTCAATTCAACCATTTGAAATTAACAGCTGCATTTTTTCGCTTGGTAAGATGGCCCAATTTGGTGTTCATCATTGTTACCCAATATTTATTTGAATGGTGTATTTATGCTAGGGTTTATCCATTTGAATTTAATGAATCCAACCATTCTCAGTTTTTACTAATTCTGCTTGCATCGGTATTCATTGCCGCTGCAGGGTATATCATTAATGATTATTTTGACCAAAATATAGACCAGATTAATAAACCCGATAAAATGGTAGTGAATACCATTATCAATAGAAGATGGGTTATATTTTGGCATATGGTATTGAGTTTAGCTGGATTGTTCTTTACCATGCTGGCCTTGCCAGTTCAATTGTATTGGCATTTGGTACTGGGTAATTTATTGGCCATTTTATTGCTGTGGTTTTATTCTACCAATTTTAAAAAACAACTATTGATTGGTAATATCATCATCTCGTTACTTACAGCATGGGTTATTTTAATTTTATTTTTTGCCAAATTTCCTTTGTTAATTAATGAGCTTTTGGTGGTAGACCATAACAAAGTCAGATTTTTCAGGCTGTCTATTTTATATGCTTCTTTCGCATTTATTATTTCACTGGTAAGAGAAGTGGTAAAAGACATGGAAGATATAGAAGGTGATCAAAAGTATGGTTGTAAAACCATGCCCATATTGTGGGGAATTAGAGCCAGTAAAGTTTTTGTTGCAGTGTGGATGGTTGTGTTAATTGCTGCATTAATCATTTTACAAATTTATGTTTTAGGGCTAGGGTGGTGGCATAGCGCATTGTACTGTGTTTTATTAATTGTTTTGCCTTTGTTGGTCATATTGAAAAAGTTATATCATGCCAATAGTTCCAAAGACTATCATACGGTAAGTGCTTGGATTAAATTGGTCATGTTTACCGGAATACTTTCAATGCTTTTCTTTAGATTTTATTCAGCATCAATATGATAAAAACACCCGTTATACTTGCCTCTCAAAGCCCTAGAAGAAAAACTTTATTAGAATGGGCCGAAGTGCCTTTTAGGGTGGTTGTAGAATCTACCGATGAAAGTTTTGATGCCAATATGGAAGCAGAAAAAATTCCCATCCATATTGCAAAAGCTAAAGCAATTGCAGTAAAAAACAAATTGGTTGCTGCTGAAGAAAAAGTGAACAATATTATTTTTTTAGCAGCCGATACGGTTGTGGTTTTAGAGAAAGAGATTATTAATAAGCCTGCAAATAGAGAAGAAGCCATTGCTATGCTACAAAAATTGTCGGGCAAAAATCATCGGGTTATAACAGGAGTAGTCATTTTATTAAATGAAATAGAAGTGGCTTTTTCAGAAACTACCCATGTACAATTTCATCCATTAACCTTGCAGCAGATTGAATATTATGTAGACCAATATAAACCCTACGACAAAGCAGGGGCATATGCCATACAGGAATGGATAGGCGTAATTGGAATTGCCTCCATTACGGGCGACTTTTACAATGTAATGGGACTTCCAGTGAGTAGGGTGGTAAAAGAATTAACCACCCTGGATCTAGTAGCAAATTAGTTACGCCATTCAACTGACTGATATTGGGCAGCAAATAGGGTTTTACCAGTATCTTTTACCAAATAAACTGCAGGTCTAGCTCTACGTCTGGATGTAATGTTCTTTCTACCGGGCAAGTTCTTGCAGTATTTTCGAGTATGGCTTTTTCTTTGTCGCTTAAATGTTTAAGTGATTCAGGAAATTGAATATGAACAACGATTTTACCGATTCTTCTAGGGTCACTGTACATGACTTTAGTAACGTCGGCCTTAGTGCCATCTAGTACAATATTATCCATGGATTGGGCTTTAATGCCCATTGTGGTGATCATACAAGAGGCCAATGCGGTTGCTACTAAGTCGGTTGGAGAAAACCTTTCGCCCTTTCCCTTGTTATCGGTAGGTGCGTCGGTTTCAATAGCAGATCCGCTTTGTAAATGTGTAGCTGTGGTTCTAAGGTCGCTGGTATAAATAATTTGTGAAGTCATTGCATCAATTTTGCTTTAAATTTACCTATAACAAACCAAATGGAAGTGAAGAAACTATTTTTTGTGGTTTTCCTAATGTCAGGAACAGGATTAATGGCTCAGAAAAAACAACCTTCTGAATCTGCTATGCAGCGTGCGCAAAAGAAAGAAGAGCGCAGAGAAAAAATAAATCAACTCATTAAACAAGAAGAAGAAGGTGCGCTAATTTTTAATAAGCAAAATGCATTCAGCATTAATTTAAACACCGATGGATGGGGGGTGAAATTTGAAAAAGGAAAATATAAAACCATTACCAGTACTAATTTGATGTGGCTAGAATTTGGCGAAAGAAAACATCCCAAAGAAGAGCGCATTCCCACATTGTCTTCTTCAGGCGGCTTTATTTTAATATCCAATTATATCTATGGAAAGCAGAATAACTTTTATTACCTCAACCTCGGTTTTGGGCAGCAAAAATTAATTGGAGGCAAGGGTAATAAAAATGGTATTGCTGTTTCAGCTATTTATGGCGGCGGTATTACTGCGGGATTATTAAAGCCCTATTATTTAGAAGTTCAGAACCAACAAACTGGCTTGAGAGAGGAAATTAAATACGATGGTACCAATGAAGCGCTTTTTTTAGACCCAAGTGCTATTTTAGGCAAAGGGGGGCTATTTAAAGGATTTGGTGAAATGAAAGTTGTACCTGGGGCTCATGCTAAGCTGGCATTGCGATTTGATTATGGCAGATACAATGAATTGTTATCCGCTATTGAAGTGGGTGTAAATGCTTCCTTTTATTCACAGAAAATGCCCATTATTTTACTAAATAAGGAAAAAAACTTCTTCTTTAATGCTTACGCCGCATTCACTTTCGGTAGAAGAAAGTAGTTAATTTTGTGCCCAATTATATTTCTAGAGCATGCAAGAATTACCTGTAGTACCTAAAATGCCTATCGATACCATCGTTACAGCTGACGCGCCTTTGAAAAAGCCCAATTGGTTGCGTGTAAAACTTCCCATTGGAGAAAGTTACAAGCACGTAAGAGGGTTAGTAGATACCCATAAGTTACATACTATTTGTGAAAGTGGCAATTGCCCTAATATGGGCGAGTGCTGGGGAGAAGGAACGGCTACATTTATGATTCTCGGAAATATTTGTACGCGAAGCTGTGGGTTTTGTGCGGTGGCAACGGGTAGACCTTTGGCAGTTGATTTTGATGAGCCACAAAGAGTAGCAGAAGCCATTCACTTAATGAAAGTAAAACATGCAGTCATTACTAGTGTAGACCGAGACGAATTGAAAGATGGGGGTTCTATTATTTGGTACAATACCATCAAAGCAGTAAAAACATTAAATCCTACCACTACATTAGAAACGTTGATTCCCGATTTCAGGGGATTTAAAGACCAAATACAACGTATTATTGAAGCTGCTCCTGAAGTAGTGAGTCATAATATGGAAACAGTAGAACGCATTACCAAGCAAGTAAGAATTCAAGCAAAATACAGGCGTAGTTTAGAAGTGTTAGAAACCTTGAAAAAAGGGGGCATGAGAACTAAAACGGGTATGATGCTTGGCTTGGGTGAAACCAAGGAAGAAATTATTCAGTCAATGAAAGACTTGGTTGCCGTAGGCACCGATGTACTTACTTTGGGCCAGTATTTACAACCTACTAAAAAGCATTTACCCGTTCAGCGATTTGTACATCCAGATGAGTTTGCAGAACTAAGAGAAATAGGCTACAGCATTGGATTTGATTATGTAGAAAGTGGTCCTTTAGTTAGATCTTCTTATCATAGCGAAAAGCATGTGATTCCTGGTTATGGAGTAAACAAATGGAAGATGGAAAAACAATTACATGCATAAATTTTTAGGTTTATTATTTTTTGCTCCAATATTTGGTCTTGGGCAAACTAAGTGGATAAATGTAGACAGTGTATTTGGTCCATTGCCCAATAAAGTACACGTATTCTATTCAAATGATTCTTTAGATGGCAAGCCCAATAAAGCTTTTTATTTAATAGCACCTTTAAAAGAGAAGACGCTGGATTTTTTGGTTTCGGTGGGTAACGGAAAGCGGTATACACCTTCGGAATATCATCAGCAAAATAATGCCCCATTGTTAGTAGTGAACACCACTTTTTTTGAGTTTGTTCAAAACAGAAATTTAAATGCGGTAGTGAGCAATGGTCAACTCTTGGCTTATAATATCCATAACACTGTTCTAAAAGGAAAAGACACTTTTACTTATCGTCACAGTTTTGCAGGGGCTATTGGCGTTTCTAAAAAACGAAAAGCAGATATTGCTTGGTTGTTTACAGACAGTGCTGCAAAATATCCATTAGCAAGTCAAATACCCGTCCCCCATTTTAAAGACAGCAATGCAGTGCTTCAAAAAACACAGTTGCCTGGTTCATTTAAAAAATGGAAAATGCAAACCGCTGTTGCAGGAGGGCCAGTGTTAATTCAAGCTAATCAAATTAAAATCACCAATAACGAGGAGCAAAGATTTGCGGGTAAACAAATAAACGACAAGCATCCAAGAACTGCAATGGGCTATACTGCTGATGGAGGTTTAGTTGTAATGGTAGTGGAGGGAAGAAATCCAGGAATTGCGGAGGGCGCAAACCTTACTCAATTGGCGCAATTAATGCTGTCTGCTGGTTGCGTAGAAGCATTAAATTTAGATGGGGGAGGTAGTAGTACCATGTTGGTAAATGGAAAAGAAACCATTAAACCCAGCGATAAAACCGGGCAACGCCCGGTTCCAGCTGTGTTTATTATTTCATCTCCCAAACAAGTGCAGACGCTCCTAAAATAGCGGCATCAGATTCTTTTAAATGGCTCACCAATATTTTCACTTTGTTTTGGAATACTTGTATAAGATTGGCTTCCATATGTTCGCGTGTAGGCTTTAATATAAAGTCTCCCGCTTTGGTTAATCCTCCAAACAAGATAATGGCTTCAGGGCTAGAGAACATTACAAAATTAGCTAGTGCCATTCCTAAGATTTTACCTGTATAATCAAATATTTCCTTAGCCAATTCATCGCCTTCTAAAGCGGCTTCATGCACTTTTTTAGAATCTATTTGCTCAATTGGAATTACTCTTAATAAACTGGGTTTGTTGCTTTTTTCTAAGAACTCAAGCGCATTTAATCTTACACCTGTAGCAGAAGCATAACTTTCTAAAGAACCTCTTTTGCCTGTTCCCTCGTGTAGTCTTCCGTCTGGAATAATAATGGTATGTCCTAATTCTCCTGCAAATCCATCGTGCCCATAAATTAATTTTCCATTGGCCACAATACCACTGCCCACGCCTGTTCCAAGGGTAATCATGATAAAGTCATGCATGTCTTGAGCAGCTCCATACATCATTTCTCCTAAAGCAGCAGCATTGGCATCGTTGGTTAAAACAACGGGTAATTTAAATTGATCTTCTACCATTTTGCCAAATGGAATAATGCCTTTCCAAGGTAAGTTGGCAGCATACTCAATGGTATTTTTATAATAATTGCCATTGGGTGCACCAATGCCAATTCCTTTTATTCTACCTACTCCACCTGCTTGTTCAATTAAAGGGGCAATATTTTGGTAGAGGTCTTCTATATAGGGCATTACTTCAAGATGGTTTCTGGTACTCATTTCACCAGAGAACAATAAATTCCCTACTCTATCTACAATTCCATATTTGGTTCCAGTACCACCAATATCAATGCCTACTGCCAATTGCTCCATTGCAGTTGAACCGGCTCTGTTGTCTTTTTTACTATTCATAAACTGTACTTTCAAATAATTAATGTCCACCGCCTACTTGTGCATCAAAATCTAATCCCTGTGCTTTTAACACATTTTTCATTTTGATGGCGAGGTATATTAAAAACGCAAAACAAGCAGCTGCTAATAAATAGGATTGGTGCATGCCAATTGCAGAGTTGTCTCCAATAGCACCTTGCAATGGTGGAATAATGGCGCCGCCTAAAATCATCATAATTAAAAATGCAGAGCCCTGGCTAGTATACTTTCCTAATCCACCCACACCCAAAGAAAATATACATGGCCACATTACCGAGCAACAAAGACCACCAGCCATAAAAGAATAAACTGAAATTAATCCATTGGTAAACACCCCAATTAACATAGCAGCAGTAGCCAATGCAGAAACTGCAATCAAGGTTTTAACTGGTTTTTCTTGGCCATAAAAGAAGGCTGCTATGGCCAATGCAATGTATACAGCATAACCAAATAAATCAGACACATCGCTGCCATATAAATTATTTACATAAAGCACTACACCAAAAGCAAAAAATGGAACAACAATGGTTGCAATGGTTTTACTCATGCCCTTTAAATTAAATACGCTGATGGCACCGGTCCATCTACCAATCATTAAACTACCCCAATACAATGAAACGTATTTGGAGATCTGGCTTTCTTCTAAACCTGCTTCGGTTAAGTATCCTGGAATTCTTAACAAAGCACCGAAGTTGTTGTCGATGGTGACTTCTACCCCTACATAAACAAAAATACCAATCATACCATAAATCAATTGTTGGTATTTCATAGCACCCCAACCCGTTGGATTTTTAACTGCTTGGTTATTAGAATAAAACAAAATTCCTACCACTGATATTAAAGAAAGTAAAAGCAACGTTAGTTTAGGTACTTCTGTAAATTGTCCTACAATAATAATGATGCCAATTAAAAAAGTCATCATTAATAAAGAAGATGCTGCTTTATTGGCTTTCTCAAATTTTTCATCGTTTTTGCCTTCAGGTAATTTTGAAAATGCAAAGAATAAAGCCACTGCCGCAAATACTCCTGCAACTATTAGATACAAAGTATTGATATTGGTTACAGTAACTTCGGTATTTGCATTACCTACTGAGCCAAATAAAAAGAAACTCACGATAATGGGCCCCAGCGTGGTTCCTAGCGAATTAATACCGCCAGCTAAATTTAAACGATGTGATCCTGTGGAAGGGTCTCCTAAGGTAATAGCAAAAGGTTGAGCAGAAGTTTGCTGTAAAGAAAATCCTAATGCTACAATAAAAAATGAACCAAGAATAGAAGGAAAAGAATTGGCATTGGCAGAGGGTATAATTAATAAAGCGCCTACTACTGAAATACCCAAACCATATATGATTCCTTTTTTATAGCCTATTTTATTCAAGATATCGTATCCAAATAAATTGGATAATATAAATAAGATTAAAGACCCAATAAAATAAGCGCCATAAAATGCAGAACCTATTAATTGAGATTCAAATTGATTAAGCTGAAAATGGTTTTTAGCAAATGGGATGAATATACTGTTAGAAGCAGCAATAAATCCCCAAAAGAAAAATACAATGACAAGGGTGGCTAATGCACCAGTATTGGTGGGCTGTTTGGTCTGAGTCATATCAATCGTTCGTTTTTATAGGTATGGAAAATAGGAATAATTGGTTGAAGGAAAAATTTTAAATGGTAATTTGATGGAATCGCTTTATTGGTTATCTTGAAAATTGAAGATTTAATTCTTTTTTATGGAAATTATACATGTTAGTGCTGAGTGTTATCCTGTAGCCAAAGCAGGGGGATTGGGGGATGTTGTTGGTGCATTACCCAAGTACCAATGCAAGTCGGGGGATATTGCCAAAGTAATCATGCCCATGTATAGAACCAAGTTTTTGTACGAAAATGATTGGACAGTAGATTTTAAAGGGAGTGCCAACTTAGGCAATTGGTATTTTGATTTTACTGTTATTAAGGAACCAACTAATAAATTAGGTTTCGACCTTTTCTTAATTGATATTAATGGCTTATTAGATCGCCAAAAAATTTATGGGTACGACGATGATGCGGAGCGCTTTACTGCATTTCAAATTGCAGTAGTTAGTTGGATCAGTAGTTGGGAGCATCAACCAGATGTAGTGCATTGCCACGATCACCATACTGCATTGATTCCATTTATGATGAAGTATTGTTATGATTTTCAACACTTGTCTACTGTGTCAACCGTAGTGACCATCCACAACGGACAATACCAGGGTTGGATGGGTTGGGATAAGAGTCTCTATATACCAAGGTGGGATCTGTGGAAGCGCGGAATGCTCGACTGGGCGGGCAGCATTAATCCGCTTGCATCTGGTGTAAAATGCGCCGACAAAGTAACCACGGTTAGTTGGAGTTATATGGATGAGTTGAGAGAAAATGCCAACGGCTTAGAAGCATTGTTTGAATTTGAGAAGGGGAAATCTGTAGGTATTTTAAATGGCATAGACAATGAGGTATGGAACCCATCTACCGATACTTATATTGAGAATCGATTCACCGTAAAAACAGTTACCAAGGGCAAAGAGCAAAATAAAAAAATACTCTGCGACCAATTTGGGTTAGATATCACCAAACCGCTGTTTGTTTTTATTGGGAGATTGGTGGGTGAAAAAGCTGCAGATATTTTACCGGATGCCATTAGAACAGCCATACATCAAACACGAGGGAATGCTTGTTTTTTAATTTTAGGTAGCGGTGAAACCAGCATTGAATGGGAGCTGCAACAAATGACCAATGAATACCAAGGTATTTACAATGCCTATATAGGATACAATGAACAATTGAGCCATTTAATTTATGCAGGGGCCGATTTCTTGTTGATGCCAAGTAGGGTAGAACCCTGTGGACTTAATCAAATGTATGCCATGCGGTATGGAACAGTACCAGTGGTAAGAAGTACTGGTGGATTAAAAGATACGGTAACCGATATGGGCGATACAGATGGGTTTGGTATTCGATTTAACAATGCCACTATTGAAGATTTGGCTTATTCTATTGGAAGAGGCGTATCTGTTTACCAAGACAAAAAACATATGGAGTGGATGCGCAAATATATGATGCAGATAGATCATAGTTGGGAGAGTACTGTTTCTGAGTATAGACAAGTTTACCAAAGTTTAAAATAAATAAGTTAATTTCAAATCAATATCAAATAAGCAATCAGTTATATGAAAACATTTTCGCAATCCGTTTTGGCAGTAATATTAGGGGGTGGGGCAGGTACACGACTTTTTCCACTTACAGCAAGTAGATCAAAGCCAGCCGTACCTATTGCTGGTAAATACCGTTTGGTAGATATTCCCATTAGTAACTGTATCAACAGTGGCATCAACCGCATGTTTGTATTAACACAGTTTAATTCCGCTTCTTTAAATAAGCATATTAAAAACACCTACCACTTTAGTGCGTTCAGTACTGGCTTTGTAGATATATTGGCGGCCGAGCAAACACCCGATAACCCAGGATGGTTTCAAGGAACAGCAGATGCGGTAAGACAATCTCTGAGACATATTTCTAATTTAGAGTATGATTATATTTTGATTTTGAGTGGTGATCAATTGTACCAGATGGATTTTGGTGATATGCTCAAGAATCATATCAAGAGCAATACCGATATTTCTATAGCAACTATTCCTGTGGATGATAGAGACGCACCTGAATTTGGTATTTTAAAAACGAATGAAGAGAACGTGATTACTTCATTTATAGAAAAGCCTAAAAAAGATGTTTTACCAGACTGGATAAGTGATACTGGTGCCGATATGCAAGGTCAGGGTAGAAATTATTTGGCATCCATGGGTATTTATATTTTCAATAAAAAAATCTTAGATAAATTATTGAATGAAGCCCATCCAAATGCAACCGACTTTGGAAAAGAAATTCTTCCAGATTCTATAGAGAACTACAAAGTATCTAGCTTCCAGTACGACGGTTATTGGACCGATATTGGTAATATCTATTCTTTCTATGAAGCCAACCTTGCATTAACACAAGAAGTACCTCTTTTTAATTTATTTGATAATAATAAAACCGTTTACAGTAGAGCAAGAATGTTGCCTCCTGCTAAAATAAGTGGCACTACTTTAGAGAAAACCATTATTGCAGAAGGCTCTATTATTCATGCAAGTAGAATAGAGCAGAGTGTAGTAGGTATTCGTTCTAGAATTGGGCATGGTACCACCGTAGTGAGCACTTATATCATGGGTAACGACTATTATGAAACCCTTGAAGAAATGGAATCAAATACCAGCAAGGGCCTACCTAAAATTGGAATAGGAGAGCGCTGTTATATCAAAGATGCTATCATCGATAAAAACTGTAGAATAGGCAACGATGTAAGAATTAATGGCGGCAGTCATTTGGCCAATACCGATCATCCACTCTATACTGTTAAAGATGGTATTGTAGTGGTTAAAAAAACAGCCATACTGCCTGATGGGTTTGTGATTTAAGTTGAAAATAATTTAATAGGGTGAAAGAGGTTAAAATTGAACCAATCAAGACCAATACCATCAGCAAACTCTTCCTCACTAAATTACAAGTGCAACAACTCGCACAATAAAAAAAGCCACCTTGATTTGGACTGCCCCCCATTAAGTGTCTAACTTTTTGGGGGCAGTCCATTTTTGGGATGGCTTCTAAAAACTTTTATCAATCATTACCATTCTTCAACAACAAGCTTTTCAATTCTGTCTATCAAAGTCTCATTAATTAAATCTGTTTGAGATGATAACAATATTGCATCTGCTATATAACTACCTTCATACTCATTTATCTTATTAGTTCCAATTAGAGTTTCAAGTGCAGCAATGTCATCTTCAGTGAAAAGATACTCGACATCTTCCTTTAGAAAGATAGGATTAGTAGCTCCTTTTTGCTTTGACAATTTCTCATAACACTTCACTTCATCAGCAATCTCCTTTTTGAAATCTGCTATGCCAATCTCGTTATGAATTAACTTTTGAATTGAGCTGAGATGCATACTAATATTTTAATTTTTAGGTAACTCTTTAGGTTTGATATTTTGAACTTTATTAGCCCTATCATAAGAAGTCTTAGTATTGCGAATAACAGTGCCGTCTGCATTTTTCACTCGCTCATAAACTGCTCTTGACTGCCCTGGGCCAATACCTGGCTTGGTTTCCGTTATCTTAGTAAATTTGTCACCAACTTTGACCTTTTCCAGTGATTTTTCGACCTTGCTAAGTTTGACTCCAGTTTCTTTAATGATTTTACTTCCAACTTGTGACACTTTACTAACCACATTGCTCTGAGCTAATTTACCAGCAGCAGGTTCTAACTTTGCTACAATAGCACTACCCGCCTTTGTCATAACCTTACCAGCTACGTTTGCAACGCCAGAGGTTACTAACCCAATAACTGCTGACTTAGCTATAGATGCACCGTCAACTTGAGTGAACGATTGTTTGAACGATTTCCCATCCGCAAAATTAGATGCAACTTGGGAGCCATAATCAATCAATGCGCCAACTGCAGCTCCTATCAAATTATCAATGCCAAATATGTCTCCTTTCGGGTCACTGTGCCTGATAGGTTCATTACCCATCGAGTTGTATGGTGTAAGACTTTCAAGACTTAACTCATCTTCATCCTCGTGTGGCTCGCATCTTGGGTCAATCTGCCACCACCTACCAATCTGAGGGTCAAGTGTTCTGTAAAAAGCATCATATGTACCTAGCCCTAAGTCTTCGTTTAACTCTATGCTATTATATTTCTTATCATTTTCAAGAGCTCCAGCAGCTTTACTACTCACCCCACCCATTGTTAACCCGAACGGATAGTAATGGGTTTCTTCTAGTAGGGGCCCAGCTTGATGGGTCTGGTTAAAATTATCAAAGAACACTACATCGTTACTCTCGTTGCTGAAGTAAATATACGTATATCTATTCTTTTTGAAATTTGCACGAAGTCTATTGATATGCTAAAAACTTTAAAAATCGATATTCTTTGTCGATTAAGGTTTGATTTTTATTTCTTTTGGGGAAGGTATTAATGAGCCCTCTACAAGGTTTAATAAATTTTAAAGTAAACTGCCCCCTGGAAATTATAATACTTTTCTAATATTTAGCGGTCTCTTTCCAATTTAAAAAACTCTTTGAACTTTATACATTCAATAAATACTTCCTTATTTACTATACTAATTCTTGTAGCATTTATATATTTTACAGGAATACTTCTTGCATTTAAAGATTCCTCTTTCCTTATTGTTGCAATATCCCACTTCTGAACAAGTTGAAGTGTATAATCTGTAAACAATTTTGGTTGGTCAAAAGAAAAACTATTACTATTGTATGAATAATTCAAATCATCTTTTGCATTCCATATCCTGCTAAAGTAAGTACCGCTTTCTATTTCGTAGTTTTCAAGAACAAACAAGGTATCATTATCAGAAGAAACAAAATTCAACCTTCCTTTATTATAGAGCTTTGTTCTAAGTTCATGGAAAGAAATTCCTTTCCAATTACCATCAGTACATTTTCTCTCAATATTCTTTGAAATAACTGAAAAGCCTTTTTGTGTACAAGAAAAAGTAAAAATTACTAAAGAAACAAACAGTACTAGTTTCATAAAACTAAATTTAATAAGTAAAGGCTGGTTTCTTTCTCCCCAATTGTTTGTAGTTAGTTGTACCGTTAGGATTGTAATACAAGCTTTGATGTGTGCCAGCTTTTATTAATCTCGTACTAGGGTCTCCACTACCACTTACATCAACACCGTAATAAGCTCTTAGGGGTAATTTATTTTCAGATCTGATTTGATTCTCTATGTGTGTAGAATATAATTCAGCATTGGGGATAGTTTTCGTATTTCCATTTGCATCTGTGACAGTTCTCCATGGATTTAAATTTTTGGTTCCGCTCCAAGAATCAATTACGTGTGCCATCTCATGAGCTAACCCTATAAATGAAGGTCTAGTAGTTGACCCTTTACTATCTGGTGCACTCGATGTCCCTTTAGGATTCCATGTTATATAATTTCCATTATCACCTGCAGCATTAGAAGTACGCATCACTATTTCAGTGCTGTTATTAGAAGTCATTAAATTATTAACCAAAGTCTTACCTACATCTCCCCCAGTTCGTATTTTATCTATTGCTGTTTTAACTTCTTCAATAAAAGATTCTGATCCCGAATAAATAGCTCCGCTACCATCTAAAAATCCATAAGTGCCATTTTTATCTTGCCCATAATAGTATTTATTTTCTTGAATACTTTGATTGCCATTTGCGTCAGTAAAATTGTTTTTAGTGACAACCCAAATACTATCTCCATTAATATCAATAATACTAATCGGGTTATTGGCAGCATATTGATAAGGAGATAAGGAATGATACTTATCCGCAAATCTATCTAGAGTAGAGAATCTTCCAATCTGCGCATCATACATCCTTGCTCCATAATCTAACCAATCAAGTCCACTACCATCAGCAAATTCTTTGCGTTGTTCTTCTTTGCCATTGTACTTGCCATTGTTAACCCGAACGGATAATGATGGATTCTCCTATAATGCAATTAGAGCAACAGTGTCAAAGATCAGTAAACTTCTATTTTTATGCTAATTTATGTGTTTTTTGTATCATTTACACTAGCATTATCTGGTTGCAATAGTTTTTTGTGAGCTTGTTGAACTTCCTTATTTAAAAAATCTTGGGCAATTAATACATACTTATAAAATTCTTTACTTCCAGGCGCATGGCCTGATACTTTTCGAACAACATGCTCAGGTACACCTAAAATTAATAGTGTAGTGATAGCTGTTCTTCGCATTGTATGAGAACTTAAGTGGTCATAATATTGCCAGCTTTTATTAAGCGATTTTTTTTGTTCTATCCATTTGCTTTTATAGCTCATATATTTTGGCAGCAGTTCTGTCCAGCCTATTTTCTCGCCTAATCGTTTAATTAAAATATTAAACCTTGAATTAGAATATTGTGGCAATAAAAACTTGCCCTTATTCTTTCTATAAGTGTTGAAAATTGTACTTAGATAATCTGGAACAGGTATTTTAGTATAGCTGCCTGTCTTAATGGTATAAAGAATAATAAATAGCTGCCCTTCTTCAGTAATCAAGTTATTCTTCTTTAGGGCCAGTAAATCTGAAAATCTTAAACCTAGTGTACACCCTGCGACGAATATATCTTTTACGCAAATGAGATTTGGGGTTAATTCGTTTGAATACGATTCATCTGTAATCAAAAACTGTAATTTCGTAATGCTTAAGATTACTGGATTATTTTGGGTTGGTGTTATCGCAAACCAATGATAAGCAGGAACAATTGGCAATGCTTTCTCTTTTATAATCCATCGAACCAACGTTTTTATTGATTTCCAAATCGATCCTACATAGCCATCAGCATATCCTTTACTGTAAAGAAAAGCTGAAAATAAATGGTAAAACTTTTGCCAGTATTTTTTTTCGATTGTATTTATTCGAATACTTTGTCTCGGTAAAAGTCTAAACCCAATTGATGTTTCTTTTTGGTGTTCATATTCTTGTAATAGTTTTAAAACGCATTCATAAAAAACAATTGTTTTCTTATTTATTTTTTTTCCTGTAGCAGTCCTTCGCTGCCCATTATTCATTTCTTTAATAAACTCAATAAAAAGCGGAGTAAGTAATTCTTTTTTGCATTTTTGATAAAATTAAACAAAAAGGTGTTTTCCGTTTTTTATGTAGTTAAAGCACTACACAAAATGGAGATAATTCAAAAAAAACACGCAGAGTCCCCTACATACAAATTATTCGCACCTATTTATTTTTGATTTATAGGTAACAATAAAGTCCTGTAAAACATTTTAGTGCGGTATATATTTTTAGTTAGTATAGTAGGCTGTTTATGTAATACTGCTTCATTGGTAGCACAGGATACAAGTATTATAAATAATAAGCTTTTAAATCATATAGAAAAAAAGTATACAGGGCTAACACTGTTACTCAATAAAAGTTCTACTAAAGCCATTGAACGATTACAAAGTCAAGAAAAAGTATTGATTGCAAAGCTTTCCAAACAAGACTCCAGTAAAGCAAAACAATTACAACTTAGTTCAACTGCTGCTTATAATGGCTTACCCAATCAGCTGATGCAGGCGAAGGGTAACTCAGTGGCAGCTGTACGTAATTATATTCCTGGGTTAGATAGCGTTCAAGCAATGATGAGTTTTATAAATGGGGGTAATGTTGTAAAATCAGTTGCTGGGTTGCAAGACCAATTACAGATTGCCAACTATACAAAGACTTTTTTACAAAACAGAAGACAAGCATTGCAAACAGCATTAGCGGGCACACCACTAGTAAAGCAATTAAAGCAAGTACAAAAAACGGCATTTTATTACCAACAACAAGTTGAAACGTATCGCCAAACTTTAAAGGATCCAGATAAATTACAAAAACTTGCACTAACGCATCTCTCTAAATTGGATGCTTTTAAAGCCTTCTTTTCAAAGAACAGTCAGCTGGCAAGCATTTTTAGAATGAGTAGTACTGAAAATGAGTTAGATGCAGCTTCAATAAATGGTTTACAAACCAGACAGAGCATGCGTGCTGCACTGCAGCAGTTTGAATCTGCTGGCGCAAATCCGCAACAGTTTGTGCAGGGGCAGGTACAAAGTGCCAGTGGCGAACTTCAAACGTTTAAAAACAAAATAAATAATGCAGTTGGTGGCAATGGTGAAGCTGATATTCCATCATTTAAACCCAATACACAAAAAGCAAAATCCTTTTTACAAAGAATAGAATTGGGTTTTAATATTCAATCTCTAAGACCAAATGGGCTATTGCCAGTGACAAGTGATTTAGCATTTACGCTTGGCTATAAACTAAACAGTCAAGGTGTTATTGGAGTTGGTATGAGTTATAAAATGGGCTGGGGCAATGGCTCAAGCAATTTTCGGATTACACATGAGGGATTTGGGTTAAGGAGTTTTGTTGACTGGCAAATTAAAGGAGGTTTTTATATAAGTGGAGGATACGAACAAAATTATATGCAGTCTTTTAATCGACTTTCAGAACTCATGAATCTTCCAATGAGTGCATGGAAACAAAGTGGATTATTGGGCATAAGCAAAAAATACAAGTTAGGTAAAAAGAAAGGCACATTGCAAGTCTTATATGATTTTTTGCATTTTTCAAATCAAGTAAATACACAGCCAGTGATTTTTAGAACTGGATTTAATTTTTAGTATATGGGTATGAGATTTTTATGGTTGGTTTTTGTGTTCTTAGTAATGGGAACAAATTTGTTTGCTCAGGTTGAATCGCAAAGCACTTTAATGGAGTTAAAAAAAGTGCCGATTGCACCTTCGCCAAATGCAGCAGCAATTGGGAAATTTGGAGAAATTCCGGTTTCCTTAAGTACGGGTATACCCAGTATACAGGTACCGATGTATCAATACCAAAGTAATGATAAGGGCATCAGTGTGGATGTTTCTCTTCGTTATCATGCGGGCGGCCATAAGGTAGATGATATGGCATCGAGTGTAGGTTTAGGATGGTCTTTAAACGCAGGTGGTGTTGTGTCAAGAACCATGCGTGGTAGGCCAGATGATGGAACAGAGGGGTATTTGTCTACTGGTAATTTGCCGGCCTATCAAACACAGATTTTTGATTATGCAATTACGGAACCAAGTACTTCTACTTCTACCAACCAAGGCATTTGCTATGACAACTCCAGTGATTATTATTCAATTAAAAATATTGCGGAAGGGGAGTTAGATGGAGAGTGTGATATTTTTCAGTTTAGTGTAGGGGCGGTTGCAGGTAAATTTTATTTTAAAAAGAATGGACAAGTGCAATTGGTAACACAACAAAATGTAAAAATCACTTTTAGTGCTGTTTATAGTTATGGAGTCATGTCGTATATAGATGAGTTTGTAATTACGGATGAATGGGGGAACAAATATGTATTTAACCAAAAAGAGTGGACGTCTTCGAGTAGCGCTTTAGGATCTGCTCCGCCAGTATCTCCAAGTTATATCAGCAGCTGGTATTTAAAAAAGATTATTGCAGCCAGTGATGCAAGAGAAATCATCTTTAATTATACTTCTCCTTCTTACTCATTACAATATGAAGGCGGCTTTGCAACTTCCTATCGTACCAAATGGGAAAATGGCTATATCAACGGCCCAACAGAAGCTACTTATGGGTATTCCATAATTTCTATATTATACCCACAAAGAATTAGTTCTATTGATTTTCCAAATGGCAATCAAGTGTTGTTTAATTATAATTTAGCGAGACTCGATTATGTGGGTGATTATGCATTAACCGATGTGGTCATAAAAAATAATGCAATTCAAAAAAAGTATGTGTTAGAATATGATTATTTTATTTCGCCTACCTGTTACCCACAGAGCAGTCCTTGCACTCCTCCACCTTATTCTGCCAATGATTATTACCGGAGGCTTAAGCTTACCGCTATAAAAGAAACAGGTGGATCCCAAATTATTCCACCCTATACTTTTGAATACAATGCTACACCATTACCCGTTAGAAATTCAGCGTACAAAGATGCATGGGGGTATTACTCGGGCACTGCATCAGCGAATAGCTCGGGTACCCCAATAACCATACTTACACCAGGCCAACCATTTACGCTTTTCTTTAGCGATGCGCTTCCTGTTGAACAGTACACCAAAGCCTGGGTATTAGAGAAGATCAATTATCCAACAGGTGGTTTTACCAGTTTAACCTATGAACTCAATAATGGCTATAACAACGGGGTGTTTAAAAATATTGGTGGGTTAAGAATAAAAAAGACAGAAGACAATAATGGAGCAACGAGCAATATTGTGGTAACCAATTATAGTTATCTAAAAGCAGATAATAGTTCTTCAGGTACCATGCAGACTATGCCCAATACTACTTATTATTGGAATACGATGTGGGTTCATGATAATAATGCTATTATTTCCAAAGCTTATTTTTTAAATCAAACCAATAGTCCTACTCAATCACTTTCTTATTTTAATGGCAGCCCTGTTATCTACACCAGGGTTAAGGTAGATAAGAATAGCAATGGCCAGAACAATGGACATTCAATAAGTGAATACAGTGCGCTTGCAAGCTACCATATTCACCAAGATAATTTTCCCTATGTACAAAAGCAAGACTTGGATTGGGCGCAAGGTTTATTGATAAAGGAAACGCATTACAATAGTGCCAATGCACTAGTGAAGCAGCTAGATAATGAATACCAAGATTATACTTATTATCCAAGTGCAGATCCTCAATCGCGCAATACCATTAGTGGATTATTGTTCTGGGATGATCAGGGTACATTTAATGCTAATTTATATGGTGCTAGATCTTACTATATGAACTATGGAAGATCGGCTTTAAAAAAACGCACAGAAACCATTTATGAAAATGGAATCGCACAAACCAATATCACCGACTATTATTACGACCACAGCAACTATTATTTTCCATCGAGGGTAAAAAGAACCAATAGTAAAGGACAAGAAATTGAACAAAGACTTAAGTATCCTTTTGATTTCACGGGCACGTATGTGTATGATCAAATGGTGGCGCGCAATATATTGGCTCCTATTATTGAATCAAAACAGGTGTATCTAACAGGAAGTCTCACACAAAGTGGTGTATTAAATAATTACGATTTTGTGAATGGCACTATCATAGACATTAACAATCAGCAACGTTTCAACACCACAGCAAACGGCTGGGATACGGAAATTAATTTTAATCAATACGACAGTAAGGGCAATGTATTACAAATGAGTCCAAAAAATGGCCCTGTTGTCTCCTATGTATGGGGAACCAATCAAACCAATGTATTGGCAAAAATTGAAGGGGCTACCTATGCCGAAGTATTGGCAGCATTGGGGCAGTCCGACCCTAATTTGACGTATCTACAACAAATGGGTGAGACCGATTTAAGAAATCAACTGAGCTTACTACGCAATAATTTAAAGAGCAGTAAGCCTAAAGCACAAGTAAATACCTTTTTATACAAACCCTTGGCTGGTATTAAAGAACAAACCAATGCCAATGGAAAAACCAGCTATTATGAGTATGATGTTTTTAACAGACTTTCATTGGTAAAAGACCAAGATGGCAATATTATAAAGCGCATCTGTTATAATTACCAAGGTCAACCAGAAGTATGTTATACAGCAGAAAGTACAGGAGGGCAAACAGTGTATGCAAGACTTAGTTATGAGAACCAGTGGTGGTCGGGCAATTACAGTTATGCAGATATTGTTGTTCGGTTTTATTCCGATGCGGCTGGAACCATTCCATTGTCGGTGAGTAATTTAAGTACAGCGTATCAAAATCAATCTTGCTATGGCACATCTTATAATTCAGCTACTGCAAATGGAACGGCCATTGTGTTGAACTATTCTGCACTAGTGTATGAGTACAATTACGATTACGGATACTGGTGGGATTGTTCTTATAACTATGGTTTAACAAGCGGCAATTATATCATCATTCAATAAATTTTTTTTCATGCGATACCAATATATCATCGGGGTTGTTTTGTTGATGTGTTCATTTACTTCTGCACAAGCACAAGACCGAATAAAATTCAAAGACAGTTTACGCAATAAAGAGGTAAAGCATTTTGCTGATACGCTATCATTAAGTAAAGCGCAAGCCAAAGCATTATCACAACATTATTTAAATAGAGATAAACAAACCGATTCTGTTATGCGCTTACCGCTTGTGGGCCAAGATGGAGCGAAACGGAAAGTGATGCTACAAGAAGTGAGAACCACTTTTAATGAGGCAGTTAAACAGACCTTAAATAAAAAGCAATACCAGGTTTTTAAAGAAGTGCATAAAGCACAGCAAGCCCTTGCAATGGAAAAGCTAAAAGGGATGAAAAAGCAAATTCAAATTGATAACAACGATAACGACAACTGATCAATATGTTTTCAGCAGCTAAAATAATAAAGGGGATTGCACTTTGTTCAATCATTTTGGTATGGGATAATCGAACTCATGCCCAAGGAACCTACCCAGGATCTACTCCTGTTAATTATGTGCGTGTATGGGATCTAAGGGCTCCTGAACAAAACCATTTAAATATAAGTTCCAGGCCACTTAAGGATGCTTTACAAAGCACCATGTATAGTGATGGATTGGGCAGGGTATTACAAACAGTGGTGAAACAAGGTGCGCTAACAACAGCAACGGCAGCAAGTGCAGATCTGGTGACTCCGCAGCATTATGATGTTTATGGAAGAACACCACAAGTATATCTCCCTTTTGCGGCAACCGATAACCAGGGTGGATTTAAATACAACCCATTTGATCAGCAGGTTGGATTTTACAATACACAATTAGCAGGTCAAAGTGAGCAGTATTTTTATCAGCAACATACCTATGAAGCAAGTCCACTTAATCGAGTAATCAAAACAACGGCACCGGGAAGTAGTTGGACGGGCAGTAATAGAGGCGTTAATATAGTGTATGGACTCAATGATGCCAATGACGATGTAAAGAGTTGGACAGTGTATGGCAGTGGTAGTTATGGTTTATTTAGCACTTATGCAAATGGACAACTCAATGAAATCACTACCATAGATGAAGATGGTAAGCAAGTAGTAGAATATAAGGACAAAGACGACAAAACGATTTTAAAGAAAGTACAACAGAGCCCCAGCCCTAGTGCTGGATATAGTGGATGGATGTGTACCTATTATCTCTATGATGATTTTGGCTTACTTAGGCTAGTGATACAACCCAAAGGCGTGGAGTATATGTTGCAGTATGGATGGTCTATCAATAGTACCATACTAGCAGAACAATGTTTTGAATACAACTATGATGGCAGGGGTAGAATGATTGAAAAAAGAGTACCAGGTGCAGGCCTCGTTGAAATGGTATATGATGCCAGAGATCGGGTAACCCTAACCCGTGATGCCAATTTGCTGGCAACCGGTAAATGGATGTTTACCAAGTATGATGATTTAAACAGAGTAGTACAAACAGGGTTTGTTTTTCAAGGAGCCAGTAGAGCCACTTTTCAATATTATGGTGATAGCTATGTAGATTTTCCAGTGCATTGGTGGAGCAATGAAGTGCTCACTGAAACCTACTATGACAATTATAGTTGGAGCCCTGCTAGTTATGGATTATCGGATGCATTGAACCTTAGTTGGGGCAGTTTTGCAGCAGAAGACAATAGTAATTTCCCCTACCCAAGAGGAGTGGTAAAGAGTAGTGATGTGCATGGAATGGTTACAGGTACTAAGGTAAAACAGCTAGGAGGTTCAGGCGGATATTTATACAGTGTAATGATCTATGATAAAGATGGAAGGGTTTTACAAACACAGCGCACCAATATAACAGGTGGAGTTGATATTACTACCACACAATATAGTTTTAGTGGACAGCCGCTGCGGGTGGTACAAAGAACACAAAAAGCGGGCGCCAATGCAAGTGATATCGTAACTACGAGTGAACACAGTTACGATGATTTATGGCGGATTACCGCAACTACCAAAACAGTTAGTGGTCAGGCGAATGGACAATCTCTATCTGCCAGTAAACAAATCAACCAAAACAGTTATGATGCTTTAGGTCAATTGAGCAAAAAGACATTGGCCCCATATATGAGCCTAGAGCAATTGGATTATGAATACAATATCAGGGGATGGTTATTAGGTGTTAATAGGGGTTATTTAACCAGCACAGGCAAAAGGTTTGGTTTTGAACTAGCGTATGATAAGCCTGGTAACTATGTAGGTGGGGCTAATTATACCCCCCTGTACAATGGCAATATAGCAGGTACTACTTGGAAGAGTATGGGTGATGAAGAGAAGCGCCGCTACGATTTTGGGTATGATGCAGCCAATCGATTACTAAAAGCCAATTTTGGACAGTTCACCAGTGGAGGGTTTAATCTTAGTGCAGGCATCAACTACAGTGTACAACTAGGTGATGGCGTCAATGGGTCATCTGCCTATGATGTTAATGGCAATATTAAATCGATGCAACAGTGGGGGGTAAAGGGCATCAGTAGCACTGTAATAGATGACTTGTCGTATACTTATCAAAACAGTCTAAGTAATAAACTGCTTGCAGTAAACGAAGTGTCTTTGGGAAGCACCAACAATTATTTGGGTGATTTTACCGATGCCAATACCGCAGTGAATGATTACAGTTATGATGGCAACGGTAATTTAATTGAAGATAAAAACAAAGGCATTGGTTCTATTGGTTACAATCATTTAAATCTACCACAGCAAATAAGTCTGCCCGCAAAAGGAAATATCACCTACAACTACGACGCCAGTGGTGCTAAGTTAAGCAAGACCGTAACCGAAGGCAGTAGTGTAAAGACAACGCTTTACTTAGGGGATATGGTTTTTGAGAATGATCTATTTTTATTTGCTGGCCATGAAGAGGGAAGAATAAGAAAAGCTACCAATGGATCTGTGGCCTATGATTACTTTATCAAAGACCATTTAGGTAATACCCGCATGGTACTTACCGATGAAACCAATACACAGTACTACCCCACTTTAAGTGCAGAGGGAGGTAGCGGTAGTGGGGAAGCCAATAACCAAAATGCCATCTGGGATGATGCTGTGGGTAATAGTATAGACATCACCAATAGAAGGGTAAACCGACCTGGTAATTTTGGCACAACAGGTACCAATGGTGATTATGCCTTCAGTGTAACAAAAAATGCAGGTGGTATAGGGGCGGGTAAACTATTGAAGGTAATGAGTGGCGATAATGTCTACAGCAGTGTAGATTATTTTTACCACAACAACTATGCAGACAATAGCAGTGCCAATGGATTAGGCAGTATCTTAAACCATATTGCAGGAGTTATTGCTGGAACCCGAAGCCCTGCAGGAACAGCAGTAAAATCCGCCAATGGCGCAGCAGCAGGTAACCTAGGAGCAGATGGATTATTCACCGGACTATTTGCACCGCAAAGCCCATCAGGGGGCTATACCTACCAACCCAAAGCCTACATGCATATCTTGCTCTTTGACGAACAATTTAAGTTTGATGCAGCCAATAGTTATGTAGTACAAGTAAGTGCATGGGTTCAAGAAAGCAGACAAACATTATACGGCAGTGCCAGCGTAAAAAAGAACGGATATGCGTATATTTACTTCAGCAACGAGAGCAATGACTTAGTGTTCTTTGATAATTTTAACCTGACCCATCAAGCTGGGCCCCTACTTGAAGAAACCCATTACTATCCGTTCGGGTTAACAATGGGTGGGGTGAGTTCGAAAGCGCTGAATAACATTCCAGAAAATAAGTTCAAGTACAATGGCAAAGAAGAACAACGCAAAGATTGGTTAGATTATGGAGCAAGGATGTATGATGCGCAGATTGGGAGGTGGCATGTGATAGATCCATTAGCCGATAAGTGGAATATTTATTCTCCCTATAACTATGCCATTAATAATCCTATTAGATATATCGACCCAGATGGAAGAGAAATAGTAGACCAACAAGGTAGAAGAGCAATTACCTACGATAAAAAAGGCGGTATGCACTTTACTAAATACGCCACTGCGGATATTCGAAGAGTAGCAGGTGCTTTAAACTTAACGACTGAAGGTGCAGCTCAATTGAAAAGAATTAATTCTTCGGATATTAAAACAAAAATCAATGTTTCTTCTGATAGTAGAATTGAGACAAGGGCAGATGGCTCAACTTCATATACATATGGCGAAACCGTACAAGGTAATTACAATGAGAAAGATAATTACGGAAGAAAAGTAAATGCTGACGGTACTTACGGAATAAAAGAAGCTACAATTACTATTTATGAAGGAACAATTACTGAAGGTGTTAAAGATGGTTCAGGCTTAAAACATGAAGGTCTTACTGTTGAGCAAGCTATTGGAGCAGTAGCAGGTCATGAAGGTGTTCATGCCACTGACAAAGCTGAAATCAATAAAGACTTGAAGTCAGAAATGAAAGGCAAGGTCAGAAATGAAAAAGAACACAAGCCTAATAATGTTGAACAGAAAATTATTGACCAATCGAAAAAACTAAATGAGTAAAATTATGAAAGGTATATTGCTCATTGTATTTAGCTACATAGTTTTTGGAAGTTGTGCTTTTGCACAAAAGAAGGCAAATCCATTTCAAAGGGTGGCTATCCCTGATAGTATTTATTTGAAATTAGAAAATGCATATAACAAAAACACTAAAAATGTAAATGCAGGTAGAAACGTATTCAACTTGATTAATAGGAAAGATTTTGGCTTTAAAGATGGTCTATTTTCTTTTCAAGGTCAAGGTCCACACTTTCCACGAAGAATATTTATCTTCAATAAAGGATTACTATTTATTTTTGATAATGAAGGAGCATTTAACCCAAAGGGTGTGCTTCAAGAATTTGTAGAAAGTATCAAAAAATTAGGCTTAACTGATAAGCAAACTGTAAGATATTCAAAAGCAATAAGCGAGTATTTAGAGCAAGAAAGTGGTAATACTTACGGTCAAGATATAAAATAATTACGAGCCTTGCCATTCGGCAGGGCTTTTTTGCTTTATAGCATAGCTACATTTTTATTAAATAAGTCTTTGAATTTCTTTTTAGTGAGCATTGTCTCAATCAGTCCAAAGACAATTTGTTTTATCTTTTTCGTCAAGCTCTGCAATTAGTCGTACTTGCTCATTAGCGGTCTTATCTTCAATGGTAATCTCTTGGGGGACTTCGTTCCCTATTTGTACTGATATGTAAGGTGGTTAATACTGCCCACAGTGGGCATTGGATGGCATATGTTATAAGTATACGCCCTTTTTACACACAGTATATGTTTACTGATAAACATCTTTACGATGGACAACATTGATAACTGTGATTATTAGTTTGTTGTCAACAATATCATAGATAGCTCTATAATCGCTGGTACGTATTCTGTAGGCATCCCTACCTTTTAGTTTTTTGCATCCTGAGGGTTTGGGATTGACACTGAGTTCCATCAATTTGTCTTCTATGCGCGTGGCGACAGAATTGGGTAGTTTATCGAGTTGTTTTTGCGCAGACGCAAGGATAAAAACAGTGTACTCAGACTTTTGTTTTTTTTCTTCTTTGCTGTATGGCATCTTTTAAAAGGATGGGGTTTTCTTTTTTGGCTTTGGCTTTATCATAGGCACAGAGATCTTCAAGTTCTTCGAGTTCATCCATGAGTTGCTTGTAGGCTTTGATGGGAAGAACGGCAGATATTTTTTTGCCATTCTCATCGGTTATAAATGTAGTATTTAACATATTCTTAATAATTTGTATTTCTCATTAATGTACATCCAATAGGTATAAATTTACTAAATTGTTTCTATGACCACTTCATCATTTAATTTAATTATAAATTCATTCTATGATTTTATAACTCATCTAATAATTGCTTTGCAGGAATGCCCTTAAGCTTCCCCTGTCTAATGAATTTTAGTTCTTCTACCGCTTCTTTTATCTCTTCAATTAGCAATGCCTTTTCTATTGAAATTTTTCTAGCTTTTGTATATGGGAAACTTTTAAGCACTTCCATCAAATGCAGGGCTTTGTTATCTTTTATGTCTAATAATTCTTTCATTGCACAATTATTATTTCTAATTTCTCAAAAAATGCAGTTTAAAGTTAATTAAAATGAAGATTTTTTTAATTTTTAAAACAAAATATATAAACCTATTTGATTTTCATTGAATCTCAATTTTTTACAGCGATTAAATGGAAATGGCTGGAGCCAGCCAAAGTTGGGACGTTGATCCCCTCTGTACTATTTTGTCAAGTTTGATTAAGAATGGATGATTGAATTAGATTGGAAGTTCAATTAAAGACGCACACGCGGGCTGGATTACCAGTTACAAAAAATGGTTATCTTTATATCTAAGTTAGCAATGAATTGTGAAGCAAATACCAATACCAAAATCAATAAAAGAAAAGTTGGTTAACACCGAATGTTGATGTGTTCTTTGATAATGTACAAGTAACCCATATTCGTGGCCCACTCTTGGAGGAGACCCATTACTATCCGTTCGGGTTAACAATGGGTGGTATTAGTTCGAAAGCGCTTAATAACACTCCTGAAAATAAGTTCAAGTACAATGGTAAGGAAGAACAACGCAAAGAGTTTACAGATGGTAGTGGACTTGATTGGTTAGACTATGGTGCAAGGATGTATGATGCGCAGATTGGGAGGTGGCATGTGGTTGACCCATTATCGGAGCAATATAGGAGATGGAGTCCATATAATTATACTTTAAACAACCCTATCAGATTTATTGATCCTGATGGTATGGGAGTAAATGATATTGTTGTTATTGGTAATAAAGAGTACCAGCAAAAAGTTATGTCGCAACTTCAAATGTTAACCAATCAAAAGTTGATTTTCAAACAAGGTGCTGAGGGAAGGGGTAAAGTTGTATTTTCAGGTGAACCAACTTCTTCTCCAAAGCCAATTGGTACGAATCTTGTAAGCACCTTAATTAGTAGCAAAAATAAAATCGTCATTCAAGATGTCAGCAACGTTGGTGATGGTAATAGTACTCATGCTACAAATGATGCTACTGCAAAAGGAGAAATTGCTGGAGGAAGTGGATCGGTAATTAGCTTTAATCCAAATAATCTTGAGCAAGGCTCAAATGGAATCACAAATGCAGATGGAACAACCGGAAGGCCCTCACAAGTGGGTTTAGCACATGAATTGGGACATGCACTAGATAATAATAATGGAACTAAGGTTGTTGTGGATTATGATGACCCTGTGAGTATTAAAAAAGGAGCTTCAATTGTTATTGACCCTGATTCTGGTAAGCGAGTATATATGGAAAAAGATGAAATTAGAGTTAGAACAAAAATCGATAACCCTATTAGAAAAGAGCAAGGAGCTAAACAACGTGCAATACCAACTGTTTCAAATTAAATATGAATTAAATGAAAAACATTGTTTGGCTGTCAGTTACACTTTTGTTAGGATGTCGATATATTAACCAATCCGATTCCAGAAAGGTTAATATATATAAATTTTATGATGGTTGGGATTCGACTACTAAACAGGTACTCAAAAAATATAGTACATCAAATAATGGATATGCAGGGAAGGCAAATTTTATTTTAAAATCTTTGAACGATGAGGTGCTTAGTGGTATAGAAATACTTGATAGAAATTCCTTTTTCAAGGCTATGCAGAATAACCTTATAAAAAAGGATGAAGAATACACATCGATAATCATTGTAGAACTTAACCAGACTGGGGAGAAAAATTCCTTTAGAAAATATGTGATATTTAATTCTGACTCTTGTATGATATTTGAAAAGGATATAAAAGGTGAATGGGGGATAATTAATAGAAATATAGTATCATTAGAATCGGCATCATATTTACAAAGTGTTGAAACCGACACTATTGCAAATAATTCATGGGGAGGAGGGATTAATGATATTTGTATTATTACGAAGGTTATTCATGATTCAACTGTTGTTACACCCTTACTTTATTTACACATGGAAAAATATTCTAGGTTGTTAAAAACATTAAGTCATTAATCTTGGTCGTGTATATAACATGAAATACACGACATCACAATTAGATTAATAATTTAGTTATGTGGGAGATAAAGAAATCTTTACAACACATACTAGAACCAACTTAGCAGTAAATAAAAATGGTTATCTTTATACCTATATCAGTAATGAATTGCGAAGCAAACACCAACAACAGAATCAATAAAAGATAAGTTGGTAAACACTAAATGTTGATGTGCTCTTTGATAATGTACAGGTAACGCATGTGCGCGGTCCGCTGTTGGAAGCACCCACTGTTATCCGTTCGGGTTAACAATGGGTGGTATTAGTTCTAAAGCGCTGAATAACACTCCAGAAAACAAGTTCAAGTACAATGGTAAAGAAGAACAACGCAAAGAATTTGCTGATGGTAGTGGACTTGATTGGTTAGATTATGGAGCAAGAATGTATGATGCGCAGATTGGGAGGTGGGGGCAGATAGACCCGCTTAGTGAAATGTATAGGCGGCATAGCCCGTATAATTACGCTATTAATAATCCTATTAGATTTATAGATCCAGATGGCATGAGGGTTATTGATCCTGGTGATAAATTCAAGTCGCATGTCGCAGCTGCAAAAGATTTCGGTAAATTGTATAACGATAATTCGATCCGTGAAAACCAAGAGTATGGGGCAACAATTTATAAGGCTACGGATAAAAAAGGGAACACATATTATAGCTATTCAGTACCTAACGCTGGCGGTGCTGCAAAGGTAACGGTTAGCAGAGCACCGGAAGGAACGACTGCAGTTGCTGACATTCATTCGCATGCTGCATCTACAGGTGTAGTGTATAGTGATAATAATTTCTCAACAGGTGACAAACTTTCAAACAATTCAGCCAATATAAAAGGATATTTGACTACTCCGGATGGCTCACTTAAAAAATACGAACCTAAGTCAGGCCAAACAACGGTGATAAGTACAGATTTGCCGAGTGACCCAAAGGATCCTGGAAGGAAGAATGCTAATAGCCCTTACGTTTTAAAAGGCAATGAGCCAAAAATTGAACCAAAATCAGTGGGTAGTAAAAATGACCCTTTAGCGCTTCCAAAATTCAAAGAATAAGATTTTAAAATGCCAAGATGATGAATTCTATTTTGAAAAGTATTACTGTATTAGTTATTGTGTCTTGTGGTATCAGTAATCAGGATACTATTCGAAATAATTATCTAGTAAAAGATTCAGTAATTCTGCCAACAGATTCAAATACTTTTTATTTCCCTGTAAGAGAATTGTCTAAATCACTTACGCGAGATACTTTTTTAAACAAATGGTACTCCCAAATGCTATTTGGTCTTCATGAGCCAGTATTATATACTTCTTTGGACGCTACAGAAACTTACAGATTTACATGGTTAAGAACGTTCCACAAGCCTATATCTATTCGGTTACAAAACCGTTTTGGTGATTATATTTTAACCCTCAAAATGGCGAATGGTGCTGGTGGGTATCAGATAGGTAAACTAATTCAAGACACTTCTTTTTATATTAGTAAGAAAGAGTGGAATGAATTCACCTCTTCTATAAACTCAATAGATTTTTGGAAGTTGCCAAGTGCTGATATTAGCGAGATAGGGAAAGATGGGTCTGAATGGATATTAGAGGGCCAAAAGAATGGGAAGTATCATTTTGTCATTCGTTGGACTCCAAATACACCAAATACTTTGAAATTCAGGAGCTGCTGTGAATACTTGATAAAGATGTCTGGTTTGATGGTACCTAATGAAGAAATTTATTGAGTAAAATAGTAATTAAATAAATGCCAATTCTTGTTACAGGGAAGGTTTTTTTAGTGAGAGAATTGTTGCATTGGTCATTTAGTGAGGAAGGAGTCGATAATGGTTATGATAACACTTTTTATCATCAGTGTTCATGAGCTCTAATTCTTTTCGTTCATAATAAAATCAGTAATTTAGATTGTATAAAAGTTCTTTGATTAAATCTCATTCGGTTTCCTGGGTGGTTGTAAGAGTAAAAAACCTAAACCCACTACTATCCGTTCGGGTTAACAATGGGTGGGATATCGAGTAAGGGGGCTGGGAAGTTAAGAAGCAATAAAGGCTTTAATGGAAATGAACTCCAATCGAAGGAATTTTCTGATGGTTCAGGGTTAGAACTTTATGATTTTAATGCAAGAACATACGATCAACAAATAGGACGGTTTATACAAATCGATCCTGAAACAGAAGTTTTGCAAGAGAGTTTTAGTCCGTTTCATTTTGGAATAAATAACCCAATACTTCATGATGATCCTGATGGAAAAAATCCATATATAATTTATCGTGGTTTAAGACTTATTTACGAAGTTGCTGTTTTTGTGCAAAAGCAAGGACGTGCAGTTCCTGCATCAATGGCTTTGAAAAATGTTAGCGATAATACTTCAACCGTTAAGCAGGTAATGGATCTGAAAACTTTTAAAGAAGTTAATGATGTTATTATAGTAAAATCAGAGAGCAAAACTGAATCTAAATCTGAAGAACCTAAGGGGGGTACTTATGTGCTTCATGATGATGAAGGAAAAGTTCAAAGATCTGGGAGAACTATAGATTTGAAACGAAGAGAGGGTGAGCATGCAAAAAATGAGAAGACAAAAGATTTAAAATTTCAAGTTGATAAGAAGACTGATAATAAAGATGCCCAAAGAGGTCGAGAACAAGAGATTCACGAAAAACATAATCCTCCTATGAATAAAATAAAATCTATCAGTGATAAAAATCCAAATAAGCAAAAATACCTAGATGCAGCAAAAGAACTAGAAAAACCCAAAGCCTAATAACACATGAGTGATATGAAAAACAACTATAATGAGGGTGATTTATTTGGTGTACCAATTAGTACTTCTGAATTTATAATTGGATTGATTGTTAAAGTTAATAACAACAAGATGTTATGCTATTTTTTTAGCCGAAAAGTATCAAGTCTTACTGATTCGAAAATTGAAATAGAGCGGGATGAAGTTTTATTAGTCATAATGTGTTCAGCATTAGGGTTGGACAAGAAACATTGGAAGTTAATTGGTAGATATAATAATTGGGATGCTAAGGATTGGAAAGTCCCAAATTTTAAACGAATAGATATAATTACAAATAAGTGTTATGAAATTATTTATAATGATTCTTTAGAAGAAATTGATTCAAAAGAAGTAGCCGATTGTGCTTCATTAGATGATTTTCCTGAGGATGGTTTAGCTGGTTATGGGTATGTTGAGAAACGATTATCGAGACTTTTGACTTTTTGACTTTTTATGTTCTACTTGTTGAGCTTGATGTATTGTGAAGGAAGCTTTGTTAAAATTTTATCATCTGTCTTATTGAATTCAAAATAGTTGAACTGTTTAAGGAGTTATTTATCAGTGAGTTAATTTGGATCGGATAATGAATTAAATACACTTACTTGGAGGGGACTAAGCATTACAAAAAATAGTTACCTTTATTATACTTCAGAAATCGGAAATCGAGTGTTGATTTGTTCTTTGAATAAGTGCAGTTGGGTACCGAAGAAACCCACTACTATCCGTTCGGGTTAACGATGGGTGGGATTAGTTCGAAGGCTCTGAATAACACTCTTGAAAATAAGTTCAAGTACAATGGTAAGGAGTTGCAGAGTAAGGAGTTTAGTGATGGTAGTGGGTTGGAGTGGTATGACTTTGATGCCCGAACTCATTTCCAACAATTAGGAAGGTTTGGCCAGATTGATCCTTTTGCAGAAAAGTTTTTCCCAGCATCCCCTTATTCATATGCAGTAAATAATCCTGTTCTGCTGATAGATAAAGATGGTAAAGATTGGACAATTACTCGGACAGAAGATAAAAAAGGAAATGTGAATTTTGATATTTTATTTACTGGCGCTGTATTAAACTCAAGTAGCAATAAGAAATTAGATGCCAATGCATTGGCTAATCAGATCAAAACACAAATTGAAACAATGTTTGGAGAAGTGCTAGAAAAAAATAGCGATGGGTCGCTAAAGTATGGAATTGAAGCTCATGCAGTAATTGGCGTAATAAATGACAAAAAAGATTTAGCAGCAAACCAGACATTATTTGAAGTAAAGGATGGGTCTGATAATGATTTTAAAACAAATGCAAAAGGGAATGTCATCGTTGGGATAGCGAAAAGTGGAAAAGAAATAGCTCTAAATGAAAGTCAGGTTGGCAATATTATTAACGGAACAAACGATAAGACAATTCCTCACGAAGCTGGACATACAGGTGGATTAAGACATCCCAACATGGATTTTAATAGTTATCTATTTGGATTGATCAAAACTCCGGGTATCACTGCTAATTCGCCAAGCACAAATTTTATGTATCAAGGAAAGATTAATAACCCAACCGGACCAACTAAAGCACAAATAGAAAGGATATACAGATTGTATAAAGCTGGCGATTTAAATAAAAATAGCGGTACTCATCCAATAAATAAAGATTAATGAAAATAATATTTTCTTTTGTAATCTGTTTATTATTGGGGCTTGCATGTAGTCCTGAAAAATATAGAATTGTAAGGCCTGAAACATTAAAAAAGTATTCTTGGCGGGATGACAAGCGTCAAATTGAAATCACAATTATTCGGTCTTTTATTCTTGATAAGGATTGTGATAATAATGGCACTAGAGAGTTTGCTGATGCCTTTTTAAGTAAGGTGAATGGCACTAACGATACAATATTGGTATTAAGCATTTGTAAAAAGACTTTCGATTTCTTAAAGCCAAAATATAAAGGCTCTTTGTGGTTAGTGATAGATAGTTCTAAGATAGAGCTAAAATATCCAAAAGAAATTATTACAAATATTGATGAATTATTAGATATTGATAAATATAAAATATTGAATGCTGAAATAAATAATCTTAAAGATTAATGGGAGTGATTTTGGGAGGAAACCGACTACTATCCGTTCGGGTTAACAATGGGTGGGATTAGTTCGAAAGCTGCTGGAAGGTTGGAGAATAACAGGAAGTTTAATGCAGGTTCTGAATTACAGAGTAAAGAGTTCTCAGATGGAAGCGGATTAGAATTATATGCAACCTCTTTACGAAGTTTAGATCCACAATTAGGAAGATGGTGGCAGCTTGACAGTAAGCCAGACTATGCTCAAAGCTTATACGCTGCGATGAGTAATAATCCAATTCTTTATAATGATCCTTTAGGAGACACAACTACTCCTTTTGTGTTAGGATTGCAAGGTGTATTAGGTACAACCTCTGCGACTTTAATTCAGGCTGATAAAGTTCGTGGTGAATATGTAAGCAATGTTTCTAAACTTGATGTTTCTGATTCTAGAGGTCGTACGCAAGCTAAGATTGAAGCAAGGGCGAAAACTCCGACAGTAATGAGGGAGATTGCTGAAAACATGCGCCCTATGTCGGAAGAAGCAGGCAGGGTGTCTGGAACAGCAAGTAAAACGAATGTTGGCGTTAACGCAACCGTAGAAAAATTTGGAGCTGTAGGTAAAGCTGCTGGAGTACTGGCAGTAGGCGTAGCGGCTTATGATATTGCTACATCCGATAATAAAGTTAAAGCTGTTTCAAGAGAGGGCGGAGCGTTAACTGGTGCATTAGTTGGCGGTGAATTAGGTGCGAAGGCAGGAGCTGCTATAGGTGCTCTCTTTGGGGGTGCGGGTGCAGTTCCTGGTGCAATTATAGGAGGAATTATTGGCAGTATAGGGGGAAGTATACTTGGCGCTACTGCTGGGGATAAAACTTATGATGCATTAACCATTAAAAAACCGAAGTAGTATGAGTTTTTTAGAAAAATTGTTTCATAATAACAAAGCGAATCCTTATTACGTAAAGCTGCGTAAATGTTTGAAAGAAAAGCATATCGAAAAAGATATTGCTACTGCTTATTTTTTATTCGGTATTCCACACTCTGAGAATAATCTTGAATTAATAAAGAAAGCGATAGCTGAAAATAAACTTGACGAGCTTCGACAAAATATTTCTTATAATGTTCAAGTTGATAATATTGAGTTGTATCTTATTGAGTATACTAATAATGATAAGTACATAATTATACTACTTGATCCGTATGAAATCTATACGCGCGAAGATATTTTAGAAATCATTCCAGTATCAAACACCGACTTTAAAAAGGAACTAATATACTCCTAAGTATATGGGTAGCTATCGAACTAATTTTTTTATACTCAACCACCCCGGAGGAGGTGGTTGAGTATTTGTAGGTATTGATTAATATTTTCTGTGAGCGACAAGCCCTTGCAATTAATGCGGGGCTTTTTTTATTGAGTGATTTTTGCCTTTACTAATTAGTTAGGAATGTGACGAAAAAGGTTTTGATAAGATTTTATCAACAGTGTACATGAGTTCAAATTTTTTATCGTTCATAATAAAATCAGTAATTTAGATTGTAGAAAAGTTCTTTGATTGAAGCTCTGTCGGATTTCTGTCTTTTTGTAATAAATAATCGAAAACCCATTACTATCCGTTCGGGTTAACAATGGGTGGGATATCGAGTAAGGGGGCTGGGAAGTTAGAAAACAAGTTTAAGTTTAATGAGGGAACTGAGTTGACAAGTGATTTAGGAGTTGAATGGTATGAAACTGCATTTAGAAGTTATGATGCACAAATTGGCCGATTTATTCGAATTGATGATATAGCGGATGACTTTGAATTCTTTAGTCCATATATATTTGCAAATAATAATCCAATTCTTTTGAATGATGAGTTTGGATTGGCAGCAGATACAATTTTTGTTACTTCGAAGGAAGTTGTTGTAGAAGGTGTTAGGAAAAAAAGCAATATCACTATACCGGTAAATTTATCTGGTCACAGTATTAAGTCAAATCCTCATTTTAATCCATTTGATTATCGAGATGATAATAATGCCCCATACATCAACTATGAAAAAACAAATCCATATGCATGGAATGAAAATATTTTAAATGCGAGCATAAGTACCACATCAAAAGCTGCTATTGTTATTCCATTAGGTAGGTCACTTAAATGGCTGAGAACAATTTTGCGACTTTCTAAATTAAATAATAATATCCCAGAAGCAGCTAAGCGTGTTGTGGATTACGCACATAGAAAAAATGGTGCAGCGCAGCCAAGTCATATTGGTGGAAGAATATATAAAAATGATGGAAGAGGGGGTGGCGAAAGACTACCACAGATAACTGAAAATGGGAAGCAGATAACTTATAAGGAGTATGATGTTCATCAAAGATTAGATGGATTCAATAGGGGAAATGAACGTGTTGTAGTAGGTAGTGATGGTAAATCTTACTACACGAATAATCATTATCACTCTTTTAAAGAGATAAAAATGAAATAATTATGAGTGAACATTTAATTGAGGAGTTTGGTACTTTATGTAATAAGTATGATTTACCTATCGATTCTACTTATATTGCTCTAATTGATTGTGAAAATGCATTAAATTGGAGTGACTTTAAAAGAGAATGTAGCCGGGCATTTAAATTCCCAGATTACTTTTCAGGAAATATGAACTCATTTCAAGAAATTATCAACGATTTGTCCTGGCTTAAACAATCTAATTACTTGTTGGTTCTTATCAATTCAGACAAACTACTTTGGTTTGAAAAGGAAGAAGAAAAAAGTTATCTGAAAGACTTATTTAATCAAATATCCTACGAATGGATCAATGTTCCCAACTACTCTGGTGAAGATGAATACAGAAAAAAATCTAAATTCATAGTTCATTATGGCAAATAGATTTTATGTATATTGAGATGTGTATTCAATACACAATCTAATACGATAAAACGATTGCTATGTCTACTACTCCTAAAGCGGTGTTGCCTAAACTAAGTTTCTGGCAAATCTGGAATATGTGTTTTGGCTTCTTTGGAATTCAGTTTGGATGGAGTTTGCAAATGGGCAATATGAGTGCCATTTATGAGTATTTAGGTGCCACTCCTGAACAAATTCCAGGCCTTTGGTTAGCAGCTCCAATGACTGGTTTGATTGTTCAGCCCATTATTGGTTATATGAGTGATAGAACCTGGCACCCTAAGCTTGGCAGAAGAAGACCTTATTTTTTGGTAGGGGCTATTTTAAGTTCATTGGCATTATTCATCATGCCCAATTCATCGGCTATTTGGATGGCTGCTGGTGTGCTCTGGATTTTAGATTCTTCTATCAATATAAGCATGGAACCTTTTCGTGCATTTGTTGCAGACAACTTAGATAAGAAGCAACAGCCCATGGGCTTTGCCATGCAGAGTATGTTTATTGGCTTGGCTTCTTTTGTGGCAGGTTATTTACCTCAAAAACTGGTACAGTGGTTTGGGGTTTCAAGAGATAAAACAGCTGGCGGTATTCCAGAAAATATCATGTACTCTTTTTACATTGGGGGTGCTGTGTTTTTATTGGCTGTTTTGTACACCGTTGTTAAGAGTAAAGAGTATCCACCTACTGATCCAGATTGGAAAAATAAATTGGATGCCGAAGGCAAAGGGTTTATGGGTGGGGTAAAAGAAATTTTTAGTTCTGTCACTAATATGCCCGATCAAATGAAGCGATTGGCATTGGTGAACTTTTTAACTTGGCCAGGATTGTTTTTGATGTGGTTCTATTACAGTACCGGTGTTGCAACGGATATATTTGGGGGCAACACCACCACTTCAAGTGATTTATATACACAAGGATTAGAATACGCCAATACCACATCTGCTATTTTAAATTTAGTCACATTTGGATTCTCTTTTACCCTGCCTTTTTGGGTAAATAAATTGGGTAAAAAATATACACATACCATTTGTTTGTTATTGGGTGGTGCAGGATTGATTTCGGTAAACTATGTTACTGAACCATCCTATTTATATTTATCAATGGGCTTGGTTGGTATTGCATGGGCTTCTATTTTATCAATGCCTTATTCTATGTTAGCGGGTTGTATACCTCCACATAAAATGGGAATTTATATGGGCATCTTTAATTTCTTTATTGTACTCCCAGAAATTATTGCTTCCTTGTTTTTTGGCAATGTAATGGAAACTGTATTGCATAATGATCGTTTATTGGCGGTGCAAGTAGGGGGTGGATTATTAATTGCTGCTGCGGTAGTATGTGCCATTGTGGTAAAAGAAAATGAATAAATACAAACTATTGATATGAATCGCTTAGTAAAAATGATTGGGTGCTTATTGTTGGCCTTTGGCTTACATGCTCAAAGCAATATTGAATTGTATCCCACTAGTTGGTTCGTGGGAATGAAATGGAATAAAGTGCAAGTGATTGTGCGAAATAAAGAGCAAGCTTTTTCAAATGCAACAATTCGTTTGAATTATCCTGGTGTACAATTGACTAAAGTGCATGTATTGGAGAATAAAAAATATTTGGCCTTAGATCTATTAATAAGTCCTACTGCTAAGCCAGGTAAGATCAATATTCAATTTGCTAGTGCTGATAGTGCAGTTACCATAGCTTGGGAATTAAAGCCCAGAAGAAATGGGATGGGCAAAACCTATGCACAGGGGGTGAGTGCAAAAGATTTTATTTATTTATTAATGCCCGATCGATTTAGTAATGGTGACCCTTCAAATGATCAAATAGCAGGGTATACCGATAAAGTAGTCAATCGCAAAGATCCCATCAAAAGACATGGCGGATATGGATGACACCAGTATTAGAAAATGACATGCCCTTGCAAAGTGAGCAAGCTGGAATGATGGCTGGCTATCATGGGTATTGGTTTACCAATCATTATGCAATTGACAAAAGATTAGGTGGCGAGAACGCCTATAAAAAATTGATTGATGCCGCTCATGCAAAAGGTATTAAAATTATTCAGGATGCAGTGTACAATCATGTAGGAAATGAGCATTGGATGTACAAAGACGCTCCCGCTAAAGATTGGATTAATCAATGGCCTGCTTACACCAATACCAATCATAGAGATGAAGCCATTTTTGATTTAATGGGAAATGCTGCAGATAAAAAAGTGATGTTAGATGGTTGGTTTGTTCCGCATTTGCCTGATATTAATCAACGTAATCCATTTGTGGCTAATTTTTTAGTTCAGCATGCATTGTGGACTGTAGAAGAATTTGGCATTGACGGTTGGAGAGTGGACACTTATAAATATTGTGACGAACAATTCATGAACAATGTGAACAGCGCTTTAGAAAAAGATTTTCCGACCATCAGCATTTTTGGCGAAGCGGTGGCCAATACCGTTGCTGGTAGTGCGTATTTTACCAAGAACAATATGCAAACTACTTTTAAGCATAATGCGCCTGGCACTACTGACTTTCCTTTGAGTTATGCTATGATGGATGCCATTAATAAACCATTTGGTTGGACAGAAGGTGTCAATAAATTATACATGACCCTGTCTCAAGATTTATTGTACCAAGCACCTGAGAAAAATTGCATTTTTTTAGACAATCATGATATGGAAAGGTTTGTATCGATGATTGGATCAGACATGAATAAATACAAAATGGGAATGAATTTATTATTCACCCTAAGAGGTATTCCTCAGTTGTATTATGGAACCGAATTGTGGATGAAAAATTTTAAAGATCCTAATGATGGAATGGTTCGATTAGATTTTCCTGGGGGCTTTCCAAATGATGAAAAAGACAAACGAATGGCCAGCGGCCGAGATCAAACCGAAAATACTGCATTCAATTATGTAAAAACATTGGCCAATTTTAGAAAATCCAATACTGCTTTACAAACAGGTAAAATGATGCAGTGGCTACCCAATGATGGGCTTTATGTTTACTTTAGGTATGACCAAGGTTCAACAGTAATGATTTTGATGAATACTTCCAATAAAACAAAATCGGTTTCTTTGGCCAATTATGGGGAAAGAACCAATGGATTCAAGGGTTTCAAAGATGTGGTGACCGGTGTATTGGGTGTGAATAAAATAGACCTTGCACCTATGGAGTCTAGGGTAGTTTTGTTAACCAAATAAATATAATATGTTTAACTTTGTGCAAAGTCGACTGAAGAGATGAAGAATAATGGACCCATTGAGACTAGTTGTGTGCATTGTAATGTGAGGCTAAACTCTGTTTTCAATGTATTAGACGAAGATCAAGTAAAGGATTTATGCATTCATAAATCTTGTGCCGTGTACAAGAAGGGACAATATGTGTTTACAGAGAATGGCTTACCTGCAGGATTATTTTGTATTAATAGCGGTAAAATCAAATTAACCACTACTGGTTACGATGGAAAAGAGCAAATTTTGCGATTAGTTAAATCGGGTGATATAGTAGGGTATAGGGCTCTTTTGTCTAATGAGCGCTATCATTGCTCTGCTGTTACATTGGAAGACGCTTCAATTTGCATTATCGATAAAAAGTATTTTTTTGATGCTATTGAGTCTTCACCTAAACTCATGTTTGAAGTAGTTAAGAAAATGAGCCAAGATTTAAAAGTGGCAGAAGACCATATTGTTTCTCTCTCTCAAAAAAATGTAAGAGAAAGAATGGCAGAAGCTTTGTTGTTCTTAAAAGCTACCTATGGTTTTGAAGAAGATAACCAAACTATTAATGTGAGTTTAAGTAGAGAAGAAATAGCCGATTATGTTGGAACTTCTACGGAGAGCTGTATTCGTTTATTATCAGAATTCAATAACGATAAACTCATTTCTTTAAAAGGTAAAAAAATCAGCATCGTTAATCTACAAAAGCTGATTCAAACTGCCAATATTGAGGATTAGAGAAATTATATGATTTATATCATATAATGCCATAGCAAAACTCATTCATTCCTTGTTTATCTAAAGACATCTTTGTAGAGTTAAAAAGCTACAAATGTGTAAACACGCAGATCAAACAGAAGAATTTATTCATCATCTTTTAGAGAATGTATATCCCTGCCTAGAGTTAAAGCTGCAGAATGCCATCCAATGTGTTTATTTAAAGGAATATGAAGAGGAGCAAACAAGCTATTTGGTAGAATTGATGCACCACCTTCAAAACGAATTTACTTCTTTGGTTACTTGCGAACAGAAGTTGGTATTCCCATCTGTAATGAAAGTATTTAATGCAAAAGCCGCTAAAGAAGTTCAAATACCTAATTTATTCGATTTAATGCAGCTCACAAGAAGTAAAGAGCATAAAATAATGACCCATGTGCATAATTTAGTAAGTGTGTTAGAAACCAATACATTTAAAAACGGTGCTATTAAACAGCACGATTTAGCCCACTCATTCATCAACAATTTTGTAAATGAGAAATATAGATGGAATAAAATGATTGAAGATCGATTGAATTCCTGTAGTTGTTTCAGGTCAAATCTTTACAAAGGATTAGGATTGGATCCAAAATCTCCTCGTCAAGAAAAACATGTTTAGCTTTTTTTGCTATTTGTTCAAATTGAATTAACTTTTAACAACTATTTAAGAATATGCTGAATAAAACCATCGAAACTACTAAATGCTTTCATTGCGGAGATTTTTGCATGGGGCTACCAGTGGTATTTGATGAGAAAGCATTTTGTTGTAAAGGCTGTAGTTCTGTTTATCAGATTTTGAATAAAAGTAATCTTTGTGAGTATTATAATATCCACGACGCTTCAGGTGTAAAGCTTCCTGAATCACCAGACCAACAAAAGTTTGGGTTTCTAGACAATGAAAAAATTGCAGCTTCATATATTGTTTTTTCTAAGCCCAATCAATTGGCTGTAAAATTTTACTTGCCTCAAATTCATTGTAGTTCTTGTATTTGGTTATTAGAGAATTTACAAAAAGTGAATGATGGAATTTATTTTTCTTCTGTTCATTTTCCAACAAAAGAAGCAACTATTTACTTTAATCCTGCGGCCATCACTATAAGAGCAATTGCAGAGTTATTGGCTTCTATTGGATACGAACCCTATATTACTTTAGACGATGGTCAACAGTCTAAAAGGCAAGAAAAAATGGTATCTCGTACTGCCATGGTTAAAATTGGCATTGCTGGTTTTTGTTTTGCCAATATCATGATGTTGAGCTTCCCTGAGTATTTGGGATTAGAAACCATAACAGTAGATGGCTTAACCGCTAATTTATTCAGGTATGTTAATTTATTATTGGCTTTGCCCGTTTTGCTTTACAGTGGATCAGAATTTTTCATTAATTCATGGTACAGTGTGAAACAACAAAGGCTCAATATAGATGCACCCATTGCATTGGCATTGGCCGTAACTTTTAGTAGAAGCGTGTATGAAATTATATCTGGAACTGGGGGAGGATACTTAGACAGCATGTCTGGCATTATTTTCTTTATGTTATTGGGAAGATCCTTTCAAACAAAAACTTTTGCAGACCTTTCTTTTAATAGAGATTATAAATCTTATTTTCCTGTTGCAGTTTGCTTATTAGATAAAAATGGACTAGAATCTTATATTCCTGTTCAAGAAGTACAAGTAGATGATACCATTCGCATCAGAAGCAATGAAGTGATTCCAGTAGATGGAATGCATTTATTGGGTAAGGCAGAAATTGATTATAGTTTTGTAACTGGTGAAAATGAACCTACTTCTGTAGCAATTGGAGACCTGGTGTATGCAGGTGGAAAACAGTTAAATGGGTCAATTGATTTATTGGTAGTAAAACCTTTTTCTCAAAGCAATTTTACTAGACTATGGAACAATGAGGCTTTTAAAAAAACAGATAAAAACGTTTACTCATTTACCACAGTCATCAGTAATTATTTTTCTTTAGCGGTTTTAACCGTTGCTTTCAGCAGTTTTGCCTATTGGTATCCAACAAATATGGCCAATGCTTGGCAGGCAATGACTGCAGTATTAATTGTTGCTTGTCCTTGTGCTTTGTTAATTACCGCCACTTTTACAGAGGGTTTTGTGTTGAATATTTTTAGCAAGCATGGCTTATTCCTCAAAAATGCACAAGTGTTGCAAACCATTGCTACGGTAGATCAGGTGGTTTTTGATAAAACTGGAACACTTACTTATCCGCACGCTTCATCAGTTGAATATATAGGTGATGAAATTGAAAATGACCATCTACAAATTATTGCATCTATGGCTGCACAATCGTTGCATCCTTTAAGTAAAGCCATTGCCAATAAAATCAGTTCTGCACCACGTTTGTTGGAGCATATTAAAGAAGTAGCTGGTTCAGGTATTGAAGCATGGGAAAATGAAACCCACTATAAATTAGGCTCGGCTAGTTTTGTAGGAAATGTATCAGCTGAACCAATTGCTTCAGAAGTATGGGTGTCTATTGATAATAAAGTATATGGCAAGTTTATTATTCAAAATATATTAAGGGCCCATGTAGATCGCCTTATTCATGAATTGCCTTATCCGGTAGCTGTATTGAGTGGAGACAATAACAACGCCGAAAATTATTTAAAGCAACAATTACAGCGTCCCATATCATATCATTTTAATCAATCTCCTCAGGCTAAATTAGCTTATATCGAATCTTTGCAATTAAGTGGTAAGGAAGTCATGATGGTAGGAGATGGGTTAAATGATGCAGGGGCATTAAGTAAAAGTAATGTGGGCATTGCAGTAGTAGATAATACTATTCAGTTTTCTCCTGCTAGTGATGCAATCATGTTATCTGATCAGCTGCCTTTATTAGATCAATACATTAAAGCGGCTATATGGTCTAAGAATTTAATTAAAACCACTTTTGTTATTTCTACTTTATACAATGTAATAGGATTGTATTTTTCTGTAACCGCTCAAATGTCTCCATTGGTAGCGGCTATCTTAATGCCATCCAGCACTTTCACTATTGTGATTTCGACTATGTTGGGTGCTGCACTTATTGAAAAATTTTGTTTTAAACATATTGCTGATCTTAAAAATACACATCAATGATTGTAATTGTTTTTTTACTCATCATCAGTCTTTTGGTTGCAACAGGGTTCCTGATTGCATTCATCTGGGGGTCAAAAACAGGACAGTTTGATGATCATTTTACACCAGCGAATAAAATTTTATTTGATCAAACCAATCAACCAACCGAGAATAAATAAAACACCATGCAGTTAGAAAAATTCAGTTTCGACAATTCCATCGTCCGGAAATTTGCTTTTGCCACCGTATTGTGGGCAATAGTAGGGATGCTGGTTGGGGTAATTATTGCTTTTCAGCTAGCTTATCCCGCACTCAATTTAGGTATATCTTATACCAGTTTTGGACGATTAAGGCCTTTGCATACCAATGCAGTCATTTTTGCATTTGTGGGCAACGGAATTTACACCGGCGTGTATTATATGATGCCCCGGCTACTCAAAACCAGTATGTGGAGTAAAGCCCTTGGGTTGGTCCATTTCTGGGGCTGGCAGTTAATCATTGTTTCTGCAGCGGTAACGCTTCCTTTGGGTTTAACACAAGGAAAAGAATACGCTGAGTTAATTTGGCCTATTGATATAGCCATTACCCTTATTTGGGTGGTGTTTGGTATCAATATGTTTGCAACCATTCTTACCAGAAGGGAAAGACATTTATATGTTGCCATTTGGTTTATTATTGGTACTTGGGTTACTGTTGCATTATTGCATATTGTGAACTCTTTCTCTTTACCTACTTCTATGACACATAGTTATAGCTGGTATGCAGGGGTTCAAGATGCATTGGTACAATGGTGGTATGGTCATAATGCGGTTGCATTTTTCTTGACTACACCTATGTTGGGTATCATGTATTATTTTGTTCCTAAAGCGGCTGGCAGACCAGTCTATTCATATAAGTGGAGCATTATTCACTTCTGGGCCTTGATCTTTATTTATATATGGGCAGGTCCTCACCATTTATTATACACTGCATTACCTGATTGGGCTCAATCCTTGGGCGTTGTATTCAGTATCATGCTGATTCTACCAAGCTGGGGTGGTATGTTAAATGGTATTTTCACTTTACGTGGTGCTTGGGATAAAGTAAAAGAAGATCCTATTTTGAAAATGTTCATTGTTGCATTAACCTGTTATGGTATGAGCACTTTTGAAGGGCCAATGCTTTCGTTGAAGAACGTCAATGGTTTTGCACACTATACCGACTGGATTGTTGCGCACGTACACGTAGGCGCACTAGGATGGAACGGTTTCTTGATATTTGGTATGTTGTATTGGTTAGTTCCAAGAATATACAATACCAAATTGCATTCTGTTAAAATGGCCAATACCCATTTCTTAATTGGAACCGTTGGTATTTTATTATATGCAATACCAATGTATTGGGCAGCTATTTCACAGGCTTTAATGTGGAAACAATTTACTCCAGAAGGACAGTTAAAGTTCCAGTTTTTAGAAACAGTTACTCGCATCATTCCTATGTATATTTTAAGAGGGTTGGGTGGTACTATTTACTTAGTAGGAGTAATCATTATGGTAGTTAATTTAATCAGAACTGCAAAAGCTGGATCTTTTGTTCCAGAAGAACATGGTGAAGCACCTGCATTAGCAGCTCAACCATTACCAGAAGGAAAAGCATATTGGCACTCAATTATTGAAAGAAGACCAGTACAAATGTTGGTAATGAGTTTGATCGTTGTTTCTGTTGGAGGTGCAATTGAAATCATCCCTACATTTATTGTGAAAGAAAACGTGCCAACCATTAGCACGGTTAAACCATATACTCCACTTGAATTACAAGGTAGAGATATTTACATCAGAGAAGGTTGTTATACTTGTCACTCACAAATGGTTCGTCCATTTAGAGATGAAGTTGCTCGATATGGTGATTATTCTAAAGCAGGAGAATCGGTTTACGACCATCCTTTCCAGTGGGGAAGCAAGCGTACCGGACCAGATTTGGCTCGTCAATCAAATAAATATCCCAACAGCTGGCATTACAGACATATGAATGAACCTGAAGAAATCTCTCAGGGTTCTATTATGCCTCCTTATCCTTGGTTATTAGACAATGATTTAGACATCAGCACTACTCCAGGTAAAATAAGGGCAATGCAAACTTTAGGGGTTCCTTATCCAGAAGGCTACGATCAAAAAGCAAACAACGATTTGAAAATACAAGCCGATGAAATTGCTGCAGATTTAAATGCAAATAGAATCAAAGCAAAAAGTGGAAAAGAAATCATTGCATTGATTGCTTATTTACAAAGATTGGGTGCCGATTTAAAGAAAGCGCCTGAAGCAGAAATCAAAACATTACACTAAAATTCAGCTGTATGAAATTTAAAAATTATGTAACCAGTATTGAAAACGTCAATATTTATCCAATGGTTTCCTTGGTAATATTCACAGTATTTTTTGCGGTGGTTACTTGGTATGTTTTGTCTGCCAACAAAGAAAAAATGGAAAAGAATAGCCAAATTCCGATCAATGACTGATAAAAAAATATATATGTTTACTACTATATCTTATTTCAAAAATCAAAAAGCATTTATGCAAAAATTGCTCTTGCTTTTATTGGCCAGCTTAGCTGCAAATATTATTTGGGCGCAGGATGCTGCTAAAGAAGCGGCCCCTGTTGCTAAAGAAGTTTTTTATGATTCAACTGTTGCCTATGTATTGGTTACAGTAATTGGTTTATTAGCAGTTGTTATTTTTATGCTAGGGAATGTATTTATCCTGGCTATTAAAAATAAAATAGATCAAGAAAAACAGCAGGGCGCTTCAAAAGCTGCCGTGTTAACTGGTTTATTTTTTCTTCTATCTGCTGGATCATTGTTTGCTCAATCAGCAAATTTGCCTGCAGGAACCAAAACAGTTGTATCTGAAACCATCATACAAATGCTGGCATTTGTAGTGGTATTAGAAATGATTATCATTGTTTATTTTGCCAATGGTATCAGAAGCTTTTTGAAAAAAGAAGCAATACAAACTGCCGTAGCAGCCGGAGCTGCTCCAGTTGTTGAAAAGGAAAAAATAGCTTGGTTTGATCGATTGTATAATAGAAATACCAACGAAGATATTGCGCGTTTAGATTTAGGTCATGATTACGATGGCATTAAAGAGTTGGACAATGAAGTGCCAGTATGGTGGAGATGGGGCTTTGCTATAAGTTTAGTCTTTGGAATTGTTTATATGTATAGTTATCATATAGCAGAAACAAAGCCTTTGCAACAAGCAGAATTAGCTATGGATATGGAGCAAGCTGCCATTCAACAAGCAGCTTATTTAGAAAAATCGGCTAATAATGTAGATGAGAATACGGTTAAAATGATGGGTGCAGATGATATTGCAAAGGGCAAGGAATTGTACATTAAGCCTGGCGCTTGTGCAACTTGTCATGCAGACAACGGAAGTGCTATTGTAAATGGTGCTCCTGGAATTGGACCTAACTTAACCGATGATTATTGGTTACACAAGGGAGACATCAAAGCCATTTTTTATTCAATCAAATATGGTTGGCCAGAAAAAGGCATGAAGAGTTGGAAAGACGATTATTCACCTATTCAAATTGCGCAGATTGCTAGTTATGTAAAATCTTTACAAGGAACCAATCCGCAACCGGCCAAAGAGAAGCAAGGAGAATTGTTTGTTGAAACAGGAGCTGCACCCGCAGCAACAGATTCAACTACAGCGCCTGCAATGAAGTAGGAGATATAAATTTAAATTATGAGTGAGTCGAAACAAGCAGATTTTAGGAGTTTACATTCAACTGTTGATAGTAAGGGAAAAAGGAACTGGGTGCACGCCCTACAACCCAAGGGTAAATTATACCAATATAGAACTTATTTAAGTTATGTTTATGTATTGATGTTCTTTACCATGCCATTTATTAGAATAGACGGCAATCCCTTGTTTCAGTTTAATATACCTCAAGGAGAATTTACTTTTTTCGGCTCGCTTTTTACACCGCAAGATTTTATCATGTTTGGGTTAGGCATGATTATTTTCATGCTTTTCATTGTCATCTTCACGTTGATTTACGGTCGTTTCTTTTGTGGATGGGTTTGCCCGCAAACCATATTTATGGAAATGATTTTTAGAAAAATTGAATACTTTATAGAAGGTGATGGCAACAAGCAAAAAATCAATAATGGGAAAAAATGGACTACGGAACTTTATGTAAGAAAAACGATTAAACATATTGTTTTTTTAATAGTCAGTTTTGCTATTTCCAATACTTTCTTAGCCTATATTATTGGAACAGATCAACTGTTTAAAATCATTACAGATCCTTTGTCTCAACATATTGGCGGCTTTATTGCTATTATCTTTTTTACCTTGGTTTTTTATACGGTATATGCTTTTGTAAGAGAAATCGTATGTACAGTTATTTGTCCTTATGGTAGATTACAAGGGGTCTTATTAGATAAGAACTCCATTGTAGTTGCTTATGACTATTTACGTGGAGAGCCTAGGAATAAAAAGAAAGCAGCTGAAGGAGCAGGCGATTGTATTGATTGTGGAATGTGTGTGAATGTATGTCCTACCAATATAGATATCAGAAATGGAACCCAGTTAGAATGTGTGAACTGCACTGCTTGTATTGATGCATGTAATATGATGATGAAGAAAGTGAATAAGCCAGAAAACTTGATCACTTTTGCTTCCGAGAATCAAATTGCTTCTGGCAAGAAATTTGAATTTACTTATAGAATCAAAGCCTATTCTGGAGTATTAGTAATATTGATGGTTCTATTGGGAGTTTTAATTGTTACCAGAACTACTTTTGACGCTACCATTTTAAGAGTGCCAGGACAAGGTATGCAAGAGAATAAAGATGGAACTATCAGTAATCTTTTCAGAATTAAAGTAACCAATAAGAGCAATCGAGATCTTCCTTACCGATTAGTAGCTACTGATCCGGATGTACAAATTGAAAGAATTGGACAAACTTTGGATACATTGAGAGGTCGTCAGTTAGCCGAGGAAACTTTTTTCATAAAGGTAGATAGCAATAAGATTAAGAATAGGAAAGAAGAATATGAAATTAAATTATTGAGTGGCGATAAATTAATTACTACCAAAAAAGCCATTTTTATCAGCGACCTTTAAAATAAAAAAATGAATTGGGGATATAGAATTGTAGTAGCATTTGGATTAGGCGTAGCTTTTATTTTATTTCTGGTATGGAAAACCATGCAAGTGGATATAGAAATGGTGGAGTCTAATTACTATGAAAAAGAAATGGCATTTAATGGAAAACAACAAGCCACTGCCAATGCAAAAGCTTTAACCAATCAAATTACTGTTGAACAACAAGGCCAACAAATTTTAGTGAAAATAGATTCAACAACTGCTGCGGCAATTACCAATGCAGAAGTGCATTTTTACAATCCTGCATCAGAAAAATCTGATAAAAAAATTGCAATTAATGCGTCTAACAATGGACTTTATTATTTTCCAGTAGCTTCTTTTACAAAGGGGAAGTATATTGCTAAAATAAGTTTTACCAGTGCAGGTAAAAACTACTATGCAGAAGAAGTTATTTTTATTCCTTAGTTATGGAAGTGTTGCTGATATCTGCTTTTGTGCTTGGCTTTGGGGGCAGTGTTCATTGTATTGGTATGTGTGGTCCATTGGCATTGTCTTTGCCCTTCCAAGCTTTTCAAGGTGTATACAAATGGTTGGCCGTATTCTTCTATAATATTGGAAGAGTAAGTACTTATATTGGTATTGGTATTGCAGCTGGTTTATTGGGTAGGGGAGTAAATTGGTTTGGGGTTACCCAAATCGTTTCAATTGTACTTGGCCTTGTGATTGTTTTTTCGGTTTTATTACCTAGACTATTTCCACAAACATCATTGCCTTTTTTAAAAGGGTTTAAGCAATGGCAAATTAACGCCATGCAAAAAATTATGCAAAAGCAATCTGCAGGATGGATGTATGTCTTTGGTGTATTAAATGGTTTATTGCCCTGCGGGTTGGTGTACACAGCTGTAGCTGCTTCATTGGTTGCCCATAATATATATGAGTCTATGTTATTTATGGGATTCTTTGGATTGGGCACCATACCAGCCATGGTTTTATTGGTGGCTGCTGCAAAACATTTGCCTAGTGGATTGCGTCAACAATTTCGAAAGTTGGTTCCCGTATTTACATTTATCATTGGCTGTCTGCTGATACTCCGTGGATTAAATTTAGACATACCTTTTATTAGTCCATATTTAAATTCGGCTATTCAAGGTACTGATGCAATCAACTGTACACATTAAACACTATAGTTGAGCAATCCACATTTTTCTCGCTCCTTCCTTTCCCCAATCTTTTAAGGCTTTGGATAATTCTGTTGTTAATTGCGCGCGGCCAATTTGTTTACCTTTTTGCTTCACATTCAGCTCCCCAACTGTAGGTATTATTAATTCTAACTTAGTAGCAAACCAAGTAGTATTTAATCTGGGAACAGCTAATCCTAGTATCATTCCTGGAAGGCCGCCAAAGCTTTCCGGGCCTGCACTTACTGGAATTTGATCAGTATAGAATGCTACCACATAAACAGAGTCACAAATTTTGGTAACGGCTTTTCTACATTCAAAGCCTGCAATTTCTCTGGTTTCATCAGCTATCTTCCATTCCCAAACGCGGCTACTGTCTTTTATTAAATACGTGTTTTCAAATACTTCTTTTTGGCTAATGGAAATACCCTTTTTAAAATCCTGCATACTTACATCGGTATCAACTGGTTTTGTGCCCCACATGTATTTATTGTTGGGATTTTCTTTGGCTAATTTATAGACAGATTTATCTGTAGTAAACTTGAGCTCGAAAATATCTGAAACGAATTTGGGTGTCTGTTTGAGCATTTCAGCAGTCCACATATTTTCTCCTTCATCTAAAATGGGCGCATGTTGATTGACTCTTTTTTCGAATTCAATTTTACCTGATCCAATAAATTGAACTTGTGCATTTAGTTGCATACAACAGAATATAAAAGCTAAAAAGGTGATTGTTTTTTTCATATTAAAATCCTTGAGTTGGTTTACCATTTTTGCTAAAATTCCAGATTAAAGAAAATAAGAAATAGCGTTGAATGGTTTGGTTAGTGGTTTCAGTGATAAAATTGCTGGATGCATTTCGGTTAATACCCAAGTTTTGGTTAAATAAGTCGTTAACTGATGCTTTTATTTCCCATTGGTCATTTTTTGAAATAACTTTTCTAATAGATGCATTTACCAAATAAACATCTCGTTGGTCAGCAAATACAGCCGTTTTTTGGAAAATATTGGCATTTAGTTCAAAGTCTATATAGGTCTTTATTTTTTTCAACTTAAACTCCATACTGGCGTTGGCATTATACGACCAGAACTTGGTGCTGATATCTGGACGAATAGAAGTGGTGGAGTTGTTGTACACTGCACTTCCGTAGGCATAAAAATTAATCCATTTGTCTCCCCAGAAGTTTGCGCCTATACTAAAACTCAATGATTTATTTTTTGTGATATTGTCAACCCCGTTTACTCGGTTAGCAAATTGACTAGCTCCTGGGCTAATATCAAAATTTACATTGAATGAAGGAATAATTTCAAAGCCATAACCCACTCTTGCACTATAATTATAATTCCCGTCTACGTTAATGGCTTGGTTAATTCTTCTACCCTGGTCGTCTACAAAACTTGAATTAGAAATGGCATTTTCTGTTTTAGAATAGTTTATTCTAAAACTCACACTTCTACTTTTCAAAACTTTATAATCAGAGCCTCCTAAATTAAATTGGTGTACAAAGGATTGTCTCAGGTTTGGATTACCAATCGTTAAATTGAGCGGGTCAATATTGTCGATAATGGGTTGTATCTGTGTGAGTGAAGGGTTTCTAGTTGAACCGGTGTAGGAAAAATAAAATCTACGTTGTTGTTTAGGAGTTAGGTTGATAGAGACCGCAGGTATAAAGTTGTTGAAAATTACATTTCGGTCAGTTTGTTTCACTAAATCTTTTAAGCGATAATTCACTGTTCCTAAACCAGTTCCAATGGAGAAATTAAATTTCTTTACATTATACCGGATATTCACACTACCATTATGACCGGTAGTATTGAATATAAAGTGGTTGCTTAAAGTGTCTACCAAGTTCTCATATTTATTATTCGCAGTATTCTTTGCAAAGGTATTTCGCTCCGCATCGTTTCTACTTACACTCAGTTTATAGTTCATTACTACGAAAGTGTTTTTCCACAATGGTTCCGTATAATTGATGGTAGAGTTAATAGTGGTTACAATTTGTTTATTGGTCTTTTGTTGGTCAACATTATCTCTTCTAACCAAATTGCCAAAAGCGTCATAAAAAGTATTGTCTGCTGTTAAGAAGCCATCATCTGCTCTATCATTATAGTTGATTTCATTGTTCCAAGAAATGGTACGCCCCGTTTTTTTGAAACGTTTCCTATAAAAAATAGTAGAGTTCATGGTTTTATTCTCATCAACGGTAGAAGTAAGTCGATTACTCTGATTCAATAAAACACTATCGCTCGTAATGGTACGCCCAAAATAATTAGACGCATTATTGCTATTGACGATGGATCCTCTCGCAGTAATTTTTAAAGAACTACTTGAATCAATTTGCCATTCATAAGTACTGGTCAGTTTATTCCTTTTTCTGCTGCTAACCTGGTCTTGCACACTGGTGCTAAGTAAATCTGCACCAGGCAAGATATTCTGTGTTTTGTTAGAATTAATTCCACTCACATCCAGTTGATTGTACTGGTAGGTATTGTTAGAATTGTGTTTGTCTTTATTCCATTTGTTGCTAAAATGGAATCCACCTGTTACAGATCTTGGGAAACCAGTTCCCCAACTAAATTCATCACCTGAGCTCCACATCATAATGCCACCATCATCTGTCATTTCAGTGGTCATATTTGAATTTCCTCCATAATTCTGGTTTTCATTCCAATTGAGGGATTCAAATTTGGTATTATCGGTAGTAAGGTATCCGGAGATTTTACGCTTGCCCTTGAATGAATTAGCCAATAATTTTCCATATCCATATTTGTCAAAATCACCACCAGACTCGGCTTTACCGAAATAGCCTTTCTTCTTGTCCTCTTTTAAAGTAAGGTTTAGGGTCTTTATTTTTTGGCCATCATCAATACCAGTAAAAACAGCCTGGTCACTTTTTTTATCGAAAGCTTGTACTTTCTCCACTGCATCTGCTCTTAAGTTTTTTGTAACAACCGCTGGGTCATCACTAAAAAACTCTTCCCCATCCACCAATACTTTTTGCACTCTTTCCCCTTGTGCAGTAATTTCTCCTTTGCTGTTTACTTGAATGCCTGGCATTTTGCGCAACAATTCTTGTACATCGGCATTGGCACTTACTTTAAAACTATCGGCCCTATATTCAGTAGTATCTCCCTTCATGCGGATAGAACCAATGGTTTGCTTTACAATTACTTCTTGTAATAAAGTGGCTTTGGTTATCACAGGAACTTTACCTAAATCGGTTACTGATCCCTCTGTTACTGAAATAATATCTATATAATCTGCATAACTAGGGTAAGTTACCATCACAATATATTTACCCGCACTTATATTGGGTAAGTTAAAGCTGCCCTCTTTATTGGTTCTAGTAAATTTTACTAAAACAGAGTCTTTAGCTCTTAATACAGATACTACTGCATTCGTTAAATTTTGTTTGTTTAAAGTGTCGGTTACTAAACCTTTCACAGATCCATTTTGCTGGGCAAAACTTGTTGAAATACCTGCTATTAAACATAGCAGTATTAGCGTTAGTCTGGTCATAAATGCAGTTGAATTCGTCTTTAGATGAATTTTGTTGTAAATTCCATAAATGTTCATGAACAATTTTTACCGTTCATACTTTTTTCAGTTAATAAAATCATAATATGTCCGGTGTATCATCAAGAAACAAGAAAACGATAAAAGTTGTAAGGGCCGAAGAAAAAAAATATGAAGACATACATTTTGTAGATACGCAACAAGCTGTTTGGAATTATTCATTGTTTACTGAGGAAGCGATTCGTAATTTTCAAAACGGTACCCACTATAGTTTGTATGAGTATTTTGGGAATAAACAAATTGAAGTTTTAGCAACAAAAGGAACTTATTTTGCCGTATGGGCGCCCAATGCCACGTATATTTCAGTAACAGGTTATTTTAATAATTGGGACAAAACCAGCCATCCGCTAAAAGTAAGATTAGACAATTCAGGAATTTGGGAAGGCTTTATTCCGAATGTATTAGAAGGGGAAGCGTATAAATACCATATACATGGTTTCAATGGAATTAAATTAGACAAGGGAGATCCCTTTGCTCATTTTTGGGAGAAGCGACCATTTACGGCATCCATTACTTGGCAAACCAATTATGAATGGAAGGATGCAGAATGGATGAAAAATAGAAAGAACAAAAATTCTTTAAAGAGTCCTTATTCTGTATATGAAGTGCACTTGGCCAGTTGGATGCGCCCCGATAAAAACGATGAAGAGTCTTATAATACCTATGAGCAAATAGCGGAACGTATGGTTCCGTATGTGAAAGAAATGGGTTTCACACATGTAGAGTTTATGCCGGTGATGGAACATCCATTTGATGGGAGTTGGGGCTACCAAGGCACGGGCTATTTTGCGCCTACGTCGCGGTTTGGATCCCCGCAGGGATATGCTTATTTAGTAGATGCATTTCACCAAGCGGGTATAGGTGTAATCTTAGATTGGGTACCTTCACATTTTCCATATGATGCGCATGGCTTATTTATGTTTGATGGAACGCATACTTATGAGTATGCAGATATGCGTAAAGGCTACCACCCCGATTGGAACTCCTATATTTTTAATTATAAAAGAGGAGAAGTAAAATCTTTTTTAATCAGCAGTGCGCGTTTTTGGTGTGATCAGTTTCATACCGATGGAATACGCGTAGACGCAGTGAGTTCTATGTTACGGTTAGATTATAGCCGCGGTCAAGGTCAGTGGGAGCCGAATGAATACGGAGGTAATGGCAATTTAGAAGCCATTGATTTTATCAGAGATTTGAATGAAACACTCTATAGAGATTTTCCAGATATACAAACCATTGCGGAAGAAGCCACCGATTGGCCAAAGATCAGTAAACCTACTTTTGAAGGTGGTCTTGGATTTGGTATGAAATGGATGATGGGATGGATGCACGATACCTTGGACTATTATAAAATGGATCCCATTTTCAGGCAATTCCATCAAGATAAGTTCTCCTTTAGTATGATGTATTACTATGATGAGAATTTTATGTTGCCCTTAAGTCATGATGAAGTGGTGCATGGTAAGAGCCCCATGTTATACAAAATGCCAGGAGATGAATGGCAAAAATTTGCGAACCTGCGCATACTCTATACCTATATGTTTACCCATCCAGGTGCCAAATTATTATTCATGGGAAATGAATTTGGTGCTACTAATGAGTGGAATTATAAGTCTGAATTACAATGGGATTTATTACAACATCCTAGTCATGGTGGCATGAAATATTGTGTGCAACAATTGAATCAGTTATATCAATCTGAACCAGCGTTGTACGAAAAACAGTTTGAACCAGGCGGTTTTGAATGGGTTGATTTAAACCACCGCAGTGATTCGGTGATGGTGTACAAGCGCAAGGGCAAAAAAGAAAAAGATGATGTAATCGTGATTTTAAATGTAACACCCGTGGTAAGGCATGATTGGGAAATTTACGTGCATGGAAAAGGGAAATGGACTGAAATATTTAATAGCGATAGTAAGGAGTTCTGGGGTACTGGCGACGTGTTCAATCCCTCTATACAAAGCAAATTAGTAGATAAACCTTCTAAATGTTACCAGTTAAAAGTGCACCTGCCGGCATTAGGAGCTGTTGTACTGCGATAAAGAATGATGAACGGTTGTAACATTCTCTTTTGTACTTCGTTTAACTAAAAAAACGAATATGAAAAAGATACTACTGCTTGCTTCTATTATTCTTCTTTCAATGGGCGCTTATGCGCAAAAAACGGTTGCTGAATCCAATGCACAAAAAAGATTGGTGAAGTCTTTCCATAGTATTGACGTGTCTTCGGGTATTAAAGTGCTGCTTACTCAAGGTGATAAAGAAGAATTGGCTGTTGCCGCAGGCGATCCTGCTTATTTAGAATACATTGAAACTACAGTGAAAGACGGGGTACTAAAAATTACCCGTGACCAAGATTGGAAATTTTGGAACCAATGGAAGAATTGGAAAGTAACAGTGTATTTATCCTATAAAGATTTGAAGTCAATCAAAGCCAATAGTGGTGCACATATCAGCGGATCTAGTTTAAGTTTCAATAACCTAGACGTGAAAATGAGTAGTGGCGCATTTGCAGAATTGGAAGGCAGTACTACCGATTTAAGTGTAGATGCGAGTAGTGGTGCCATGTTCAAAGGATATGAATTAACTAGCACCAAATGCATGGCTGAAAGTTCTAGCGGCGGCGGTGTACAAGTAAATGTTTCAAAAGAGTTGAATGCAAAAGCCAGCAGTGGGGGTTCTATCCGTTACAAAGGCGAAGGCTTAATCCGCGATATTAAAGTGGGTAGTGGGGGTACTGTGAAGCGGTTGTAAGCTTTATGAAATATATAGCTAGTTTCATGAAGCCTTTTGGGGGTTTCGTGAAGTTTTTCAGGGGTTTCGTGAAATTGCTTACCTATTTCCAATAGACTTTTTTACATTAGGCATAAATTACTTGTATGTCTAATAATAAAATCAATATCAAGCAAGCTCTTCCAATCGCAATTATTTGCGGAATATTGGGAGGGCTTCTTTTTATTTATACTAAGAGCTTACCTATTAAGGGCTACTATTCTATTCTGACTTATATAGCAGTTTTGATAGGTTCAATAGTGGTAGTACGATTTCAAAACAAGATGGAGTTGAATTTTTTAAATATCGTTTCATTTGGCACCCTAGTTTTTATGATAATGAGCTATGTACAAATGACCCATTTATATTTAATTCAATACCCAGAAAGAGACTTCTTTACTATGGATAGTTTTTTGCGCTTCTGGATGATTTTTGCTGTAGCAGTATTATCAAGTGTTCTTTTGGCTTTGCTGTTTAGGGGGAAGAGGGCAATCAATTAAATTAGTATTCATCATACATAAGTAGCGTTTTTTTCAAATTTAATAAATGAAAAAAATAAGAGAATCCATCCAACTCATTTTGGTAATTATTTGCTTTGCGACCTTTAAGCAATCAAGCAACTTAGCGTTGCAACTTGCATTGTATATGGTTTTGAACGCTATTATCATTCAAGAGTTTTTACATATTTATAATGCAGAACGAGCTAAAGATAAAAATGGTGATGAGTTGATGAATAATTCATCTCGGTATTGGCGGTTGGCAGGTATTGTTCTTTTAGAATTATTTGTAATTGGAACTTTGTATTATTTGTCAACCATACTAGTTGATAGTTTGCAAAAGTTGTAAAATTATAAAGGGAGCAGTATGCAGAATACGGTTCCCTTTCCTATTTCACTGGATTGAACAAATAATTGCCCGTTGTGGTATTGCTCAATGATGCGCTTGCTTAACGATAAGCCAATTCCCCAGCCTCGCTTTTTTGTAGTGAAGCCTGGTTGAAACACTTTTCTCCATTGACTATTCGGGATGCCTTTGCCACTGTCTTTTACCAAAATAGTTAATAGCTTGTTTTCTTGTGTCATGGTTATTTGAATGCTGCCTTTCCCATCCATGGCGTCTAAAGCATTCTTCAATAAATTTTCTAATACCCAATCAAATAAAGTAGGAGAGAGTAGGCAGTTTAATTCTGTGGTATTGGTTGGATCTAATACAAAAACCACTTGCTCACTGCTTCTTTTTTTCATGTAATCCATGGCCGTTTTTATTCGGTCATATGGATTGCTTAATTCAGTTTTGGGGGTGCTGCCAATTTTACCAAATCGATCGGTAATAAGTTGTAAGCGATTGATGTCTTTGGCTATTTCATTGGCAATTTCTTTGCTGTCTGCTTTTTCTTTTAAGATTTCTAACCATCCTTCTAAACTACTCACTGGTGTACCCAATTGATGGGCCGTTTCTTTTGCCATTGAAGCCCAAAGCTGGTTCTGGCCGCTTTTATAGCGTGTGCGTAAAGAGTAAATCACAATCAACACAAACATGATTACCAATAGCAATTGCACAATGGGATACCATTTGGCTTCTCTTAATAATTTGCTTTGTCCATAATAGTATCGAATGGCCGTTGAGTCGCCTGCTTTTAATTTTACTTCAATAGGTGTTTTGCTATACAGTTTAAATTCTTGTAAGCGTTGCGCTAAATAGTTGGAATCTGCTGTTATTTTTGTTTCATCAATATTTACATAGTTACCAGTTGGTTGATCTTGTTCATTGGTTTCTATGATGGGGATACTTTTATTTTCTGTTATTATTTTTGATGCTAGATTAATTGAAACAGAATCGGTTGAATTGAGTATGGTTCTTTCTGCTTCTACCCATGATTCTACTGCAGCTCTTTCTTTGCTGGCTATTTGTTGTGCAATGTATTGTGAGTAAACAATGGTGCCGCTTACAATTAAGATGGCCATTAAAAACAACACGTTGGTAAAATTGAACCAGCTCTTTAACATCTCACTAAAATAAGCTTTTGATTGACTTGCCGCAAACCCTCCCTAAAAAAAGAAACCGCCCCATTGGTTTGGAGCGGCTCTTTACACGATTGCTTGCTTAAACTAACTAACTAACTTCTTATTAACTAACTGAAAAGTCCGCCTTTTTTCAAAGTTTTTACACCCTGTCCTATTTTAAATCCATTGTTGTAAATCTCAATTTTATAATCTCCTTCTTTATAAGCATCTTTTTGTTTCCAATCAAAACTTACAGGGATCATTTTGTTTTGCTCATAGTTAACTGATACCTTATTAGTATAAGGACGGCTTCCATCTTCTCTAGTATTGAAATTGGCTCCCTCGGTGATTACTTTTCCATCAGGTGCAGTAACTACTACATAAAAATCTTTGGTACCAGATGGGGTGATTCTGTTTTCATCAATTACAAATGAAATTCTAATCAAATCTGCACGTTTTGCAGTAGTGGTTTCTTTTTCTTTACCAGTGCCTTTAATATTGATGGCATTGATGCCAATATTAGAAGCATGTAGGGTAGATGCTACGTCTACTTTTTCTTCCAATTGTTTTTTCTCAGTTTTAGTAGTATTTAGGTTACTCTCTAAATTTTGCTTTTCTGTTGTCAACTGCGTTTTCTCTGTATTCAATTGCTCATTGGCAGTGGTTAATTGTAGGTTCTCGCCTTTCAATTGTTGAATCTCTGCGAATAACCCATCAATTTTACCATTTAATTCGCCAATTAATTGCTTGGCTTCGGCTAATTCCTTTGCTGTTGCGTTTCGCTTCTTTAAAATTGCACCAATATTGCCTTTTAGTTTTTGGATATCTGCATTTTTATTGGCTAAATCTCCTTGTAACTCAATGTTGTCTTGGGTTAATGAGTCTGCTTTTGCAGATACATTCATAAACTCTTGCTGAATAGCTAATCTAGCACTGTCTACATTGCTGATTTTGGTTTCTAAGCCAATAATAGTCTCTTTGGTCTGGCTCTTATCATAAAAAATATAGCCCCAGGTTAGTACCAATGCTGCTATTAGTATTCCGTAAATGGTTTTGCGGTTGTCTGGTGCACCGCCATTGTTAATTGTACTCATAAAATGGTTTTTTAAGATGTTGATTGCTTCTGGCCACTTATTTTCCAAAATCGTGCCAAAACTTTAAGAAGATCCAATTTTGTGTACAAAAAAGCCCTTTTCAATATGGAAAATCCTATTGGGTTCAGCATCTTTGCGGCATGTCTGCAGAGAAAATTTTATCTGATTGGAAAAAAAATAGTTTCAAGCCCGTTTATTGGTTAGAAGGAGAGGAAGCTTATTTTATTGATACCCTGGTTGATTATGCAGAAAAAAAAATACTGACCGAAGCTGAAGCGGAGTTTAATTTATCCATTTTTTATGGTAAAGATGCCGATTGGACCGAAGTGGTGAATGCTTGTAAGAAATATCCCATGTTTGGCGATAAGCAAGTGGTATTGTTGAAAGAAGCCCAACAAATGAAGGATGTTGAAAAGCTCCTCGGCTATATTGAACAACCTTTAAGCTCTACCATTTTTATTGTTAGCCACAAAGAGAAAAAGCTAGACGGTCGGGGTAAATTGGCGGCTGCGCTTAAAAAAACTAAAGCGGAAGTTTTCACTACCAAAAAACTATACGACAATCAATTGCCTGATTGGGCTGGCCAAATGGTAAAAAATCATGGGCTAACCATTTCCCCTAAAGCTTTGGTGATTCTAGTTGATCATATTGGCAACGATTTAAGCCGAATTGAAAATGAAATTGAGAAGCTCATGCTCAATTTGGGTACTCGTAAATCAATCACTGAAGATGATGTAGAAAATTTCATTGGGGTGAGTAAAGAGTTCAATGCATTTGAGCTGCAGGCAGCTATTTCGCAGCGTGATTTGGCTAAAAGCATTCGCATCATTCAATATTTTGAATCGAATCCTAAAGCGGGTCCCATTCAGTTGGTGCTGCCTTCTGTTTTTAATTTCTTCAGCAAATTATATGTGTTGCTTTCTTTGAAAGATGCCAACGAAAGCAGCGCTGCGGCGGCGTTGGGCGTTTCTCCTTTTTTTATAAAAGATTATTACGCCGCCGCGCGCAAGTATGATTTCCCTTCTGTAGAAAGAGTATTGCTGTTATTGCATGAATACAATTTAAGAAGCTTGGGCGTGCACAATGGTTCGGCCAATGATGCAGGACTCATGAAAGAATTAGTAGTAAAAATCATGGCATAGCGCTGTTATTAAGACGCAAACACGCTCATCGCTTGGGTTCTATCTGTATTCAATTGTGCTTTTAATTCGTCTAATCCATTGAACTTAACTTCTCCGCGAAGGAATTTTTCTAAACGAATCACTAATTTTTTGCCGTAGATATCTCTGTTGAAGTTGAAAATATTGACTTCAATCACGCGCTTTTTTCCGTCAACAGTTGGGCGAACCCCAATATTCATCATGCCCTTAAAAGTTTCTGCATCCATTGAAATGGAAACGGCATACACTCCATTGGCAGGAATTAATTTTTCTTCGCTTTTAATATGCATATTGGCGGTAGGAAATCCAATGGTGCGGCCAATCTTATTGCCTTCTACCACTATTCCTTCAAAAAAATAAGGGTATCCTAGAAAATGATTGGCAGTATCAATATCATTGTTCAAAAGCGCTTCTCTAATTCGGGTAGAACTGATCACTACTTGATTCAACATCTCTTCTGAAATTTCTTTCACTTCAAAACCCAGTTCGCGGCCATATTGTTCCAGCAAGTGATAATCCCCCAATCTGCCTTTACCAAATCGATGGTCGTACCCTATGATAATAACACTTGGCTTAAAGAATTTAAATAAAAAGTCACGAATATAATCGTCGGCAGATTGGTTAGAAAACGCATGATCAAAAGGGATTACCACCAAATGATCAATCCTCGCTTGTTCTAATAAATGAATTTTTTCCTCTAGGGTATTAATGAGTTTAATATCCCCAGGAACTGAAGAAACTATTTTTCTAGGATGAGGGTGAAAAGTGATGATCACCGTTTCGCCATTTACCCTTGCTGCTTCGGCTTTCATTTGTGCCAATATCTGTTGGTGGCCTTGGTGCACGCCATCAAAAGTGCCAATGGTAATGACCGCATGGTTAAAATTGGGAAGCGAGGGGGCTAATTCACGATGTACCTTCATAATCAGGCGCAAAAGTAAGTACTCCAAGGCAAAGTTCCTTCCCTTTGCATACCCCCTTTTTGTACCTTTGCGCCAATTCTATACATAATAAAAAGCGATACATGTCTTTATATGCTCAACGAGGGGTTTCTGCTCAAAAGGAAGAAGTACACCAAGCAATTCAAAAATTAGATCAGGGTTTGTATGCCCATGCTTTTTGTAAAATTTATCCCGACTTTTTATGCAATGATCCAGCATGGGTAAATATTATGCATGCAGATGGAGCGGGCACCAAGAGTATTTTGGCTTATTTGTATTGGAAGGAAACAGGAGATTTATCTGTTTGGAAAGGAATTGCCCAAGACGCAGTTGCCATGAATTTAGACGATTTGCTTTGTGTGGGAGTAACCGATCAACTCTTGTTTTCAAGCACCATTGATCGCAATAAATTATTGATCAATGGAGACATATTAGAGGCCATCATTAATGGTACCCAAGAATTCTTTGATACCTTAAAAACATACGGCGTACATATTCATTATTTGGGAGGAGAAACGGCAGATGTAGGAGATGTGGTTAGAACCGTTGCAGTGAATGGTACCATGACGTCTAGATGGCCCAAGAACAAATTAATCACCAACGATTTAATTGCAGAAGGCGATTTAATTGTTGGTTTTGCAAGTGCAGGGAAAGCACATTATGAAACCGAATACAATAGTGGTTTGGGCAGCAATGGTTTAACCAGTGCAAGGCACGATGTATTAGATAAAATGTATGCCCGTCAATATCCTGAATCTTTTGAGCCTAAGTTGCAAGACAAAGTGGTGTACATTGGTAAAAATAAAATGACGGATACTATTAATATTAATGGGCAGTATATTTCTATTGGTAAATTATTGTTGTCTCCCACTAGAACTTATGCCCCATTGATGAAGCAATTATTGGATACGCATTTTGATCAAATTCATGGAGTGATTCATTGTAGTGGCGGTGGTCAAACCAAGTGTATGAAATATTTGCCCAAGCCTTTGCATATTGTGAAAGACAATTTGTTTACGCCGCCTCCTGTTTTTGAATTGATTAGAGAAAATTCTGGCGCAGATTGGAGAGAAATGTACCAAGTATTTAATATGGGCCATCGCTTAGAAATTTTCACCAATGAAGCTTCTGCCAATAAAATGATTGAAACTGCTGCAGCATTGGGCATTGAGGCACAAATTGTAGGAAGGGTGGAAGCAGCCAATGCAGGCCATTCCTCTTTATTGTTGAAAGGTTCCTTTGGAGAAGTATCTTATCAATATTAACGATTGCTTATTGGCGGAGCACTTATATTTGTAATACTATATTATGTACAATATGTCTGAAACAGTAGTCTCTTTAAAGAATGTAAATATATACCAGGGCAATAGCCTTATTTTACAAGACGTCAATTTTACCATTAATAAAGGAGAGTTTGTTTACCTCGTGGGTAAAACCGGAACAGGTAAGAGCAGTTTATTAAAAACCTTGTATGGTGAACTTACGTTAACCGAAGGAGAAGCTTCTGTAGTAGGATTTGATTTAAGAGGAATGGATTGGAAAAAAGTTCCTTTTTTGCGTAGAAACCTCGGTGTGGTATTTCAAGACTTTCAATTGTTAACCGATAGAAATGTACACGAGAACCTCAAGTTTGTTTTAAAAGCAACCGGCTGGAAAGACGAACGTTTAATGGAGGAAAAAATAGCGGATGTGTTAGAGAAAGTGGGCTTAAAGAGCAAGGGCTTTAAAATGCCTTTCGAAATGAGTGGTGGCGAACAACAAAGGGTAGAAATTGCTAGGGCGCTGCTGAACTCGCCCAAACTAATATTGGCCGATGAGCCTACTGGAAATTTAGATCCTGAAACCAGTGATGAAATTATGCAGTTGCTTTTTCAGATTGCCAAAGATTATGGTACTTCAGTAGTAATGGCTACCCATGATTTTATTGTAATCAATCGTTACCCAAGTAGAATGTTGAAAACAGAAAACGGTAGGGTAGCAGATAGCGCATCTAACTAACCCCAAATCCAACCAATTTGCTTTTTTGCATTGGCTTCGTTGTTAAAGCGAGGAACCAATACTTTGTTGCGTAACCTGATTTCGTCTTCTGTAAAAGGCTGGTGGTACAATTGCGCTACTAGGTCTTTAAAGGCATTGGCCGTGGTTCCCACATGGCATAGTGGTTCTAATCCAGAATCTGCAATAGTGGCTTCATTCACCACCACATGTCGTCCATTGAATAAGGCATTCAATAATTTTACTTTCATGCCAGTTTTAATATAAGAAGGCAGCAAATGAATATGCGCTTTCGCAATCATATCCTGCATTTCTTTTTCAGTTGGGTTGCCTACTAAACAAGAATATTTACTGGAATAAGCCAGCTCTCTTAGTTTTTCGGAGGGATTTTTGCCGGCTATTACAAACGGGATGTCTAGATTTTTGAATACTTTCTCTAAGAGCCAAGTGGCTGCTTTTTCATTAGCTTCTACACTAAGGTCTCCATGATATAAACAATAGGAACCAATCCCTTCCTCTCCACTAAGCTTCCAATCAGGTATATATAAGCTGAGTTCCTCAATATTTTTACAACCAAATTCGTTGCGATAAACGTTGTTATCGGCTTCTTTTACTCCCCAAAAAGTGGCTTTGCCCGCTAAATTGGCTTCATATTTTTTAAGCAATCTAGACTCATTCCAATAATAAGCTTTCTTAAAAAGAGAGCTGGCATTTTTATATAAGTCTCGATAGTATTGGTATTCAACATTATGCAATCGAACAAAACAAGCCCTTTCTTTAAAACGATCATCTTGTAATAAATAAGTACAATGCACTCCTTCCATGAATATGGGATGATTGTCTTGAAGCAAATTCTGGTAGAGTTCCTCATTAATGCGGCTGCTAACGATATAGGGCAGTTTGCTCGAAAAACCTTTATGCCCCTGGGTGCGTTGATAGTAATGAACACTGGCACAATATTGATCCAATGCTTTTTGTTGGCCACGACCATAGTCAAAACAGTGAAAATGGACTTTAATTCCTTGTGCTTGAAAAGCAGGTAATTTGTAAAAAACGTCGCTTGCACCCCCATAATTAGCAGGGAAGGGAACGTCAAAAGAAATAATATGTAAATGCTTTTCCAAAATTAAAGACGGCTATAAAAGGCTATTAATTGATTGGACTCGTTCTCCCAGTTCAACACTTTAGTTGCTTTGGAGCATTCTTGTTGGAGTCTGTTGTAAAGAACATCATCTGATAGCAAATTGTTCAAAGCTGCTGCAATTGTGGAAGGTTCTATGTTATTGATTAGCAAAGCAAAAGGATTTGCTTCAACAATTTCCGCATACATCGGGTAATTAACACATACTTGTGGAACACCTGCAGCCATATAATCGAAGAAGCGGTTGGCCAATGAATAGAATTGGTTAACCCCCTCTGCTTCAAAAATAGTGATTCCAATATGGGCCAATGGGGTAAGCATTTTTAATTCGGCAGGGGGTATGGGGGGATGGATAAAGACCTTTTGCTCTAACCCATACGCTTCAATTAAAGCGGTTGTTTGGGCTAAAAAGTTTCCTTGGCCTACAATCAGGAGTGGTGCATTCACCCATTGCATTGCTGGAATAAGCTGTTCAAAACCTCTTCCATGGTTAACCGCTCCTTGATATATAATAAATTTTGATTTAAACTGATTATTAAGTAATTGTACAAGGTTATTTGATGTGAAATTAAAGTATATTTTATCCTCATTGATGGCGTCTTCTGCCAAAACGGCGCCTTTCTGGGGGGATATTTCGGGGATGTTAATCGGTTGGTTTTGGGTGGATGGTAGGTTTCTAATGACTTCAAGTTTAATTTGAAGTCGCTCATAAAATAGGTCGGCCAAGTGTTGGTTCACCGTATAGCCTACTTTATAATGGGGCAGGGCACTTCTTTCAATCCATTTCCAGACGGTTTGAACCCTAGGTCTGGTTCGTACTTCCTTCATATCGGTAAAGTATTCATGGGCATCATACACCCTTTTCTTGCGCCTGAGCCAAGTAGCCCACCATACGGGGAGGATGGTGTCTAAATCAATTGCACATGCTGTATCATATGACAATGAGCATAATCGAATAAATAACTTAATATTAAATTCTAAGTAAAATAGCGGTCCCTTCTGGAAAAAACAATTCAATCGTTGTTGCTGATAGCTTGCATGGTACAATGGTGGAATGGGGAGTGGGATAGATTCCCTTCTTTTTACCCCTATTATCCTTACTTGGAAGCCATGGGCTGCTAAGCTGCTGCAGATTCGATGCATCCGCTGGTCATAGCTGATATCGTTGGTAACGGTGAAAACAATGGACTGCATCAAACAAATATAACTTCAATATTAATTTGAAGTCTATTCACATTTTTGGTGGATAACTCGCTTGTTATTCACAATAGGCTTTTACCCCTATTAATTCTTCTTCTTTTACCTTATGTTCGCAAGTACTAAACAACGATAACGTGAGATTAAAATCATTAGAAATCAAGGGGTTTAAAAGTTTTGCTGATAAAACAGTTGTAAGCTTTGACGAAGGCATAACAGGGATCATTGGACCAAACGGTTGTGGGAAGAGTAATATCATTGATAGTATTCGTTGGGTAATTGGGGAGCAAAAGATTTCGGCATTAAGAAGTGAGAATTTAGAAGCACTGGTTTTTAACGGAAGTAAAACCAGAAGTGCGAGTGGATTGGCGGAAGTAAGTTTGACTTTTGAGAACACCAAAAATTTACTACCAACTGAATTTAGTACAGTAACAGTAACCAGAAGATTTTATAAAAATGGGGAGAGTGAATACAGGCTCAACGATGTTACTTGTAGGTTAAAAGATATTCACAATTTGTTTTTAGACACGGGTGTTAGTACCGACAGTTATGCCATCATTGAATTGGGCATGGTAGACGATATCATCAAAGACAAAGAGAACAGTCGTAGAAGAATGTTGGAACAAGCGGCTGGAATTACCATTTATAAAACCCGTAAAAAAGAAGCCAAGAATAAACTGGATGCTACCGAGCAAGACTTAGCTCGTATTGAAGACCTTTTATTTGAGATCAATAACCAATTAAAAACTTTGGAGAGCCAAGCTCGCAAGGCGGAGAAGTTTTATGAAATCAAAAAAGAATACAAAGAAGTAGCGGTTGAATTGGCTAAAGCTGCTTTGGAAGGATTCAATATTTCTTATCGTGAACTAACTGAGCAACAAGAATTAGAGCTGGATAAGAAAATACAATTGGAAGCTGAAATTGCTACCGAAGAAGCGGCCATTGAGCAAGAGAAAGTGTCATTTATTGCGCAAGAGAGAGCGCTCCAAAGCATGCAACATGGGTTTAATGAATTGCAACAAAACCTTCGTTCTACTGAGAATGATAAGAACCTTGCGAGTCAAAAACTACAATACCTAAAAGAGAAGGAAACCAACTTAAAGGATTTCCTAGAAAAAGCAGAAGGTCAATTAAAAACCATTGGAGATTCCATTGAATACTCTCAAATGCAAGTGGGCGAGGAAGAAGCGAATTTGGCGATATTGCAAGATCGCGTAACCGAAGCCAAAGTGGAAGTGGAGACCAAACGCCAGGTTTTTGATGAAAAGCGTTCTGGGGTAGATGCAGTAAGAAATCAATACCAGCAATACCAGCGCAATCAATTTGATGCGGAGAAAAAAGTAGCAGTTGCCGATACTTCTATTCAGAATTTACAAAGAATGCAATTGCAGTTAACCGATGAGCGAACCAATCGTTTACAGCAATTGACTCAATTGCAGGCAGAAAGTGCTGAGAAGGAAGAAGCCCTAGAAATGAAGCGAGTAGACTTGGTTCAATTACAAGAGCAGCACGAAAAAACCAAGGAGCAAATTTTTGAAACCCAGCAACAATTAGAAGTGTTGAGAGGGGAGTTGGCCGATGAGAACCGCAAATTAGATGCGAAGCGCAACGAATACAATTTGTTGAAAAGCTTGATTGATTCAATGGAAGGTTATCCAGAGAGCATCAAGTTCTTGCATAAGAACAATGATTGGAACCATGCAGCCCCTATTTTATCGGATATCATTTATGTTAAAGAAGAATACCGCACTGCAGTTGAAAATGTATTGGAGCCTTACCTAAACTATTATGTGGTGAATAATTTAGGGGAGGGATTGAAAGCCGTTCATTTATTAGACGATAACAAGAAAGGCAAAGCCAATTTCTTTTTATTAGACCAGTTTGCCAATTTTCAAAATAATACCCATCAACCTGCCAATACCTTAAAAGCGTTGGATGTAATTGAGGTAGACGACCAATATTATAAGCTGGCCGAATATTTATTGGGCAATGTTTACATTGGTGAAAACGAGGAAGCCATCCATAACTCAAATGGGGCAGTTGTTTTAGAAAAGACGGGTAAATATGTAAAAGGGAAATATACTCTTACCGGTGGAAGTGTTGGGCTTTTTGAAGGTAAAAAGATTGGCCGTGCTAAAAACTTAGAAAAGTTAGCGGAAGAAATTCAGGACCAAGAATCGGTAGTAAGTTTATTGAAAGCAGATATCCAAGCCAAACACAATGAAGTCATCACTTTCAGTGACCAATTGAAAGAACATGCCATCAGAGCAACCGAGCAAGAAATTAATCAGTTGACCAACCAGGTTTTTGCTGCTAAAAATAAAATAGAAAATTTACAAGCTGCCCAGCAAAACGGCGAGCAGCGCTTGGCAGATATTGAAGGCCGTTTGCAAGATGAGCAAGATGCCATTGCAGAAACCAGAGAAGTATTGATTGAATTAAATGTTCAATTGCAAAATACAGCCGAGCAAATGCGCAATTTAGAGCAAGACTACCAAGAATCGGAGCAGGCTTATCATTTTGCATCAGGTCAATTTAATGAAACCAATTTGCAGTTGACTCGTCAACAGAGCAAGTTGACCACTATTAAACAAGAGTTGTTATTTAAAGAGAATCAATTGAATGATTTGCACGAGCAAATCAAAAATAATACTGCACAATTAGCTGAAGCAGAACAGGCAATTGTGGATGGAGTGGCTTCTTTACAAGAAGTGGAGCAACTATTGCTCGAATTAATGCGCAATAAAGAAGCCGAAGAAATTAAGTTGAACGAGGCAGACCAGGCTTACTACAATTATAGAAATGCATTACAGGAGAAAGAGAGTGCGCTTAGAATGAAAGTGAAGAGCAAGGAAATGATTGATCATTTAGTGAATGAACTAAAAGACAAACTCAATGAACTCAAATTGCAGTTGGCTGGAATGAAGGAGCGCTTGCATGTTGAGTTTAAGATTGAGCTAGACGAAATCCTTGATCAACCTAGAACTTCTGATACCCCGCTTGAAGAATTGCAGGCTGCTTCAGATAGAATGCGCAAACGCATGGACAATATGGGTGAAGTAAACCCCACTGCCATTGAAGCTTACACTGAAATGAAGAAGCGTTACGACTTTATTTTAGAACAGAAGAACGACTTGGTAACTGCCAAAGAAAGTTTATTGCAAACCATATTAGAAGTAGAAGAAACGGCCAATCAGTTGTTCTTAGAAACTTTTAATAAGGTAAGAGAGAATTTCCAGAAAGTGTTCAAAGCCTTGTTTACCGAAGAAGATACCGCAGATATGTTGATGGTTAACCCTGATAACTTAGCAGATACCGGTATTGAAATTGTAGCAAAGCCAAAGGGCAAACGTCCTAGCTCTATTACCCAGTTAAGTGGAGGAGAAAAAACCTTGACCGCTACCGCATTGTTGTTTGCCATTTACCTAATTAAGCCTGCACCATTCTGTATTTTGGATGAGGTAGATGCACCATTGGATGATGCCAACGTTGGTAAGTTTACTCAGATGATTAAGAAATTCAGTGACAATTCTCAGTTCATTATTGTAACCCACAATAAGCAAACCATGGGAGCCGTAGACGTGATTTACGGAGTAACCATGCAGGAACCTGGGGTTAGTAAGCTGGTCCCAGTAGATTTCAGGAGTTTGAACTAAAGCTATAAAGATTACCTTTGCGCCTCCATTTTATTATTGGGGGCGCTTTTATTATATATATGAAGTACGAGAAAGAAATCAACAGGAGAAAAACATTTGCCATCATCTCTCACCCAGATGCTGGTAAAACTACCTTAACCGAGAAGTTATTGTTGTTTGGTGGTGCTATTCAAGTGGCAGGTGCAGTGAAGAGCAATAAAATTAAAAAAGGAGCTACTTCAGACTTCATGGAAATTGAACGCCAGAGAGGAATCTCTGTGGCTACTTCGGTAATGACTTTTGAGTACCAAAATATTCTCATTAATTTATTGGATACGCCCGGCCACAAAGACTTTGCAGAAGATACTTATCGTACGCTCACTGCGGTAGATAGTGTAATCTTGGTGATTGATAGTGTAAACGGGGTTGAAGCACAAACCAGAAGATTGATGGAAGTATGTCGCATGCGAGACACGCCGGTGATTGTCTTCATCAATAAAATGGACCGTGATGGAAAGAACAGATTCGACCTTTTAGAAGAAATTGAAAAAGAGCTAGGAATATCCTTACATCCAATGACCTGGCCCATCAATAGTGGTAAAGAGTTTAAAGGAGTATACAATTTAGACAATAAGAGCTTGCGTTTATTTACGGCCAGCACCAAGGCAGAGGAAGAAGACGTGATTGCCATTACCGATTTAGCAGATCCTGTATTGGATGCGAAAGTGGGGGCACGTGATGCCAATCAACTAAGAGAAGATGTAGAATTGATAGATGGGGTGTATGGAGATTTAAATCCTGCTGATTATTTAAGAGGATCTATTGCACCCGTATTTTTTGGATCTGCGGTGAATAATTTTGGGGTAAAGGAAATGCTCGACACATTTATTAGAATTGCGCCCGTACCTAGATCTCGTGAAACAACCACTAGAACTATTGAAGTGGGGGAAGAAAAATTCAGTGGGTTTATCTTTAAAATACATGCCAACCTAGATCCTAAGCACAGAGACCGTATTGCATTTATGCGGGTATGCAGTGGTAGGTTTGAGCGCAATAAATATTTTCACCATGTTCGGCTAAATAAAGACATGCGTTTTAGTAATCCCTATAGCTTTATGGCACGCTCTAAAGAGGTAGTGGAAGATGCCTATGCAGGAGATGTGGTGGGTTTATTTGATACAGGTAATTTTAAAATTGGCGATACCATGACAGAAGGAGAGAACTACTATTTTAGTGGTATCCCTACCTTTTCACCCGAAATATTTAAAGAGTTGGTGAATAAGGATCCAATGAAAACCAAACAACTTGAGAAAGGAATTAGCCAATTAACCGACGAAGGAGTTGCCCAATTGTTTACCCAACACGGAGGCAACAAAAAAATCATCGGTTGTGTGGGTGAATTGCAATTTGAAGTAATTCAATACCGACTCTTACAAGAATATGGCGCTGCTTGTGAATTTAGAACCTTGCCTTTTTATAAAGCTTGTTGGTTAACCAGCAAAGACCCTAAAAAATTAGAAGACTTCTTAAGATTCAAACAGCAAAACGCCGCTGCAGACAAAGACGAACAGCCTGTTTACTTAGCACAAAGCGAATGGTTCTTGAATACCGAAATCACCAATAACCCAGATATCACTTTCCACTTTACCAGTGAAGTGCATAAGTAATAAAGGTAATGGTATGCATTTAAGGAAATTGTATCTTTAAGTGTATGAATAAATTACTCGGTTTTATTGATTTGCAAAATGGCGAAGAAGAAAAAGCCAAAGTATTAGACAATGTTGTGCGCAATACCAGCTTTAGGGGGGCCAACCTTTGGATATTGGCTTGTGCAATTGTGGTGGCTTCTGTTGGTTTGAATGTGAATTCAACCGCAGTAATCATTGGTGCCATGTTAATTTCACCGTTGATGGGGCCTATTGTTGGAGCTGGCTTTGCTTTGGGGACCTATGATTTTGCTTTATTAAAAAAGTCGGGGAAGAATTTATTGATAGCTACAGTGGTGAGTTTATTTGTCTCCACTTTGTATTTTTTAATCAGTCCTTTTAAAGATGCGCAGAGTGAATTATTGGCTAGAACCTCGCCTAATATTTATGATGTGCTGATTGCTTTTTTTGGTGGCTTAGTTGGTGTAATTGCCATTACAAGGGCAGAGAAAGGTAACCCCATTCCAGGAGTTGCTATTGCTACCGCGTTGATGCCCCCATTGTGTACTGCAGGGTATGGGTTGGCAATGGGCAATTATGCTTATTTCCTAGGTGCCTTATATTTATATACCATCAATTGTTTTTTTATCGGCATTGCCACTTTTGTAATTGTAAAATACCTGAATTATCCTTTAGTAAATCATGTAAATAAAATTAAGCAGAAGCAAATAAGAAATACCATAAGCATGTTGATCATATTGCTGTTGGTCCCCAGTATTTACTTTGCTTATCAAATGATAAGAGAGAAAAAATTTAGGGCAAGGGTGGATAATTTTATTAAGACAGAATTTACTGAAAAAGGGCAAATGGTTGTTCACAAAAAAGTAGCTGTATTTCCAACCAGTAAAATTGAATTGGCTTTTTTAACCAAGCAGTTTAGTAATAATGAAGTTGCTTCTTTGCAAAATAAGTTAGCTCAATACAAATTACCTAATACTCGTTTAGTGATTTTACAAGACTCTATTATTGCCAACCCTTCTAGTGTAAATGAAATTGGCTATATGCTTTCTGTACAAAAAGAGTTGGAAAAAAGATCGCTCAATCAAGAAATGGTCTTCAAAGAAATGGCTATTTTATTCCCTGAAATAGTTCCTGTTTCTATGGGCAACCACGACTATTATTTGGGTACAGATAGTAGTAAGCAAGTAACCGTTTTGTTGTACCAAAATAATAGTTCATTAGATACTACTAACGCGGCTAAACTGACTGCCTGGTTACAACAAAAGTTGCAAAAACAACATATCGAATTAATTCGCAAATAAAGGGTTGATTATGAAAAAAAAGATTTTTTGTCTCAGTTGCAGCATATTGCTAGCAGCTGTTGTTATAGGTCAACCTAAAATGCAGTATACCGTATCGATGCCTCAGGCTGCAAAAGGAAAATTTCATATAACCCTTGATGCAGCTGGATTTAGCAAAGATTCTATTGTGCTAAAAATGCCCAATTGGATGCCAGGGTATTATCAGTTAATGAACTATGCCAATACAGTAGATTCTTTGGCTGCATTTAATCAAAAAGGAAAAGCATTATCCGTTTCTAAAATTAACAGCAATAGTTGGTTAATAGTAACTACCAAGAACAGTCCTTTTCGCGTAACCTACCAAATCAACACCAATCGCAAATTTGTAGCCAATAGTTTTATTGATAGTGCCCATGCATATATAGTGCCTGCTAATAATTTCATGTACGTAGCGTCTATGCTGCAACTGCCGGTGCAAGTAAAAATCAACAGCTTTAATGAACCTTCATTTAAAAAAATTGCAACTGGACTCCAACGCGTTAAAGAGAAAACCAATGTTTTTACCGCACCCAATTTTGATATTTTATACGATTGCCCCATTTTAATTGGGGATTTAAAGGAACTGCCGCCATTTACAGTTAGGGGAGTGCCACATCGCTTCATTGGATATAAAATGGGCAGTTTTGATGAAGTGCTTTTCATGAATACATTGCAAAAAGCAATTGAACAAGGAGTCAATATTATTGACCATATCCCTTTTAAGGAATACACTTTTATTGGGATTGGTCCAGGTAGAGGTGGCATTGAGCACTTAAATAATACCACGGTCAGTTTTAGTGGAAATGAACTAAAAACACCTGCTGATATCAATCGGATTATGAACTTTTTGAGTCATGAATATTTTCATCATTACAATGTAAAAAGAATAAGACCAGTAGAGTTAGGACCTTTTGATTATGATAAAGGGAGTAAAACCACCCAGTTATGGATCAGCGAAGGCTTGTCGGTTTACTTTGAATATTTAATGGTGAAGCGGGCTAAAATTGTGGACCGCCAATTGTTTTTAAATAACCTTGCCAATAATATTACTGCTCACGAAAACAACCTTGGCAAATCACACCAAAGTTTGTTGCAAGCCAGTTACAATACTTGGTCCGATGGACCTTTTGGTACCAGCGGTGTAGATAAAAACAAAGCCATTTCGTATTATGAGAAAGGCCCAGTTGTGGGTATGTTATTAGACTTTGCAATTCGCAATGCTTCTAAAAATAAATTCAGTTTAGACAATGTGATGCGGTTCATGTATAATGAATACTATCAGCGATTGCAAAGAGGTTTTACGGACGCTGAATTTCAGGCAGCATGCGAACAAATGGCAGGCAAGTCTTTGGCCAATGAATTTGAATACATTTCTACTACTAAAGAGTTGGATTATCAAAAATATTTGGGTTATGCTGGCTTAACCCTCACTTCTATTGAGATGGAGAAAGCTGGGCAAAAAAAGGTTCAATACACAATCAGTGTATTGCCATCGCTTAATACCGATCAATTGGCCATCTTAAACAGTTGGTTGGGGGATTAAAATCTCCGTGAAAACACGGTTGCTTATCTATTTGCAAAACCCTATTTTGTTTCATCAATTAAGGCGTATGCGAAATAGCTATTTATTCGTCCCTTACAAGCTAATGCTGATTGTAGGGCTAGGTTTCACCAGTTTGTCTTGTACTCGTATTCCATTACAAAGTATAACCTTGTCTGAACGCATTCAAGAAGAGGGTACTAGAATGCACCAACTTAATTTATTGCTCATCAATCAACTATTCACTGAAAAAAAAGCAAGGGTGAACGATTTTATTAAAAGCGATTATACACACAGTATCATCCAGAAAATGACCAATGATTTAGATGAAGACATAGACGTTAAATTGGAACTGCCACAAATAATGGCCGCTGCAATTCCCGTAATTAATGAGCGTCAATATACCATGCAAATGGCCCTAGATTCAGCAAAAATTAAAATTGTTGATCAGCTCAATACTGATTTTGCAAAATACAATATGGCCAATACTGAAATGAAACGTTTATTGGAATCGGCGGTTAAATTAAATGAGGAAAAAAAGCAATTATTGAATCAATCCAATTGGTTTAAGAAAAAAGGGATTGATTACGACCAGTTGGCTGAATTATTGGATCGGTTTGTTTCTTCTTCTGGAAATATAGGCGGGCTGATAGTGAATTTAAACAAGGATCTAAATAAAGTACTCAATCAATAATTGTTGTTATGAATAATCAATGGCAAAAGAAAGCCAAGCAGGCCCAAAAAGAAACAGATGTTGAATTGGCTGATCAAATAAATCATCTTACCGGAATTGACTCCAACAGTATAAACGCTTTACTAGCGGAGAATTCGATGAATAAGGACGATTTTAATCAATTGATTAAGTTGATTAAAGACCAAACCAAGAGTAATAACGAAAAAATCAAAGCCCTCTCCAATATGCAAAATGGACTAGAGATATTGGTAGGCTTAGTAGGCAAATTGATTTAGCTCATGAAGGGTTCACCTCAAAATCCTTAATTTTGCCCTCTCATGAAGGCAAAAACACTCAAAAAGGACAAGGTTAATATCATCACCCTAGGATGCAGTAAAAATTTAGTAGACTCAGAAGTATTGAGTGGTCAACTGGCTGCTAATGATATTGATGTAGTGCATGAGAATGCTAAGCTAGACCACAATATTGTGGTGGTGAATACCTGTGGATTCATTGATAAAGCCAAAGAGGAAAGCATTAATACTATTTTAGACCAGGTAGAACTCAAGCGCAGAGGTAAATTAGATAAAGTATATGTTACGGGTTGTTTGAGTGAACGTTATAGGGGCGATTTAGAAGCGGAAATGCCTGAAGTTGATGCTTGGTTTGGTACATTAGAATTGCCCTTGATTCTAAAGCAATTTGAAGCCGATTATAAAGCAGAATTATTGGGTGAAAGAATGTTGAGTACCCCCAAACACTATGCCTATTTAAAAATTGCAGAAGGTTGTAACAGAACCTGTTCCTTCTGTGCCATTCCTTTGATGCGTGGGAAACATATTAGTCGATCAATTGAAGACTTGGTTACTGAAGCGGAATCTCTAGTACAAAAAGGGGTGAAGGAAATTATGTTGATAGCGCAAGAGCTTACTTATTACGGGTTGGATCTTTATAAAGAGCGTGCATTGCCTAAATTATTAGATGCATTAGCCGATGTAAAAGGCTTGGAGTGGATCAGATTGCATTATGCATACCCAAGTAAATTCCCCTTAGAAATTTTAGAAGTGATGCAACGAAGAGACAATATTTGTAAGTACTTAGACATGCCTTTACAACATGCTAGTAATAGTATGCTCAAAGCCATGCGTAGGAATATTACCCGCGAAGAAATGTCTGAACTAATTCACCAAATTAAAGCAGCAGTTCCAGGTATTTGTTTGAGAACCACATTAATTGCGGGTTTCCCAGGCGAAACAGAAGAGGACGTGGAAGAATTGAAAGCATTCTTACAAGAACACCGTTTTGATAGGGTAGGTATTTTTAGTTATAGCCACGAAGAAAATACCAGTGCGTACGATTTGGTAGACAATGTTCCTGCCGAGGTAAAAGCAGCTCGTGCTCAGGAAATCATGGAAGTGCAGCAAGAAATTTCGTACGAGAAAAACCAAGAAAAAATCGGTAAAGTTTTTAAAGTATTAATCGATAAAAAAGAAGCAGGCCGCTATTTGGGTAGAACCGAATTTGATAGTGTAGAAGTAGACAATGAAGTGGTCATTCACAGCACTAAAAAATTACCTATTGGTGAATTTGTGCAAGTGAAAATAACTAAAGCCTACGATTACGACTTAGAAGGAGAAGTGGTTGCTTAATACGAAAAGCTTCTTATAGTTTAAATCCAAATGTTAACATGATACTGCCCCTACTACCAGTTTGCTCAGCAAACGTGTTGGGCTTGTCATTTAATCGATAGGCAAATACCGCATCCTTGTTCATAATATGCGAATAGGATAGGTCTATAAACATTCCCTTGTTTCTATATCCTAACCCACCTGTACCAATTACTCTGCTGGCTTTCAATGCTTCGTCTTGATAAGGGCTGCCATAATAAGCTGCACCCAACCTGAACATAATGGTATTGAATTTTAATTCTCCTCCAATTCTAGCATTGATATTGCCTTTGTAATTATCTATGATGGCCTCATTTAAAGCTGTATAATAATTACGGAAACCTGCATCGGAGGCATTTTCACCAGCTACCGCAAACCTTACTCCTTTGTAATGCACGTATTCTATATCTGCACTAATAAAGCCTTTTTGTAAACGAGTGTCGTTAATTTCTCTAAATACATAACTAAAGCTACCTATGGCTCTCCATGGGGTAGTAATATTGTACTTGCTGGTACCTGCACGGCCACTGTTTAAATTATCGCTGCTTTCACTGCGTTGCCCTGCATAGGTTTCGGTATTGGCAACTATAGAAGATCTAATGCGATCGGTCATGGTGATAATTTGAGGACTATGAAACGCAAAGCCAATTCTAACAAAAGGGGTAGGCTTATAAATAGTCCCCAACTTTAAACCAATACCCGCGCCTTGCGATGAGTAAGTTTCTTTGTATTCAAAAAAACTAAATTGATTGGTAGGGTCGTTGGTAGCATCTCTTTCACTGTAAACCAATTCTCGATTGTATTTAATAATTGGAATATTGAAACTACCTCCTACATAAAGTTTATCGGCCATATTACCTGCAAATCCGATGGCTATTTCATTGTATCCACCACTTGTTCTTGCATTGTATAACTGGTTTACGCCGGTTGAAATAGGTACTAAACTTTGATAGCCTGCTACAGCACCACCGGGCCCACTTAATGTATCAACTAAAAATGTTCTAAAAGCCAATGATGATCCAAATATATAATTACCCAGAGCAGCATTGGTGTCTGCTCTATCTCGAGTTAGTTCCTCTAAATATTTTTCAGTAAATGAACTGAAATTATTTTGACCACTAAAACTCACTTGGTTATTGTAATTAGCCAATTGGTTTACTGAAATAGCAAATGCAGAACTGGTCCATTTACTATAGCCCGATTTGCTTGAACCCGCCAATACAATTCCTGTTGTTCCGTAACCAAATCCTGATTTGCTGCTTGAAGTATCGGTACCCCTATAATTGAATTTATTGCTATTGAGTAAAAAACCTGGTGACAAAACCAATTCCTTGGTTTTGTATAAGCCAATGCCAGCAGGGTTTACGTGGTTTGCAGTGATGTCTCCTCCCAAAGAGCCCATTACTCCTCCCACTGCCATATTTCTTGCTGTACCATTTTGGGTAAACCAAGATACTCTTAATGCATCTTCTGGAGATTGGGCTGTTGCTGTTAGGGCAAAAATTGTCAGTCCGCTTATTAATAAGCCGAAATATTTTTTCATAAAATGGGGTAATTAGTTTCTTCCACCACGTCCTGTGCTGGTACTTGTTCCAGTACTTTTAAATCCACCACTTGCGCCACCAGCACTGCTACTGGTTCTAGGAATACTGCTGCTAGAGCTGTTGCCAAAAGTTCTAATAGAACGGTCGTAACTTGAACCAGTTCCACCTGCTGAAGTAGAACTAGAGAAGACTCTCTTAACTAGGTTGCTGAAATTGTTGCTTCCGCCATTGGTGCCTGGTGCATACCAATTGCCATTCTTTGGGTTATTGCTATTATTGTAGATTCTATTGCGCAATGCACTTAAATTAGCACCTGAATTATAAGTTGGCAAACTCGCTTTTGGGTTAGCATAATTAACAACCGAAAACATTGGATTACCCCAACCAATTGGATTACCAAAAATTCCTCCATTGAATCCACCACCATAAAAACCGCCTCCATAAAAATTATTCCAAGCATACATGCCAGGTCTAAAGCCCAATCCTATACTCCAAGGATTATTATTAAACATAAAGGGGTCTAGTATCCAAGGATTGAAAGTATTGAAATGATTAAAGCTGTATGGAGAAAAATCATAGCGCATATCGTTCCAATAACTAAAGTTATCAATGGTACTCCAACGATCTCTATTTGCTACTCTCATTCGTAGGTATCGATCATCCATTGTACTCACGTACTCTTGGTAACGTTCATCGTTGTTTTTATTATTGGCTACTGCATATGTATCTGGTTCTTGTCCAGGTGAAAAATACACATCATCTGGAGTTTGCCCCATTTGATAAGCAGTACTACATCCACTAAGAATGGTTGCAGCAACAAAAGCACTTAGTAATAACTTTTTCATGATTTTCCTTTTTAGGTTGATCAACTTGGTTCAGTGAAGTTACATACATTTGCGATTGGTAACCTCTATCAATAATGTGGCAAATTACATGCCAACTAACAAATGTTAGTATTGAACAGGTTAAAAAAAACAAAAATATTTATGGGTAAGGAAATTACTTCTAGGGCACAAGACTATTCACAGTGGTATAACGACTTAATTATCAAGGGTAATTTGGCTGATTATTCAGCTGTTAGGGGTTGTATGGTCATTAAGCCCTATGGTTTTGCCTTATGGGAAAATATGCGAGATGTTTTAGACAAAATGTTTAAAGACACGGGCCATCAGAATGCATATTTCCCTCTATTTGTTCCTAAAAGTTTATTTGAGGCAGAAGAAAAAAATGCAGAAGGCTTTGCTAAAGAATGTGCCGTGGTAACGCACTATCGTTTAAAAACTGACCCCAATAACAAGGGGAAATTAATTGTTGACCCTGAGGCAAAATTAGAAGAAGAGCTAGTAGTTCGCCCTACCAGTGAAGCAATTATTTGGAATACTTATAAAGGATGGATTCAGAGTTATCGCGATTTGCCTTTATTGATTAATCAGTGGGCCAATGTGGTAAGATGGGAAATGAGAACAAGATTGTTTTTAAGAACCGCAGAGTTCTTATGGCAAGAAGGTCATACTGCACATGCCACTGCAGAAGAAGCCATTGAAGAAACCAAACGCATGTTAGATGTTTATGCAGATTTTGCAGAAAATTGGATGGCATTACCGGTAATTAAAGGGGTTAAATCTCCTAACGAACGTTTTGCAGGTGCCGAAGACACTTATTGTATTGAAGCATTAATGCAAGACGGTAAAGCCTTGCAAGCGGGAACATCCCACTTCTTAGGACAAAATTTTGCCAAAGCCTTTGATGTAAAATTCAGTGACAAACAAAATAAATTAGACTATGTATGGGCAACGAGTTGGGGTGTTAGTACTCGTTTAATTGGGGGATTGGTAATGGCGCATAGTGACGACGACGGTTTAATTTTACCGCCTCGTATTGCACCTGTGCAAGTTGTGATAGTTCCTATTTACAAAGGCGAAGAGCAAAAAGCACAAATTGATGAAGTAGTACACCAAATGAAAAAGGAAATGGTTTCTTTGGGTATTTCTGTTAAATATGATGATTCCGACAACAGCAGACCAGGCTGGAAATTTGCCGAGTATGAATTAAAAGGTGTACCAGTAAGAATTGCTGTAGGTGCAAGAGATTTGGAAAATAAAGTAGTTGAAGTAGCTAGAAGAGATACAAAAGAAAAACAAACAGTGCCCTTAGAAGGTATTGCCAGTTTCGTGCACGATTTATTAGACCATATTCAAGTGTCTATGTTCAATAAAGCAAAAGCATTTCAACAGGAAAATATTAGAAAGGCTGATAACTGGGATGAGTTCGTACACATTTTAGATACCAACGCTGGTTTTATTTCTGCGCATTGGGATGGTACTGCTGAAACAGAAGATAAAATTAAAGAGCTAACAAAAGCTACCATACGTTGCATTCCTTTGGATAATCCTCAAGAAGAAGGGCAATGTATTTTATCCGGGAAAAAATCGACCCAGAGAGTACTTTTTGCCAGAGCTTATTGATATATTTATTAAATGGAATATAATAAATATAGTCTGGTTTTCAAGGGCAGAGGATTCGAGTATTTCAAAATTCAGTTAGTGAATATTATTCTCACTACCATAACCCTTGGTTTATATTATCCTTGGGCAAAAGCACGTGCTCTGCATTTCTTTTATGCAAACACGGTGTTTAATGAGCAACCTTTTGTATTTACCGGAACTGGAGAACAAATGTTTAAAGGGTTCATAAAAGCCTTTTTGATTTTGGTAACTGTGTATGGACTCGTTATTTACCTAACTTTAAATGAACAAGAATTAGTTGGAATTGCATTATTGTATATTATCCTTTTGTTCATCATTCCTTTAGCTATTCATGGTTCATATAGGTATCGATTTGCAAAGACAATTTGGAGCGGTATACGTTTTGGATATATGGGTGATAAGTGGGAGCTACTCATGCTTTGCATTAAAGGAACTTTTTTGACGATTGCTACTATTGGAATTTATGGTGCTTGGTTTGCAATGAATTTACGTAGGTATTTGTTGTGTAATATTAAAGTAGGAGATGCCCGGTTCTCCTATAAAGGAGTGGGGGGCGAATATTTTTGGCTTAATGTAAAAGGATATTTGCTGAGCATCTTCACTTTCGGTATTTATTTTTTCTGGTGGCAAAAAGATTTGTTTGCTTATTTCATTAATAATTTAAGACTAACAAAAGGGGACCAAACTATGTTGTTGAAATCTAAAGCAACTGGTGGAGATTTTTTAGCATTAATCATGGTTAACCTTTTATTATTTGTTTTCACTTTAGGATTGGCAACCCCTTGGATTGTGGTAAGGAGTATGCGCTTTTTGTTCTCCAATATTGTATTGGATGGTACTATAGCATTTGATGAATTAAGGCAAACACAAGAAAATTTTGATGATGCAACTGGAGAAGATATTACCGACTTTTTAGACTTTGGTTTTATAATATAATGGATAATATTCAGCAAGTAGATTTTTTTGATGGATTACAAGCGGGTCCTAAGCATGCTTTGATGTACTTTAATGCAGCCGGTATTTCTATTCAGTTAGGCGCTTATTGGAATAAGGAAGCAACCGTTTTATTTTTTCCTTATCAACAATGCAATATTCAAAAAACTGGGAATAAATTAATTGTATTCTTAAATAAGAATGCCACCAATTATATCTCTTTTAGTGCAGATGCAATTTTTGCAATAGACCTTAAACAAAAAATTAATCAAAAAGACCAATCATTTGCAGCTTCTCTATTAAGAATGAATGTGTTTTCATTGTTCATATTGGTGGTTATTTTATTAGCTGGGGTTTATTGGGGTATTTCAACAATTGTTCCTTGGGCAGGTTTGAAATTAATAAAACCTTCTACCGAAACCGAGCTAGGAGAAAAAATGTATCAATCAATGATGCAAGGTGAAACGATTGATCATCAAAGAACAAAATTGTTACAAGCATTCGCTAAATCAATGAAACTTAGTAACAATTATCCAATTAAGCTTACAGTAGTAAAAAATAGAGAAGTAAATGCTTATGCTATTCCAGGAGGAAATATTGTGGTTTATTCTGGAATACTAAAAGCCATGAAGTCTCCAGATGAATTAGCTGCATTATTAGGTCATGAGACCGCTCATATTAATGATAGGCATAGTTTAAGATCTATATTAAGAAGTGCTGCTACTGGTTTAATTGTCTCGGTTGTATTAAATGATATTTCAGGTATTTTTTCGATTGTAGTAGAAAATGCAGAGGGATTAAGAACCATGCATTTTTCAAGGGGTATTGAAAAAAGTGCAGATGAAGAAGGGATGAAAATATTGATAAAAAACAATATTCATCCTTTAGCAATGAAGAAATTAATGCAGCGCTTGAAAGAGAATAGTCCTGAAATACCCGAAGTGTTATCTTTTATGCAATCGCATCCTGCTACAGATGAAAGAATTAAACACGCAACTGAATTTGCTGTTCCTTATAAAAATAGTTCCTTTGCACCCAACCCAGTTTTGGATTCAATTTGGAGTGCATTAAAATAAAATGAAGCAAAAAGAAATACATCCTGCCTTACAGCCTTATTTAGAAGGGAAAACAATATTAATAGATAAACCACTTGATTGGACTTCTTTTGATGTGGTAAGAAAAATTAGGAATATCACTCAAATTGTAAAAGTGGGTCATGCTGGAACACTTGATCCATTGGCTTCTGGTTTACTAATTGTGTGTACAGGTAAATTTACTAAGAAGATTAATGAATACATGGGCATGGAAAAAGAGTACACGGGTACTTTTACATTGGGTGCAATCACCCCCACTTACGATTTAGAATCTGAGCCAACTCAGTTTTGTTCAATTGATCATTTAACAAATGAACAAATAGTGGGAGCAACTGATTTATTCAAAGGATTGATTATGCAAGTTCCGCCTATCCATTCTGCCATTAAACAAGCCGGTAAGCCCGTTTATTTAGCTGCTAGAAAAGGGATTGATGTTGTAATAGAGCCAAGACCTGTTACCATTCATGCATTTGATATTGAAAAAATTGAATTGCCTATTGTTCAATTTAGGGTGGTTTGTTCAACAGGCACTTATATCAGAAGTCTTGCGAATGATTTCGGAAAAGCTTTAGGTGTGGGTGGTTATATGAGCAGCTTAAGAAGAACCCGAATTGGCCATTTTAGTGTTGATCAAGCGCTTTCTATGGATGCATTTGAAAATGAAATTGATCAGCTAAAATCATTAGAAGGGTAATCCTATACCCAGTTGTAATGCAAAGTTGGGCACTTTAATTCCATTAGGTCGGGTATCGTTCCAAGTAAAATCTTTAATACTCATCCATCCATTATTCGCTGATCTTAACGGGTCTTTTAGCTTATAAGCAAAATCGAGTCGAATCAAAAAATAGGACATGTCAAATCTTAGGCCAGTTCCAATCCCAATTGCCATATCCCTTGTAAAACTATTTAAAGAAAAACGAGTATCCGAGTCGGTAGAAGCCGCTCTTTTTATGTTCCATACGTTGCCAATATCGGCATACAAAGCAGAACCTATTTTGAAACTTCCAATTGTTGCCAATTGAAAACGATATTCCATATTGAACTCCAATTGCATATCTCCAAAACGATCACGAAATGCATTGGATGCCGTGTCTGATTCACTTTGATTAGAACTACCTAGGCCTAATTGTCTCAATCTCCATGCACGCATACTATTGGGTCCGCCTGCAGAAAATTGTTTATAGAAAGGTAGGGTAGGGCCAATAATAGTATCGCCCCCGTAATTGTAACCTATTCCTGCAAATGCTCTATAAGCCAATTCCGATTTAGCAAACTTCACAGATTGTTTATACTCTGTTTCTACTTTGATGTATCTGTAAATACTTCCTTGTAAACCAGGAATAAAACCAAAAAGTCCACCCGCTTCTTCTACTGCTAAACGATAAAATTTGTTCTTATTGGGATTCTTAATTCCATTGGTAGTTCTTACAAATGAAAGGCTTTGGCTTACAATACTTCCTTCATTAAAAGATGCTTTCAGAAATGGGTTCTTGATAATTAACTGATCTAGGGAATCTAGCTTGTCTATAGAATACAACTCTATGTTAATGGGCTTATATAAAAATGAGTTGTTGCCTTTTTTCCATTCATATCCAAAACTGGTGGTTAAATTTCTAACTCTATAAAAATTTCTTCGGTCTACATATCCTCCATTTACCGACCATAATGTTCTTCTGTTATCAATTTGGTCTAATCCTTTCCATCTTTTGAATGGTTGAATTATGCCTGGAAATATATAAGTATGCCCAACGTTTATTAAAAATGTTTGAAGTAATTGATCGGGTTGATTGCTGCTACTTAATATGTTTAATTCCACACCCGTTCTAAAAGTAGCAATAGATTGAATGGCATTTTTCCAAACATTTCTATTGTTGTAAGATAAATTGGTGGTAATACCCAATAAGTTGGTAACCCCAATATCTGCTATGTTTCTGCTGGCTTCTAGGTCAACGGTAAAGCTTTGTTTAACTGCAGGAGTCATGAAAAAATACATATCCAATGTATCCCTATTTCTAATTTCTGGCCTGATATCAATATTTTGCCAAGCCGATAATTGTCCTAACGCATTTGCTGTTTTAAAATATTTTTCTTCATTATAAATATCTCCTCTTTTAAAATAAGTGTCTTCTTTTAATGGCCTAAAATTGAATAGCCCTTTTTTATACCGCATAAAAGTTGATTCACTTTTCTTCTCAAAAAAGGTTTTATCGGTCATTAAACTATCGGGAACATCCGTGATTTTTGTTTCAGGATAATAATACAAATTGCCAATATGGTATTTAAATAACCTAGAACTGTCTTCTACCTCTCTTTGCCTTATAGCAATATCCCAATTGGGATTTTCTTTTTTGGCTTTTGCAACTTCCGATAATAATTTGGCTTGCTCAAAAGGGTCAATTGTTAAAGCAAATAGCTTGGTATTGTTAGAGTCCACATAAGCATACACGTCTTCTCTGGTAATTTTAAAATAACCGTTTTTTCTATAAAGGCCTACCATTCTATCTAACTCGTTGCTGATGACTTGCTTTGAATAAGGTTTACTCTTTTTTAAATAGCTTTTGCCAGATTCAGCAACCGCCAATTGCTGAAGGATTGAATCGTTCATTTCATAGGAAACTTCATCAATAGTAATATTCTTTCCTGCGTCAATATCCATAAAAATACTGGTCCTTATTTGATCTTTCACTGTGTCGATGGTAAACCGATTGGTTAATATGGAATAATAATAACCTTGTGCGTTTAAATAAGAATTCATGAAGAGGGCAGACCTAGTAATATTAGTGCTATCGAAAACTGCTGGGTTCTTTATTTTATAAAAAAGGCCAAATTGTTGTTGTTTAGGAACTTTCAAACTATCGTCCCAATAATTTTGCAAATCTGATAATAACCGTTTTTTCTCATCTTTGGTAAAATTACCATGAAGGCTAATTTGGTTGTTGTAAACAAATGGAGTGTTTTTGGGATAGTTTCTTACCCAGGTTCTCTTTTGTTCAGAGCAAGCAGACAGCATTATTAAGGCTGTAAGCATGCTGAAAAAACCAATAAAACTCCTTTTTACCGTAAAATGCATACACAATGTTAAGCAAGATTGAGGCCAAATATATTCAAAGTTTATACCACAAAAAACAAAGGGATGCGTTAAGCCTGTTTATTGTAGAGGGAGTAAAGGGGGTAGATGAACTCTTAAACAGTTCCTTTGCCATACAAAATATTTTTGCAATGAATGATTGGGCGCATCCATTGATGGACAAAGCGCCACTAATAAGGGTTTCAGAAGAAGAGCTACAAAAAATAAGTGGGTTACAAACAGCCAATAAAGTGTTGGCTGTAGCAGAACAGCAAAATTTCACTGCCCAAAAGCCTCAAAAGGGTTCCATTACATTGGCACTTGACGGTATACAAGACCCTGGAAATATGGGAACCCTTATAAGAATTGCTGACTGGTTTGGTATAAATACCATTTTAGCTTCTGAAGATTCAGTGGAAATGTATAATCCTAAAGTAATTCAAAGTACTATGGGTAGTTTTATTAGAGTAAAAGTGGGGTATGGCAATTTAACCCACCTTTTATCGGACCTAGCTATTCCTGTTTTTGGGGCTTTATTAGAAGGGGCATCCGTATATAATCAATCTTCTATTGCGGAAGGGGTTTTACTTATAGGGAATGAGTCTAAAGGCATTCATGCTGAATTGCTGCCCTATATTTCTGCACCTATTCATATACCTAGAATTGGCGGAGCAGAATCGCTGAATGCTGCAGTTGCTGCTGGTATTCTACTTTCTCATCTGATTAAAAAGTAATGCAGTTATCTGAATTGAATTGCTTTGATGGGATTCACTTTCTTAACCAATAAGGCAGGTATTAACATGACCACAAACGACACCACAAATGTTGTTACGCAAACAGTAATAATTTGCCACCAAATTATTTGAACTGGTGCAGTTTTAACGTAATAAGAACTTTCGTCTAAGCTAATAAATCCGGTATATTGTTGTATTAGCACTAAGCCCATTCCAATGATAAATCCCCCAATAATTCCTCTTAATGCAATCACCGCTGCATAATAAAGAAAAATTTGAATGATGCTCCTGTCTTTTGCTCCCAATGCTTTAAAAACTCCAATCATTCTTGTTCTTTCTAATATTAAAATGAGCAAACAGGAAATCATATTAATAATGGCTACTACTGCCATAATAATGAAAATCACATTTCGGTTCATGTTTTGAATTTCTAACCAATCAAAAATATTGGGGTAAATGGATGCCACCGTTCTGCTCATCCATTCGGTGGGTAGGTTACTCATCAGTTGTTGACTAACCGTGTCTTTATTGTATGCTGGGTCAATAAAAATTTCATATCCACCAATTTGTTCTTCCGTCCAGTTATTAATTCTTGCAATCAATTTTAAATCGGCTAGTAAAAAAACTTTATCGTATTCTTCAATACCCGTTTTATAAAAACCTGCAACAGTTAATTTTCTATAGCTGGTATTTGTTTCATTGGTTCCAACAAAATATACAGTAACTGTATCATGTAACGCAATATTTAATAAACTGGCAATTTGTTCAGACACCATTATTTCCTTACTGTAACTGCTATCCAAAAACTGAATCCATTTGCCGCGGGTTATAAATGGTTTGATTCTGCTACTATCATAGTTGGCTTCAATCCCCTTTAATAATACACCCTCAATATTTTTGTGGAATTCTAAAACAGCCGACTTGGTTGCAAATGCCTGAATCTTTGATACTTCTTTTTGAGATGCAATCAATTTTTCTACGTTCGTGTCTCTGTTAATAGGTACTTCCTCTGCCATCATCGATTTATCTGGCTCAAAATGTTGTACCCTTATATGCCCCCAAAAACTATATACCTTATCTGCAACGGTTTGTTGAAATCCATTAACAAAGCAGAGGGTAATAATCATTGCCGCTATGCCAACAGTTGTTGCCCCAACTGAAAGCCGAATAATAAATCTTGAAAATGACTGCTGTTTGCTGAATGCGAGTCTTTGGGCTATGAAAAAAGAAAAATTCAAACGGTACGGTTTTTGACTATATCAAAGCTACTAATAATACAATAGTTTCAGTAAGTTTATCCTTTATGAAATACATCCTGCTGCTTTGCTGCTTTTTTTGCTCATTTAATGGATTTGGTCAACTAAAACCAGATCATGTTTTTATGCCTTCCATAAGAACAGTTAAACTATTTCCGCAAAACAATCAATTGGCATTACCCATTATTGGATTGAATTCTACAGATCAACTTGAATTGCATTTTGATGATTTGGGTGCATATCCTAAAAATTACTTTTATACTTTTCAATTGTGCAATGCCGATTGGTCCGAAGCACAATGGAGCCCGTTTGATTATATAAGGGGGTTTCAACAAAATAGAATTAGTCAATACCGAATCTCTTCTATTGCACAAGTTCAATATGTTCATTATCAAACTATGTTGCCCAATCGTTCTGCGGTACCAACTAGGAGTGGGAACTATATACTCAAGGTTTTTCAAGATGCCGATACATCCAAGCTTTTATTTACCAAGCGATTTTATGTAGTGGATAATAAAGTTGGTATTGCTGCTCAAATACAGCAACCATATAATTCACAATTGATTCAAACACACCAAAAAATTCAGCTGGGTGTAAATACTTTGCCATTGAATTCCATTAATCCGCAACAGATACAAACTGTTATATTACAGAATGGGAGATGGGATAATGCAGCACAAAAACTGCAGCCTAGCTTTATTAGAGGAAATATGTTGGAATACAATTCGGAGCAGGATTGTTTGTTTCCAGCTGGTAAAGAGTACAGATGGGTAGATTTGAGGAGTCTACGATTTGAGAGTGATCGAGTAGATAAAATACTAAGGATAAATATTCCCGTACTGGTTAATGTAAAGCCGGATGCCATTCGATCTGGATTGCGTTATTTGTGGTATAGAGATTTAAATGGTTTCAGTGAAATTGCTACAACTGAATCGGTTAATCCATGGTGGCAATCAGATTATGCAGAAGTAGAGTTTACATTGGCCCCTGAAAAGGGGCAACCATTGATGGGTAAACAAGTTTATTTAATGGGAGAATTAACGGGAAATCAAATAAGCGATTCATCTTTAATGGAATTTGATGAACGCAATGGGGTTTATTACAAGCGTTTAACCCTTAAGCAGGGATACTATAGTTATACTTATGTTACAAAAGATAAAAACAACGAGTTGCTGCCAGCAGATCCTGCTTTAACGGAAGGCAATTATTGGGAAACCGAGAACAACTATACTATTTTGGTCTATTATAGACCATTTGGTGGAAGGCACGATGAATTGGTAGGACTGAGGCAAATCAGTAGTATACTGCCTAATTCGAGACTTTAACAATTAACTTTAGGGAGGGGAGCATATTAACTGTATCTTTGCACCCTTATTAATATACAATTTTTACAATGGACACACAAATTCAAGGAACTGTAAAGTTCTTTAACGAAGAAAAAGGTTTTGGTTTTATTAAGCATGATGATTCCAACAAAGAAACTTTTGTACATGCGAACGGTCTTATTGACCAAATTGAAGCTAACGATAAAGTTATCTTTGACGTACAAGAAGGAAGAAAAGGTTTGAATGCAGTAAATGTAAAACGTTTAAGCTAGTCTTAAATTACATACCTTACTTAAGGCCATCAGCTACTAGTTGATGGCCTTATTTTTTATTTGAAGTATATTTGTCCTCTAATTTTTGAATATGTCCAATTTAATGAGCCAGTTGGCAGAAACGACTGCATTTATACAAAGTAAAGTAGATTCAAAAGCCGTAATAGGCATCATTTTAGGCAGTGGGTTAGGTAATTTATCAAGTGAAATAAAAGTTGAAATAAGTATCCCTTATAGTGAAATTCCTCATTTCCCTGTTAGTACAGTAGAAGGCCATGGCGGAAGCTTAATTCTAGGAGAATTAAGTGGTACGAAGGTTTGGGTAATGAGTGGCCGTTTCCATTTTTATGAAGGCTATACCCCACAGCAAGTAACTTATCCCGTTAGGGCCATGCATTTATTGGGAGTAAAAACTTTGCTATTATCTAATGCAGCCGGAGGTGTTAATCCTGCATTTAATGTGGGAGATTTAATGGTCATTACCGATCATATCAGTTTATTTGTCTTGAATCCATTATTAGGTAAAAATGAAGATGCGTTGGGTACCAGATTTCCAGATATGAGTGAGCCATACAGCAAAGAATTGGTGGCAAAAGCAATGTTGATTGCAAAAAATAATGGTATAGAACTTAAGCAAGGCGTTTATACGGGTGTCACAGGCCCTACATTTGAAACAAGGGCAGAATATAAGATGATTCATGCATTGGGAGGTGATGCCGTAGGAATGAGTACCGTGCAAGAAAATATTGTTGCAGTTCATTGTGGTATGAAAGTATTTGCTACCAGCGTAATTACCGACTTAGGTATTAGAGAGGAAGAGAATGTTATTACCCATGAAGAAGTGCTACAAGCTGCAAAAGATGCGGAACCAAAACTTACTTTGCTATTTAAAGAGTTGATAAAGGGATTGTAAAAAAAACTGGATGCATCCTTCAAAAAATAAACTTTATTTCATTGTTGCGCTGCTAATATGCATTGGGGCTAGTAATAGTTTAGCTCAATCGTTTAGGCCAGGTCAAATGAGTTCTTTTTCTGGTTCTAACAATATGCAACAGTCTAAATCTGGAAAGAATGATTCTTTACAGAAAAGGGATCAGTTTGCAGATTCTATAACCATCTTTTATCGTTTTTTTGATTCAACTAGAAACAGGGTGTTGGATTCTTCAATCAATGATTTTACAGCTCGGTTTCCCATGCCTTTTCAAAATTATCATTTAGGAAATTTTGGTACGGCCGCTCAATCTATGCGATTTCATCCTTTAATGAAAGCTGGATTTGATGCAGGATTTCATCAGTATGATATGTACAAGTTTACCTTAGAAAACACAAGGTTTTACCAAACAACCAGGCCATATACCGAATTAGGCTATTTGTTGGGAGCTAAAGCGGAACAGCTGATAGACTTAAAGCATACCCAGAATAGAAAAAGCAATTTCAATTTTAGTTTTGAATATCGATTCAGTAATTCACCAGGTAGTTTGAAGAATCAGAATGCCAGTCATAATAATTTTAGGTTTACCACACACTATCAAACCAATAACAAACAATACGAAGTATTCTTTGTGTACCTAGCCAATAAAGCTTCCGTTTCTGAAAATGGGGGGTTGGTTGATGTTAAAAAATTAGACAGTCTTGCTTTAAACGATCCTTTTGAATTAGAAACAAGAATGGGAAGGTCTGGAGCCGCTATTCGAAATCCATTTAATACCAATGTGAGTACGGGCAATTTGCAAAAAGACAATATGCTCTTAATAAAACACCATTTTGATATTGGTAAAAAGGATTCTGTTGTAACCGATTCTATTACATATAAAATATTCTATCCAAGGTTTCGAATTGAGCATATTTTTAAATTACAACAACAGCTGGCTCATTTTTTTGATAATAATGTAGATTCAATACGCTACAAAAATTATTTTAATTATACCACCCGAAATGCACAGGCATTTCAGTTTAAAGACAGTTGGAATATACTTACCAATGAATTCAGCTTAATTACATTCCCTGATAAGAATAACCAAAGCCAATTTTTAAAAGCTGGTATAGGGCTACAAAATATAAAAGGAACCCTTGATACATTTAATACCGTTTCTCTTAATAATATTTTTGTTACTGGCGAGTACCGTAATAGAACCAAGAATCAAGTTTGGGATTTAGAAGCAAAAGGAGAATTTTATTTGAATGGGTTTAACTCAGGAGACTACAGTGCTTATATTAGTATGAAAAGATTACTTGGAAAAAAGATTGGGTTTTTAAATGTAGGGTTTCATAATGTAAATAGATCTCCCTCTTATCTCTTTAATAGCTTAAGTACATTCCCAATTGCCAATAGAGTTGGTTACAATAAAGAAAATATCATCAGGGTATTTGGTGTATATGAAAATCCTGCTAAGAATTTAACTGTTACAGGGGAATACAATGTGGTAAGTAATTACCTATACTTCGATAGTTTCTTTACTGCAAAACAAGAAGCTACTTTGTTTAATGTGGTTCAGTTGGGTGTTTCTAAAAAAATTAAATTGGCCAAGCATTTTAATTGGTATGCCGAACTGAATATTCAACAAGTTATTGGAGGCGCCCCAGTAAATATTCCTTCCATCATCACTAGAAACAGATTTGCATTTGAAGGCAACTTTTACACCAATTTATTTTTATCTACTGGGGTTGAACTGCGTTACAATACTGCTTATAAAGCAGATAGTTACAGTCCGTTACTGGGACAATTCTTTTTTCAAAACAATACCACTATTTCTAATAGGCCAGATATGCATGCATTCTTGCATTTTAGAATTAAAAGTTTTAAAGGCTTTATTCGCTTCGAAAATATCAATACCCTCTTTTCAAAAATGAATATGCAGGCTATTAATTATCCTGGACAAGGTCTTTGGAATAGAATTGGGATCTGGTGGAATTTTGTTAATTAGCCAATTGGTTTTCTACACCATAGAAAGAGGCTATTTTTCTGATTACTTTTTCTACCACTGCATCAGGACAACTTGCTCCACTTGTCATAACAATCCTTAATGGCTCAGTCTTTGGCAAATATCCTGCAACAGTGCTCATTTCCTTTGTTTGCCAGTTGCAATGTATTATTTCATCTTTACTGATTAATTTATCTGGACCATCAATAAAAAAAGTAGGGTATTTGGCTTCACATAATTCAACCAAATGTGAACTATTGCTGCTATTGTGTCCGCCAATCACCATGGCAATATCTGCTGCAGTATCTAACATGCCTTTCACAGCTGATTGATTGTCGTTGGTAGCATAACAAAGTGTATCTCTTGTATCAGCAAATCTAGTAGCAATATTGCTATTGTCTAATTGAAAATGATTCAGAATCACTTCTTTTAAATAATCAGAAATGGCTTGTGTATCTGTAGCTAGTTGGGTTGTTTGATTAACTACTCCAATTTTTTGTAAATCCTTTGTGATATCAAAACCCTCCGAATAACGGCCTTTGAATTCAATATAAAAGGAATCAGTTTCTTTTTCTCCAGTAATGTATTTAGCCAATTCAATCGTTTCCTTCATATCATTCACTATCACAGTAGGCGTATTGGCAGATGCGTGTGAAAATGTGGCCCTAGTTTCTTCGTGTTTTGGTTTACCGTGAACCACAATGCTATAGCCTTTCGAGGCTATTTGTTCGCTTCTATTCCAAACTTTTTCTACAAAAGGGCAGGTGGTATTGTATTTTTCTACTGCAATACCTTTTGCTTTAAGCATTGATTCAATTTCAAGTGTTGTGCCAAATGCAGGAATGATGACCACATCATCTGCATTTAGTGATTCAAATGGAATCAATTGTTTACCATACGTATCCTGTAGAAATTGAACACCCCGCGAAACTAAATCTGCATTTACTTGGGGGTTGTGAATCATCTCACTTAATAAATAAATGTTTTTGCCTTGGTTCTGGTCAATCGTATTAAAGGCAATTTCAATGGCATTTTCTACCCCATAGCAAAAGCCAAAATGCCTTGCCAAATAAATATGTACTGGCCCCAAGTTTAAGAGGGTAGGCGTAAAATCTTTTTTGAGTTTATCTGCTGCCTTTCTGTTCTCCTTAATCTGGCTGATTAGGTTGCTTCTGTAAATATTGGGTATAGTGAATTGCTTCATGGTATATAAACCACAAAAATAAGGAATAGTTCGTGGATGAATTGAATTGCTATTATAGTTTACCCATCTACCAATTTTAATAATCCGCAATTTTTAGTGAAGCAAAAAATTGACTTTCTGGAATTTCTATTATTTGTCTAGGAGCCAAATTTCCTAAATGTAGGTCTTCAATACTAACCCTAACTAGTCTTTTACATTTGAGTTGTACTGCCGTAAGCATTTTTCTAACTTGATGAAATTTTCCTTCGGTTAATTCAATACTAAGCCAAGTGTGGGGAACTCTTTCTGAAAGTAGGTAATCTCCTGGAAACTGAACCAAGGGTGGGTTTACAATAGCTACTTCGCAAGGGGAAGTTGTATGGTATAGATCTGCACCAACTTTAAATTGTACCCCATTTCTAAGTTGATTCAATTGTATTTCTGAAACTATATTATTTACTAATACATGATAAACCCTGGTATGCGGTATAGGTCCTTGGAAAAGTAATCTAGTTACTTTCTTATTAGTTGTAAGTATTAGTAAGCCTTCTGAATGATGATCTAACCGGCCAATGGCATGTGTTCCCTCTGGAAAGGGGAAAGCTAAATTACCTAATAAACAAACGTTATGGCTGCTTTTAAATTGAGAAACCATGCCGTAAGGCTTATTCAATAAAAAATATTGGTGTTCCATTAGTCTGCCCTGCTTACTAATGGGAATAGTAGGTTAACAGTGGTTCCCTCACCGTTAATACTTTCAATTTCAATATTTCCATTCATTTTATTCATGAAATCTTTGCACAAAACTAGGCCTAATCCAATTCCTTTTTCATTTGCAGTACCAAAAGTTGAATAACTAACATTATCTTGAAAAAGTTTGGAAAGTGCATCGGAAGTCATGCCTACGCCAGAGTCTTTTATTATGACAAATGCGTTGTATTTGTTGCGCTTTGTATTGATATCTATAATACCATTCTCTCCGGTAAACTTAATGGCATTGCTTAGAATATTTCTGATGATAAATGCCGTCATATTCTTATCGGCCCATATTAGTTGACTGTGTAAATAGGTTCTAATTCGGATATTCTTATTAACTGCACTCTGGTTTAAAACAGATACCGTATCGGTGATTATTTGTGCTAAATCAATCGGTTGTAAATTCATTTGAATTTCTCCTGTTTGAGATCTAGACCACATGAGTAATCCATCCAACATTTCTACCACTTTTTTCACGTGAGTATTTAAATTGCTGGAAACAAATTCAATTTCTGCTTCAGTGAAGTTTTTGAAATTGTCTTTATAGTAATCTAAGAAACTTATAATGCTGCTTAGCGGAGCTCGCATATCGTGAGAGATAATTGAAAGAAACTTATCTTTTTGCGCACTAATCATTTTCAAGGTTTCTTCATTCTCTAAAAGCTGTTTATTTTTAGCTTGTAAGCTTTCCGATTTGTCTTGAATTATTTTTATGCTTCTCCTAATTTTCCGAATGGCTAAATTGAAATTGATGGCTAATTGCCCTATTTCATCCATTCTTAGTTCATCAATAAAGTCAGGGCTAATATCATCTTTAAATTTAGTTGCAACTACTTCCTTTGTTGCCCTATTTAACTCAATTAATGGCCTGGTAATTTCCATTGAAATTAAATAGCTGAATAACAAACCTGCAACGAGCGTTACTGCAATAAGTCCATAAAAAATCCATTCAAGTCTTTTCATGTCTTCTTCATAAAGTGCATTGACTGAATTTAAAGTTGCCTGAAGTTGTTCATCATTGCTTCTACTCTGTTTTATTAATTCATTTTGTAATCCATCTTGATTACTATTGCCAATACTTCTTTCTAGTTTTACAATTCTTACAAATGTTTTTCTATATTCTTCTAAAATGGTTTCTGAACTAGGACTATTGCTGTAAGTGAATAGTAGTTTTCTAGCTAGTGAATCAAATTGAATGGCAGCTTTCTCATTTTTTTCAAGCAAATAAGCAGATGATAATTCATCTAATTTTTTCAAATCAGCTGTATTAATCAGATTACTTGATTCCAATTCCTTTTTATGTTGATTTAGTGCCCCTATAAGTCCTTGATTTCCCATACCCAATTGTTTAACAGAATCGACCATTCTACTAAAGAATTCTTCTTGGGCATGTATATTTCTGGTTATGGATACAATTTTTTCAGAAATAGGTGATTTTTGAGATAATTTGTTTTGATTAATGCTTAAAAGACTACTGTCAATTTTATTAATTAGTTTATTGTAATCAATAATAGACTCAGTTGTGCCTGTTATATAAAAGCTTTCTGTAAATCGATCTTTTAATAAAAAAGATTGCCTTGCCTCGCTTTGTTTTCCAATATTGTTTCTGATATCATCTAAGTGCGTCATCATTTGATGCATGAGCAAGCGCTTATCATTCACTTTTACCGATATTAGAATAATAATAAGGGTGATCAATAGAATCAGGAAATGCGAAAGGAACAGCTTATTGCGGATGCTAAGGTTCCTGAGTGGTGTTTTGATCATTTCTTTTACAACTAGGTTCTTTGTTTCTCGGAATTAGCGTCTAAGATACTTAGTTTTGCAGCATGCATTATGTTTCGGTAGAAGGATTAACCAAAAGCTATGGAATTAATCCACTTTTCAGTAATATTTCCTTTCATATAAACGAAGGCGATAAAATAGCCCTAATTGCCAGAAATGGAATTGGGAAGTCAACCATGTTAAGGATTCTAGCGGGTTTAGAAACCCCAGATTCGGGTAAATATTGGATCCATAAAGACGTTACAGTGGCGCTGTTTGAGCAAGATCCCCAATTTGAGGAGTCTTGGTCGGTTTTAGAAAATATCTTTCACCTGAACCATCCAGTCATAACGGCCATTAAAAAATATGAAGCTGCCATAGAAGCGGAGGATGCCATAGGGATTACTGAAGGCATAGAAGCCATGGACGATTTAAGTGCTTGGGACTTTGAGGCCAAGGTTAAACAGATACTAGATAAGCTGAATATTCACCACTTAACCAATCCGGTTAAAGAATTAAGTGGTGGTCAAAGAAAGCGGGTAGCATTGGCTAAAACCCTCATAGATATTGGGTTTGCCCACCAGCATACCTTATTGATGATGGATGAGCCTACCAACCATTTAGATGTAGAAATGATTGAATGGTTAGAGCATTATTTAAACCAAGAAAAAGTAACCCTTTTGTTGGTGAGCCACGATCGATATTTTTTAGATGCAACCTGCGATGAAATCTGGGAATTGGAGAGAGAGAATTTATACGTTTATCGGGGGGATTATGAACAATACATGGAGCAGAAAGCTGCCCGTTTAGAAAGCGAACAAGCCAGTATAGACAAGGCTAAGAATACTTACCGCAAAGAGTTAGAATGGATGCGAAAGCAGCCTAAGGCTAGAACCACCAAGAGCAAAAGCAGACAAGATAATTTTTACGAAGTAGAAGCAAGGGCTAAGCAAAAAATAGAAGATGCGCAATTGCAATTGCAGGTAAAAATGAGTCGGCTAGGAGGTAAAGTGGTGGAAATGAAAAAAGTGTACAAGAGCTATGGAGACTTGCCTATTTTAAAAGGATTTGATTACAATTTTAGTAAAGGAGAAAGAATTGGTATCATTGGAAAGAATGGGGTAGGGAAGTCTACTTTTCTAAATATTTTGCAGGGATTGGAATTGGCCGATAGCGGCAAAATAAATATTGGGGATACAGTGGTGTTTGGGAATTTTTCTCAGCAAGGCCTGGTATTTAAAGAAAACGTACGTGTAATTGAATACGTTAAAGGTTTTGCCGAAAACTTTCCATTAGCAGATGGAACAACATTGAGTGCTGCTCAATTTTTAGAACTCTTTTTGTTTACACCAGATAAGCAGTATACCTATTTGAATTCATTAAGTGGTGGAGAGAAAAAGCGATTGCAGTTATTAGTCGTTTTATTTACCAACCCCAATTTTTTGATACTTGATGAGCCTACCAATGATCTTGACCTTCCTACATTGGCAGTTTTAGAAAATTTCTTGGTAGATTATCCAGGTTGTGTTTTAATTGTATCGCACGATCGTTATTTTATGGATCGTTTAGTAGATCACTTATTTGTTTTTGAAGGAAATGCAGAAGTAAGAGATTTTCCCGGGAACTATTCGCAATATAGAATCTGGCAGAAAGAAAACGAGAAGAAAGACAATAAGTGGGACGCTTTAGAAGCGGGTAAAAGAAAGGGCGCAAGTACTGAAGATATCGTAACTGCAAAAGTAGAAACACCTAAAGCTCCTTCAAAAAAAGTAATGAGCTTTAAAGAAAAACGAGAATTTGAACAATTAGAAAAGGAAATGCCTCTTTTAGAAAAAGAAAAACAAGACTTAACGAATGAAATGAGCACCGGCACGGCTTCTTTTGAGACAATTCAAAAGATAAGTGAACGACTAGTTCAAATAGAAAAAGCCTTAGAAGAAAAAGAAACTCGCTGGTTAGAACTCAGCGAGTTTCTATGAGTTATCTAAATAAAACTAATTAGTTCTACTTCAAATACCAAAGTGCTGTTGGGTCCTATTTGCGCACTTACTTGTCTATCGCCATACCCTAAATGCGGTGGAATAAAAAAGCGCCATTTACTTCCTGTAGGCATAAGCTGTAATCCCTCTGTCCAACCTTTAATTACCATATTTAAAGGGAAGGAAGCAGGACGACCTCTTTGTACAGAACTATCAAAAATAGTTCCGTTAATAAGTGTTCCGTGGTAATGACAGGTTACTTCATTATTTGCTGTTGGTTTAGAACCAGTGCCTTCAGTAATGATTTCATATTGTAATCCACTCGGCAATTCAACAATACCTTCTTTTTGTTTATTACTTGCTAAAAAATCTTGCCCTTCTTTTAAATTGGCAGCTGCTTTTTCCGCTTTTAATTGTGCTAATTGATCTGCTACACCCATAAATATTTTTTTTCAAAGGTAAGCATTCAATCCTTACTTTTGCGGTGTGGCAGGTCTTGCACGACCAGCTCCTGCTGAACCTCCCCAGGGCAGGAATGCAGCAAGGATAAGCGGTTGAGCGGTGCGATGTGAGTAGCCTGCCATATTTTTTTAATTATACATATATGAAGTTTTTCATTGACACCGGCAACTTAGCCCAAATTAAAGAAGCAAACGACTTAGGGATTTTAGACGGTGTAACCACCAATCCTTCTTTGATGGCCAAAGAAGGCATAAAAGGAGAAGAAGCAATTGCCCAACATTACAAAACAATTTGCGAGCTTGTGGATGGTGATGTAAGTGCAGAAGTACTTTCTACCGATTTTGCCACTATGGTGGAAGAAGGGAAGAAATTGGCTGCAATTCATCCAAATATCGTTGTAAAGGTTCCGGTAATTAAAGATGGTATTAAAGCTATTAAATGGTTTACCGATAATGGAATCAGAACAAATTGCACTTTAATATTTTCAGCAGGTCAAGCTATTTTAGCTGCTAAAGCTGGTGCTTCATATGTATCTCCTTTTATTGGTCGTGTAGACGACAGTGGCTGGGATGGCATGGATTTGATTGGTCAATTGCGTCATATTTTTGACGTACAACAATATAAAACAGAAATTTTAGCTGCTTCTATCAGAAGCCCATTACATATAATTAAAGCGGCTGAATTAGGTGCTGATATTTGTACTTGTCCTCTAGATTCAATAGTTGGCTTATTAAAGCATCCTTTAACGGATATTGGCTTAGCCAAATTTTTGGAAGACGCCAAGAAAATGTAGTTACTTATTTAGTTTAATTCTTTTAATAGCTTCTCTTTTACTAAGAGGAGCTATTTTGTTTTCTGCAATAAAATTTAAGACCCATTCTGGATTTGTTTTTCCATACTCTCTTAATGCCCAACCAATTGCTTTTTGAATAAAAAATTGCTTGGATGATTGGTGTTGCAGAATGTATTCAGCAAGCAATTGGGTATGGGTATTTTTTTTATAAGATCGTTGAAATAATATGCTGCTTCTTTGAAGCCAAATATTATTCGACTGATTCCATCTTTGTGTGATTGGAATTTGTTTATTTGGAAATAACGAAAAGTAGTTAGGTAGCCAATCACTCCCAATGCCATCTACTGTGTCCCACCAACTTTTATGGGTTAAACAAAATTGAATCAATTGTGATGCACTTGTTTTCCATAAAAGCTGGTGGGAATTAAAAACATCTATAGCGGCATATTGCCATTCTCTTTCATTTTGCTGCCACATCCATTGCACTACCTTTTTTAAAGCTAAATAATCATGAAGCCGATTTGTTTTTAAAAACAATTTGACTAAGGCGTCTCGCTCGGGCGTTTTTATTCCATAAAACTCAAATTGGTTCAGCATATAGGCATTCATGCCAATAGCATTCTGCTTGTTTGCAGCGTTTTTAAAAGCCTTTTTTAAAGGAGTCAAATAAAGTGTAGCTTCCAAAGAATGTATATATCAGTTAATTTTTTGGTGCTTCCTTTTCTTTTTCCTTCATGCGTTCTAGATAACTCACCCCATTTGTAATCCACTTCTCTGCAGGCTTGCCCAAGAGATAATGATCAAACCACTCTCTCTGTCTTTTTTGATAATCAATTTGATTTTCTTTTTTAGTGAAATTGTGGTTCTCATCAGCATATACCAACATTACAAATGGCTTCTCCATTCTACGCATCGTGCCATACATCTCTATTCCTTGATGCCAATCAACAGCTCCATCTTTATCTCCAAATGTGACCAATAATGGTGCTTTTATTTTACTGGCGTTAAACATTGGAGAGTTGCGAATATGGGCTTCAGTTCTTTCATACCAAGGTCCATCGAATCGGCCTTGACTGGTTTCAAAAATTTTCTGATCTGGTGTGCCACTATTCCAGTATATAGAAAGTGACATACTTATTAAATCGGTTAATGGGGCACCAGCAATGGCTGCTTTAAAAATATCTGTTTGAGTAATTAGGAAAGAGGTTTGATAAGCTCCCCAGCTATGGCCCATAATCCCTACTTTACTTGCATCAATCATGCCTGTTTTCATGACTTCTTTAACTCCAGGTACAATACAATTTACTGCACTCATTCCAGGGTCATTGGTTTCATATACGATATCTGGCTGAAAAACAAAATATCCATTGGTGGTGTAGTTGGTTGTGTTATATGCTCTTCTAATACTGGGGGCTACATAATTGTGCACATTATTAGATAGAATTTCATACATGTATACAATCATTGGATATTGCTTGCCAGGTTCATAGTTTGCAGGATAATACAATGCTCCTTGCATTTTTTTGCCCAATTTATTGGTGAAAGAAACCAATTTACTCTTGCCCCAATAATAGTTTTGTTGTTGTGGATTAGTAGTAGCTACTTTTTGCTCTTTAGTAAAATTTTCAGAAACATACAATTCAGGGGAGAGGTCATAATCTTGTTTAATATAACTAAAGACATTGGCATCTATTGCTTTTACTAAGCGATTTACTTGAAAGTCTTCAAATATGAGTTTAGATGTTTTGCCGTTTTCATATTGGTAATAGCCAAATTTTTTTGTTTTATCTCCATAGGCAGAAAAATAAATTGGCTTGGAGTCATCCAAATATATTTCTTCAAAATCAACTCTTGCAACACGGAAAGCAATTTCTTCTTTTTCTCCATCGGCAATTTTACGTGCAGCTGATCCATCAGGACTTACTGCCCAAATACTGTATTCATCATATAATAGCACTTCTTTGTCGCCCTTTATCCAGCCACCTAAACCAAATGGGGGCTTAGTTGCAGGACGATCGTCTCTGGTATTCCAAAAACTACTTTTAATAGTGCCTGTAAGATTGGTGCTTTGATTGGTGGCAATATTGTAGGTATACCAATTTTTATCTTTAAAATATATCAAGAATTTGCCATCGGGGGACGTTTGTGGTGCTGTGTAAAATCCAGCCTGCATGCGAGTATACAATAATTTGCTTACCCCTGTTTTGGTATTAACTAAACTATAATCGGCATAATCTTCTTTAAAAGCCGGTTTGTATTTTTTGTCCGTTGCAATAACAGCCATTTTTTGATTGCCACTAAGTGTAGCAATTGGAAAATCTTCATTTGCTAATTGATAAAAACTATTATTATCAATGTTCCACACAGACAAATAACTGGCATTTTTATCTTGTATATAGGTTACTTTTTGACGGGGTTGAATTTCTGCATCTTTCCAATGCCATACATCAGCTAATTTGTTATCAGACTTTAACGCCAATTTAGCGGTAGCCATTTTTACACTATCTGCTTTTGTTTTTGAACTGTCTAACAATTTTTTATCTTCTTTTTTAGGTTTGTTAGTCCATGCTTTAATACCAAAGTATACTGCTGAAAGATCATCACTCATACGGAGCGTTGATCCATTGTGAATACGCATTCCAGCTGGGAAATCTTTAGTTTTTAAGGGGTCAAAAACGGTTATGGTTGGATTACTCAAATTGGTACAACTGTATACCTGCGCATTTTCTTCTTCAAAATCATCTTTCTTAAATGTTTTGAAGAAAGAAAAACCATCTCCTTCTTTAGACCAATTTAATTTAGAAAATTTCAAGGTATCACTCGCTACAACTTTTAGTGTATAGGTATTTAGATTAAATAGTTCTACTGAGTTTCCTGCTGTATTTGCAGACTCAACTACATAGGTTAAGTAATCACTTTTTTTATTGAATGCATATTCGGTTACATTTCCAATTGTTCTTGTACTACCATCTGTCAAATTTTTCAATAAAAGAACGCTTCCTTTATCTTTATTTTCTTTTGGTGGCGCTAAATAGGCAGCCAACATTTTTCCGTTTTTTGAAAAGCCGAATCTACTGATTTTCGAAATTATTTCGATTTTGCCTGTGGAAAGGTTTAATAATCCCATTTTATATTCCAAGGGTTTACTTTGGTCTCTTAATTTTTCTGCTTCTTTAAATGGCAATCCAATTCTATATGCTAGCCATTGATTGTCTTTAGAAAACTCAGGGGTACTGGCAAATGCCAATTTGTAAGTTTTATTAGAAGCTCTATTAATCACATATAAACTGTCATTGTCTTCCTGCACAATAATTTGATAAGCTACCCAAGCTCCATTGGGAGAGAGTTCAGTTTGTCCAAGACTTTGCCACTTGCCATAATCTTCTGGGCTGAGCTGTTTTTTTTGTGCTTGAGCAGAAAAGCCTAGAATAAGTAGGCAAAAAAAGACCCTCAATTGTTTGTGCATAGTTGATTATTTGTAACAAGTTATAAAAAAGTTTTGCTCTATACTAGTGTTTTTGCACACCAACTGAATTATTTAAATATTTTGCCTTATGAATCGAATTTTATTCATCATTATTCTTGCACAGTTCTTTTGCACATCGGTTTGGTTTGCAGGTAATGCGGTGGTGACTGATATGGCTTTTGCTAAAAATCTTGATGGATTATTTTTAGTTTATTTAACGAGTGCTGTTCAGCTTGGGTTCATCATAGGAACACTCGTTTTTGCGGTACTAGCTTTTGCTGATCGGTTTTCTCCTTCATTGGTATTTCTTTTTTCGGCAATATTATCGGCCTTGTTTAATGGTTGTATTACGTTTAATTGGGTAAATGGTAATAGTATATTGATTTGTAGATTTTTAACTGGCTTTTTTTTAGCAGGAATTTATCCTGTTGGAATGAAGATAGCCGCTGATTATTTTGAAAAGGGCTTGGGTAAATCGCTGGGTTTTTTAGTTGGGGCATTGGTATTGGGGACAGCTTTTCCTCACCTAATTAAATTCCTTTCTTTTAGTTATTCTTGGGAATATATTTTTTATGCTACTTCACTATTAAGTGTAATTGGCGGGTTGCTGATATTTGGTTTTGTAAAAGACGGCCCATATCGAAAGCAATTAGGAAAAGTTAATTTGAAAGTATTAAAAGAAGTTGTTCAACTACCTGAATTACGTAGAGCTGCATTTGGTTACTTTGGTCATATGTGGGAATTGTATGCTTTTTGGACTTTTGTTCCAATGATGCTCGCCTCAAAATTAAAGGAAGATAATTTCAATATTGCACTTTTATCATTCTTAATAATTGGGATTGGTACAATGGCTTGTGCCATCAGTGGATTGCTCTCTGTTCGTTTTGGAGCAAAAAAAGTGGCAAAAGTGTCGGTAGCTGTTTCTGCCATTTGTTGTTTAACTTTTCCAATGTTTTTTTCTCTTGCATCTAATGCTGTTTTTATAGCTTATTTATTATGTTGGGGCTTTTTTGTTGTGGCTGATTCTCCTATGTTTTCAAGTTTGGTTGCAGCAAATGCTCCTGCGCATTTACGGGGTAGTATTTTAACAATGGTCAATAGCATTGGATTCTTTATTACTATTTTGAGTATTCAATTAATTGGCGTATTCATTCAATCGATTCCATTTGAGTTTGTATGGTTGGTTTTAGCATTAGGGCCAATTTTTGCTTTTTTACAACTCTATAATCCCCCAAATAGCCCTAAATTGTAGTTTCACTTTATTTGTAATTATGTCGAATAAAAAAATATTGATCTTGTTTTTTCATCCTCGTTTTGAAGACAGTAAGGTGAACGTGAAATTAGTGGAGGGGGTGAAGCAGCTTTCGGGGGTCACTTTCAGAGATATGTATGAATTATATCCAGATTTTAATATCAATATTATTGAAGAGCAAGAGCTATTACTAGCTCATGATATTATCATCTGGCATCATCCCTTTTATTGGTACAACTGTCCACCATTAATGAAACAATGGTTAGATCTAGTGTTAGAATATGGTTGGGCTTATGGATCAAATGGAAAAATGTTAACGGGAAAATGGGCTATGAATGTGATTTCTTCAGGAGGCAATTTTAACGTATACCATAAAGAGGGAAGGAACCGATTTACGCATCGGGAGTTTTTAAATTCATTTGATCAAACGGCTCATTTATGTTTGATGGAGTATTTGCCCCCTTTTATTGTTCCAGGAGCAAATAAATTGAGTTCTGCTGAAATCGAAAATTATATGATTCGGTATGAGCAAATTGCCCATTTTTTAATGAAGGATAATATTGATGTAAGCAAATTAAGGTTAGTAGAAAATTTTAATCAATTAAACGACGATCAATGGGAGCATCAGTTTTACAAAATGCAATGATTTTTTTAGGTGCTGCTTTGCTTTTTGTACCCATTGCTAAAAAACTGGGTATTGGAAGCGTATTGGGATATATCATTGCTGGGATTGTTATTGGTCCATTTGCATTTGGCTTTATTGGCACAGAAGGCGAGGATATCATGCACGCAGCTGAATTTGGTGTTGTGATGATGCTTTTTTTAATTGGACTTGAATTGAACCCTCAGTCATTTTGGAAGCTGCGAAGAAGAATCATTGGGATGGGTGGATTGCAGATGCTTTTGACAGGTATTTTATTTTTTGGTTTGTTTTATTTTATTCAAGGGGTTGAATTAAATACGGCAATTGCATTATCATTAACATTTGCCATGTCTTCTACGGCAATTGTTTTACAAACATTAAAAGAAAAAAATTTAGATAAAACCCATGCTGGAAAATCTTCCTTTGCTGTATTGTTGTTTCAGGATATTGCAGTGATTCCTATTTTGGCGATTATTCCTTTATTAGCTGCCACTTCTAACAAAGAAGTAAAAAATATTCGGGAGGGTTTTTTAGGAGTGATTGATCAATATCCAACCATCACTATTATTGCTGCAGTTGCTGCTATTATTTTTCTAGGGAAATTTGTTTTTAGTCCTTTATTACACTGGATTGCAAAAGCACATATGCGCGAATTATTTACGGCATCTGCGCTTTTTTTAGTAATTGCTGTTTCTTGGCTCATGGATTTGGCTGGTATTAGTGCTGCCTTGGGAGCATTTCTAGCAGGCGTATTAATGGCTAATAGTGCATTCAGGCACGAATTAGAAAGTAATTTAGAGCCCTTTAAAGGGATTTTATTAGGGTTGTTTTTTACTGCCGTTGGTTCTACTATTAATTTTGGCTTAATTGTTCAACAACCTATTAAAATATTACTTGGGGTGTTGCTATTTATGTTGATTAAATCAATTGTATTATATATTGTAGCGTTTATTTTCAAATTAGTTTTGCAGCAAAAAATTTTATTTACCCTCTTGCTTTCGCAAGTTGGGGAGTTTGCGTTTATCCTTTTAGGATCCATTGGCGCATTAGGAATGATTAATGGTTCTTTATTTGATTATTACATGGCAGTAATTACAGTTAGTATGATCATGTCTCCTGTATTTCTTTTTTTAGATGAAAAATTTTTATCAGGTAAAATTTTTATTCAAAAGAAATCTGATCATCAATATAAAGTTGATCCTAAAGAACACAATGAAATTATTATTGCAGGATTTGGGCATTTTGGAAGTACGTTGGGTAGATTTTTGAGGGCAAATGGCGTAGAAGCGACCATTTTAGATAACAATAGTGATCAAGTGTTGTTGTTGCGAAAAATGGGATTTAAAGTGTTTTATGGAGACGTTACTAGGATGGATATTTTAGAGGCTGCGGGTATTTCTAAGGCCAAAATTTTAGTATCTGCCTTAGATATTCCTGAGAAAAATATACAGTTGTCTGAACTTATAGCAAAACATTATCCTCAACTTAAACTTTTCTTTAGAGCCAAAAATAGGATAGATGCTTATGAGCTAATTGATAATGGGGTTGAAAAAATATATAGAGAATCCATTCATGCTTCTGTTTATATGGGTGTAGACATTCTAAGTGAATTAGGATTTAGAAAATATACTTCCCTTAGAAAGGCGAATGATTTTATCATGTACGATCATGCTGCACTTTATAAATTATCTAAGCATCGTCACGATTCTGATAGTTATGTAAAGAGCGTAAAAGAAGAGATAGAACAACAAGAAAGAATTATTGCAGAAGATCGAAGGTTCATGGAGCACAAACCAGATAATGCCTGGGATAAGTCAAAAATAATAGAGAATGATTAAGGATTAATTTGGATGATTTTTCCTGTTACATGACTTTCTTTTGCAGCTTCAATCAATTTCATAACATTTAGTCCGTCTTGACCGCCTACTAAGCAGGGCGCTTTATTGATAATCGTGTTATATAATCCATCGTAAAATGCCCCATAGTTGCCCCTCAACGACGGTACGTATTCTTTAATGGTTTGACCATTGATTTCTGTATGCAAATATCCCATTGCAGTGGTTGGTTCTTGTCCCCAATTTTCGGTGTAGGGAATGGCATTGTGAATGAGGGCAGCTTCTTGAATATCTGCTCTTGTTTTTATAAATGAGCCTTTTTTTCCATGTATAATGTAAGCTGGCAGCGGTTCTTTTACCATTAAACTACTCTTCAGCGTAACACGCAATTGAGTGTAATATAAAATGATTGTGAATTCATCATCTACTAAAGAATTGGACCTAACAGTTCTAATATCGGCCATTACAGCTTGTGGCATTCCAAAAAGATAAACTGCTTGATCAATTAAGTGTGGACCTAAATCTAGTAATAGGCCAGCTCCTGCATTTGGGCTCTCTTTATGTATTTTGGGGCTAATGGCCTCTTTAAATCGATCAAAATGAAATTCTGCTGATATAACAGTTCCAACTTTTTGATTGTCTACAATTTGTTTTACGGTACTAAAATCACTGTCCCATCTTCTGTTTTGATAAACAGAAAGTACCAATTCTTTTTCAATAGCTAAATCAGTCAATATTTTTGCTTCTTCGGCTGTTGTTGTAAATGCTTTTTCTACAACAATATGCTTCCCTTTCTCCAATGCTTTCTTTGCAAATTCAAAATGGGTATATGTAGGAGTATTAACAACTATTAGTTCTATTGACTCATCGGCTAATACAGAATCAATAGTTTTATAAATTTTTGTGTTAGGATAAATAACAGTTGCTTCATTTTTACTTCGCTCAACAATTCCTGCTAATTCAAATTTTTCGTGATGATGAATGAAAGGAGCATGAAAAACTTTACCAGACATACCAAATGAAAGAATGGCTGTTTTTATTGGCTTGTTAGTGTTATTATTGTTTTTCAAAACTATATATGATTTTTGCAATGATATTTTTTTCTTTGTCTCTTGCAGTTTCCGTTTCTCTAAGTCCATTTAAATTATAGGTATAAGTCCAATGGATTACTGCACTTCCATTAAAACTTACCTGTAACATACTGATTAATTGATTCTGTTGATTATAGTCATATACGAAGTCGGGAATTAAGCGATTGGCTTTAATATTAAACCTTACTACATCTGTTAACTGGTTGTTGGTGTAATAATAATAATAGGTTTCAATTTTCTTTCCTTTTTTAAACCAGTACTCTTCAATAATATGTCCTGAGCTATCGGCTACAAATTCTACATTAACTGTATCCAATCCATCTCCTAGTTTAATCATCCGGATGGGGATGCCATTTGGTTGATAATACCAAAGATGCGTTTCTGAAATGGGTGTTTTTTGTAGAGAGTCAATAGTTGTTGAAATAATTTTATTTAAAAACCCTTTTTCATCGTATCCATAATCTGTTTTTGTTTCTATACTTGATTTGTTTACTATGGTTCTTTTTAGTTTACTCAATTCATAAATATTGCTAATTTTTTCAGGTGGGCTTGAAAAATTAGCAATCTCGGTAACCATTTTTTTGCCATCGGTTTGTAATTCTTGGTTTAATATAAACCCTTTTGAACTTGATCCATCTGCTTCTGTGCTATTCGCAGTTATTTTTTTTATCTTGTTCTTCCGCATTAATAGGTACTTTTCTTGCGAAACCTTTAATCCCATAATATCATTTAAATAGAATTGCCCCAAAAGGGAATTTCCCATGATTAGGGTACAAAAAAGTAAGGGCCACTTCATTTATTTTCTTTATTCAAAAATACAATCTAAAATGGGTAATACATACAAGCAGCTAATTGTGTATTTTAGTTAAAAAATAAGCTTTGTCTAACCTTTCGGAACGTAACGAGAAAATCTGTTTGAATTGTAATGCGGTGGTGAACGGCAGATTTTGTCATATCTGTGGCCAAGAGAATATTGAGCCTAGAGAACCATTTAGACATATGTTGACTCATTTTGTATTCGATTTATTTCATTTTGATGGCAAGTTCTTTAGCACAATGAAGTCGCTGTTGCTTAAGCCAGGATTTTTGTCGCAAGAGCATTTGAAGGGTAGAAGGGCCGATTATCTTCACCCTATCCGGTTATATATTTTTACTTCAGCCTTCTTTTTTCTTTTTTACTTTTCATTCAATAGCAATAAAGTGGCGGTTAAAACTGATTCTTCTAAACAAGATACTACGTATAATGAATTGGTCAATTTTGATAAAAGCTATTCAAGTATTCGTGAATATGATTCTATTCAAGCTTTGCTTCCAAAAAAAGAGAAAGATGGATTTATTATTGCCAAGTTAACAAGGCAGAATTTAGTCTTAAAAGAAAAATACCCAGATGGAAAGGAGCTATGGTCAAAGTTAATTGATGTGTTTACGCACCAGTTTCCTAAAATGCTATTTGTATCCTTACCCATTTTTGCTTTCATATTGTTTTTGTTGTATGCTCGAAAGGACCAATATTATTATTCTGATCATATTGTTTACACACTTCATTTGTATTCCACATTTTTTATTATTATATTTTTAGTCATGTGTTTGAATATTGCTTTTGCTGCAATTGGTTTATATGACTATGGAAAAGGGAATGGGAATAATTATCTTACTGGGTTTATATCTTCTGGATTTTCTGCTTGTTTACTATTATTTTATTGGTATAAATCTTTGAGGAAATTCTATCATCAATCTAGAACCAAAACAATCTTGAAGTTTTCTTTGTTGCTTATGATTAATGTAATTATTTTTTCTTTGCTCTTTTTGTTCTTTATACTTTTCTCATTTATGATAATTTAATATGATGAATAATAATGCTACGGCTTTTTTACGTTTGGTGAAGATTATGGATGAATTAAGGGAACAATGTCCTTGGGATCAAAAGCAAACCATACATACGCTCAGGTCTATGACCATTGAAGAATTGTATGAATTAGTTGATGAAATAGATGCTCAAAATTGGCAAGGTATTAAAGAGGAATTAGGAGATTTAATACTGCATATAATATTTTATTCCAAAATTGGGTCTGAACAAATGCAGTTTTCACTTGAGGATGTACTCAATGGGATTTCAGAAAAATTGATTAGAAGACATCCCCATATTTACGGGGATGTTAAAGTAAAAGATGAAGCTGAAGTAAAACGTAATTGGCAGGCTATAAAGGTTGCTGAAGGTAAAATAAATAAATCAATTTTCGAGGGGGTTCCTAAATCTCTTCCTGCTATTGTAAAAGCTACTAGAATACAAGAAAAAGCAAAACAAGTAGGATTTGAGTGGGAAAATAAAGCTGACGTTTGGAAAAAGGTTGATGAAGAAATTGGTGAGCTTAAAGAAGCTGAAAATAATGCAAATCAAACTGAAATTGAAGCCGAATTTGGAGATATTTTATTTAGTTTAATTAATTACGCACGGTTTTTGCAGATAGACCCTGAAGCAGCCTTAGAAAAGACCAATCAGAAATTTATTCAACGCTTTAAATCAATGGAAGCCATTGCCTTAAGTAAAGGATTAAAATTGACCGATTTAAGTCTTGTTCAAATGGATGAAATTTGGAATTTGGTAAAAAGGAAAAATTAATCAGTTGTTAACTAGTATTAAAAATGCAATTTTCAAGCATGGTTATTTAATTATAACTGCAGCATGGTTGTATACTATCTCCTTTATTTTTTCAAATTATTTCAGTTATAATTCTGGTCCAGATAAGGTTAAGCAAAATTTAGAGCGTAGAATTCATGATGAAGAACAAAAGTTTATTCAGTTCACTAATGATACAATAAAATTATCAAGATTAATTTTTGACTCGCCTAGTAATGTGGTGGAGTTAGCACTAGAAACAGGCAAATCTGGTATTTTTGTTTACAAAGTTCTTTCTAATGCTAGGTTATCTGAATTGTATTGGAGTACCAATAAAATGACTGTTCCTCCCTCATTTCTTTACACAAAATCAACTGTGCAATTCTTCAATAGATCGAATGGTCAATTTTTACTTTCAAAGAAAAAAATACATTTGCGAAACAATGATTTTCTTATTGTTAATGTATTGCCCATTAAGTGGTCCTATTTTATTGAAAATAAATATTTTAGTGCAGACTTTGTTGATTTTCCAGGCTTAGATGAACAGTATGCTATTACCAATAACCTGGCTCATAGGCCTATTTATAGTAAAGATGGGATATTCCTTTTTAGTATTGAACTAAAAGAAGGGAAGCAGTTTGTATCGTATGATATTATCACCATTTTGTTTCGGATAGCAGCGATACTTTTGTTGTTGCTTTTTATTCATGCTATTTCAAGGGACTTAATTGAGCAACATGGGTTTAAAAAAGGGTTTCTTTTTCTTCTTCTCTCAATTTTTATACTAAGAGTTATTTCTTATTTGTTTCCATTCCCATTTGACTATTCTAAACTTTCGCTTTTTGATCCTTCTATTTATGCTTCAAATTTTTTGCATCCTTCTTTAGGGGATTTATTTTTAAATGCAGTCCTATTTTATTGGGTAATGCGTTTTGTTAAAAATAATTATTCAACTATTGTAAATCTTACAAATAGTAATTCTACAATTTTAGTAAAAGCATTTGGAATTTTTATATACACGACCTTTGGATTTTTTATAGTAGGTATTATTCAAAGCTTAATAAGAGACGCCAAAATATCATTTGATGTAACCAACTTCTTTAGTTTAACAATATACAGTACCATCAGTATCGTAATTTTATGTTTTTTAGTATTGGGTTTTTTTTACTTGTCTCAGTTGATTATTGTTCCTAATCTTAGTTCAAGAAAATCTCTGGGGTTGCCAATTTTAATGGTAATATTAAGTGGGTTTATCAATATACTAATTCAATACAAGACTTCGCAAATTGGGTTTCACTTTATTGTTATAGGCTGGTTGCTTTTATTTATGCTATTGCTTAGAATAAGAGGTTCCGATTTGAGAATTCAAATTATTAAGTCCTCTTTTTTTATTTTTTGGATAATGCTTTTTGCAATGTCCATTGCTGCTCTTGTTATTCATCAACATAGATTGGTTGAATTTGAACAACGAAAAAGAATTGCTGAGAAGTTGGCCATTCAGTCTGATCCGTCTGGCGAAAACTTATTGAAAATAGCTGCAACCAATTTTAATAATAATTTTTTAAGTGAAAACTTTGATCGCTTTCATGAAAGTGAATATGCTAATAAGTTTGTAAAAGATAGTTTAATTAACCAAAATTTTTCGGGATATCTCAATAAATACGATACTAGAATTTACACATTTGACAGCTTATTTCATCCATTATTTAATGAGGATTCGCTGAATTATTCATCTATAAAAACCATTGTACTTAATCAGTCTACTACTACTGATGTGCCTAATTTATATACTTACGAGAATAATTTTGAAGGGTTTAATTATATTTATCAAGTTGCAGTTGAAAGAAATAATTCGCCTATTGGATACTTGTTTATTATACTAAATGCTAAAAGGTATAAAAGCGAAGCTTTATATCCAGAATTGTTTAATCAATCGCAAGATGTAATTGCAGATTTAAATAGTAATTATGCTTATGCCATATATAATAAAGGAAAAATAATCAACCATTTTAACAACTATAACTTTCCAACACAGCTAAGTTCTTCGGCTTTACCACAATTTGAGTTTGTCTATAAAATGGAAGGAGATTTTTCAGAATTGTGGTTTAATGCTGGGAACGACAGGCAAGTTGTAGTTGTAAAGCGAAGTACATGGGTAATAGAGGCAGTTACATTATTCGCTTATTTGTTTTGTTCTTTTTTGTTAATCATATTCATTTTCCATATTGGAGAATTAATTATAAAAGCGAAGTTTAAACTAGATGAACTAAAGAAATTGTTGAGGTTTAATATTCGTACGCAAATTCAAGCCACCATAATTTTTGTAAGTGTTTTTTCTTTTTTAGTGATTGGGATTGCAACTATATCTTTTTTTATTTATCGATATAATCGTTCAAATGAAGAAAGATTATCTAAGTCAATTCAGGTAATGGCAAATGAGTTGAATGCAAAGGTTGTCAGTATTTTAGCTTTAGACGATGAGCCGAATAATTCAGGAGTCAAAAATGAGTTGGAACAAGTGATTGCCGAAATTTCTGATTTGCATAATGTTGATATTAACTATTACAATGCACAAGGAGACCTAATTATTTCTACTCAACCATATATTTATAATAAGAACCTTCTAAGTAAAAAGATGGATCCGGTTGCATACATTGAGATGCATCGTGAAAATCGAATAAGATTTATTCAATCTGAAACCATTGGCAGTTTTGGTTATTTGAGCATTTATATTCCTTTAATGACTGATACAGGTGAAACCTATGGATATTTAAATATTCCTTACCTCAATTCACAAATTGATTTAAACCAAGAAATTTCTGGATTTCTTGCTACTTTAATCAATTTAAATGCATTTATATTCTTATTGGCTGGTGCTATTGCGTTTTTTATAACCAATCAAATTACCGCATCATTAAGTCTAATTGGGGCTACTATGAAGAAAATGAATCTGGGTGTTAAGAATCAGCAAATTGATTGGAATAGAGATGATGAAATTGGCGTCTTGGTAAATGAATACAATAATATGGTTCGTAAACTAGAGTTAAGCGCAGTATCTCTAGCTAAAACAGAAAGGGAAGGTGCTTGGAGAGAAATGGCTAGACAGGTTGCTCACGAGATAAAAAACCCTCTCACGCCAATGAAATTAAGTATTCAATATTTACAACACGCCATTCAACAGGGTGCGCCTAATGTAAATATATTAAGTGCTAATCTTGCTAAAACATTAATTGAACAAATTGATCAGTTGGCAAAAATTGCTGGAGACTTTTCTCAATTTGCCAATATTGGGATTGTAAAATTGGAAACATTTTCAGTTGCCAATACCATTCAATCTTTGCAAAATTTGTATGCAGGTGATTCTCTAGTAAGTATTAATATAAAAGACGAATCTACTAATTCATTCATTGAGTCTGATAAGGTTCAAATAAATAGATTATTCATGAACCTTATTCAAAATGGGGTAGAAGCTGGTAAGGATTGGAATGGTAAGGCACAAATTGATATACAACTGAATAACTTAAATGAGTATGTAGTTATTCATATTACCGATTATTCGGGGGGAATTCCTGCTGCAATGAAGGAGAATATGTTTAGGCCTAATTTTACAACTAAATCTGCTGGAACTGGTTTAGGTTTAGCAATCTGTAAGGGAATAGTGGAGCAAGCCAACGGATCTATTCAATACCAATCAACAGATGGGGTTGGAACAAAGTTCACCATTCAACTTCCTACTACTTTTGTGGTTTAGCAACGTTTAGTTTGTTGTTGTTTAACAAACGCTTCAAATTGTGTTAAACTAAAGCTACTAAGATTCTGTTTTTTGCTCAATCCTGCTTTTTGGGCCACCAAAACGCCGTATTTGCAGTCCTCAAATCCATCAATTGTATGTGCATCTGGATTTATTGAAATAAGTACATTTTTTTCTAGAGCTTTTTCAATCCACCTCCAATCTATATCTAATCTTCTTGGATGCGCGTTTAGCTCTATAACAACGCCGTTAGCAGCACATGCATCAATGATTAAAGCATGGTTAATAGGGTACCCAGCCCTGCTTAGTATGAGTCTTCCAGTCATATGACCTAAGATACTTGTATACTTGTTTTCAATGGCTTTTAACAATCTTGCATTGGCTTTTTCTTCATTCATCTTTAAATTAGAATGAACAGAAGCTATAATAAGGTCGAAGCTGGATAGTATTTCATCAGGATAATCTAGGCTGCCATCGTTTAAAATATCGCTTTCAATACTTTTAAAAATCTTAAAAGGGGCAAATTGCTGGTTTATCTTCGCAATTTCTTGGTGCTGAGCAGCTACTCTTTCTATACTAAGACCATTTGCATAAAAAGCAGATTTTGAGTGGTCACTAATCACTAAATACTGCATTCCTTTTTCAATGGCAGCTGTGGCCATTTCGGTTAAACTGTTACCACCATCACTCCATATACTATGCGAGTGTATTATACCTGTAATATCTTCTACATTAATTAAGCTAGGTAGTTCATTTTGCTTTGCTTTATGAATTATGGTTGCCGATTCTCTTTGACATGGCGGTATTGGACAACAATCATAAGTTGAAAAAATAGAATCCTCTAGTGGAAATACTTTTGATTTATCCCATTGAGTAGTTTTAATCCATTCTTTTAAAAATTGTTCACTGCAACTTGTTTCAAATAGTATTGATTGAAAATTATCTTGATTAGCTAGCCAAAATTGAACGGTTATATTGTGCTCATTTTTAAAGCTAATTTTTGAAGCCTCACTCTCTTTTAATTGGAATGAAATGGAATTCATAAACGCTTTTATGCTCTCAGAATTGGCTGTTGTTACCCAATCTATGGAGTCAATTATTTCCATTTGTCTTCTCATTTCTCCAGTTAATTGAAAAGTAAATGGGAGAGAAACAGTTAATATTTTTTCTAATTCTTTTGAAAAAGACTCAACTTGTTGGTATAAATATCTACCCATGGTGCCCATGTAAAATTCAATGGACTCCTTAATATTTTGTTGTGTTTTTTCTCCAAAGCCCTTGTATAATGTTAATCTATTTTCATTGCAAGCGTATAACAATTCCCCTAAAGTTTCTATTTCTAATTCCTTCCAAATAGTTGCAATTTTTTTTGGACCAATTCCTTTTATTTTGAGCATTTCTAAAATACCAGGAGGGGTATTTTGAATGATGTCTTCTAAAATTTGAAGCTTACCTGTTTGCAGCATTTCAATAATTCTATTACCTGCACTTTCTCCAATTCCTTTTATACTGAAAATAGTATTATGAGGCATTTCTGAGAGCTGTGTGGTAATTTTATCTACGCTAAAAGCCGCAGCAGCATAGGATTTAGCCTTAAATGGGTTTTCTCCATGAATATCCATTAGTTTGGCTAACAAAGAAAAATTACTGGATATTTCATCATTGGTTATCATGCTGGAAAATTATGAACTTGGATGCGTATAGTCAAATAAAAAACCCGTTCCAAAATTGGAACGGGCCTTAAATCTATTTCTGCTTGAGAAATAAGAAGAGAATTACTTCTTCTTAGCAGCTTTCTTAGGAGCGGCTTTCTTAGCAGCTTTTTTAGGAGCAGCTTTCTTAGCAGCTTTTTTAGGAGCAGCTTTTTTTGCAGCAGCCTTTTTAGGAGCGGCTTTCTTAGCAGCTTTTTTAGGAGCAGCTTTTTTTGCAGCAGCTTTTTTAGGAGCAGCGGCTTTCTTTGGTGCAGCTTTTTTTGCAGCTTTTTTAGGAGCGGCTTTTTTTGCAGTTGCCATGTTTTTTAGATTTAATGGTTAGTAAATAATACATTAAAAATAAAAATCTTATTTGGAACTACAAAAAATATTTTTTATGCAGTAGCTTCTGCAGGTAAAACAGATACTGTTGTTCTATCTGATTTTCCTTTTTTGAATTCAACTACACCATCAGTTAATGCAAATAATGTAAAGTCGGTACCAACTCCAACGTTCTTGCCAGGGTGGTATTGGGTTCCTCTTTGACGAATGATAATGTTGCCAGATAATGCAGGCTGACCACCATAGATTTTTACACCTAAGCGTTTGCTCTGAGAATCACGACCGTTCTTAACACTACCTTCCCCTTTTTTGTGTGCCATAATTGTATGATTTTAAATTATCGGAATACACCGATAAAGTGTTAATTACTAAGCGATGCTTTCGATTTTAATTCTGGTATAATGAGTTCTGTGTCCGTGCTTCTTACGAAAGCCCTTTCTTCTTTTCATTTTAAAGGCGATCACTTTTTCGCCTTGTACCAGGTCGCTAACGATTTCCGCTTTCACAGTTGCTTTAACAGCAGCTCCTGTTGAAATGTTACCGCCGTTGTCTACGAACAGTACATCGTTAAACTCTACTTTGTCTCCGGTTTTACCCTGCAGGTGGGGAACGTACAAATTTTGACCTTCTTGTACTTTAAATTGTTGACCTGCGATTTTTACTATTGCTAACATAGCTGTCCAAAATTAGGACGGCAAAGGTAGGGTTTTCAAGGGATATATCACAAAGAATTTCGAAATAAATTATTGCAAATTTAGGGTCAAAGCAGCCTAAACCGACGCTGATAAGCCTATTTTTGTTATTCTGGTATCAATTTTAGCCTATGAACATTAAATCTTTGCTGGCAAAACCCTTTGCCAATGTAATATATAATAAGACTCGGAAATCGATGATGCAGGCTGTTCAACACCAGGAAATCATCTTTAAGTCATTAATTAAGCATGGAGCAAGCACTCAATTTGGCAAAGACCATTCTTTGGAACAGGTTGCAGACCATGCAGGCTTTTCACAAGCAGTCCCAATTAGAGATTATGAGTTAATTAAACCATACATAGAGCAAATTAAGCAAGGGAAAGCCAATGTACTTTGGAAGGGGAAGCCCATATATTTTGCCAAAACCAGTGGAACTACTAGTGGGGTGAAATATATACCAATAACAAAAGATTCAATTCCTAATCATATTCAAACCGCCCGAAATGCGCTTTTTTGCTACATGGCTGAAACCGGAAATACGGCTTTTGCCAATGGAAAAATGATTTTCTTAAGCGGTTCCCCTGTTTTAGAAAGAACCGGTAATATTCCCACTGGTAGATTAAGTGGAATAGTTAACCACCATATTCCTGCCTATTTAAGAGCTAATCAATTACCCAGTTTTGAAACAAATTGCATAGAAGATTGGGAAACTAAGCTTGATAAAATTGTGGCTGAGACCATTAATAAAGACATGACTTTAATAAGTGGTATACCCCCTTGGATGCAAATGTATTTTGATAGGTTAATTGAAAAAACGGGTAAAAATATTTCAACTTTATTTCCTCATTTTAGTATCATGGTTCAGGGAGGTGTCAACTTTGAACCCTATAAAGCCAGACTTTTTGAAAGTATTGGGAAAAAGATTGATTCAATTGAATTGTTCCCAGCTAGTGAAGGTTTTTTTGCTTTTCAAGATAGCCAAGACCAAGAAGGAATGTTGTTGAATACCAATAGTGGTATTTATTTTGAGTTTATACCTGCCGGAGAAATCTTTAATGAATTCCCAACCAGACTTAGTTTAAAAGACGTTCAACTTGGCCAAAACTATGCACTTATCATTAATAGTAATGCTGGATTATGGGGCTATAATATAGGGGATACTATCAAATTCGTCAGTTTAAATCCATATCGAATTATTGTTACAGGTAGGACCAAGCATTTTATTTCTGCTTTTGGCGAACATGTAATTGGCGAAGAGGTAGAAGCAGCTTTAAAAGAGACCCTAGAAGCTTATCCTGCAAAAGTTACTGAGTTTACTGTAGCTCCAATGATTCAACAAGGTGAGGGAAAGAGTTACCACGAATGGTTTATTGAATTTGAGTCGTTGCCCAATAACATCAATATGTTTGCTCAATACCTGAATGAATCATTAAGTAATAAAAACGTTTACTATCAAGACTTAATGAAGGGTAATATTTTGTTGCCTCTTAAAATTCGGTTGATTCAAAAGAATGGATTTATTGATTATATGAAATCAATAGGGAAGCTCGGGGGGCAAAATAAAGTTCCTCGATTAAGTAATGATAGAAATATTGCCAACCAACTAGTGCAATTTGTTCATCCAGGGAATGAGTAAGGAAAATTTTGGCATATATTGTGTACCTATGCCCAATTATAAAGGATAATATACCTATGAGTCAAAAACGCATTGCCATATTCGGTTCCACAGGTTCTATTGGAACACAAGCACTTGATGTTATAAAAGCCAATCCTGAATTGTTTAGTGCAGAAATTCTTACTGCTCAAAGTAATGATGAACTGCTGATAAAACAAGCAATGCTTTTTAATCCAAATATTGTAGTAATTGGGGATGAAAAAAAATACCAAACGGTTAAAGCCGCACTAGCTCAAACCAACATTAAGGTTTTTGCTGGGGAAGATGCTTTAGCTGAAGCTGCATCCATTGATTGTTACGATATGATGTTGGCTGCTATTGTAGGTTATGCAGGATTGAAGCCTACCTTAAATGCAATTGAATTGGGTAAACCCATTGCATTGGCTAATAAAGAGACTTTGGTAGTTGCAGGCGATTTAGTAATGCAAAAAGCTGCAGAAAAACGAGTTGCTGTAATTCCTGTAGACAGTGAGCATTCTGCTATTTTTCAATGTTTGGTAGGTGAGGGTAGAAATAAAATAGAGAAAATTATTTTGACTGCAAGTGGTGGGCCTTTCTTAGGAAAAAAACCCAACTTCTTAGTTAATGTAAAAAGAGACCATGCTTTACAACATCCCAATTGGAGCATGGGAGCAAAAATTACAATAGACTCTGCAACCCTTATGAATAAGGGACTTGAAATGATTGAAGCAAAGTGGTTGTTTAATTTAGATGCTCATCAAATTCAAGTGGTCATTCATCCTCAAAGTATTATACATAGTATGGTTCAGTTTGAAGATGGAAGTATTAAAGCACAGATGGGCTTACCCGATATGAAATTGCCTATTCAATATGCGTTGGCATTTCCGCAGAGAATTCCCAATGATTTTCCTCGTTACGATTTTAAGAAACCTAATACTTTAACATTTGAAGAGCCTGATGTAAAAACTTTTAGAAATCTTGCACTAGCAATAAAAGCCTTATATGATGGTGGAAATACGGCTTGTGTAATGAATGCGGCCAATGAAATGGCTGTTTTTGCATTTCTGAAAAATAGAATTGGGTTCTTAGATATTAATGAAGTAGTTGAACAAACCATGAATAAAATTGCTTTTATAGAAAAGCCAACTTTACAGGACTATTTTGATAGCGACGCAGAGGCACGTAACTTTGCCGCTTCACTTTTACATATGTAATCATTAATTGAGCAAAAAAGAAGGGGTTTTATATGATGTTATTAGCTATTGATTGGGCAAGTGTTGGAGTAAAAGCTGGCCAGTTTATTTTATCATTCTCCATATTGGTTGTACTACACGAACTAGGACATTTTTTACCTGCAAAATGGTTTGGTTGCAGGGTAGATAAATTCTATTTATTCTTTGATCCTTGGTTTAGCTTATTTAAAAAGAAAAAAGGGGATACAGAATATGGATTGGGTTGGATACCATTTGGAGGCTATGTAAAAATAGCTGGGATGATAGATGAGAGCATGGATAAAGAGCAAATGAAAAAGCCTGCCGAACCTTGGGAATTCAGGTCTAAGCCAGCTTGGCAAAGACTGATTATTATGGTGGGTGGAGTAGTAGTTAATATACTTTTAGCCATTGTAATATTTATTGGAATCACTTGGTACTGGGGAGATGAGCAGTTGCCAGTAAAAAATCTAAAATATGGCGTTCATGTAGATTCATTAGGTAAGACTATTGGATTAAAAGATGGAGATAATGTTGTTGCAATGGACGGCAAAGCCATTGAAAATTTTGGATCTATTGAATCTGAATTGGTTTTAACTGAAGCCAAAGTATTAACAGTCATTAGAGAAGGGCAAACAGTTGAAATAGCTATTCCTGCTAGTTTTATGCAGAATATCATTCAACAAAAAAAGTTTAGTGGGATGTTGGTTCCGCAATACCCAGTAATTGTTGATTCAATTAGCAATACTGCTGTATTTAATGCTGGTAAATTAGAAAAAGGAGATACTTTAATTGCTTTAAATGGCAAGCGGTTCACTTACTATCATGACTTTGATCAGTTAAAAAAAGAGGCTGCTAATACAGTGGCTCAATTAACTGCTATTCGCGGGAAAGACACTGTTCAAATTAAAGCCTTGGTGAATGACAAAGGAGCCATTGGATTTTTTCAAGTTAGTCCATTAACTATTTTAGGGACTGAACATATACAATATAATTTAATTGCTTCTATACCAATAGGATTTACACGTTGTTGGGAAACATTAAGCAGATATGTAACAGGGCTTAAGCAATTGTTTACCGGTAAAGTAAATGCGAGTGATTCTTTGGGAAGTGTAATCAGCATTGGGAATACCTTTCCTGGTGTTTGGGATTGGGAACGTTTCTGGACTTTAACAGGTATATTCTCTATTGTTTTGGCATTTATGAATATTCTGCCAATTCCTGCTCTAGATGGCGGTCATGCTTTATTTACATTATATGAAATGGTTTCTGGAAGAAAACCTGGCGATAAATTCATGGAATATGCCCAAATGGCAGGAATGATCCTATTGATGGGATTAATGGCATACGCTTTGGGGTTAGACTTCTGGAGATTATTTAAATAGACTTACGGGGCCGTTTTGGTTTTGACAGCATAGGTTACGGTTGGTGTAAGCATGCAGTGCGTTGGATAATTAGCACTTTAATCTGAATATTCAACCATTAATTGGCAATACTCAGTATGCCATGGCTGCTTAATCAGTGATTAAGTAACCATTTGGGCCGCCGCACAGGTTCGCTTCTTTCCATGTGCCGCCGCCGACTCAAAACAAAAGAAGATGCTGCAATAGTAGGCTGTGCTTATTGCTTAAGATTATCCAGCTAAGTGGCGAATTGGTTTGTTCTTTTCCTGTTCATCACCTACAATTAATAAAGAAATAAGCATGTAGAAAGCTAATGGTCACGATGTTTGGACACCGGTTCGAGTCCGGTCGGCTCCACCAAAGTTGGCTTAATAAGCCAAACAAAAAAGCGACAACCCAATCACAATTGGGCTCGCTTTTTTGCTTTAGGATACTTTTTATTCCATTTAGTTGTAAAGGGTGTTAAAATAGTTTTAGTAAGATATTTATAGATGCTGATTTTTTATTTTTGTTTGCATAATTAAACTACAATTTGATATTTACTATGTATACTCCAAAGTTTCTTTCTAAACAGAATATTTTTTTAGCAATAGCCAGTTTTATTATTGTTTTTGTAACAAGTTCTTTCGTCTTCATGCAAGAAGAGTCTGGTACAATTGTGGGTGTGTGGAAAACAGGTGATGGCAACGCTATGGTTAGAATTTATAAAAATGGAGAAAAATTTCAAGGCAAAATAGTTTGGTTAAAAGAACCAAATGATCCTGAAACAGGAAAACCAAAAGTTGATAAAAATCATTCTGATGAAACTTTGCGAACTCGACCTATTTTAGGTTTAGTTAATATTTGGGGATTTAATTACAAGGATAAAAATATTTGGGAAGATGGCAATATTTATGACCCCAAAAATGGTAATACCTATTCTTGTACTATTAAAATGCTTAACCCTAATACGCTTGAAGTAAGAGGTTATATTGGTGTTTCATTAATTGGAAGAACGGATACTTGGACCAAACAAGTTGCCAAGTAGTTTTAAGGTGAAACAAAATTTAAGCTGATATTAAAAAATAAAGGGTTTCCTAAACGACTCGAGAAATACAATTGGTTATCATTTTTTCCATTGTATTCATTCATAACATCAAATCGCCAGTTGTATCTCAATCCTGCTTGTGCACTTAGCCAAATAAAACCACTTATTTTTTTATCCCAAATTATTCTTGGTTTTAATTCACCACGCTGAATAAATACTGAGTCATTGGAGCTATTGGGTAAATTCATTAAGAATTGGTTGCCTTCTAACTCAAATCCGAATTGTAATATATTAGAGGTAGAAAAATTATATCTTAAATGTCCACGTGCTGGAAGTAATAATTCCATACCCCAACGATCGTTAAATGTTTTATTCCAAAGGAACACCGGTATATGTAGAAGTTGTCCGGCACGATAAGTTCTTGAAATACCGGTACCAATCATATTTTTTTCTGAAGTTTTCCAACCGTAAATAGCCGTACCGCTAATGGTTAGGGCTTTCCCATTAACGTCGCTAAATTGTTGAAACACCCCATTGTAATCTGCACTGGCTTGGAAGATTAAAAAGTTTTTCTCATTCAAAGGCTTAAAAATAGTAGTGTTAATGCCAAGAGAAGTCATAGCGTTACTGTTTAATTTACTTGCAAATGAATTGCTTCCAGCATTTTCAATTGAGTACCTACTAGCCCAATAATTTGCGCCTAACTGCCAAATGATTTTGTTGGTAGAAATAACAGGAATATTTGCTTGAACTCTTAATGCGGAAACCTGATTTACTTGAAAGTCTTGAAAAGCAGGTAAAAGTGGTCCTAGTTTAACACCTGGTAAGGTAAAGCTTCCATGGTATTCGTAGCCTATGCTTATTATTTTTTGAGGTGTTTGATTTAAAACCTTTTGGGTACAATAGCGTTTTACGCCCTCCGCATCTCCAAATTTGCTATAGTCAAAAACTTCTGTAGTGTCTTCTTGTGCAATAGCGCAAATTGAGAACAGCAAAGAAAAAATCAATAATATTTTTTGCATAATTACATTCTGTATTTTCAAACGCAAATATAATTAGCATTGGGAACTGATTTTTTGAGGCATATAACTGTTAACTATAATTGGCACTAATATGCTAAAGAACCCATAGTAATTAGGTGAATTCAATTAATCGTTTTCTGCAACCAAGAGTGTTCCTTGGAGGTATTTTTCATTGTGTTGGGTGGCGTCTAGTCCTAATTCTTCTTCTTCGGAGCTTACCCTTAATGGAAGCATGATACTAATTAGTTTGAAAATTCCTAATGAGACTGTAAAACTGTATGCAACAGCAATAAATAGTGCTTTTACCTGAGTGAAAAAGAAAGCAGTGTTGCCGTAGAATAATCCATCATCGCCAATTCCATTTACCGATTTGCTTGCAAATATTCCAGTCATTAGTATGCCAACCATTCCACCAACACCATGACATGGAAACACATCTAAGGTATCATCTAAAGATGATTTTGATTTTAAAAAAACAGCGTAATTAGAAATGATCGCAGCTATGAATCCTATAAAAATACTTTGTGGTACTGCAACAAAACCTGCTGAAGGCGTTATGGCAACTAGTCCTACAACTGCGCCAATACAAAAACCTAAAACTGATGGCTTTTTTCCTCTCATAACATCAAAAAACATCCAAGATAAACCAGCAGAAGCTGCAGCAGTATTGGTTGTTGCAAATGCTGAAACAGCTAATGAATTTGCACCTAATGCCGATCCTGCGTTAAAACCAAACCATCCGAACCAAAGTAATCCAGTTCCAATTAGAACGTAGGGAATATTTGCGGGAGGTATTTCAATTTGATCTAAATGCGCTTTTCTTCTCTTTAACACCAACGCTCCGGCAAGGGCTGCGCATCCAGCCGAGATATGTACAACTGTTCCACCGGCAAAATCTAAAGCCCCCATTTTAAATAAAAATCCTTCTGGGTGCCAAGTCCAATGAGCTAAAGGAGCATAAACGAGTAAGCTAAAAAGTACTATAAATAAAATGTATGAAGTGAATTTAACTCTTTCGGCAACTGCCCCAACAACTAGCCCAGGTGTAATGATGGCAAACATCAGTTGAAACATAGCAAAAAGACCTAAAGGAATGGTAGGCGCAAGGCTCCATGGCGCTCCACCATTAATTCCTCTCATAAATAAATGAGTAGTAGGATTTCCGATTAATCCACCTATTGAGTCACCAAAACAAAGACTGTATCCCACGGTAATCCAAATGATTGAAACTACTCCAGTAGCTACCACGCTTTTAATCATGGTTGAAATCACATTTTTTCTATGTACCATTCCGCCATAAAAAAATGCCAATCCAGGCGTCATCAAAAACACCAATGCTGTTGCAACAATTATCCATGCAATGTCAGCGCCATTATAAACAGCTTGAGAATCTATATAGCTTTGTTCCGCTGGAACAAATAGGGCCAGAACTGCAATAATTAATAGAATAACAAAAGGGGCAACGTTATAAAAGTTAAGTTTTTTTTGATACATATTTAATGCAAATAAATTTAATATGAATTATTTATGGTTGAAATTAATATTTATTGACTAAAGCTAAAATATTAATTCAAATATATTTATTTTAAATATGATATTTATCCCTTTTTGTACACTATTATAGTTAACCATACTTGCATCTAGATTATCTTTAAAAAATCGTTTTTATTTTAATATTTATGTATCGTTATTTTATGAAAGTTTTTATAAAACTGCTAATTGTTTTTTCATTATTAAGTACCATTGTTGTTGAAGCATTAGGTCAATTACCGCCTGAATTGGAAAATCCCGAATTGGTTTCTATCAATCGAATGCCCATGAGGGCTAATGCCTTCGCATTTGAAAATTGGTCAAGTGCGAAGAATTTTGACAAAGAAAATTCGAACAATTTTTTCTCATTAAATGGGGAATGGAAATTTAATTGGGTGCAAGACCCCAATAAGCGTCCTATTCGTTTTTACGAGAGTGGTTTTGATGATACCCAATGGAATTTATTCAAAATTCCTGCAAGTTGGGAAGTGAATGGATATGGATTACCCATTTATGTAAACCAACCCTACGATTTTGCTGGTCATAATCTTCGATACAATAAAATGAATCCTCCTTATGATATTCCAGTAAATAATAATCCAGTTGGGTCGTATCGAAAGAAAATAATTTTACCCAAAGATTTTAAAGGGAAGCAGGTTTTTTTACATGTGGGCAATGCTAAAAGTTGCTTGTTTGTTTGGGTTAATGGCAAAAAGGTAGGCTATAGTGAAGACAGTAAACTTGCAGCTGAATTTGATATTACTCAATATTTAAAAGAAGGGGAGAACCTGATTGCTTTTCAAGTATTTCGCTGGAGTGATGCTAGTTATTTAGAATGTCAGGATATGTTTCGATTCTCAGGTATTGAAAGAGATGTCTATTTATTTGCTACCAATAAATTGACTATTAGAGATTTTAAAATCACTACTGATTTAGATGAAAAATATGAGAACGGTCTGTTGAATATAAATGTTGAGGTGGATAATTTTAAATCGGAAAAAGGTTATTTGAGTAAAAAAGACAGTTTTAACGTTGAAGTGCAATTAAAAGACGCATCGGGAAATATGGTCTATCAAGATCAAACGAAAGAATTTGCTACAGTTCTTGGAAATTATAAGTCTATATTATCTTTTAAGTCAACACTTGCTAAAGTTACATTGTGGTCTGCTGAAACCCCATACTTATATACCTTGTACCTTATTTTAAAAAACAAAGAGGGTGATATTTTAGAAATAATTCCTCAAAGAGTTGGGTTTAAAAAAATTGAAATTATTGGTGCAAATTTTTTGGTGAATGGGAAGCGTATTTTTTTAAAAGGGGTGAATAGGCATGAGCATCATCCTCGCAATGGACATGTCTTAAGTAAAGAAGATATGTTGAAAGACATGGAAATGATGAAAAAACTCAATATTAATGCGGTAAGGCATTCACATTATCCTCCAGATCCTTATTGGATGGAACTTTGTGATATTTATGGATTGTATGTGGTAGACGAAGCAAATATTGAAAGCCATGGTTTAGGATATGATTTAAGTGTAACCTTGGGCAATAAATCTATTTGGAAAGAAGCGCATTTGCAAAGGGTACAGCGGATGTATGAGCGCGATAAAAATCATACATCAGTTGTTACTTGGTCTTTAGGTAATGAAGCGGGTGATGGGAGTAATTTTTATGCTGCTTATGATTGGCTTAAAGGGCAAACTAATTTGCCTATTCAGTATGAGAGAGATATTGATTATGGCAAACCAAATAATACCCCTTTTTCTGAAATATTTTGCCCTCAATATATTTCACCTGACGGCATGTTAAAGTATGCAAAGTCTAATGCAAAATTACCGCATATACAAAGCGAATACGCCCATATTATGGGGAATAGCTTAGGTAATTTTAAAGACTATTGGAATATAATAGAAAATAATCCTAAACTCCAAGGTGGCTTTATTTGGGAATGGATAGACCAAAGTATTGATACCATTAAAAATGGGAAAAGAATAAAAGCATATGGTGGAGATTTTCCATTAGAAGGTCCTGTAGATGAAAATTTAAGCGACAATAATTTTTGTGTTAAAGGGGTAGTAGATGCTTACAGAAACCTTACACCAATGGCTTTGGAAGTAAAGCAGGTTTACCAGAACATTAAAACAACATGGAACAACATTAATAGCATTACCATTAGAAATGGGTTCTTCTATAAAAACCTCGAAAATATTTATTTGCATTGGGCATTACAAGAAAATGGAATCATAAAGGAGACGGGTAAAATTGAAACAATTCATTTAGCACCGCAACAAGAAGATTCATTTTTTATTGCAACAAATTTTAAGCGAAAGGTTGATAAGGAGTATCAGTTGAATATTTACTATGCATTAAAAACCGAGGAGCCTTTTTTGAGTAAGGACTATATTATTGCGTCGGAACAGTTTCTCGTAAATGAAGTGAAAGCCAATAATCAATCCCCTGTCATAAAAAATGGTTTATCATTCAATAAGTTGAATCAATTAGTTCAAATTAATGGGCGCTCCTTTTCACTTCAATTTGATATTGAAAATGGGAAATTATTGAGTTATACAAAAAATGGAGATCAAATTATTCATTCAGGTCCTGTGCCATCATTTTGGAGAGCACCTACAGACAATGATATTGGGGCTGGGTTTAATAAAAGCTTACGCATGTGGCGCAATGTATATGATAGTTCTAGCACTTTAACCCATGCTATTTTTCCAATTGATAAAGGATTAATTAAAGTGGTGTTCACAAAAACTTTACTTAATGGTGACGCCAAGCATAATCAAGTTTATTCCATTTTTAGTGATGGTTCTATTAAAGTAGAAAATACTTTTGAAGCAATTAAAGGGAAATATCCACTCTTGTTAAGAGCAGGAAACGATGTAACAATTGCAGGCGATTTTACTAATATTAATTGGTATGGAAGGGGGCCAGGTGAAAATTATTGGGATAGAAAAACCAATACATTTATTGGACAGTATAGTCAAAACATAGATGAGCAATACTATCCTTATGCTAGACCACAAGAAAGCGGTAATCATACTGAAGTTAGATGGGTGAGTTTTTCTAATTTGAAGGGTAGGAGAATAAAGTTTGTTTATAATGATAGTTTATTAAGTTTTTCGGCATTGCCCTATCATTTAAATGATTTAGATCCCGCAATAAATAAAAAACAATACCACAGTGGTGAATTGAATAAACGGTCTGAAATTTATTTACATATGGATTTAAATCAAACAGGCTTGCAAGGCATGGATAGTTGGGGGGCATGGCCGTTAGAAAAGTATCGGGTTCCTTTTAAAAATTATGCATACAGTTATTGGATTAAGTTTGACTAATATGAATTCGTATATGAGAAAAGAAATCATCATTATATTCTGCTGCTTATTTAATATGGCTTGTTTAGGACAATCTACATCAATGGCCTCTAAGCCTTTGATGGGTTGGATGAGTTGGAACTTTTTTGCTGAAAAAGTGAATGAACTTGAACTTAAAGAAATGGCAACAGCAATGATTCAATCTGGATTGGTAGATGCCGGCTATAATTATATTTTCATTGATGATGGTTGGCAAGGAGGGAGGGATATGAAAAATAATATCATTGCTGATCCAGCAAAATTTCCATCTGGGATAAAAGCATTTGCTGATTTTTTACATGGAAAAGGAATGAAGTTGGGTATTTACAGTGATGCTGCCCAGTTAACCTGTGCTGGTTATACGGCAAGTTTGAATTTTGAAGAGCAAGATGCTAAAACATTTGCAGAATGGGGAATTGATTATTTAAAATATGATTATTGCAATGCACCGGCAGATTCTAATACTGCCAAATTGAGATACCAAAAAATGGCTGAAGCTTTAAAGAAGACAGGCAGGCCAATTGTATTTGGAATATGTGAATGGGGAGAAAGAAAACCTTGGAATTGGGCTGCTGGTGTTGGTGGACAATTATGGAGAACCACCCATGATATTAGAGATAAATGGGTAAAGAAACCAAATGAAAAATGGGGTTTAGGCATCTTAGATATTCTTGAAACAAATGCTACATTAAATGAGTTTGCTGGTCCTGGACGGTGGAATGATGCAGATATGTTGGTTGTTGGATTGTATGGTAAGAAAGGCCCTTCTGGTGATGGTGGTGGAATTGGTTGTACTGATATAGAGTATGAATCTCAGTTTAGTCTTTGGGCTATGATGTGTTCACCTTTGTATGCTTCAAATGATATTAGAAAAATGAATGAAGCAACAAAGTCTATTTTACTTAATAAGGAAGTGATTAATATAAATCAGGATTCTCTAGGCATTCAAGCAGTTCAAAAAGAAAATGATGGCTCACTGAGTATTTTTTTAAAATCCCTATCAAATGGGGATTATGCGTTAGCCATTTTGAATAAATTAGATTGTTCTATTCCTTTAATACTTGATTTTTCAAAGTTGGGATTAGAGGGAAACTTCCAAATTCGTGATTTATGGGAACACAAGACTATTACAAAGTCCGATTTGAAAAAGCAGATGATTTTAAGTCATCAAACAAAATTGTATCGATTTGTCAAAAGCAATTAATATCATTTCAATGAATCAAACTATACAGCAACTTATTCAATTTTACCAATTATTACCACATCCAGAAGGAGGCTATTACAAAGAAACATACCGATCATCTGGATGGATTCCCGCAGATAGTTTGCCCGAAAAATTTAACGGGAAACGAAATTATTCAACTGCTATTTATTTTTTATTAGAAGAAAATTCTTTCTCGGCTTTTCATCGAATTCAGTCAGATGAATGTTGGCATTTTTATACGGGTGATGCAGTAGATATTCATGTGTTACATACTAATGGAAATTATGAATTAATAAAATTGGGAAGCAATATTGAAATGGGTGAGCAATATCAAGCAATAGTACCTGCTGGTGCTTGGTTTGCCTCTAAAACTAATGGCCAATACTCATTGGTGGGCTGTACGGTTTCACCTGGTTTTGATTTTGCTGATTTTGAATTAGCAAAAGCTGCTGAATTAGCTTTGCAGTTTCCAAAACAGTTAGCATTAATTCAACATTTCTGCAGGGCTTAGCGATTATAATGTATTAAGAGATAACCTGTGACACTTAAAAGTAAAACAGCAAGTATTACCACAATGAGCCATTGTTGGTCTTGTATTTTTCTTTTCTTCTTTCTTTTAGTACTTCTTGAAATTTGTTTTTTAAGTTGTTGATTTAAGCTGTTTGTTATTGTTGTAATATTTTCTTTCGTTTTAAATTGAGCTAATCCTTCTAATGCATCGTTTTCAAAATCTGATGATGCCAATTTTTGTTCAATGGCGTTCATTTCTTCTTCTGATATATCATTATCAAGGTATTTTAATAATTCCTCGTTTGATAAATCGGTTTCTTTTTTAAATATGTCTTTCCAATTGGTCATTAAAAAGATTGTTTTTTCTCTATTAAAATTTTCAAATTTCTTTTCCCGTTCTGAATATTGCTTTTCACTTGCAATAAACTAAATCCGGTTATTGCACTTATTTGCTGATAACTTTTCTTTTGCAAATAGAATAAAGTTATGCAAGTTTTTTGCTCTTTATTAAGTTCTTCTATTGCAACTTCTAATAAGTCTAAGTTTATTTCTCTTTCAATACTTGACGTATTCTCTTCATCATGTATTTCTGATATCGCTGGGGCTTTATCAATAGAAATATATACTTTTTGACCTCTAAGCTTCATTAAACAATAATTACTTGCTATTTTATATAACCAGCTTTTTGGGTATTCCACTGGGTATTTTTCTAATTCATTGAGTGCTTTTAAAAATATTTGCTGAACAGCATCTTTAGCTGCTTCTTCATCTTTAAGGTACTTCATGCATACACCAAGTAGCAGCATGGTATAACGTTGAAGCAAAATACCTAACCATTCCTTATTTTGGTCGGTTTTATACTTCTTTAAAAGTTCAATATCTGTGATATGTTTAAAGGCCTCTTGAATCACTTCTTAAATTAACTCATTTTTGTTAAGATGCAAGCTTCTTAAATTTCCATATCTTTCAATAAAAATATTGAATGGCTTTTGTTGTAGCAATTGTGGCTGTTGCCCCGTTAAGGGCCGAAGCAGCCCATCAAAGTGAAATGGTAAGTCAAATATTGTTTGGTGAAACGGCCGAAATAATTGATGGGGGTCCTCTTTTACAAACTGGAACATTTACCAAAATTAAATGCTTGAATGATGGTTATGAAGGGTGGTGTCAAAGCGCCCAGTTGGCCCTTGTGCCAGATGAGTTAGTCATGCTAAAGTCTAATACCATTATAGCTGCTTATTCTAATGGTATGCTATTGAATGATACTGTGATTCAGCTTCCTTTTGGCGCTTCACTTGAACTTTTTAAAAACCATCAATTGAATCTTACTGGATTGGCATTTAAATATGAGGGGGAACTGTTTACTCCTGGGGAAATCCCATTTACCGAAGAATCAGTAAACATGGTTTCTCATCTATTCTTGAATACCCCTTATTTGTGGGGTGGTAGGTCTATTTATGGTATTGATTGCAGTGGGTTTGTACAGCAGGTTTATCAATATTTCAACATCCGTTTACCTAGGGATGCGTATCAACAAGCTGAATTAGGGACCGATATAGGATTTCTTGCAGAAACAAACTGTGGAGACCTTGCATTTTTTGATAATAAGGAAGGCAAAATAACCCATGTAGGCATTTTGTTAAATCAGAATACCATCATACACGCATCAGGAAGGGTGCGTATTGATTTTATTGATCAAGCAGGAATTTTGAATAGGGAAACTAGTGAAAGAACCCACCAATTAAGATTAGTAAAACGCATTGTTTCAGCGAAAACTACATCAAATCCATCCCTTTGGCAAAATAAGTAACAGTGCCAGGTAGTGCTAACCAAAAGAATTCACGGTATACAAAAAGGAGTACAATTAAAGCTGCAAGCCAAAAAAAGAATAACGCCCAATATTTACCAGTGGATTGTTGTGCTTCCATTTTATAGTATTTTATGCAAAGATAAGGAGGCAGAATCAATTCACCCGCTAATGAGATGCAGTTTGTTGAATTTTTGTTGATTCGGTTGGGGCTATGATTTTTTTCTTGTCAAAAAACAACATTTTGATACTTAATAACAAGAGAACCACTGCAAAAATTTTCTTCATTTTGTCGTCGCTTAAGTTCAAAGCCAATTTGCTGCCCAAGAATCCCCCTGTAATAAAAGCTACTGCTATTAAAAAAACATAATTAAAATTAATTTGACCTTGTTTATGGTATTGCCAAACTGCAAGGGCTACCACTGGAAGCATTAAAACCCCCAATGAAGTTCCTTGGGCTTGTTTTTGGGTAAGCCCAAGGAAGAACACCAATGCTGGTACCATTATGATACCCCCTCCAATACCTACTAAGCCACTTAAAAAACCTGCAGCAAGTCCTATAACAATTAGTATAAGTAGGGTAGTGGTACTCATTTTATTTGTTTATAAATGTCTCTTTATAGAAAGATATTGCTTCTTCAACAATGCTTAATGCTTTTGCTTTATCTCCAAAATCTTCTACTAAAACCTCCTTTTTTTCCAACCTTTTATATTCTTGAAAGAAATGTCTTAATTCGTCAAAGAAATGTCTGGGTAGTTCTTCAATGTTGTTGTAGTGGTTTACGCCTGGGTCAGTTGCTGCAACCGCAATTATTTTGTCATCGGGTTCACCGCCATCTATCATTTGCATTACACCAATCACTTTAGCTTCCATCAATGTTAATGGTTGAACAGGCAAGGAAGTGATTACTAATATATCTAAAGGATCTTTATCTCCACCATATGTTTGTGGAATAAAGCCATAGTTTATAGGGTAGTAAAAAGAAGAAAAAATAACCCTGTCTAATTTTAATAAGCCACTGGGTTTGTCTATTTCATATTTACATCTTGATCCTTGTGGAATTTCGATAACTGCATTTACAATACGAGGTGCATTTTCACCAAAATGAACACCATGCCAAGGATGTAGAACTGTTTGTTGATTCATAAAATTCAATATTGTTTATTGTTTAAAATCGACTAACCAAATATTGTTTCTTTTTACAATTATGGTTTGCCTAGAGCTGGTATCTAAAGAGTTACTATGATAGAGTATAACAGTAGAATCATTGGGTTCGGATACTTCTTTAATATTTATAGATGCCAATCGTAATTCTTGTCTGCCTTCTTTATCCCTTTCTCTATAGGCCGATTCTTTCGTTAAAAGTAATTGTTTGTTTTTTTCATCATCTACCATATAGAATGCAGCTCTGCTAAAGTCTCCCTTTAAACAGGCATCAATGAATTCCCGTCCGGCATCTAAGCCATTTTCTGCTGGTGTAAAATTTTTAGTAGGACTGCTGCATGCCGCAATCAGCAAAAACATCAATCCTTTCAAAGCAGTAGATATTTTCATAATGCTAAGTTAGTTAATTAATTATGCTGGTTAAGATTAAATATGCCTCACAATGCCAAATAATAAGGAGCCAATAACTGGCTAAATTCTTTGCTGTATTCACTTCCTTCTTTGATGGTAATAGTGTTGAAACTTGAAGTTGCTCTATTTTTTTGCATTAAAATCATAGTTCTAAAATAGGAGTGTGCTGTACTTTGTTTTACTAGGGTCTCTTTAATGCCAAAAAGTCCCTTTTTTTCTGCAATTTCCTTCCATTCTTCAGATCTGTCCCAAGGCAATAAAATGGCTGCAATTCCAGAATCAGTTAATAGATTAATCATGCAGTTGGCCAATTCTGTTAATGTTAAATGGGCACTGTGCATGGCAATATTTCTTTCTTTATTGTTGCTTTTTAATTGTTGTTCAAAGAAAGGAGGGTTAGAAATAATTAAGTCATATTTCCTTTCTTGTTTTTTTGCATATTCAATTATAGAAGTTGCATGTATTTGAAATTGCTCTTTCCATTTGCTTTCATTAAAATTTGCATTTGCTTGCGCTACGGCCATTGGTTCAATTTCTACAGCATCAATACTTGCTTTACTAAACTGTGCCAGCATCAACGAAAGTAATCCAGTTCCTGTTCCAATATCAAGGATGTTTTTTAGACTGGGCATATTTATACTATCTACTACCCATGCACCAAATAAGCATGCATCGGTGCATACTTTCATGGCAGTTTTATCTTGATTAACTGTGAATTCTTTGAATTTAAAAAAGCTATTACTCATTCATTAGATGGCATATATTTATTTTGAAATTCCTTCTAAAGCAAGCAAAAAAGCAAAGTTGAGTGCAGTCTCTTTTAAGTAATCAAATCTTCCTGATGCACCACCATGCCCATAATCCATATTGGTCTTGAGTAATAAAACATTTTGATCTGTTTTCATGGTTCTTAGCCTTGCTACCCACTTTGCTGGTTCAAAATATTGAACCTGGCTATCGTGTAGTCCTGTGGTTACTAAAAGGTGTGGATAGTTCTTCTTTTCTACATTCTCATAAGGCGAATAACTTTTTTGATATGCATAATATGCTTCTTCTTTTGGATTTCCCCATTCATCAAATTCGTTGGTGGTTAAGGGGATACTTTCATCTAACATGGTATTAACTACGTCTACAAAAGGAACTTCGGCAATTACCCCTTTCCATAGTTCAGGAGCCATATTGGTTACAGCACCCATTAATAAGCCTCCAGCACTACCGCCATTTGCATATAAATGGTCTTTGCTGGTATATTGATTCTTTATTAAGAATTCTCCGCAATTAATAAAGTCTGTAAATGAGTTTTTCTTTTTCAATAATTTTCCATCTTCGTACCATTGTCTGCCTAAATCTTCCCCTCCTCTTATATGCGCTATTGCATATACAAATCCTCTATTAAGTAAACTTAGCGTTGTACTACTAAAATCTGCATCAATACTATAGCCATAAGATCCATAAGCATACAATAATAGGGGAGCTGTGCCATCTTTTTTAAGCCCCTTCTTATACACTAGTGATATAGGAATTTTAGTTCCATCATTAGCAATGGCATAAATGCGTTCGCTTGTATAATCTGAAGGATTATACCCTCCAACTACTTCTTGTTGCTTTTTAAGTGTTTTGATTTTGGTTGATAATTCATAATCGTATACAGAAAAAGGAGTGGTTAATGACGTGTACGTATAACGCAATGAAGCACTATTAAATTCTGGATTAGAACCCAAGTTGGCAGAATAGGCAGGCTCATCAAATTGTATATAATGTTCAGTAGAGCTGTTATTTTGTTTTATGTTTAGTTGAATCAATCCGTTTTTTCTTTCTGTAATAACCGTATAGTCTTTAAAGGCTTCTACGTTTTGAATAAGCACATCTGACCTATGTGCAACAAGCTCCTTCCAAAAGGAATGATTTGTTTTATCTAAAGGACATTCCATCACTTTAAAGTTCAAAGCATTTTCATTAGTTCTGATGAGGAACTTATCGTTTAATGCTACCACATCATACAAAACGTTCTTTATACGGGGCTGAAATGATTGAAAAACAGATTCAGGCTCATCTGCATTAATATAGAATTGTTCAGAAGAAAGCGTTGCTTGTGAACTAATAAAAATGTAGCGCCCATTTTTAGATTTGCTTACTCCAATATAATTGCTATTGTCTTTTTCATGATATACGGTAATATCTTTTTTTCCACCTAGCATTTGATGGCGCATTATTTTTTCTGAAAGTAAAGTGATTGGGTTATTTAATGTATAAAAAATAGTATTGTTGTCGTTTGCCCAAACCCCATACCCATTGGTTCCTTGTATATTGTCTGGCAATATTTCTCCGGTAGCAATATTTTTAATTTTTAAGGTATACTGTCTTCTAGATACTTCATCTATACCAAAAACTAAGAGGTTGTTATTCGGACTTACACTCATTCCCGTAACATTATAATAGGGTTTACCCTCTGCCATTTTATCTACATCTAAGAGTATTTCTTCCTTTGCAGTTAAGCTTCCTTTCTTTCTGCAATATTTATAATATTGTTTTCCTTCTTCAACCCTTGTATAATAGAAATATCCATTTTTAAATACTGGCACAGATTCATCCTTCTCTTTAATTCTTGCTTTCATTTCGTTAAAAAGCTTGGCTTGCAGTTCTTTAGTGCCTGCCATCATTTTTTCTGTGTAATCATTTTCTGCTTTGAGGTAGTTGAGTACTTCAGTACTATCTGGCCCTTTTTTAAAATAGTCAATCATCCAATAATAGGGGTCAGGAACAGTATCTCCATGCAATATTCTGATATGTTCTTTCTGTGCTGCAATAGGTGCTTTTTCAACTGGCCAATTATATGCTTCTTTTTTCATATTTGTACTTTCTGAACAACTTGATATCAACAGGATAATAACGGAAATAGGGAAGATTCTTTTCATGGTTTGTTCATTTTCACTTGAAAAATAATTAAAATCCGGCATAAAAAACCGGAAGGAACCATTTATCGTATATAAGCTGTAAAACAATTTTATTATGGTTTTAATTATTTCTAAACAAAGAGCTGCATCACAAAGATTAATTTATTTTGGCGTAGTTGCTTTATCAGTAATACTTGGGACTGGTGTCATTAACCATTCTAGGGGTTTATGGTTGTCGGCATATATTCTTTATGCATTCGCTGCTGCTATTGGAGTAATTATGTTTTTAGATTATCATGGGTATAAGAAATACAAAAATGCCAGTTTAGTGGTTACCATTAATTTCTTTTTGAGTTGCATTACAACTGTTGAAGGATTAGATGCTGGGGGGTACCTATTTATTATCCCTACTATTTTTGCTTTGGTTTTTATGTTGGGAAATACGCGGGAATATAAATTTGAAGTGATTGGATACTTTGTAATTAGTGTGTTGAGTTTTGCACTGTCTATTTTGTTTATTCCCGAAAAAAGTAATTGGCAAATTATTTCGAATGAAATTTATTCTAAAATGTTTACTACAAATGCAATAGCTGTAGTTGTTTTGTGTGCTGTATTTGCCTATATCGGTATTTATTTTGAAAGACAAGTATATGAGCGCTTAGTTAATGAACGCAACAAAGCAAAGCATCAAGAACAAATGATTAGAGAACAAAACGGTTATTTAAGAGAAATAGCATTTATGAGTTCGCATACAGTTCGTGCTCCATTAAGCAATATTTTAGGGCTTGCTGCTTTAATGAGAGATGTTCCCAACGATCCAGATACACACGCTTTGGTAATGGACGGAATTCAAAATTCCGCAAAAGATTTAGACAATGCCATACACCATATGGTTTCTAAAACAGGCAATTTAATTAGGCGATAATAGGGGATTGTTATAGCAAAAAGTCCCGGTTTGCATTGAGCAACCGGGACCAATTTTAATTGGCAATATTATTGTAAGGCCAATTTAATGTCTTGTTATTTATCTGCGCTTAAGCTTGCGCCTAAATATTCTGAATTTAATCGAGCAATATTCGTTAATGAAATTTCTTTAGGACAAGTTGCTTCGCAAGCACCTGTATTGGTACATGCACCAAATCCTTCCTTATCCATTTGTGCAACCATATTCATTACACGAGATTTACGCTCTGGTTCTCCTTGTGGTAACAAAGCCAAATGGCTCACTTTAGCACTTAAGAAAAGCATTGCAGAACTGTTTTTACAAGCTGCAACACATGCGCCACATCCAATACACATTGCTGCTGCAAAGCTATTATCGGCATTGTCTTTATTAATTGGTAGAGCATTGCCATCTACTGCATTACCAGTATTTACACTGATATAACCCCCTGCCTGTATAATTCTATCGAATGAACTTCTATCTACTGTTAAATCTTTAATTACAGGGAATGCATTGGCTCTCCATGGTTCTACCACAATGGTATCTCCATCTTTAAAAGCACGCATATGTAACTGACAGGTAGTATTGGCTTGCCAAGGTCCATGAGGTTTACCATTAATATACATAGAACACATTCCACAGATACCCTCTCTACAATCATGGTCAAATGCAACAGGTTCTTCCCCTTCGGTAATTAACTGCTCGTTTAACACATCAAACATTTCCAAGAAACTCATTTCTGAGGAAATATTTTTTACTTGGTAAGTTTTAAAATCCCCTTTGGTATTGGTGTTTTTTTGTCTCCAAACTTTTAGGTTCAGATTCATATGATAATGTTCCATTTTCTAAAATTAATTCAGTTAAATAATGCTTTGTGTACAAACCTTATTTGTAATTACGCTGGGTTGGTTTTATTACTTCGTAGTTTAATGCTTCTTTGTGTAATTCCCATTGATGTTCACCTTTTAATTCCCAAGCAGAAACATACATATGACCCGCGTCGTCTCTTAACGCTTCTCCTTCTGGAGTTTGATACTCTTCCCTAAAATGTCCGCCACAACTTTCTTCGCGAGTTAAGGCATCTACACACATTAATTCACCTAATTCAATAAAATCTGCAACACGATTGGCTTTATCTAGTTCCGTATTCATTTCGTTTACTTCTCCTGGAATTCTAACGTCGCTCCAAAACTCATTTTTTAAAGCCTGAATTTCTTTGATGGCTTGTTCTAATCCTTCTTTATTTCTAGCCATGCCACATTTGTCCCACATGATTTTTCCTAAACGCTTGTGGAAGCTCTCCACAGATTGCTTCCCTTTGATATTCATCAATTGATTGATTCTATCGCTTACATTGTTCTCTGCTTCTTCAAATGCAGGGTGTGTAGTTTCAATGGCTTTGCTATAAATTTCGTCGGCTAAGTTATTGCCAAGGGTATAAGGGATTACAAAATATCCATCAGCCAAACCTTGCATTAATGCAGAAGCCCCCAATCGGTTGGCACCGTGGTCACTAAAATTAGCTTCTCCTAATGCATACAATCCTGGAACGGTTGTTTGCAATTCGTAGTCTACCCATAAACCACCCATCGTGTAGTGAACGGCGGGATAAATGCGCATAGGTACTTCGTAAGGATTTTCGCCGGTAATTTTTTCATACATGTCGAAAAGGTTACCATACTTTGCTTTAACTACATCTTTACCCATTGCAATGATTTCTTCTTCAGATACATTGCTTCTGCCTTGCTTTCCTGCTTCAATTTTACCATATCTCAAAATGGCATCGGCATAGTCTAAGTAAACGGCTTGTTTACTGCTACCTACTCCGTATCCTGCATCGCAACGTTCTTTAGCAGCTCTTGATGCCACATCTCTTGGTACAAGGTTTCCGAAAGCAGGATATCTTCTCTCTAAATAATAATCTCTCTCTTCTTCAGGTATATCAGTTGCTTTTCTAGTATCGTTTTGTTTTTTTGGAACCCAAATTCTTCCATCATTTCTCAATGATTCAGACATCAAGGTTAATTTACTCTGGTGGTCTCCACTCACTGGAATACAAGTTGGGTGAATTTGCGTAAAACAAGGATTGGCAAAAGCAGCTCCTTTTTTGTGCGCTTTCCATGCAGCTGTTACATTACTTCCCATTGCGTTGGTAGATAAATAGAATACGTTGCCATATCCACCAGAACACAATAATACAGCGTGTCCAAAATGTCTTTCTAATTTGCCGCTTACTAAATCACGCGCAATAATTCCTTTTGCTTTACCCTCAATTGTAACTACTTCTAGCATTTCATGTCTGCTGTACATGGTTACATTACCCAAAGCTACCTGACGCTCTAAAGCTTGGTAAGCTCCAATCAGCAATTGCTGACCAGTTTGACCTGCAGCATAAAATGTTCTTTGAACCTGCGTTCCACCAAATGAACGGTTACTTAATAATCCGCCATATTCTCTTGCAAATGGAACCCCCTGTGCTACACATTGGTCAATGATATTGGTGCTCACTTCTGCTAGTCTATGCACATTGGCTTCTCTAGCACGGTAGTCTCCTCCTTTAATGGTATCGTAAAAAAGACGAAATACACTGTCTCCATCGTTTTGATAATTTTTTGCCGCATTAATTCCTCCTTGTGCTGCAATTGAATGCGCACGACGGGGAGAATCTTGAAAACAAAATGCTTTTACTTTATATCCCAACTCACCCAAAGAAGCTGCTGCTGAAGCACCGGCTAATCCTGTACCTACAACAATCACTTCCAGTTTCCGCTTATTGGCCGGGTTTACCAGTTTGCAATGTCCCTTGTAATCAGCCCACTTATTCTCTAATGGTCCAGAGGGAATTTTAGCATTTAACATAGATCCGAAGGTTTATGATGATTTGAATATACTTTAATGATCACGAATTTGTATTATCCTATCCAGCCCATTTTAAAACTTACTGGCATTAATATAAATACCAACGCAATAATGATGGAATAGGCGTATCCAATGCTTGTAAGCATAAGGGTGTATCTATTATTGTAAACCCCTAAGGTTCTGAATGCACTCTGAAAGCCGTGTGCTAGGTGATAAGCCAATGAAATACATCCTGCACTGTAAACGGCTATAATCCACCATTCACTAAATGTAACTTTCATTAAAGCAAACATATTGTGCATTTCAATTCCGTTATAAGTTACAGGGTCTAATCCTTGGTGAGTAAAACGTGCTGAAACCCAGAAATGATAAAGGTGCAAGATTAAAAAGAGTAGAATTAATGTACCCAAAAGCCCCATGCTTCTGCTGTACCATTTGCTGCCATCTTTATATGTTACAGCATAACCAACTGCTCTTTTTTGTTTATTTTCTAAGGTCAATAAATAACCTTGGTAAATATGTAAAATAATACCCGCAAATAACCCAATCTCCATGATACGGATTAAAACAGTTGATCCCATAAAGTGGGCTGCTTTGTTAAACATTGCACCATTTTCTTCAGGGTCAACTAAATCTGCAAAAATGCAGGCATTAATTCCAGCATGTACAATTAAAAACAAAACCAATGAAATACCGGTTAGTCCCATAACCAGTTTTTTTCCAACAGACGATGTAAAGACTTGTTTCCAGGTCATATAGCAAGATTATATTTGGTTAAATCTCCGCAAATTTAACTCATTTATATATACAATGCCTTAAGACTTTGGTTGCAATAAAATCGTATTTTATTCACCTGTTGAATTTGATATGGTCATTTTTGCAGACTGCTTGAACATTGCTTTCAACCGTTTACATAAAAACAGCTATTATAGCGGATTGATAAACCGTACATTTGGGTATGGTTAAATTACTGAGTATTTTATGGAACAGCTTCCGTATGGCTTTACAGGAACTGAGAGTAAATAAGCTAAGGACTTTCTTGTCTTTATTTGGCATAACCATTGGCATATTTTGCATAATTGGTGTTTTGGCTACTGTAGACAGTTTAGAAAGAAAAGTTCAAAATGATATTAAGACTTTAGGCAGTAATACTATTTATATAGATAAATGGAATTATGGCGGTGGCCCCGATTATCCATGGTGGAAATACATGAAGAGACCCAATGTGAAAATTGAGGAGCTCGACGTAATAAAACAAAAAAGTGAGCTGGCTTCTTTTGCTGCATTTTTTGTAAGCAGAAATGTAAACTTTAGCTATGCAGACAATATTTTAAGTAATACCAGCTTATACGGCGTTACTCCTGAATTCAATAGTATTCAAACCATTGATATTGAACAGGGTCGTTATTTAATAGAATCAGATTTTATACGAGGGGCTGCTGTTGGTATTGTAGGATTCAAAGTGGCAGAAGAATTGTACGGCAAAGCGGAAAAAGCAGTTGGTAAAGAAATATCTTATGGCGGCAGAAAAATTTATATAGTTGGGGTTATAAAAAAACAAGGGCAAAGCTTAATTGGAGGCTTTAATTATGATGAATGTACCATTGTTCCATACCGATATTTTGCAAGTGTTTATAGCCCTGAAACCAGCAACCCCAATATTATTGTTCAAGGTAAACCAAAGATTGCATCGTCTGCATTGCAAGATGAATTGAATGGAGTAATGCGTCAATTGAGAAAATTGAGTCCTACACAAGAAGATAATTTTACTTGTAACGATGTGGCCATGTTTAGTGAGCAAGTAAATGGATTCTTTGGGCAAGTAACTGCTGGTGGTTGGGCTATTGCTGGATTAAGTTTAATTGTAGGTGCTTTTGGTGTTGCCAATATTATGTTTGTAACCGTAAGAGAAAGAACAAGCCAAATTGGGCTTAAAAAAGCAATTGGTGCTAAAAAAAGCACCATACTAACAGAGTTTCTTCTTGAAAGTGCATTCTTATGTATTATTGGGGGATTAGTAGGGCTAACACTGGTTTGGCTCTTGTCGCTAGTGCTAAGCTCAGTACTACCATTCCCCATATATATTGCTCCAAATATTGTTATTCTAGGACTAAGTATTTGTATTGTTTTAGGGGTATTGGCAGGAATTATTCCGGCGTCTATTGCTGCAAAAATGGATCCAGTGGTTGCCATCAGAACTAAATAGTATTTTTGTTGAATGAGCGTAACTATTTTGGCAATAGAGTCGTCCTGTGATGAAACAGCCGCAGCAGTATGTAAGGATGGATTGATATTGAGTAATATTATTGCTTCTCAGTCTGTTCACGAAAAATATGGGGGAGTAGTTCCAGAATTGGCTAGTAGGGCGCATATGCAAAATATTGTTCCAGTGGTAGACCAAGCCATTAAAGATGCGGATATTCATTTATCTGAAATAAATGCCATTGCTTTTACACAAGCCCCAGGATTAATAGGAAGTTTATTGGTAGGTACACAGTTTGCAAAATCTTTGTCACTTTCATTACAAGTTCCTTTGATTGGCGTTCACCATATGCAGGCGCATGTATTGGCTAATTTAATTCCAACTAATAGACCCAGTTTTCCTTTTTTATGTTTGACGGTAAGTGGAGGCCATACCCAAATTGTGTTGGCTAAGTCTGCATTGGAATTAGAAGTGATTGGTGAAACAATTGATGATGCTGCTGGGGAAGCATTTGATAAAACGGCTAAGCTATTGGGCTTGCCTTATCCTGGTGGGCCATTAATTGATCAATATGCCCAAATAGGAGATCCACTCAAATTTAAATTTGCAGAACCTCAAATTCCAGAACTGAATTTTTCTTTTAGTGGATTAAAAACTTCTGTATTGTATTTTTTGCAAAAGCAAACTCCTGAATTTATTCTTGAAAACAGAAATGACCTTTGTGCTTCTATTCAATATACGATTGTACAAATTTTATTAAAGAAGTTGATCAAAGCGGTGAATCAAACCAATGTGAAGCAAGTATGCATTGCGGGTGGGGTAAGCGCCAATAGTGGACTGCGGAACGGGCTTAAATCATTGGGGGAGAAAAAAGGTTGGCAAGTATATATTCCTGATTTTAGTTATTGTACCGATAATGCTGCAATGATTGCTATTACTGGATATCATAAGTACTTAAATAATCAATTTGTGCCTTTATCAGTAAATCCATCTGCTAGGGCAGAGTGGTAGGCAGTTTCACTATTTCCTCTCATTTAAAATTAACCAAATAAAGTTCATCAGCTGTTAAGCCTTTAATTTTGTAATTTTGCAGCCGAAAAACAGCAAATTCAATGATTAGTGCACGGAATATCACCCTAGCGTATGGCAAAAGGGTACTTTTTGATGAAGTAAATATCAATTTTACTAAGGGCAACTGTTATGGCGTAATTGGTGCCAATGGAGCTGGGAAGTCTACTTTTTTAAAAATATTAAGTGGAGAAATTGAACCCAATAAAGGTACTGTAGAAATTACTCCAGGCGAAAGAATGGCCGTTTTAAAGCAAAACCAATTTGAATTTGATAATTGCACCGTATTAAATACAGTATTAATGGGCCATAAAAGGCTCTGGGATGTAATGCACGAAAAAGATGCATTGTATGCCAAAGAAGACTTTTCAGAGGAAGATGGAATGAAAGCGGGAGAATTGGAAGCAGAGTTTGGTGAAATGGGCGGTTATGAAGCAGAGAGCAATGCAGCGAGCTTCTTAAATAGTTTGGGCGTGCACGACGATATGCACCAAAGTTTAATGAGTGAAATTCCTAGTAATTTTAAAGTAAGGGTGCTTTTAGCTCAGGCATTATTTGGAAATCCGGATATACTTTTATTAGACGAGCCTACCAATGGATTGGATATTGAAACAATCGGGTGGTTAGAAAACTTTTTAGCCGATTACGAAAATATCGTATTAGTGGTGAGTCACGATCGTCACTTCTTAGATACAGTATGTACCCATGTTGCAGACGTTGATCGTTCAAAAATTAAAGTATTTACAGGTAACTATACTTTCTGGTACGAAAGTAGTCAATTGATGAGTCGTCAAATTAACGACAAGAACAAAAAGAACGAAGAAAAACGTCAGGCACTATTAGATTTCATTGCACGATTCTCGGCAAATGCTTCAAAAAGTAAGCAAGCAACTTCTAGAAAGAAAGCCTTAGAAAAATTAACCATTGAAGAAATTGAGCCCTCTAACCGAAAATATCCAGGAATCATTTTCCAACCATTAAGAGAAGTGGGGAATCAAATTTTGAATGTAGAAAATTTGAGCAAAACCGTAGATGGGCGTAAGCTATTTGACAAGGTTTCATTTAGTATTAATAAAGGAGAGAAAATTGCTTTCTTAAGTAAAGATCCACTTGCCATTACCTCTTTCTTTGATATTATTACCGAAAATGCTGCAATTGAAGGAGGAAAATATGAGTGGGGTACAACAATCACCAAAGCATATTTGCCTCAAGAAAATAATGAATTTTTTAAAGAAGGGTTAAGTTTAATGGATTGGTTACGCCAATTTGTTCCTGCACATGTAACTGATGCGGATGAACCCTTTATTCGCGGATTCTTAGGAAAAATGTTGTTTAGTGGAGACGATATTCAAAAGAAAACCAATGTGTTAAGCGGAGGGGAAAAAGTACGCTGCATGGTTAGCAGAATGATGTTGCAAAACCCTAATGTGGTTATTCTAGATCAGCCCACTAACCACTTAGACTTAGAGAGTATTCAAAGTTTTAACGAGGGTTGTCAAACCTTTCCAGGTATTGTCTTTATTACTTCTCATGACCATACTTTTATGCAAACTGTTGCCAATAGAATTATTGAGCTAACTCCAAAAGGAATAATCGATAGATTGATGACTTTTGATGAATATATGGAAGACGCAAGAGTAAAAGAATTAAGGACCGAAATGTATGCTTAGATAATATTTTTCTTCAGTAACTTACCGGCACAAAACCTAAGTAATGAAGAAATTTTATTTATTGTTTGCGCTTTTTTTGGTTGGTTATTTTGTTCAGGCCCAAGACCTGTCTTATTATTTGCCTAAAAATGTAGTGTATAATACTGCAATACCTACTCCCGCCAATATTATTGGGCATGAAGTAGGAGAATGGCATGTTACACATGACCGACTGGTACAGTATGCAAAAACAGTAGATCAAGCTTCAGATAGAGTGGTTTTAAGGCCATTGGGTTTAACCAATGAAGGGCGTCAACAATTGGCTTTGATTATAACATCAGCCGAAAATCATCAAAAATTAGAACAGATAAGGCAACAACACCTTGCATTGTCTAATCCAGATAAGTCTGGTTCATTAAATACAGATGATATGCCTGTTGTGGTTTGGATGGGCTATAGTATACATGGCAATGAAAGTAGTGGTGCAAATGCTTCTTTATTAGCTATGTACTATTTAGCCGCAGCACAAGGAAATGAAGTAGATGAATTGCTAAAAAACACGGTAATTATTTTAGATCCTTCTTTTAATCCGGATGGATTAAACCGATTTGCTAGTTGGGTAAATATGCACAAGAGTTTTACCCCTGTTGCAGATCCGAACGCAAGAGAGTTTAATGAAGTTTGGCCAGGTGGAAGATTCAATCATTATTGGTTCGATTTAAACCGCGATTGGTTGCCAGCCCAACACAAGGAAAGTAGAAATAGGTTGTCATTATACCATCAATGGAAACCCAATATTTTAACCGATCACCACGAAATGGGAAGCAACTCTTCTTTCTTTTTTCAGCCCGGTGTTCCATCAAGAGTAAACCCTAATACACCTGCTAAAAATCAAGAATTAACAGCAGCAATTGGTAACTACCATGCTAAATTTCTAGACAGTATTGGTTCTATGTATTTTACGAAAGAGGGGTACGATGATTTTTATTACGGGAAAGGCTCTACTTATCCTGATATTAATGGTGCTGTAGGTATTTTATTTGAGCAAGCAAGTAGTCGTGGACATTTACAAGAAACAGCGAATGGATTGCTAAGTTTTCCTTTTACTATTCGCAACCAGTTTACTACTACTTTGTCTACATTGGCAGCTGCTAATGGACTTAGAAAACAAATGTTGAATTATCAGCGTTCTTTCTTTAAAGAGACCATTAAAGAGGCTGAAGGTTTTCCAGTGAAAGCCTTTGTTATTGGGGATGCTCAGGATAAGGCTAAGACCAATATTTTTATTGAAATGCTTTTAAGGCATGAAGTGGATATTTATCCATTACAATCAGAAATGGCTATTGATGGTAAAACCTTCAAGCCAGGTTCGGCGTTTGTGATTCCAACAGCCCAAAAGCAATTTAAGATAATTAAAACAGTTTTTGAAAAGACCTTTAATTACAAAGACAGTTTATTCTACGACGTTACAGCTTGGACGATGCCTTTGGCATTTGGATTACCCTATGCAGAAATTAAAACGCCTATTTCAATTAATAATGTAAAGCTTGCATCAATTGAGTCATTAAAATCAACTTTACATGGCTCAAAAAATGCCTATGCTTATGCTATTAAATGGAATGAATACTACAGTCCTAAAGTATTGTTTAGGCTTCAAGCAAAAGGGATTAAAACAAAAGTAGCTACTAAGGTATTTAAGATGCTAATTAATAATAAATTAGAGGCATTTGATTATGGCACTATTGTAATACCATCAAGTTTACAATCAATAGGCGGTGATGCACTTGAATTAGTTATTAAAAATGCCATTGCCGAAACTGGCGTAGATGCTTATGCATTACCTTCCGGATTTTCTGCAGATGGAATTGACATTGGTAGCAATAGTTTTGTTCATTTAAAGATGCCTTCAGTAATGATGTTTGGAGGTGTTGGAACCAGCGCAACTGATGTAGGAGAAATTTGGCATATGATGGATACTAGATTTAATGTACCTGTAAGCATAGTAGATGTGGATCGATTTGCTTCAATTAATGCCGATAAATACAATGTTATCATCATGGCTTCGGGTGCTTATAATAATTTGAACAAGAGCGCTCAAGAGAAACTAAAAGATTGGATAGGAGCTGGGGGAACTTTAATTGCTACAGAAGATGCTACCAAATGGCTTTCTACAAATGGGTTCACCAAAACAATTTTTAAATCGGGTGAAGACAAAAGAGATACGACTTTGCAACTGCCTTATTTTTTACGTTCAGATGAAACCAGAGCAAAAGATATGGCGGGCTCTTTGTTTGAGGCAAAAGTAGATTTAACTCATCCATTAGGATACGGATATAGCAATTCTTCTGTAACCATATTTAAGTCGAATACTTTATTTATGGACAAAAACAATGGCGCATATGATTCTCCCGTTATGTATACAGATCAACCATTACAGAGTGGTTATTTATATAGAGGGTATAAAAATGTAGTAAAAAATACGGCAGCAATTAATGTAGATAATGTAGGAAGGGGTAGGGTAATCTCAATGGTAGACAACTTGAATTTCAGAGCATTTTGGTTAGGAACTTCTAAAATGTTTATGAATGCGATTTATTTTGGAAATTTAATTAGATAGCATACTATGCAATATTTTTTCAAACTGTTTCTATTCTTTTTACTCTTTTCGGGCAAAAAGCAGAACGCATTTGCTCAATCTGGTTTAACAAAAAAAGAGCAATTGGCTTTTGATAAACGAGAAAAGCAATTAAAAAAACAATTTGCACAAGCATCGCTTAATTGGCCTGCAAAGCAATTGTATATAAGAAGCTTTAAGCAAGATGGACAGTTGGAAATATGGGTAAGAAATACAATGACCGAGCCATTTACGTTATTTAAAACATATAATGTGTGCGCCTTATCGGGTAAACTAGGGCCCAAAAGAAAAGAAGGCGATTTGCAAGTGCCAGAAGGGTTTTATTACATCAATGAATTTAATCCAAATAGCGATTATCATTTTTCATTAGGAATTAATTACCCTAATCAAAGTGATTTATATTTTACTGATAGTAAAGCTCCTGGGGGAGATATTTATATACATGGTAAATGTGCAACAGTTGGTTGTATTCCTATTTTGAATAATCCAATAGAGGAATTGTATGTATTAGCTAATATTGTTCGTAAACAAGGTCAAGACTTTATTCCTGTGCACATTTTTCCTGTTAGATTCACCAATGAAAATTCATTTAAGGTATTGCAAACTCATACTGCTCAAAACAATTTCTACCAAGATTTTGCCAATCAACTAAAAGAAGTTTTTGATTATTTTGAACAATACAAACAATTACCCATTGTTGGAATTAATGAAAAAGGGGTATATAAAGTGATTGCTAGATAAGTTTATATCCGATTATTTTGTACTTTGCGACTAATTTATTATCCATTTAGCCGCTGGAAACCAATTGGTTTAATGTTCAATTATTGCATTCATGAAGCGGGCAAAACTTTCTTTTTCAAATATCATATTAATTATAGCGTGCTTAGTAGTCGTGGTTTCCATTCTCTTTTTGAATGTAATTAACACTCGAAATATTATCACTTTAAAAAATTCAATAGACACGCTCAGTATTGAAAATAAGAATATCAGTATTCTTAGAACAACTAGTGATGAGATATTAGAAGCCGAGTTGGTATTTTCACGCTTTACTCAAACAGGAGAAGTTTCATTAAGTAAACTTTCTGCAATGTCTATTGATAAAGCAATAGAGCACTTAAAAGTGTTGAAAATGGAAAGTGATAGTGGTAGAGCTACCCAAATAACCATACTACTAAATAAGGAGCAATCATTGCCAAAAATAATTGTTGAATTTGAACAGCTTTCCAATCGTTTAAAAGAGAATAAGGTAGATTTAAGGAATAAGAGTGAAGTTGATTCTTTAGGTAAATCATTAACAAAATATAATCAACAATTAAAAACTGTTTTAATAAAAGAAGATGCTTTTAGAGAGAACTTAAATGCAACTATTTTTAAAAATGCAGTGACAGGTACAGATGTTATTCAAAAATTCTTTTGGGTTTCACTCTTAATCATTTTATTTATTGTAGGAGTTTTAGTTTACAATATTTATAAAATGATAAACTATGAGAACGAAATATTGGAGGCAAGAGAAAGGGCGCTAAAGTTGGCCCAGGTTAAGAGCAGATTCTTGAGCAATATGAGTCATGAGATTCGTTCACCGCTCACCGCTATCATGGGATTCACTGAAATAATTGATAAAATTGAAAAGGATGATGAAAAGAAAAACTATTTACACGCAATCAAAACATCATCAGAACATTTGCTATCTACAGTAAATGATGTACTCGACTTTTCAAAATTAGACGCTGGGAAACTAAAATTAGAGAAACAGCCTTTTCATATTGCTTCAGCTATTGAAGAAGTAGCATTTGCTCTTTCTTCAACTAGTGCAGCAAAAAAAGGTATTGAAGTTAATAGCGTTATTGAATTAGATAAAAACCTTGCGGTAAAAGGAGATTTATTTAGGCTCAAGCAGATTTTATATAATTTATTGAGTAATGCCATCAAGTTTACCGAAAAAGGAAGTGTAACAATCATTGCCAATATTTCTGGGAAAACAGATAAGCAAGTAATGATAAAAATTGCTGTAGCTGATACTGGTATTGGGATACCCAATGATCAAATTAAAACTGTATTTGAAGAGTTTACCCAAGTAACTAACAATAGTACTAGTAAAGATACTCGAAGAGCAATAAAAGGAACTGGTCTTGGTTTATCTATTTGTAAAATGTTGGTAGAACTACAAGGAGGTACCATTGGTGTAGAAAGCAAATTAAATCAAGGATCTGTTTTTACCTTTGCCATTCCATATGAAGTTGCAAGCGCCAAAGTAGAGAACGAAAAAGAGTTAACAGCAATGAATCCAATTTCTTCGTCCCTGAAAGATAAGCGAGTTTTAGTTATTGAAGATAATGACGTAAATATCATGTTGCTGACTATGTTATTAAAGAAAGTGGGTATTATTTATGATATTGCAAAAGATGGAGAAATTGGGCTGCAGTTATTTAAAGACAATCAATACGATATTATTTTAACTGATATAAATGTGCCCAAATTAACTGGCGATGAAATTGCCATCCTTGTTAGACAATTTACCGATGAGTCAAAACGAAACATACCAATAATTGGCTTAACTGCAACAATTGTTCAAGATGATTTGGATGAATACATCAGTTCTGGTATAAATGAAGTGCTGGTTAAACCCTTTAAACAAGATGAGCTTTATGCCACAATTGAAAAATATCTTTAAATGGTATTAAGCAGTTCTATAAACACATTGTAAGGTTTCCTTTGTTTTTTGTTCTAATAGTAAGTCTTTTTTATTGAGTAATTCATTCACTATTTCTACATTATAATGTCTGATAGTTAAGAGATTCAGTTGCTTTTCTAACTGTACATCAAATAAGGTACTGCACTCGTTTGCAAGCTGATTTATTTTCTCTTCGTGATCATCTAAGCACAATTGTAAGCTTATTGCCCCGGTTTGAATAAGGTTTGGTTTCACTTTTAATAAGCCAAAAAATTCATATAATCTACTCATAGGAGCTTCCCCTATAAAAGAAAAATCTTTGGTTTTTAAATGCATCATCACTTGATTCATTTTTACTACAATAATAGGGGGAAGGTTTTTTACCAACTTATTATGTATGATGGTCCCTTTTAATTGGGGGTTTAAAAAACACTTTACCAATAAAGGGATTCCCTTGTTTTGAAGCGGCTTTATTGTTTTAGGGTGAATTACCTGAGCCCCATAATAAGCCATTTCAATTACTTCATTAAAGTTTAATTCGTCAATTAGTTGAGCTTCACTAAATGCTTTTGGATCTGCATTCATGACGCCTTCTACGTCTTTCCAAATAGTAAGATTTTCTGCATCTAAAATATTAGCAAATAGGGCAGCAGTATAGTCACTGCCTTCTCTGCCAAGGGTAGTACTTTCATTATCGTCTGTGGCCCCAATAAATCCTTGGGTTATAGTGATATTGCCCTCGTATTTTTGTATTGCTTGTTTTATTCTTTCTGCGGAAAAATCAAATTGAACACCAGCTTCTCTAAAGTTGTTGTCGGTTCTTAGTAAGTCTCTAACGTCTAGCCATTGATTCTGTAATTTTTCTTCATTTAGGTAATGACTAATGAGGCAAGTGCTAAATAATTCGCCTATGCAAACAATTTGGTCGTAATAATAGTCATATGACCTCACTGGTTTATCGTGCAACAACCATTCAACTTCTGTAAAAAAGTCGTTTAATTGCGCAATACAATCATTGTATTTAAATACCAGCAAGTATTTTGCAGTTGTTAAATGCTGATTTTTAACAATATTGAATAATTCTAAAGCTTCGGCTTTATTACCCTTATAAAATGCATTGACCACTTTTTCTAAACCATTGGTTGTTTTGCCCATTGCAGATACAATAATTACCAAAGGTTCATTGCTAAATTCCTGTACAATATTTTTTAAGTTTTTTATTCTTTCAACACTATTTACGCTTGCGCCGCCAAATTTGAAGATTTTCATAATCTAAAGCTTATTATACTAATCAATATACCTACAAATATACGCTGCGTACACGCCCAATTACTATCTTTATGTAAACGAATTGCACCATATGAGTATTAATAGAAACGTATTAACACTAGACGAATTTACTTTACAACAATTACGTCAATTCCCAACAGCTACGGGAGAATTAAGCAGATTATTAAGGGATATGGCTCTTGCGGCAAAACGGGTAAATGTGGAAGTGAATAAAGCAGGATTAGTAGATATACTTGGCGATGCTGGAAGTATTAATGTGCAGGGGGAAGATGTAAAAAAGCTAGACATTTTTGCTAATAATCAGTTCATGGGGGTACTTCAACATGGTATCAGTTGTGCGGGTATTGGAAGTGAAGAAATGGATGACTTTGTTGTATTTGACGATGAAATAAGTAACAATAGCAAATATGTAGTATTGTTTGACCCATTAGATGGAAGCGGGAATATAGACGTGAATGTGTCTATTGGTACCATTTTTGGGGTTTATAAAAGGGTAAGTCCGTTGGGGAAGCCTTGTACCAAAGAAGATTTTTTGCAGCCAGGTAAAAACCAAGTTGCTGCAGGGTATGTAGTATACGGATCAAGTACCATGTTTGTTTATGCAACTAGAAGGGGAGTAAATGGCTTTACTTTAGATCCATCTATTGGGGAATTTACAATGAGCCATCCAAATATCACTTGCCCCCCTACAGGTAAATTTTATTCTGTAAATCACGGAAATTTCTTTCAATACAATGAAGGGGTGAGAAAATATATAGATGGATGTCAAAGAAAAACAAAAGAAAATGGCGGTCCTTATACGCAAAGGTATATTGGTAGTATGGTGGCCGATGTTCACCGAAATCTAATTAAGGGAGGGATATTTATGTATCCTGGAACCATTGAAAAGCCGGGGGGTAAATTGCGACTTTTATATGAAGCCAATCCTTTCGCGTTTATTTTGGAAGTTGCTGGTGGGGTGGCTACCGATGGAATTGGAAGAATTTTAGACATTGTGCCTACTTCATTGCACCAGCGAACACCTCTTTTTATTGGTAGTAAATTAATGATGGAAGAGCTGGCTGAAATTGCTGGCATAAAATAGCAAGCATGACTAAGCAATTTTTTTTTGTTTTGATAAGCATTTTAATGGTTCAGTTTGTTGTTGCACAACAAGCTTTGCCCAAGGGTAAAATGAGTTTTACAGCAATGACAAAGCCCAATAATATTGTTTTTAATGATAGTATTTACAAAGGAAGTAATCAATTTAAACAGCTGTTTTATAGAACTGGAAATCCTGAAATTATCCAATCGTTTCAAAAACATCAGTCAAATAAAATTACAGGTCAGGTGTTAAGTTTTTCTGGGGCTATTGCTTTATTAATTGGAATTAATAATTTGTCGGGTTCAAATAAAGGAATGGGATGGACTTTAATTGGTTCTGGCTTTGTTGCTTCTATTGCTGGAGGATATTTCACCCTAGTAGGTCAAAACCACTTGCTTTCGGCAGTAGACTTGTTTAATAGTCAATACAAAAAATCAACTGTTTCATTGGGTTTAGGGAAACAATCGGCTGGCTTAGTTTATAAATTTTAAATATGAGTAATGTTATCATAAGTGTTAAAGACCTGCATAAGAAGTACGGCAGTTTTCATGCGGTTAAAGGCATTAATTTTGAGGTATTGGAAGGAGAGATTTTTGGCTTATTAGGTCCTAATGGAGCAGGGAAGTCAACTACATTGGAGATTATTGAAACTTTAAGAGATAAAACCAGCGGTTCTATACATGTTGCAGGGTTTGATTTAGACAAAGACCCCAATGAGATCAAAAAAATAATAGGTGTGCAATTGCAAACATCTGGTTATTATCCCAATCTTAATTTAACTGAATTAATCCGATTATTTGCTGGATTATATAATCAACCAACAGACCCAATTGCTTTATTGGATATGGTGAATTTAACAGATAAAGCAAAAGCTAAATACAAGGAATTAAGTGGTGGACAAAAACAACGATTTTCTATTGCTACCACTTTAATTAATAAGCCTAAGATTATTTTTTTAGATGAACCTACAACTGGTTTAGACCCGCAAGCTCGTAGAAATTTGTGGGATCTAATTAAAGACATTCGATTGCAGGGGACTACTGTAATTATTACCACCCATTATATGGATGAGGCTGAAGTGCTATGTGATAGAGTTGCTATTATAGATAGCGGTAAAGTAATAGCAATGGCTTCTCCCGATAAACTAATAGACGATTTAGTTGCAAGTGGTTTTGAAAGGCCAAAGCAGGTAAAGAATGCTAACTTAGAAGATGTATTCATTCAACTTACTGGTCATGAATTAAGAGCCGAAAATTAATAATATGATTAATGAACGTTATCCAATAGGGCATTTTGAACCATTGCCCTTTTCTGAAGCTCAAAAAAATAAGTGGTTAGCCGATATTCAATTTTTACCAGAAGAAATTGAGCAAGCATTGTTGAATTTAGATGAAGCACAGTTGCATACACCTTATAGAGCAGGTGGTTGGACATTGAACCAAGTAGTTCATCATTTGGCCGATAGTCATATGAATGCCTATTGCAGATTTAAACTAGGATTAACTGAAGACACTCCAACCATTAAGCCATACGATGAAAATGCATGGACTTTGTTGAATGATGTTCAACATCTGCCAGTTAATATATCAGTTACCTTATTGCATGCATTACATACAAGATGGCATTTTGCAGTTAAAGATCTTACACTTGCTCAATGGGAGCGAACAGTGTATCATCCTGCCAGTCAAAAGGATATGAGTTTATGGTATTTATTGGGTATGTATGCATGGCACGGAAAACACCATACAGCTCATATAAAAATGTTAAGAGAAAAAAATAATTGGTAATGCCCTCAATAAATAAATGGAAACTGCTGCAATCTGAGCAATTAGTAAAAGATCAGTGGGCAGACGTAAGAAAGAATAGTTATCAAAAAAATGACGGCTCAGTTATTGAGCCGTTTTATGTTTATGGTTTTCCTGATTATGCAACTGCAGTGGCTATCACCAAAAGGGGAACGGTCATTGTTGAAAAAATTTATAGGCCAGGATTAGATACTGTTGCATTAGAACTGCCAGGTGGTTGTGTAGATGCTACAGATACCATGTTAGAAAGTGCAATTGAAAGAGAACTTTTAGAAGAAACTGGATATCAATTTGATGAAATAGTATACTTAGGCAAGATTTCACCCAATCCAACCACCAATACAAATGTAATGCATATGTTCTTAGCAACAGGTGGTGAGGAAGACCCCAACGCAGTAAGAGATACCGAAGAAGAAGTTGAAGTAATTGAAATGGAATGGGACGATTTTATTGCCCATTTTAAAGACCAAAAGTTTATACAATCAATGCAAACTTGTACCATTTTATACGCACTGATGAGACTTAACAAACTAATTGTTTATTAATATGCAACAGTCAATAAAGCCTTGGATTGTTCAGCAATCAACTATTGTGTATGCAAAAAAATGGATGCAGATAAAGGAAGAAGTTTGTGAACTACCAGATGGGCAAATCATTGACCCTTATTTTGTAATTGCGGTACCAGATTTTTGCAATGTAGTAATGGTGACCAATCAAGATGAATTAGTGATGGTAGAGCAATACAGGCACGCGGCTGGTATTGTTTCTCTTGAATTACCTGGTGGAATGATTGAACCAGGTGAAGATCCAATGGTTGCTGCAAAAAGAGAAATGGAGGAAGAAACAGGCTATCAATCCAATCATTTTGAATTGCTATATTCTATTTATCCCAATCCTCCTTTAGAAAATAATCAAGCTCATTTCTATTTGGCTACACAACTTACACCAACTGGAAAAACTTCATTTGATCAATATGAAGACATCAATTTAGTTCTAGTGCATAAGGATGAATTCCTTCATAAACTTTTACAAAATTCCTTTACACATGGGGCACAAGTTGGCGCAATGTATGCAGCAGCAATTAAATTGGGGTGGTTAAAAACGTAAATTAATACTCATTTCTATCTACCTCTGCAATAACAAAAACACTACCACATACCAATATTAAATCGGATAAGTCGGCGTTTTCTTTTGCAGCCTTAATTGCACTATTAACATCACTAAATGCAGCGCCGGTTAATCCAAATTCTTTTGCTTGTTGATGTAATACTTGCTCATCTAACGCCCTAGGAATACTTGCTTTTGTAAAATAATAAGTTGCAGTGCTGGGTAATAATTCTAAAACTGCCTGGATGTCTTTGTCTTTTACCATACCCATTATCCAGTGCAATTGTTTAAAGTTGCTAAGGTCTAATTGTGTTAGGATTGCTTTAATGCCATCTACATTATGGCCAACATCTAAAACAACAGTTGGGTTTGCTTGAATAATTTCCCATCTTCCTTGAAGCCCTGTCAATTTTTTGACATTGCTTAATCCTTCTTTTATATGATTCGTTTGAATATCCCAACCTAGTTTTAGTAATACAGAACAAGCTTCTAAAACTGTTAATAGATTTTTTGTTTGATAAAATCCAGTTAGGTCAAGTGCATAATGCTGGTATTCGTTTTTATTTTTATCTACAACAGTAACATTTAAAAATGGTTGTTGATAAAGCCAATCATTGATATACCGTTGGTCTTCTGCAAATGAGAGAGGGCTTGATTTTGAAGCTTCCATAAAAACTGGTAAGGTTTCCAGATTAGACTCACCAATAACAACAGGAACCAAAGGTTTAATAATTCCAGCTTTCTCACCCGCAATTGCTGTTAATGTGTTTCCTAATAAGTTCATATGATCCATCCCTATATTGGTAATGATACTTAATTCGGGTAAAATTACATTCGTGCTGTCTAATCTGCCTCCTAATCCAGTTTCAATGATGGCAATGTCTACTTCGTTTACTGCAAAATAGTCAAAAGCCATTGCAACGGTTATTTCGAAGAAAGAAGGTTCAATGGTTTTAATTTGATCTTGTATTCTTTGGGTAAAGTTGATAACAAAGTCTTCTGAGCAACATATTCCATTTATTTTTATTCGCTCTCTAAAATCATACAAATGAGGGGAAGTATAAAGCCCTGTTTTAAATCCTGCTGCTTGCATAATTGCGGCCAACATATGACTAGTAGATCCTTTACCATTGGTACCTGCTATATGTATTGATTTAAACTTTTTATGTGGATTACCCAACACTTTACAAAGGGCAAGTGTATTGGTGAGGTCTTTTTTGTATGCGGCTTCCCCAATTTTACTAAACATGGGAAGTTGATTAAATAAATAGGAGACAGTTTCAGCGTAATTCATACTGCTGCAAAGATGCAAAATTATTAATTCCTAAGTTTAAAATTAAACACCAAAGTGCCAGTTTGTTCATTGGCATTACCTTCACTTAATTGAAGTGTTTTTGCTTTTTGAATTGCAATATTTCGAATGCGTTGATTGGTTGTAGTAGTGCCTTTGGGATTAATAACTGCTCCTGTAACAGCGCCAGATTTATTTACGGTAATATCAACCGCTACTTTTGCATTTTCATTAAAATCATCTTCAAATGAAGGCAATTTGGTAATTCTTCTTCCATCTAAGCCGCTTTTTATTGCAACGCCACCTGTACCACCTAAACCACCATTGCCACTTGATGCATTCCCTTGATAACTATCTGAATTAATATTCCCCGTTGGTTTTCCTTGGTTTCCTTTTCCCCCCGCTATACCTTGATTTGCAACTCCATCATAGCTGTCTGCTAAATTTCCTCCGCTGCCTTTGCTATTGTTGCCAGTAAATACAGCTTTGGGTTTTGGGTTAGGTGGAACAATGCTGTTAGCATTAGTTGGTTTACTGGTAGGTTTAACTGCAGGCTTGTTTAAAGGAACGTCTTCCTCTGTTGGATTGTTTTCAGGAATTGAAACGGTTTCTTCAGTAGGGCTGTTGTTTGTGTTATTTTGTTCTTGAGCTGCTTCTCCAATTGAAGTGGGAGGCGTTGCACCATATCCTGTTTCAGCATCACCTAAATTAACTTCAATACCTTCACCTCCAGCAGGCTCTTGAATGATTGGTTGTTGATAACGAACATAAAAAAAGATGGAAAACAAAATTACTGTTATAACCAAAGTTATAATGGTAGCTTTAAGTTGATCCTGCCTTTCTAGAACTTGTTCTTGATTCATAAAGTATAAAAGTACATTATTACCCTAAAGTAATATTGGAATAGAAAGTTAATCCTTTAAAAAGATATCATATCCAAATCGAAGTAAAGTAGCCATAACAACCAACAGAAAGAAAATTCGGATAAACTGATTTCCTTTATAAATAGCCAGTTTGGCACCTAATATTCCTCCAATTGCATTGCATACTGCCATTGGGATGGCAACCGACCATAATATGGTTCCTTTTAACATGAATAAAGAAATAGACCCCAAATTGGTGGATAGATTGATTAGTTTGGCATAAGTGCCTGCTTTTAAAAAATCAAATCCAAGAATACCAATAAACGCCATGATAAAGAAACTACCTGCTCCAGGTCCAATGAAGCCATCATAAAATCCAATGATTAAGCTAATTAGAAGGGAATAGTTTAATTGTTTTTTGTTTGATATTTCTTTATGAACTGTTTGTCCAAAATTTTTCTTTGTATAGGTGTAAAGGGCAACTAAGATTAAGACAACAAAAATAACCGGCTTCATGTATTTATTACTTACAATAGACAGCAATTGCGATCCCGCAAAAGCCGCACTAAAAGCAATTAAACACATTAACCCAACTTGCTCCCAGTTAACTGAAACTTTTTTAACATATTGTCTAGCAGCAAAAGCGGTACCAGTAAACGCAGGAATTTTTAATGATCCCATTACAGTAGCAACAGGAAACTGTGGCAATAACATGATGCCCGCCGGCAACTGAATTAGTCCACCGCCACCTACAATTGCATCTACAAATCCTGCCAGGAAAGCGAAAGTGCATAATAGTATCATCGTGCTGATATCCATCAATTGCTTATTTATTAGTAGAAGTAAAGTTGGCAATAACTAATCCTCCAATTACCAAGATGCCGCTATAAAAATGAATAGGAGTAATGGCTTCACCTAAAATTAATACTGCTTCTAATGTACTGAAAATAGGAATTAAGTTTCCAAACAAAACAGTTCTTCCGGCACCCAATTTTGAAATGGCTAAATTCCAACACCAAAATGCCAAAACAGATGTTCCTATACCAAGATATAGTATTGAACCAATTAAAGAATTTGACCAATCAATAGACTCTTTTACTATAGATTGTTCTATTATAAAAAATGGGAATAACATCAATGTGCCGAATACAAAAATGATGAGTAAAAAAGATAAGGCACTAATTTGTATTGGCTTTCTTCTTACCAATATATTGTAAACTGCAAAGGCGAAAGCGCCTGCTAATATCCAAGCATCTCCACTTGAAAATTTAAAGGAGAGCAATACTTCCCAGCTTCCTTTAGATATCAATAGTACAATACCCAAAATGCATAGAATCATGCCAATGATTCTATAAAAACCCAATCTTTCTTTTAAAAAAACAACGGCCATTATAGTAGCAAAAATGGGAGAGGAGGTAGTTCCAATTAATGCCATATTAATTGCAGTGGTATTATGACCCGCTACATAAACGAATGTATTAAATAGCGAAATTCCAGTTAATGCAATTAAACTCAATATTTTCCAATTTGCTTTAAGGTGGTTTAGTTCAGCATAAACTTTTTTATATGCAAATGGAAACAACACCAATGAAGCACAAGCCCATCTATAAAATGCCAAGCTGATTGGGCTAATAACATTACTGACTTTTCTAGCTATTATAAAATTACCAGACCAAAGTAGCGTAGCAATTATTGCCAATAAAAATCCCTGTACAATATGGTTGCTTAATTTAGTCTGCATTATTGTAAAGGAGCTCCTGCAAATTGGTGGTTATAATCACCTTTAATTCTTTCCATAGGAGGATTAAAATAGCCAAATTTTAAATTGGGGAATTCTTCTTGAATTAGATCCATCATTTGTTTTACCCCCAACATTTCTCCCGTATCAGTCATTCCAATTTTACCCATATACCAATCTGGATCAATATTGAAATTTCGCCACTGTATCATGTTCAAATCTGTATCTGCTATGAGTTTTCGAAGGGCTTCATATTCCGCTTCACTGTCTGTAATTCCTGGGAAAACAAAATAATTAATGCTGGTCCATCCGCCATATTTGCGCATGACTTTTAAACTTTCAATAATATCTTCAAATACATAGTTATTTGGCCTATAATATGCTTCGTAAATATGTTTCTGTGCAGAGTTTGTGCTAACCCTCATACTGTTTAACCCTGCTTTGCAAAGTGCATCAACTGCGGCAGGCTTAGACCCGTTGGTATTAATATTAATACTACCTCTACTGGTATGTTTTCTAATTTCAATAATAGATTCTTTAATGGTCTCCCACATTAACAAGGGTTCCCCTTCGCAGCCTTGTCCAAAACTGATAATTGGATATGGCGCATTCATTAAATGGGGAACTGTAAATTCAACAATCTCTTCAGCCATTGGCTTGAAAGTTAGTCGGTCCTGTGTACTAACAATGGTTTCATCTTCTGGTTGAAATGAGATACAGCCAATACAATTGGCATTGCATGCTGGTGAAGTAGGAACTGGACATTCCCATCTGCCTAAAGAAAAATTTCTTGCTGCTGGGCAATGATATGTCATACAGCAGTTTTCCATCAAATGTTTAACCAACCTATTTTCAGGATAAGCTGCTAGCAAATGTGTAGTTCCTTCTTTTACTTTCGTATCATCAAATCCTGCCGCTTCTTGGCGGATATCTTTTTCAATTCTAACTGCTGGCACATAATTTTTATCGTTCATCCAACCAACCGCAGTATAACAAAATAATGGTAGCGTAGGGGCATCTGGCATGGTTTCGTATGCTGCAATAAATAAACCGGTGTAAGCAGGGGGAATAAATGCTGCTACAGCCCAACCTTTTTCGCAAAGTCTCATTTCGCCTGTTTCTACATCAATGCCAATTCCTCTTCTTCCGGGAAGTTCATATAAGTTTCCACCTTGTGGTAATTCTATCCATTGATCAGATTCAACTGGAAATGCATCCCATCCGGCACGTCCTACGGCATATAGGGTTTCATCTTCATAAATATTCCCCTCGCCATCTGAGTACAATAAAAATGGTTTAACTAACATAAGCTGTTTTTTCTAGTTGTGCTTTTGCGAATGCATTGAATTCTTCCTCTGTAGTTCTTGTAGTTTCTGACTCTAATTCTTTTTGTATTAGTTTATCGCTTTTAAAATCTAGGGTTAATAGTCCATCTTTCAATACTACATTTGTTAATGCACCCCACTCGTACCTTTTTTTTGGGAAACTGTTAAACACAATCTCATTTTCGTCAAAGGCAATTTCTTCTGGAAATTTTACTTGTTTTTCTAGCATAGCAGCCAATAAATAAATCAATGCTATCCATAAGCCATCTTTCATACTATACCAACCCATTGCACCTAATAATAAACCAAATCTATAAAAAGGGGGAGTGCCTCTTTTCTTCTGCCAAATACAAAATGTACCCCAACCAATAATTAATGCAGCAAATGCTAAAGAAGTTATCCAAGTACTTGAACCTTTAGTTACATCTTCAATAAATGTATTACCAATAAAAGCAATTACTGCAATGAGCAACATAATTTGGCTTACTCCATCTACTGTTGCATAGTTTCGTTTTTTTAAAACGATTATATAGTCAAATGTTTTCATTATACCATTAAGTTACAAAGTCTCCATAATAATCTTGCACCTACATTGCTGTCCCAATCTGTTTCACCTACTCCAATTTCAACCAAATCAAAACCGATTAATTCCCTGCCACTCTCCTTTATTTTTTTAAACAAATAAATTATTTCTTCGCTTTCAAATCCCCCAGGTACAGGTGTGCCTGTATTGGGGCAGAGTTTCCTGTCTAATCCATCAATATCAAAACTAATGTATACTTTTTCAGGTAGGTGTTGAATAATTTCATCGGTAATATTTTTCCAAACTTGCCCCTCAAAAAGCCTTTCTTTTATATTTTTATCAAAATAGGTAATTACCCTAAAATTACTATTGCAGATATAATCCCATTCTTGCTCACAATAATCTCTTACACCTACCTGCACCAATTTAGTTAATTCCGGAATTTCATTTAGTGCGTTATACATGATAGATGCATGCGAATAAGTAAAATCTTCATACTTTATCCTTAGATCGCAATGTGCATCAATTTGTAAAACGCCAAAAGAACCATGTTTTTCCGCTAGCGCTTTCATTAAGCCTAAAGGTGTGCTATGATCACCTCCTAATAGTCCCACGATTTTTTGTTTATCTAATATGGCTTTGCTTTGTTCGTACACCCAATTATTTAAATAATTACTGCCCTCATTAATTTCTTTTACACTTTTACACATGAACTTGTTTTTCAACAATTCAGCCCCTTGAGAAATATAGTCTATATAGAGTTCAGCTTCTTTTCTTAAATAATCACTTTTTAGCAATAGTTTTTTATCAATCTCTTTCATAAAAAACCCTTGCTTCCAACCAGCATTTCCATCCATGTCCATTAAGTCTACTTGCATGCTACTTTTAAACACGTGTTCTGCAGCTCTAGCTGTTCCAGCACCGTAACTAACTGTCACTTCCCATGGAACTGGAAGTATAATCACTTTTGACTCTTCTTCTGTAAAAGGAAGTCCAAAAATATTATTGTTCGGATTGGCAACCGCGTTGGGATTAAAGCCAGATAAATCGTTCATAATATGCAGTATTGAAAACGGGGTGCAAGTTAGTTCCTTAATTGATATTACATCACTATTTTATGGCTTATCTGGGTTCATAATACCTGTTAAATGAATCAAATAATGCCTTAAAGGGTAAAAAGGGCAAAAAATAGAGCAGATATACAGGAATTGCCGATAAATTTAATCCATAATTAAACCAGTTTGCTGCTGCAAACAGAATGACCAACCATTTATTTCTATTGATGGTTTTAAATACTAATATTGGGTTAATGCAAAAAGGAATTAATATAGCCCACCAAATAAAGTTGTAATAAGCATTATTGGCAAGTGTTAAGTAACTTAAATTGAATAGCAACATCAATAATGTAGTTAAAATGCTCCAACCCCTAGTAGGTATAAAAAAACCTACCAAAACAGCAGTTGAAGCAATAATACTTACAGTGGGTCTAAACCAGCTATTGATATACCAGCTTGATTTTTGTAGTGGCAATTGATAGGGCATTTGGTTTAATCCCATTTGTATGGCCATTATTAAAAAGAGCATACCAAATACAATTCTTGCCATAAATAGCCTAAAATCTTCAGTGGTAAGGAGGTTATTCTCGGTAGTTGTAGTCATTTTAACTATTTGTGGAAAGTTGAAAATTTTAACATGCTCGAATAAGCAACAATTCTTTTTACCTATTGTTTTTAAATTACCTTTGCGCTATAAAATTAGCCATGAAAACAACTCATATAATAATTCTTGTTTTAATTGCCGCCGCAATTGCAGTATTAGTTCAATACAGTGGCGACCTCACCACTTATGAAACTATTGCTTCTGCAAAGGAAAAGGAAGGAAAATTTGTGAATTTAATTGCCAAGCTAGATACTACCCAGGCCATTGAATACGATGCGGTTAAAAATCCAAATTATTTGAGCTTCACAGCTATTGATACATTAGGGAATTCTATTAAAGTGGTTTATCATGATACAAAGCCTACTGATATGGAAAAAAGCGAACGAATTGTATTAAAGGGTAAAGTACAAAATAACCAATTTGAGTGTGAGCATATTTTACTTAAATGTCCCTCAAAATACAAGGACGATCCAAATTCAATGAAGAAACAATTGCAAACTTCTAATTAACTGTTTTATACTTAAGAACTGATTCATGAATTATATTGGTGAACATTTATTGCCCGGTCAAATAGGACATTTCTTTGCTATTTTAAGTTTAGTTGCCTCTTTGTTGGCAACTTTTGCTTTTTTTAAGTCGGCAAGTACGCCATTAAATGAAAACAAGCGTCCATGGCTTTTATTGGCCAGATGGGCTTTTTTGGCGGAAACCATTAGCATCATTGTATTATTTGGATGTTTGTATTATATCATTTCAAATCACCTATTTGAGTATAAATATGCGTATACGCATAGTGATTTGAGTTTGCAATTTGAATATTTATTGAGTTGTTTTTGGGAAGGTCAAGAAGGTAGCTTTATGCTTTGGAGTTTTTGGCATTGTGTTTTAGGTTGGGGGCTCATTTGGAAGGCAGGAAAGTGGGAAGCTCCGGTAATGACCGTTATCAGCTTTGCCCAATTTTTCATGGCAACAATGTTACTGGGTATGTATTTTTTTGGTTCTAGAATCGGTATTAGTCCTTTTGCATTGTTGCGCAATGAAATGGATGCACCAATTTTTAGCCAACCTAATTACCTGGAATTTATTAAAGATGGTACTGGATTAAATACCTTACTACAGAATTACTGGATGGTTATTCACCCACCTATTCTTTTCCTTGGATTTGCATCTACCATTGTTCCTTTTGCTTACGCTATAGCGGGGTTAGCAACAAAAGATCACGATTGGATTAAACCTGCTTTACCGTGGGGTTCTTTTTCAGCTGCAATACTGGGTACTGGTATCATGATGGGTGGGGCATGGGCATATGAAAGCCTTTCTTTTGGAGGATATTGGGCTTGGGATCCAGTAGAGAACGCTTCACTGGTTCCTTGGCTAACTTTAATAGCTGGCTTACATACCAACTTGATTTATAAGAATAGTGGCTACTCTTTAAGGCCAACTTATTTTTTCTACATCATCAGTTTTGTACTGATTTTATATTCTTCATTTTTAACAAAAAGCGGAATTTTGGGTGATACATCGGTACACTCATTTACCGATATGGGGTTGAATACGCAGTTACTTTTGTTTGTACTTATCTTTTTTATACCTGCCATGGTATTGTATTTTGTACGTTTCAAAAGCATTCCATCCATTCAAAAAGAAGAAAGTACATATAGTAGAGAGTTTTGGATGTTTATTGGTTCATTGGTCTTTTTTTTATCGGGGATGGTGATCATTGTAAAAACATCAACCCCAGTATGGAATAAAGTTTTTGGAACCAATATTGCTCCACCACAAGATCCTGAATTTGCCCACAATCAGATACAAATATTTGTTGCAATTATTTTAGGGATGCTTACTGCAACAACACAATACCTAAAATATAAGGATACCCCTAAAGGGATGTTTTGGAAAAAAATTCTAATACCTACCATTATTGCAATAGCTATTTCAGCTTCTATTAGTATTTGGGGGGATATTTCTTACACCAAAAAAGGCCCCGGCTTTTTAGCAGCAATTCATTTGGGAATTTTTGCTGCAGTTTATGCTGTTGTTGCTAATACTGCCTATTTATGGTTGGGAATCAAAGGTAAAATTAAAGCTGCTGGCCCTTCTGTTGCTCATATTGGATTTGGTTTGGCATTGGTGGGGATTTTAATTTCATCAGGAAAGAAAACAGTGTTAAGCTGGAATACAACGGGTGTAACCCCTTTAAGTGTTGAAAGCAAAGATGAAAAAGGTAACCCGGCAGGTGATCCAGCTGAGAACCTTACTTTGTTTAAAGCAGTTGCTACCGATATGGGTAAGTACATGGTAACTTATACCATGGATACAACCAATCCTAGAGATCGAAAAAGGTATTTTGAAATTGATTTTAAAGCTAAAGATGGTTCTGAGCAATTTAAGCTGTATCCAGACGTAATTAAAAATAATAAAGGAATGGAAGGTTTTGCTGCTAATCCTGCTGCAAAACATTATTGGCATAAAGACATTTTTGTTTACATCACTTCTTTTCAAGAGAATAGGGCTGCAGATACCGTTAGTTTTAAGAATAAAACCGTAAAAGTAAACGACACTTTGTTCTATGGTAACGGAATGATGATACTCAACAAAGTAGCCGTAAATCCTAAAGAATTAAAAGCAAAATATGCGGAGGATGAAACTGCTTTGTTCTTAGATATGACCATAATTTCTAAAGAAGGAAAACAATATAGGGCTTATCCTGGAATTGCTTTGAAAGGGCAGGAATTACGTTCATTACCAGATAGTGTGATCTCACAAAGCCTAGTGTTGAAATTCAATAAAGTCATAGATCAAGATGCAGGGAAATTGGAAATTGGGGTAAAGGAAAGTGGTAATATTACCGACTTAATCACCCTCAAAGTATATCAATTTCCTATGATTAATTTATTGTGGATGGGAATTGTAATTATGGTAATTGGATTTGTCATGTCGATTATTCAACGTGTTAAACAAATTCAAAAATCTGTTTTATAGCTTTGGCAGCGTAGGTTACTTTTTTAGTGTCATGGTATTAATATTAGTCTAAATTGACTAAATTGAATAACATTGAAGCTCCAACGCACCTATATTATTATTTTAACTTTTCTTGGTTTAAGCTTTAGCCAATTATATGGTCAAGAAAAAGGGCTATTCGATACGGTAAAAGTGTATGCTTATATAACACCCAACGGTGATACAATTGGTGAATCTTGGCTCCCTAGTGTATTAGTTAATACAAAGCTTACTGCCGCTCAAAAAAATTATTGGGCAGATTGGACTCGTTTAAGAAATGCGGTATATGTAACGTATCCTTATGCCAAAGCAGCATCTAGAATTATTAATGATATAAATATTCAGTTGGTGAATGTGAAGGATAAACAACTTCGTAGACAAATTATCCGATCTAGAGAAAAAGAAATGAAAAAACAGTTTACCGATCAATTAACTCGGTTGTCTGTATACCAGGGAAGGGTTTTGATGAAGTTGATTAACAGAGAAACAGGTAATAATTGCTATGAAATAATACATGAATACAAGGGATTTATGACTGCTGCTTTTTGGCAAACAGTTGCAGTGCTTTTTGGTGGTAATTTAAAACAGGCTTACGATCCATCCAGTAAAGATGCCGACATAGAAAAAATTGTAAAAGATGTTGCCAGAATGTATGGGTATCCTAGTTAACCGTATTCTTCTAAATATTTTTTAAAATCAGTTCTCGAAATCATAATTGCACCTAGACTTTCTAAATGTGGGGTATAAACCTGACAGTCAATTAATACAATTCCCTCCAGCTTTAATTGATTCACTAACTTAATAAATGCAAACTTGCTTGCATTAGAAACCTTGCTAAACATACTTTCCCCAAAAAATAATCTTCCCATTTTAATTCCATACAAGCCACCCACCAATTCATTATTATGCCATGCTTCTGCCGAGAGGGCAATTCCTTTTTGGTGTAATTCGTTATATGCAAATTCAACCGCTTCAGTTATCCAAGTTCCGTCTTGCCCAATGCGAGGTTGATGCTTACACTGTTTAATCACTTCAGAAAATGAAGTATTAGTCTTGTATTCAAATAAGTTTTTTTTGATTATTTGATGCATGCTTTTGCTGATCACTAATTGTTCTGGAAAAAGAACAAAGCGTGGATCTGGACTCCACCATAGCGGCGTTTCCCCATCAAACCAAGGAAAAATGCCTTTTTGATAGGCTAGTATTAGCCTTTCAGTAGATAAATCGCCACCAATTGCCAATAATCCATCTTCTAATGCTTCTTCAATAGGAGGGAACCAAATTTTAGAGGAAAGTATATGCATTAATTGTTTTGTTCAACAGTGGCTCCTATGCCTCTGTCTGTGATGCTGTTGCACATAGGTTTCAATGTATCATAGTCTCCTTTTTTAACAGCATATTTGCCCTTGTGGTGAACAAATAAAGCACATTGTTCTGCTTGTTCTAAACTATGTCCACAAACTTCCATTAAAGTTTCAATAACCCATTCAAAGGTATTGACTTCGTCGTTCCATACAACCAAACTATAGGTGTCAGCAATTGCAGTATCGGTTGCTGAATCAGTGGCTTCCCAAGTTTGTGGATTATTCGAAAAATAGAAATAAGACATGGTGTAAAATTATGGAATAGGCGCTTATTTCAAAAAAAATGAAATTTTATTGGCAAAAAAACATAATTTTTTTGGGTGGTTTAATTCGAGACCCTATTTTTGCACTCCCAAACAATAAGGGAGCATAGCTCAGTTGGTTTAGAGCATCTGCCTTACAAGCAGAGGGTCCGCGGTTCGAACCCGTGTGCTCCCACAAAGGCCTCGAAATTTCGAGGCCTTTTATATTTTCCCTGAATCTCTACCTAAAATAAGTTTTCAATTTAAATGGAGACTTCAATACAAACTATCGTTTCCTTAATGAACTGTAACCATTTAATGGGTAAATTGTAAGTAATTCAAAAGGTTAAGATGAGACGATTGTTGCTTTCAGTTATATTTTTTCTTCAGTTAATTCCAATGATGGGTCAAGCATACCAAACGGCCAATAAAAAAGCTAGTACAACTACTGTAAAGTTGTTCAATAATTTATTTAAGGCATTACCGGAAGGAATATTATTCGGGCACCAAGACGATTTAGCGTATGGGTTGGGTTGGGAGTATATCCCAGGCAAAAGTGTTGTTCAAGATGCTGTAGGGGAATATCCTGCAATGTATGGTTGGGAATTGGGCGACTTAGAGTTGGATGCTGAGTATAATTTAGACAGTGTACCTTTTAATAAAATGATCAATTTTATTAAAGATGGATATGAAAAGGGAGGAGTAATAACCATTAGTTGGCATGCCAATAATCCAGTTACTGGAAAGAATGCTTGGGATATTGGGGGTAGTGCAGTTGGTGCAATTATTCCAGGTGGAGAGAAGCATGCATTATATAAATCTTGGTTAGATAAAGTGGCTGCTTTTATGCTTGAATTAAAAAATGCAAAAGGAGAATATATACCTGTTATTTTCAGGCCATTTCATGAGTTTACAGGAAACTGGTTTTGGTGGTGTCAAAATGTTTGTACTCCTGAGGAATATAAGGCACTTTGGAGGTTTACATTCGATTATTTAACCAATACTAAACAAGTTCATCATTTATTATATGCATATAATCCTGAAAAATTTGATAGTGAAGCAGGATATATGCAATATTATCCTGGTGATGAATATGTAGATATAATGAGTTTTGATTTTTATCAATATGGGGATCCGTCTAATAACAATGATTTTGAAAATACTTTAGACAAGCGTTTGAGTATTTTAACCAAAGTAGCTACAAAGCATAAAAAGCTTCCAGCATTAGCTGAAACAGGTTTCATGAATATACCCTATGCAGAATGGTTTACTAAGAAGTTAATGAAGGGAATTGGGAATCATCAAATCTCCTATGTGCATTTATGGAGGGATGGGGGATTGGTTAATGGAAATGGAGCTTATCGGTTTGCTCCTTCTCAAGATCATTTTATTCCCGTTGGGAGAGATCCCTCATTCATGGATTTTTATAAATTGTATATCTCAAATAAATTCATTTTTGAAAAGAAGGCCCGTGATTTAAAATTATACCAATGAAACCTTTCATCTTTTTAACCCTCCTTTTATTTGCTTGTAAGGCAAATGCCCAAAACAAAATGTATGATTCTGTACTAGCTAAAAAATTAGGTGCAGATAATATGGGTATGAAGGGGTATATACTAGTTTTATTAAAAACCGGGCCTAATACTACAACCAATAAACTTTTTATTGATAGTTGTTTTGCAGGGCATATGCAAAATATGGGAGTGATGGTAAAAGCAAATCAATTGGTGGTAGCAGGCCCGCTTGGTAAGAATGATAAAACATATAGAGGGATATTTATATTGAATTTAACCAATATTGAAGCGGCAGAAAAATTACTGCAAACAGACCCCGCAATTCATTCTGGATTGCTTGCTGCTGAATTGTATAAATGGTATGGTTCTGCTGCATTAGCAGAATATTTGCCATTCGCAGAAAAGGTCAGTAAAAATTAAATTTCTTTTGCACCAAAACCAAATGGCTATGAAAAAATTAGTTCAATATGTAAATGAGTTGAAAACTTATTTGCCAAGTGCTACAATTTTCAATGAGAAAGTATCTTCTTCAAATGTTGGTTGGCATATTGATCATTCGTTGTTGGTGATATCACAAATTATTGCTGCCATGGAAACATCGGATCCGGATAATTATCAATATCAATTTAATTTGAAACGCTTCTTAGCATTTAGTTTCAATAGATTCCCAAGAGGTGTTGCTAAAGCACCTAAGCAAGTAAGGCCAACTGAAATATTTAATGAAGCTAATACAGTCAATGCTTTTGAAGCAATTATGCCTAAATTATCTCTATTAGAAAATTTAACACCTAATCAGTTTTTTACGCATCCTTTTTTTGGGAAGTTAAATAAAAAGGCAGCTATCAAAATGCTTTCAATACATACTGCTCATCATATCCTTATTATTAAAGATATTATTCATAAACAAGCATAGCTGCCGAAATTAAACTTTGTATCTTAGCAAAAACATAATACTATGATACAAGCTAAAGGATATGGTGCTACGAGTAAGGAAAGCGAAATTGCTCCACTGTCATTTGAAAGAAATGAAGTTGGGCCCACAGATATTTTAATTGATATTCATTACTGTGGAATATGTCATTCGGATATTCATACTGCCAGAGGTGAATGGGGTCCTGCTATTTATCCTGTGGTTCCCGGACATGAAATTGTTGGCAAAGTAGTTAAAGTGGGGGATCAAGTAACTCGTTTTAAAATAGGTGATATTGCAGGTGTAGGTGTTTTTGTTGATTCATGCAGATCTTGTGCCCCATGCAAAAAGGGGTTAGAGCAATATTGTGAAGAGGGGATGGTTCCTACTTATAATGGTTATTATCGCGATAAGAAAACGCCTACTTATGGGGGGTATTCCAATTGTTATGTAATAGATGAAAAATATACTTTGCATATTCCTCAAAAAGAAAATTTAGCTGGTGTTGCTCCTTTACTTTGTGCCGGAATCACCACGTATTCTCCGCTCAAATTTGCTGGAGTAGGAAAGGGACATAAAGTAGCTGTATTAGGCCTAGGGGGCTTAGGACATATGGCGGTAAAATTTGCTGCATCATTTGGTGCTGAAGTAACTATGTTGAGTACTTCTCCATCTAAAGAAGCAGATGCCAAAAAATTAGGGGCTCATCATTTTGCTTTATCAACAGATCCTGCACAAATGAAAGCGCTAAAAGGGAAGTTTGATTTTATACTGAACACGGTTGCTGCTGTTCACGATATGAACAAATTTCTTGATCTATTGACCTTAGAAGGTAAAATGATTATAGTAGGGATACCCCCCGAAGACAGCGCTTACAATGCTGCTAAATTAATTTCAAAAAGAAGAAGCATTATTGGTTCAATGATTGGCGGTATAGCAGAAACACAAGAAATGCTCAACTATTGTGCAGAACACAATATCTATTCAGATATTGAATTAATTGGCGTTAAAGATATTAACACAGCTTATGAAAGAGTAATAAAATCGGATGTGAAGTATCGCTTTGTAATTGATATGAAAACCCTTTAGTTTTCTATTTCAACTATTAGCTCAACTTCTACAGCCATATTAAAGGGAAGTGTGTTGGTTCCAATTGCAGAGCGAGCATGCTTTCCTTTTTCTCCTAAAGCAAGTACCATTAAGTCGGAAAACCCATTCATTACTTTGGGCTGGTCATAAAAATCTGAACTGCTGTTAACCAACCCCAATACTTTTACAATTCTTTTTATTTTAGAAAGATCACCTAATTCTTTTTTCAATACGGCTAATTGGTTGATGGCAGTTAACCTTGCTGCAGCATAACCTTCTTCAATTGTTAAGTTACTTCCTAATTTACCTATCATGTATTTTCCTGTTTGATCGGATGGCCCTTTGCCAGAAAGGAATAATAAATTACCCGTTCTAACAGCATTTACATAGTTGGCTACTGGAGCCGATAAATTGGGTAGTGTAATACCTGCTGCTGCCAATTTTTCTTCTGGTGTTTGTGCGAATGTTCTGGTGACTAAAAAAATACCAGTCAGGAATAATATTTTTTTCATTTTAAGAATGGTTAGGTTGAATGATTGTAGGAAGTTGCTTGGGTTGATGAATACGAAATTGTTTATGCGGAATGAATTCGCCTGTTACTAATTCAACTGATTTTTTGGGAACCTTAAAACTCTTAGCCAGAAAATCAATTAAAAATGCAGTTGCTTTTCCCTTTTCAGGAGCAGTCATAATGCTAATCTTTATTTGATTGCCTTTTACTTTACCCCATAAGTTGGTTCTAGCGCCAGCACTGACTAATACATTTAAATGCAATACATCATTGTCCCAGCTGTAAAAGGGTTCTGTCATGTATTAAAATTAGTGATTGCTGTACATTTTTTCTCCTGCAGTTACTGCAAAAGGCAATATATTTTGTGGTGGGGGAATAGGACAGGTTGCAAAAGGGGTAAATACGCAAGGTGGGTTATACGCTTTATTAAAATCGATCATAAAATTGGGCGATTCCGCTTCAGATTTTAGAATATACAAAAACCTTCCAGCAGCATATGTGGATTGTCCCGATGTGGCGTCTCCCATGACTATTAATAAATAATCTCCTTCTGAAATAGCGTCTAATGTATAGAACTGTCCTTTGTATTCAAACCTTATTTTACCTACTAACTCAGTAGGATTTTCTTGTCCTAAAGCATTTTTAATAATGATGTTCTGTTTAAAAGCGGGCTTAATTAAATTGGCTTTAAATCTCCAGCTACTATCAGTTTCAAAATAATCAATACCTGCAAAATTCTTAATTTGGAGAGATTGAAGGTTTCTTAATCTTACCCCAATTTTTTCACCACGTTTAATTATAGAGAAGCGCAAGTTTCGATGATTTACTACAGTAGAAGTATTTGATTCACTAAATAACAAGGTTTTGTTTTTCGTATTTTTCCCATTCACTTCAAAACTAATTCCGTTAGCAGGTTTTAACCAAACACTGTCTCCTTTTCTAATTATTTCTCCTCCATTTAAAACAATTGTTCCAGAAGGAAATACTAAACTGTTGTTAGCTCCAGATCCAAATTTATTTACACCTTCATTTAACCAAAGTAATCCCTCTAAGTTAAGCCACCCGTCTTCTGCTTTTAGGGCGCGTATTCGAGCTCTTTTCCAATCATCAATTTGTTCAGCATGGTCTTTAATTAATAACTGGTTAGCATGTTTATTAAAGCTGTCTATAAACGCTTGATAATACTGGCCAGTTGCAGGGCCAGCAAATCCTGCGTGAATATTTTGAATTGTTCTGTTTGAACGAATAAAAATGGTGGTAGGGAAGCCAGTAAAATTTTTTAATAACGGGAATGTTTTTAAAACCGATTCTCCATTAGACAATCCTCCAAAAACCTGTTGATATTCAATGCCAAATTTTTCTTTGAATCGAGCCATTGTTTTTTGGGCATATCCCAATTCATCTTTCACTTCAAATTGTGCAGTGATTACTTCAATACCTTTTGCTTTATTGGCTTTGTACCAAGGTGATAAAAATTTAGCTTCATCAGCACAATTAGGGCACCATGTGCCACCGATGGTTAAAATCACAGGCTTGTTAAAATAAGCCGAATCTTCCAAACTGATTCTTTTACCCGCTATATTAGGCAAACTAAAATAGAAGGGTTGTTGATTATTTTTTAGTTGGGTTAATGTGGATGGATCAGGTAATGCTGCTGCCTCATTTTTATATGCCCTGATTAACTGAACTGATTTTAATCCCTGTTGAACCCCTTTTAATGAACCGTCCACTTCAATACTTCCAGAAAAGAGCAAAGGCGAATAGCCAATAAATAAAGAAAATTTAAATTCACTTCCTTGTATAGAACCAAATGAATACCTCGAGTCTCCACTTGGTCTTAAAAATGTTACGCCACCTTTGTTTCCCTCTTGATTTAAAAGTCCAATTGCTTTAATCTGTTTACCTGAATCATTAGTAAAAACGACATCGTATTTTCCTGATATATTTTGTGGTACCGTTTGCTTTTCCCATATAAAGCGTTGAGTATTGTTTTGCTCAACCAAAATAGGATAAGCATCTTCTCCATTTGTTTGTCTACGCCAGATACCTTTTAATATTTTATTATTTTTTATCCCAATGGTTATAAGCCTATCAAACTGATTGATCCATATTTGTAAGCTATCTTTTACTTGTATTAATTGGCCGCCAAAATATTCTTCTGGGCCGTTGATAAAATAGACAACATATTTTCCTGCACTATCGGTTCTAACAGAAAAATTAAAAGGGATTTCTTCTCCATTGTAGAGTGGAAAACTTCCTCTCCATTCACCCAATGGGTTAAACGGATTTTGTGCATTTATTGATAGGCTAAAAAGGAGTAAAAAAGAGAAAATAATTGCTTGACGCATAAAAGTCTATAAAATTAGTAGACAAAATTTGTTATTCAAAATTAATTGAGTTGTAATGCAGGTAATCTATAATGTTGGCTATCATATACAAACAACTCTTCAATGGTATATGTCCAGAATTTATACAATGGTGTTTTGACCAAATATTGGTCTGCAGCTTCTTTCGTTTCTGTATTCATGGTAATCCAACAAGTTTGTGATTCCATACTAACCGCATAGCTGTCAATGATACCTTTATTCATTAAGAAATTAATATATGTTCTATGCGCTGGAACCAGAGTCATAAACTGGTCATCCATTTTAAAGTGAATAATTGCTTGAAACTTCTTCATAGAGTAGAATTACAATTAAATCTCGTACAAGTTTTATGCCTATCCTAAAATAATGGCATTTTGTCTTTAAAAATAAACGTCTTCAAACATTTCTATCGCAGCGTTTTTTTGCTCTTGCAGTAAAATGGATATAACATTAAATTGAATTCTTTTGAATCTAGGATGATGATAGTGATAAAGCGCTGCAGCTAGTTTAAGTCTTTTCATTTTTATTTTGCTAATACTTTCTTCAGGAAATCCAAAAACCAATGAGTTTCTGGTTTTTACCTCTATAAATACGAGTAAATTTTCATGGGCGGCAATAATATCAATTTCCAAATGTTTGCATCGCCAATTTCTTTCAAGAATCAAATAGTCTCTTTCTAGTAAGTAAGCAACTGCTAGTTCTTCTCCAACAGCACCGGTTTCAAGATGATTCTTTTTCATTTTAAACAAGATAATGGTCAAATTCTCGTTAATAGCAAGAATAAATACCTGAATATGCAGCTGAACGAACGGATTTACAAGTTAAAAGGAGTCATCCAACATTATGCTTGGGGTGGTCATTCATTTATTCCCCAATTATTGAATAATAAGGAGGTCTTAGAAAAACCTTCAGCAGAATATTGGATGGGAGCGCATCCTTCTGCCCCGTCTATGATTTTAGTGGGGAATGATTGGGTCAAATTGAACCAGCTTATTACTGAAGACCCAACAAATACCATTTCAAACTCAGTAATGAGTCGGTTTGGTGAATTGCCCTATTTGTTTAAAGTGCTAGATGTAAAGGATATGTTATCTATTCAGGTGCATCCTACAAAAGAATCTGCTGAATTGGGATTTGCCGAAGAAAATAAAGCTGGTATTCCCTTAAACGCGCCTCATAGAAATTATAAGGATCAAAACCATAAACCAGAAGTGATGGTAGCATTAAGTGAGTTCTGGTTATTGCATGGTTTTAAAAGCGAATCAGCTTTAGAGGACGTGTTGTTAAACACGCCTGAATTAAAAATATTATTGCCCTTATTTAAACAAGAAGGAATTAAAGCATTATATCAGTTTGTAATGGAAATGGCGCAGGAAGATGTAAATAGTATGCTTGAGCCGCTAGTAAAAAGGGCCATTAGACTAAAAAAAGAAGGCAGCATCAATAAAACCGATCCCGGATGGTGGGCAGCCAAATTATATGAGGAAAATGGTTTAACTGAAAATATAGACCGAGGCATTTTTTCTATTTATTTTTTCAATATTGTAAAAGTGAATAAAGGCGATGCTGTTTTTCAAAAAGCAGGAGTTCCACATGCTTATTTAGAGGGCCAGAATATAGAATTGATGGCCAATAGTGACAATGTACTTAGAGGGGGGTTAACGCCCAAACATGTGGACGTTCCAGAATTGATGAAACATACTTTGTTTGAGTCGGTTGTTCCTGATATTATGAAGGGCAATCCGGGGGCTGGGGGAGAACTGGTCTATCCATGTCCTGTTCCTGATTTTGGTTTAAGTAAAATTGAAATGAGCGCAGGAAAAGACTATCAAGCAACAAGTTTTTCTTTGGAAATTCTTATTGTTACAGAAGGATCTGTGATAATAAACCAAAATATGGTTCTTAAAAAAGGGGAAGCTGCTGCAATTCTAGCTGAGACCCAATATTTCTTAACTGCAACAGGAAACTGTACTATTTTTAAGGCTTTTGTTCCATCAATTTGATGATTATTCACATAATGGGTAAAAATGAAAGCCTTTCTTTCATGAATAGGCTTATTTTTGTTTCCGAAATAGACTGAAATGAAACTGAACAAACAATTTATATTTTCTTTAGTATTAATGGTTCTTGCGTCTGCAATTTACCGAGTGTTTCCAAATCGCCCTATGGGCTTTGCTCCTCAAATGGCTATTGCACTCTTTGCTGGCGCGCTATTTGTTAAAAATAAAAAGTTAGCATTTTTACTGCCATTGCTTTCTATGTTTATTTCAGATGGCTTATACCAAATACTATACATGAATGGCCTAACTGAAATCTCCGGATTTTATGGTGGTCAATGGAAAAACTATTTGTTGATTATTGGTTTAACCAGTATTGGTTTCTTAGTAAAACAAGATAAAATGGCTTCTATTGCGGGTGCATCCGTTGCAGCTCCTACTATTTACTTTATCCTATCAAACGGACTAGTTTGGTTAGGTGGTGGTGGATGGCATAGACCCAAAACCATGGAAGGTTTAATGATGACTTATGCTGATGGATTGCCTTTTTACCCTAACAGTATTTATTCTACCATCTTTTTTAGCATGGTGCTTTTTGGAGCATGGTATTTGATCAAGCGCAATGCATCTAAATTGAATTTAGCTTAAGCATTTTCTGCTTCGTATACTTCGTCTATCAACAAGTGCTTTCCGTCTGCTGCTTGAGTAGCTAACTCATCGCATCTATTATTCATTGCGTTATCAGCGTGCCCTTTTACCCAAACAAATCGTACCTGGTATTGCTTGGCTAATTCATTGTATTGTATCCAAAGGTCTTTGTTTTTTTTGCCGCCTTTAAAGTCGGTTTTTACCCAGTTCTGTAGCCATCCTTTTTGCACGCTGTCTACAATGTATTTACTATCTGTATAAATGGTAACAGGGATAGCGGTTTTGGTTAAAGATTGCAAAGCAACAATAACTGCCATTAATTCCATTCTATTATTGGTTGTTAATCTATATCCAGCAGCAATTTCTTTTCTTTTTTGCCCCCATATTAATACGATGCCATATCCTCCTGGTCCTGGGTTACCTCTAGCGGCACCGTCTGTATAAATCATTAAATGATGAGACATGACACGAAATAAATACATTTTGTGCATTATACCTGAAACACCCCAGTATTGAATTTTTCTAAATGCGGATTGTGGTTTGCTGCAGCTATACTTTCAGCAATTAATTGTCTTGTGTTTATTGGATCAATAATTTCATCCACCCATAATCTAGCAGCAGCATAATACGGAGTGGTTTGTTGATAGTATCTGTCTTTAATGGTATCAAGCAAGTGTTTTTCTTCTTCAGGGGTTACTTCACGTCCTTTTGATTTCATGGTTGCAACTTGAATTTGGGCAAGTGTTTTAGCTGCTTGATCTCCACCCATTACTGCAATTTTTGCAGAAGGCCAAGCATAGATAAATCTTGGATCATATGCTTTGCCACACATGGCATAATTGCCTGCACCATAGCTATTCCCTATTATAATGGTTATTTTTGGAACAATGGAATTGGCTACTGCATTTACCAATTTTGCTCCATCTTTTATAATTCCGCTATGTTCGCTTCTACTGCCAACCATGAATCCTGTAACGTCTTGTAAAAAAACGAGCGGAATCTTTTTTTGATTACAGTTCATGATAAATCGAGCGGCTTTGTCTGCACTGTCGTTATAAATTACGCCGCCAATTTGCATTTCACCTTTTTTGCTCTTGCATACCAATCTTTGATTGGCTACAATCCCAACTGCCCATCCTTCAATTCGTGCATATCCACATAAAATGGTTTTACCATAATCTTGTTTAAATTGATTGAATTCACTGTTGTCTACCATTCGTTCAATTATTTCTAACATATCATAGGGCTTCAAATTTCCCTCAGGTATGATGTTGTAAATTTCAGATGGATTTTTAACTGGCGCAACGGGCTTAATTCGATCAAACCCTGCTTTTTCTGGAGCCCCAATTTTGCTGATGATTTTTTTGATATGGTCTAAACAATCTTGTTCTGTTTTAAATTTATAATCTGCTATACCACTAATTTCAGTATGCGTAATTGCCCCACCTAAAGTTTCATTGTCAATATCTTCGCCTATTGCGGCTTTAACCAAGTACGATCCTGCTAAGAAAATACTGCCATTGCCTTCTACCATCAAAGTTTCATCACTCATAATGGGTAAATAAGCGCCTCCTGCAACACAAGCGCCCATTACTGCTGCAATTTGTGTGATGCCCATAGCACTCATTCTTGCATTGTTTCTAAACACCCTTCCAAAATGTTCTTTGTCTGGAAAAATTTCGTCTTGCATAGGAAGAAAAACACCCGCACTGTCTACTAAATAAATAATGGGCAGCCTGTTTTCCATTGCAATCTCTTGCATTCGTAAATTTTTCTTGCCAGTGATAGGAAACCAAGCACCTGCTTTTACAGTTTGGTCATTCGCTACAATTACACATTGTCTACCACTAATATAACCAATGCCAGCTACTGTTCCACCTGCCGGGCAACCGCCTTCGGCTTCATACATTCCAAATCCAGCAAAACCGCCAATTTCTGTAAATGGTTGAGAATTGTCACATAAATAGGCAATACGTTCTCTAGCCGTTAATTTATTTCTTTCTTTTTGCTTCTCAATTGCCTTTTTGCCACCTCCAAGTGCAATTTTTTCCATGCGCTGTTTCATTTCGCTCAGCATTAATTTCATCCAATCTTCATTGCGGTTTTCAGTCAAATTCATATACGAACAATTGTTAGTTTACAAATATAAGTGTACTTTAAGTATATTTAAGATATGACGTACGACTTTATCATAATTGGGGCAGGTTCAGCAGGTTCTGTGTTGGCATATCGATTATCAGAAAATCCAGAAAACAAAGTATTGTTAATAGAAGCAGGTGGTCCAGATAAAAAAACAGAAATACATATTCCGGGCGCTTACGGTGAACTTCATCGTTCTGAAGTAGATTGGCAATTTTGGGGTACCCCTCAGCCTTCATTGAATAATCGAAAATTATATATTCCAAGAGGAAAAACCCTTGGGGGAAGTAGTTCTACCAATGCCATGGCTTATGTTAGAGGAAATAAGGCAGACTTTGATGAGTGGGCAGAATTGGGAAATCCTGGTTGGTCGTATGAAAAAGTATTACCGTATTTTATTAAATCAGAATTTAATGAAAATATTGAGTCTGCTTTTCATGGCCAGGATGGTCCTATGCATATTAGTTATGCTAAACAACCCAGTGTGTTTGCAGAAGCCTTTGTGGATGCCTGTGAACAAATTGGGATAACTAAAAATGAAGATTATAACGGAGCTGTTCAAGAGGGTGCCCATTTTTTGCAGTTTAATATTAAAAACAACAAGCGCTTTAGTGCAGCAGATGCATTTTTGAAGCCCGCTATGAAAAGAAAAAATTTGGTTGTGAAAACCAATACAAGGGTAAAGCGCGTAATCATTGAAAATGGAAGGGCAGTAGGGGTTGAAGTGTCATCAGCTTATACTCAATCTGAAAGAATAAATTGTAATAAAGAAGTCTTATTGTCGGCGGGTGCCATTCAATCGCCCCAGCTATTGATGCTTTCAGGAATTGGCGACTCAACTGAACTGAAAAGAGTTGGAATTGATGTTTTGGTTGCATTGTCTGGTGTTGGAAAAAATTTGCAAGATCATTTTTGGAGTGGTGTAACAATTGAAACGAATACTCCTTCAGCCAATTCCTTGCTGAAACCTTGGAACAAGACTAAAGCTATTTTACAACATATATTGTTTAAGAAAGGACCATTAGGTAATAGCCCTTTAGAAGCCAATGCTTTTATTCAAATGCAATCGAATCAATCTAGGCCCGATATACAATTTCATTTTGCTCCCATTGGCATAGCCCAAGATTATTCAACTGATATTTATAATTTGAAAACTTTCCCTACTACCGATAGAATTTCAATCATGTCAATTTTGTTGCACCCTGAAAGTAGGGGTACAATAGGGTTAAAATCGGCAAATCCTTCCGATAGTGTTATTATTAATCATCAAGCACTTAGTGCTGAAAATGATCAATTGCTATTATTAAAAGCCATTAGAAAGTCTATTGGTATTTTGAATGCGCCAGCATTGGCAGCTTATGCTAATGGAACAAGTTCATTTCCAGCAGAAGACGCTTCTGATGATGTTATTTTGGACCATATTCAAAAAACATTAGAAACTTTGTATCATCCTGTTGGAACCTGCAAAATGGGAATTGACCCTTTAGCGGTTGTTGATCATACATTAAAAGTTAAAAAAGTAAAAGGATTAAGAGTGATAGACGCATCCGTAATGCCTACCATTGTTTCAGGTAATACCAATGCAGCTACCATAATGATAGCTGAAAAAGCAGCCGATATGATACTTTCAGGTAATTAAAGTGTCATAGTTACACATTGTTTACTATTTTAGCGTCAATAAATTTTTTCCATTGGCTACTTCAAAAAAAACGATTGCTGCAAAGGAGGAACTTCCTGTTGTAGAAAAAAAAGGGAAAGCTATTGTTGCTGATCAAAAAACTGCTGTAAAAAAAACAGTAGTGAAAAAAGCTTCAGTAGAAAAAACTACTGTTAAGAAAACGGCAGTCAAAAAAACTGCCGTAAAGCAAAAAATAGAAAAGTCGGCAACAAAAACTACTCCTATTAAACTGCATTTTCAATTACGTTATCATACAGCGTTTGGTCAGAATCTTTTTTTAATTGGGAACCATGTTTTATTGGGTAACGGCGATATAGCAAATGCAGTACCCATGCAATATTTAAATGAACAGGCATGGACTGTAAATATTGATTGGGTAGATGATTCAACAAATGAACCCGTTCAGTACAATTATGTTTTGATGAATCCAGACGGTTCAACCATCGTAGATTGGGGTTCGGACAGAGCAATCAATATTCAATCGTATAAAGCAAATCAAATTCAAATTATAGATACCTGGAATCATGCAGGCTATTATGAAAATGCTTTTTACACAGAAGCTTTTCAAAAAGTATTATTAAAGGATGCTCACACTGAAAGTAAAATAAAGGCAGAAAAATCAGCCACACATTTATTTCGAGTTAAAAGTCCATTGCTTTCCAAAAACCAAATTATTTGTATTTCGGGTTCATTTAGTAAGGCAAATAATTGGTCTGAAGAAAATTTGGTACTAATGCAGAAAAAAGCGGAAGATCCTTTTTTTGAAATTAGCTTGAACCTAAGTAAAGACCAATTCCCTATTGCATATAAATATGGAGTGTATGATTTGGAACTAAAGAAATTGGTTCAATTTGAGTCTGGCGATAATAGAGTATTGCATCATCAAATTATTAAAAACCAAATTACCATTGTAAATGATGGGTTCACCTATTTACCCAATCAAACATGGAAAGGGGCCGGAGTTGCCATACCGGTATTTAGTTTGCGGAGCCAATCTAGTTTTGGTGTGGGTGAATTCACTGATTTGATTAAAATGGCAGATTGGGCATCAATGGTAGGATTAAAAATGATTCAACTTTTGCCAGTAAATGATACTACTGCAACGAATACCAATAAAGACTCTTATCCTTACGCAGCTATTTCTGCATTTGCCTTGCACCCTTTATATCTTAATTTGGCTAAAATTGCTGGCAAGGCGCACGCAAAACAGTTGCAGCAATTAGAAAAAGATCGATTGCAATTAAATGCATTGGCTAATGTGGATTATGGAACAGTGATTAATTTGAAATTGAGTTTTGCAAAAAAAGTTTTTCAATCAGTAGGGAAGGAGTTACTTGAAGATAAATCCTTTGTTTCATTCTTTGAGCAGAATAAATATTGGTTGGTTTCCTATGCTGCATTTTGTTATTTGAGAGATGAGTATGGTACGGTTGATTTTGGGAAATGGCCTGCATACAAAAATTATAACGAGAAAGATATTGCTGAATTGACCAACCATCAATCTGCTGCTTACCAGGATATTGCATTTTATTATTTTTTGCAGTATCACTTGCATCTTCAATTAAAGGAAGCAACTGCTTATGCCCACGGAAAGGGAGTAATTATAAAGGGTGATATTGCGATTGGGGTATTTAGATACGGCGCAGATACCTGGCAGCATCCAGATTTGTTTCATATGGATTTTCAAGCAGGTGCGCCACCTGATGACTTTGCAGTCACTGGTCAAAATTGGGGCTTCCCCACTTATAACTGGCAACGGATGCAAGAAGATGGGTTTGCTTGGTGGAAGCAACGTTTTGAGCAAATGAGTCATTATTTTGACGCTTTTAGAATAGACCATATCCTTGGATTTTTTAGAATTTGGAGTATTCCTCTGAACGCTGTAGAAGGAATTATGGGGCATTTTGTTCCTGCTATTCCCATAGCACTTTCAACTTTTGCTCAACAAGGTATCTGGTTCAATTATAATCGTTACACAAAACCTTATATAACAGATGCTGTTTTATGGGAAGTGTTTGGATATGATAATGAATTGGTTAAAAGCATGTTCTTGATTAATCATAAAGATGGAACATATGCTTTGAAAAATGGATTTGAAACACAAAGACAAGTAGAACAACATTTTGCTACGCTAGATCAAGATATTTACCACGAAAAAATTAAAAAGGGTCTATTTAGTTTAATCAGTAATATTATTCTGTTTGATGCAGATGGCACTGGGGAATATTTTCATTTTAGGTATGGTATAGAGAATACTTCAACATTTAAAAATTTGGATTACAGTACTCAGCAACAGTTGCGTAGCTTATATTTGAATTATTTCTTTAAGCAGCAAGACGATTTCTGGAAAAAAGAAGCCTATAATAAGTTGCCTGCTTTAAAGAGGGTGACCAATATGTTGGTTTGTGGCGAAGACTTAGGAATGGTTCCAGGTTGTGTGCCAGAAGTAATGCAGCAGATGGGATTATTGAGTTTAGAAATTCAGCGAATGCCAAAGAATCCGGATACAGCATTTTTTCATCCTAATGATGCTCCTTACTTGAGTGTTGTAACTCCTTCTACCCACGATATGAGTACCATAAGAGGGTGGTGGGAAGAAGATAAAAATAAGATTCAACATTTCTATAATCACGAATTAGGGCAGTGGGGTGATGCCCCTTATTATTGCGAAGCATGGATTAATAAGGCAATCGTATTGCAACACCTTTATTCACCAGCAATGTGGAGTGTTTTTCAAATACAAGACTTAATGGGAATGAGTGAAAAAATCAGAAGAGAAGATCCTTTAGAAGAGCAAATAAATGTTCCTGCAAATCCTAACCATTATTGGTGTTATCGTATGCATACAACTATAGAATCGTTATTGTCATCTAATGATTTTAATGATGAGTTATTGGCTTTTATTAAAAAATCAGGGAGATAAATAAAACAGTGATACTTCAATTTACTCAAACCAATTTTCCTTTTGTAGATGCATTTACCATCTCTAATGGGAGAACAAAAACACATCAGACAGCATTGTTGGTAGCTTTGTCTGTTGGGCCGTTTATTGGCTATGGCGAAGCCCCTGCAATTGCGTATTACAATATTACAGTAGATCAAATGGTAGCCGATTTAACAAAAAAGCAAAAGTTGGTAGAAAAGTTTGCTTTAACCGATCCCGAAAGATATTGGCACTATTTGCATCACTTGTTTCCTCAAAATCCTTTTTTGGTTTCTGCACTCGATATGGCAGGGTGGGATCTTTTTGGCCAAATGAAAGCGAAACCCTTATATCAATTATGGAATACAGAATGGAAAGAGGAATTACCAAAATGTGATTACACAATTGGAATTGATTCTATTGAAAAAATGGTTCAAAAAATGAAGGCGAAGCCCTGGCCCATTTATAAAATAAAACTGGGAACGCCAGACGATATAGGTATAATTCAAACCCTACGTAAGCATACTGATGCGCTTTTTAGGGTTGATGCCAATGCAGGTTGGACAACAGAACAGGCTTTAAAATTGATTCCCGAGTTAGCCCAACTCGGGGTTGAGTTTATAGAGCAGCCATTGGCTAAAGACAATTGGGAGGGGATGAAAATATTATTTAATCAATCTACTTTACCCTTGATAGCAGATGAGTCATGTGTAACCGAGCAAGATGTAGCAAAATGTGTAGGTCATTTTCATGGTATCAATATCAAATTAACTAAGTGTAGTGGTATTACTCCTGCTAGAAGAATGATTCTTGAAGCAAGATCGTTTGGGCTAAAAGTAATGATGGGAAGTATGAATGAGTCGGTAATTGGGTCTGCCGCAATTGGTCATTTCTTACCCCAACTAGATTATGTTGATATGGATGGCCCATTGTTGCTTGCAGAAGCAAATGCAAAAGGGGTAGATTATGAACAAGGGAAAGTAATGCTATCTAATAAACCTGGATTAGGAATTTTCTTTTAGTAGTTGAATTACTACTTTATCAATTGGCAAGGTTACGGAGTCAGGTGTTAATTCGTTTAAAGGTATCCACCTAAATACTTCAGACTCACTATTAGGATCAGCTACTTGTTCTTTGGTAAAATTAAATGCTATATCCGATGTTTTTATTTTGGTTGTATCTGAAGCATGAACCAAATAATAAATAGAGATGATTTGATCTTTATGGTTGAATGCAGAAATCTGAAAAAAATCTGTAGTATAGAAATGGGCTCCTACTTTTACTTCAATTCCTGTTTCTTCAATAAATTCTCTTTGTAAACATTCTCTGGTACCTTCTCCAAACTCTAATCCACCACCAGGTAATTTAGTGATATAGCTTCCTCTAATGAATTCATCGGTTACCAATAAACGTTGGTATTGATCAATTAATAAACCGTACACTCTAACATTAAATAAGGGCATTTAAAACCATTTTTTCTTGTAAAAATACACGCCAATAACAATTGATATGAAAAGAGAAATTATAACGGGAATATAAAATGCATGATTGGAATGCTGGTAAGGTAGGTCTACATTCATCCCGTATATACTTGTAACTAATATTGGTAGTGACAAAATTATGGTAATAGATGTAAGCCGCTTCATTACATTGTTTAAGTTATTGCTGATGATGCTGGCAAATGCATCCATGGTACTACTTAATATATTGGTATAAATATTAGCCATTTCCAATGCCTGGCTGGTATCTACTATTAAATCTTGAAGGAATTCTCTTTCGTCTTCGTTTAATCCTAGAAAATTGGTACGCTCCATTTTCATCATGAGCATTTCATTGCTTCTAAGTGCTGTTACAAAATAAACCAAGCTTTTTTGTACCCGCATTAATTTGAGTAAATCTACATTACTATTGCTGTCATATAAGCTTTGTTCATATTGGTTTCTATTGTGATTGATTTCTTTTAAGTAATCTAAAAATGTTTGTACTACTTTTTCAAACACTTTTAATACCATCATATTCCTTTTGTCTGGATGTCTTTTCTGAAAAGTATTTAAGAATTTTTTGATGGCCCCATTATCAAAAGAGTTTACTGTAATAATTTGATTATGTGTGAGAATAATACATATTGGAATTGTAATATAAAATGCATCTGAATCATTGAATGAATTATTCTCGGTGGGTGTTTTTATAATGATAATTCTAACATTATCCTCCATTTCATAACGAGGACGCTCATCTATATCTAATGAGTCTCTTAAAAACTCAATTGGAATTTCTAATTCATTACTGAGTTCTATAAACTCTTCCTCTTTAAATGGTGGAACTAAGTTTACCCAAACCCCTTGGTCGGCCTTTGGAATTTCAATGGTTTGTCCGTTTATATTTTTGAAATATTGAATCATCCTTTAAAGCCTTTGGTGTTTATTTATAATGCAATTGTTCCTTTAAATACGAATGTTGCCGGACCACAGAGCCACACATTTTGAAAATGTTGGTTGTCTTTTTTTTCAAATTCAACGCTTAATTCTCCACCTTTAGTAATAATTGAAACCGTATTGAATCCAATAACTGCTTGTTGGCTTGTTAAGGCCGCTGCCGTTACGCCAGTTCCACAGCTATAGGTTTCATCTTCAACTCCTCTTTCATAGGTTCTAACCATTAATTTACCCGTTGGTTGCTGCTCAACAAAATTAACATTAATGCCCTCTTTTTTAAACTGTGTATTGTACCTGATTTTCTGCCCTTCAGAAAAAACATCTAATTCAGTCAACTGCCCCACTGGTTGAATATAGTGAGGAGAACCAGTGTTTAAAATAAAAGCTCCACCTTGTTCTTCCACAGATTGAACATCTTTCATTTTCAATTTGACCCATCCTGCTTTTTCAATGATGGCTTCATGAGGTCCGTCTGAAGCTATAAAGGAGAATTGGCTTTGTAAAATACCACAGTCTTGTGCAAATTGCGTTAAGCATCTTCCTCCGTTTCCACACATGCTCCCTTCTGCGCCATCTGAGTTATAGTACTTCATAGCAAAATCAAAGCCTTCTTGTTGATTCAATAGCATTAATCCATCGCCCCCAATACCAAATCTTCTATTGCATAATTGGGCAATTTGTTCTTGTGAAAGTTGTAGTTGCTTATTTCTATTGTCTAGTACAATAAAATCATTTCCGGTTCCCTGGTATTTATAGAAATCCAATTGCATATTGCAATTTAGGTTGAAATCAGGAAGAACTTACCGATTAATTGCGGTAACTGGTTTGTATATTGCTTTCGCAGAAAATAAGGATATGATCTAAAGATGTTTCAAGTGTTATTAGATCTGCTGAAGTAAAATGCCCCAATGTAATAGAAATTTTCATTTGGGTTTTGATTTCCGCATATACTTTAATGAAAAATTCGCTGTTTCTTTTTAGGGTCAATTTTGAATTACTTTCTGTAAATGCGGATAATCTATTGCAAACATTAATAATAGATCTTCTTAATTGAGAAGTGAGTACAAACTGCTGTTGGATTGGAAGTTTGCAAGTAAGTTCGTACACTTCTTTTGCTACCAAAATAGTTTGTTGATAAAGAGATATGTCGGGTCTTATAGTATCAGACATTAATCAAATTTACTATCTATACTTCTGATAAAAAAATATTTATTTCATGCTAGACAATATTTCCAAACTTTTTACGATAAGGTTTTCTACGGCTTTTCCGCCGTCTTTACTAAAGGTTTTTTCTACTCTGTTTGCAACTATTGCACTTAAACTTAAGCAGTTATGATTTAATAATTTTCCTAATCCATAGATTGCACTGGTTTCCATTTCAAAATTGCTAATGCGATGTTGGCCAAATTGAAAATGGGTCAATTGATTAATTAGATCTGGAAATTGAAGGGGTAAACGCAGAATTCTTCCCTGTGGTCCATAAAAACCAGGGCAAGTAACGGTTATTCCTTGGTGAAATCCGGTGACAAATTCTTTTAATATATGCGTGGAAGCAGATGCAATATAAGGCTGAAGTCCATTTTGTCCTATTTGAGTATGATCGTTGAATGCATGTAAAATTTGCAACTCTTCTTCGTTATTCAATAATTTGTAAAAATTAAGTAGGTTGTCTATTCCAAGTCCATATGTGCTTGCCACAAAGCTATCCACAGGTATAGAAGCTTGTAAGGAGCCAGAGGTCCCCATTCTAACAATGGTTAGCTTTATTTGATTAGACTTTATGGTTCTTTTTTCAAAATCAATATTGGCCAATGCATCTAATTCATTTAAAACAATATCAATATTATCGGGTCCTATACCAGTAGATACAACAGAAATTCGTTTACTTCCCACTAATCCAGTATGGGTGATAAACTCCCGGTGTTCGTACTTTCCTTCAATACTGTCAAAATATTTACTCACTTCGGCAACCCTGCCTGGGTCTCCCACTGTTATAATAGTGTTGGCTAACTCTTCTGGTCTAAGATTAAGGTGATATACGGCACCTCTATCATTAATAATCAATTCACTAGCACCAATCTGGTTCATAATCCATCATTTATAAAGTAAAATTCGGTATTTCTTATTTAGAATTTTAAAATTAGTTTGTTTCCGCTATTTTTGCATCCCATTAAAAGGTCCTGTGGCCGAGTGGCTAGGCAGAGCTCTGCAAAAGCTTCCACAGCGGTTCGAATCCGCTCGGGACCTCCGAAGCACCAAAATGAAACCCTCGAGTGATCGGGGGTTTTTTTATTACAATAAAGTGTAACTTTTGTAACCATTTCTCCCTAATTGTTTGTGCAACTTTGTTTTCTAAATTTATTCTATGGTTATTATTGGTTTTTTACTGGCAGCATTAGTAGGTATATCACTAGGCTTAATTGGAAGCGGCGGGTCAATATTAACTGTCCCCATTTTAGTGTATGTGATGGGAGTTGATCCTGTTTTAGCAACTGCTTATTCTTTGTTTATAGTAGGGTCTACCGCTTTAGTGGGTGGAGTACAAAGTGCTATTCAAAAACGAGTAGATTTTAAAACAGTACTGATATTTGGTATTCCTTCAATAGCAGCAGTTTATGCAACTCGATTATGGCTGGTACCTTTAATTCCAGCTGAAATAGTTTCAATAGGTGGATTAGTTATTACCAAATCTATTGCACTGATGTTGTTATTTGCAGTGGTAATGATTCTGGCTTCAGTAAGTATGATAAGACCTAGTAAAAAAGTGGTTTCAGATGAGTCTGCGCCAATGGTTTATAATTACCCAATGATTTTATTGGAAGGTGCGGTTGTAGGGGTGCTAACTGGATTGGTTGGAGCAGGTGGTGGATTTTTAATTATACCAGCATTGGTAATATTAGCAAAAATGCCCATGAAACTAGCAGTAGGGACTTCTCTTTTTATCATCGCTGCAAAATCGTTAATTGGCTTTACGGGAGATTTACAAGGATCTCAAGTAATTGATTGGAATTTGTTGTTGATTTTCACTGGATTTGCAGTAGTGGGGATATTTGCTGGCATACTCTTATCTAAGAAAATTCCAGGTGAAAAATTAAAAAAAGCTTTTGGTTGGTTTGTACTATTTATGGGAATTTATATCATTGTTAAGGAATTATTTTTTCCTACAGGCGGTGGGCATTAAATGCAACAAATGTTACCAAACTACTATTTTAACGAGCAGATATTTGCATTATAATTTTAATAAAACTTAAATACGAAATCATATGTTTTTTCAACACGTTTACGACAAGAGTTTAGCACAAGCAAGTTATTTTATTGGTTGTCAAAAAGCAGGTGTTGCTGCGGTAATTGACCCCAAGAGAGATGTGGATACTTATTTGGAAATTGCGAAGGCCAACAATATGACCATTACGCATATTTTTGAAACACATATCCATGCCGATTTTTTAGCTGGCTCAAGAGAGTTGGCGCAATTAACTGGAGCACAATTGTATTTGTCTGATGAAGGAGGTGAAGGTTGGGAATATGAATTTCCACATGTTGGCTTAAAAGACAACGATGTTATAAAATTGGGTAACCTTAGTTTTAAAGTTTTGCATACACCTGGTCATACTCCAGAGAGCATCAGTTTCTTATTAACCGATCATCCTGCTAGCAATGAGCCAGTGATGTTATTTACGGGAGACTTTGTTTTTGTAGGCGATATTGGTAGACCAGATTTATTAGAAAAAGCTGCTGGAATGATTGGTACTCAAGATAAGGGTGCAAAGCAAATGTACCAGAGTATTAAGAAGTTTAATGCTTTAGCAGATTACATTCAGGTATGGCCTGGGCATGGAGCAGGATCTGCCTGTGGTAAAGCTTTGGGCGCTGTTCCAAGCACTACGGTAGGTTATGAAAAAGCGCGTAACTGGGCATTTCAATATCCAACTGATGAAAATGGATTTACAAAGTATTTATTGGCAGATCAACCTGAACCGCCAAAATATTTTGCAATGATGAAAAAGTTGAATAAAGTAGATCGTCCTTTATTAACAGAAGTTCCCAAGCTTAAAAAATTGACAATAGAAGAAGTAAATACCCATATGGCTAATGGAGTAAAGCTGTTGGATGCAAGACCAAAAACTGAATTTGCTGCTGGTTTTATTCCAGGTAGTTTAAACATTCAAGGTAATAATTCATTTGCTAATTGGGCAGGTTGGTTTTTAACTTATGATGAACCATTCATGATTTTAGCGGATGAGTCTATGTTAGATGATTTAACTAGGAAGTTAATGAGAATTGGCTTAGATAATATAGCAGGGTATTTGCCATCTGTAACCGAATACACTAAAGCTGGTGGTACATTAGAAAAAGTAAATCTGGTTGAATTGGCTGAAGCAAAATCATTGGCAAATGATTCTACTGTTCAAGTAGTTGATTTGCGTGGAGTGGCTGAATTTAATTCGGGTCACTTAAAAGGAGCCGACAATGTATTTGTAGGAACTTTGCCAAACAACTTAGATAAGATAAGTAAAGACAAGAAAGTAATGATTCATTGTCAGGGTGGAGATAGAGCTGCAATAGCTTATTCAATCCTTGCAAAAAATGGATTCAAAAATATTGTTAATTACTCTGCAGGTATGAATGAGTGGTTGAATGCCGGTGAGCCGGTTGTAGATTAGTGCTTACCAAAGTTTAATTAGAGCTGCCTCCCCCAGGCAGCTTTTTTTATGATTATACTCATTTTTTAGCAAACGCTTGTCTTGTAATTTTGTAAAAAATAAATCAATCAAATGCATTTGAAATTCTCTTTTTCAGCCCTTTTTTTTGCTTTTTTATTTGCCTCATGTGCTAATAGTGAAACTGCTTCATCACCTTCTTTGGAACCGGTAAAACATGGTACAACAATGCAAGTTGCTGTTTCTGATTCTTTAAAGAAGTTTACTGCAGAAATGGTAAGTAATAAAAGAGATTTTATTTGCGGCATGCCAGTGACTGCTGGAATAGCAGACACCGCCCATTATAAGGGTAAAGTATATGGTTTTTGTGCATCAGAGTGTAAAGACGAATTCTTGCAATCTCCTGATGCCTATACTGCTAATAAATAATTTTAGAACAGTGTATATGTAACTTTTGATACGATGATTCAATGGATTGTTTCAGAAATTTACAATGTACATAATACAAAATATTCGTTATGAAAATTGAGCAAATTTATACTGGTTGTTTAGCACAAGGTGCATATTATATTGTTTCTAATGGGGAAGCAGCAATTGTTGATCCATTGCGTGAAACAAAACCTTATTTGGATAGGTTAACAAAAGACAATGTACAACTTAAGTATATTTTTGAAACGCATTTTCATGCAGATTTTGTTAGTGGTCATGTAGATCTCAGTAATAAAACCGGTGCTCAAATAGTATATGGCCCTACGGCAAAAGCTTCTTTTGACTGCATTACCGCTAATGATGGGGATATATTTAAAGTGGGTGATATAACAATTAAAGTATTGCATACACCCGGTCATACTATGGAAAGCAGTACATATTTATTAATAGATGAAAATGGAAAAGAGCACTGCATTTTTAGCGGTGACACTTTGTTCTTAGGTGATGTAGGTCGTCCTGATTTAGCGCAGAAAGCTGCAAGTATGACAAAAGAGGAATTGGCTGGATTATTATATGATAGTTTGATGAATAAAATTATGCCTTTGTCGGATGAACTTGTTGTTTATCCTGCTCATGGTGCTGGAAGTGCGTGTGGTAAAAATATGATGACCGAAACAGTAGATACTTTGGGCAACCAGAAAAAAGTAAACTATGCGTTGAACCAGCCAAATAAAGAAAGCTTTATTAAGGCAGTTACCGATGGATTATTGCCGCCTCCAGGTTATTTTGGCATGAATGTGGCCATGAATAAACAAGGCTATGCTTCATTTGATAAAGTGTTAACAGCGGGAACAAAGCCTTTGACTGTTGAGGCTTTTGAAGCTGCAGCCGAAGAAACAGGTGCGCTCATTTTAGATACTAGAGATCCAGATAGTTTTTTCAGAGGTTATATTCCTCAGTCTGTAAATATTGGTTTGAATGGTGATTTTGCACCATGGGTGGGAGCGTTAATGGTAGATGTTAATCAACCCTTATTATTGGTTTGTAATGAAAACAAACAGGAAGAAGCAGTAACGAGATTAAGTAGAATTGGATTTGATCATGTGATTGGATTTTTATCAGGAGGATATGAAGCATGGTTAAGTGCAGGTAAGCCTGTAGATACTGTTGAAAGAATTGATGCCAAGTTGTTCGAAGAAAATTATGATCCACAAACAGACCAAGTAATTGATATAAGAAGAGAATCAGAATTTGCAGCAGAGCATGTTGAAAATGCGTACAATAAACCGTTGTCTTACATTAACGATTGGATAAAAGATATTGATCCTAAACAACACTTTTTTATGCATTGTGCAGGAGGATATAGAAGTATGATTGCTGCAAGTATACTTCAAGCAAGAGGGTATAGAAACTTTACTGAAATAGCAGGTGGTTACAAAGCAATTGTAGAAACGTCCATTCCTAAAACTGATTTTGTTTGCCCTTCAAAACTCATGAAAATTTAATCATTATGAATAACGCATATCATTACGAAGTTGATTTAACATGGTCAAGTGATAGAAAGGGAACCATAAGTTCACCTGTATTGAACAGCTCAATTGAAGTAGCTACACCTCCTGAATTTCCTAAAGGAATGCCCGGGATTTGGTCTCCAGAGCATTTATTGGTTGCTGCAGTTAATTCATGTTATATGACTACTTTTTTAGCAATAGCCGAAAATTTTAAATTAGATTTTGTATCATTGGATTCAAAAGCGGTTGGCTTGTTAGAGCAACCAGAAGGTAAATACATGATTACTACCGTACTTTTAAAACCAGTTTTGGTTATTAAAGATGAAAATAATGCAGAAAAAGCTATGCGTGTATTAGAGAAAACAGAAAAAGCATGTTTAATATCCAACTCAATTAAATCTACCGTTAAGTTAGATGCCATAGTTAAAGTTGCTCATCATTAAATAGTGAGGTAAAATGGATAAGTCTGCAGCCTATTTACTTGTGGTACTTCAATTTTCTGCTATTAGTTGGTTGATTATATCGGCTTATCCATTTAATTTGAACTTAATTGCTTTTGCATTTTGTAGTATTTCAATAATACTTGTAGCTTGGTCATTATGGGTAATGCGTGTAAGTAAAATTAGCATTTTGCCCATGCCACATATTGATGCTGAATTGGTAACCAATGGGCCGTATTGGTTATTGCGGCATCCAATGTATACGGCTGTACTATTATTTACTGCAGGGCTTAGTATTGCTCATTTTGATTGGTATAAAGTAGTTATTTGGTTTATATTATTGATTGTTTTAATAGTCAAGCTTCATTGGGAAGAAAGCATGCTGCTTAAACAATTTCCTCAATACCAAACTTATCGGCTGAAATCGTATAAGTTAGTCCCTTTTTTGTACTGATTTAGGTTGAGTAACTTTTGTTACCAAATCTACAACCTAAAAATTCTACCTTGCTTTCTATTACTCTAATATGCAAGGACTAAAAGAAAATAAAACCCAGTTTCTATTATTGGTATTGGTCAATGCTTTTGTAGGAGCAATGGTAGGGATGGAGCGGTCAATTTTGCCTGAGTTTGGTAAAACGGTATTCTCTTTATCTGCTGCAACTGCATTAACTAGTTTTATTGTAGCATTTGGAATAAGCAAAGCAATTAGTAATTATGCAGTAGGGATTCTATCTCGAAAATTTACTCGTAAACAAATATTGGTGGCTGGTTGGTTAATTGCTTCACCGGTTCCCTTTATATTAATGTATGCCAATCATTGGAACTGGATTATTGTAGCCAATATTTTTTTGGGAATAAGTCAAGGGCTTACTTGGAGCACTACAGTAGTAATGAAAATAGATTTAGTGGGAAGTAAGAATAGGGGGCTGGCCATGGGAATTAATGAATTTGCTGGATACCTATCAGTAGGGTTGGCTGCTTATCTTTCTGCGCAAATTGCTTCGCATTATGGATATGCATTTTATCCTTTTATTCCAGGCTTATTATTTGTATTTGCGGGTTTGGTCATTTCTCTTTTCTGGGTTAAAGACACGGCTTCATTTATTCATTCAGAAACAACCCATAGTACTATTCCATTGTTAAAAAATATCTGGGTATCTACTAGTTGGAAGCACCGAAATTTGGGTTCAATTACCTTAAATGGGTTGGTAAATAATTTAAATGATGGGGTAATGTGGGGTTTGGTTCCATTATTACTGGTGCAAAGGTCTTTTACGATTGAACAAGTGGGAATAGTAGCTGGTATTTATCCTATGATATGGGGGGTGTCTCAACTGTTTACCGGAAAAATGGGTGATCTTTATTGTAAGAAGCAATTGATTACAATGGGCATGCTCTTACAAGCATTGGCCATTGTTTTATTGGTTGTATTTTCTTCTTTTACTGGGGCAATTATAGCCGCCGTTTTATTGGGTTTGGGCACAGGTTTGGTATACCCCAATTTCTTGACAGTTGTTGCAGAAAATGCACACCCTACTCAAAGAGCAGAAATAATGGGAGTATTTAGATTTTGGAGGGATGGCGGGTATGTGATTGGCGCTTTATTAAGTGGTTTTTTGGCAGATTGGATGGGGTTAAATTGGGCATTGTATTCCGTTGCAGCTATAACAGCGGCAGCAGGAATAGTGGCTAACCTAAGAATGTGTTGCACATTAAAGCTGTTTTGGCGTTCACAGGAGTGTATGCCAGCTGTGTAACCTTTGTTACCATTTTGCCCATATTGCTATTCTACATTTGTATTCAATTAATAGCCAATTTATGAAAGAAGTAATATTAAACAATTGGAGCTTTATGCGAGTAATTCGCTTGCTGGCGGGTATTGCAATTATTATTCAAGCAATTGCCAATAAAGATGCGGTATTTGGGGTGGCGGGTTTTTTATTCACCATCATGGCCTTATTTAATACTGGTTGTTGCGGAACAGGGGGATGTTATACACCAGTTAAAAAAACAACAAAAACTACAGAGGAAATCAGTTATGAAGAAGTGGTTAAATAATAATAAGCTTTACTTGATAGGGTCTTTATTAGGCGCTATTGCAGGGTATATTTATTGGCAACAAGTTGGTTGCGATTCAGGAACTTGTGCCATTACTTCAAAGCCTTTAAATAGTACGTTGTATGGGGCAATGATGGGGGCCTTACTCCTAGGGATGTTTAAAAAAGAAGAAAAAACAACAACGGCTAATCAATAAAATTTAATGTTATGACATTTAATGAAATGATACAATCGGATAAACCAGTTTTAGTAGATTTTTTTGCGGAATGGTGCGGTCCATGTAAAATGATGTCGCCAATTTTGAAAGAAGTTAAAGACAGTTTAGGTGACGAAGTGAGTATTATTAAAGTAGACGTAGACAAGAACCCGCAAGCTGCAGCTGCTTACCAGGTGCAAGGTGTACCTACGTTGATTGTATTTAAAAAAGGACAAGCCGTTTGGAGGCAAAGCGGAGTAGTTCCTAAAGCGGGATTAGTAAATATTTTACAACAATTTAAATAAATAAAGTCATGAGTATATTTAGTCAATTATTTGGAGGGGGGCCTTCTGTAGATTTAAAATCTGTTATTGAGGAAGGCGCTTTTTTAGTAGATGTAAGAACTCCAGGTGAGTTTGCAGATGGAAATGTTAAGGGATCAGTAAATATTCCGCTAGACAACCTTACTCAGGAAATTGCAAAATTCCGTGACAAGAAAAATATTATTGTTTTTTGTAGAAGTGGAAATAGGAGTGGAATGGCCAAATCATTGTTAGAGCAACAAGGGTTTAAGAATGTAATTAATGGCGGTACTTGGCAAAATGTAGCCCAATTTGTTCACTAACCTAAATAATGAAAATGGAAACCTTGAAAATTTTAATTCCCACTGATTTTTCAGTTCAATCAGAATTTGCCTATTTAATGGTAAAGAAGTTAGAAGAAAAAATCAATACTGAAATTCATTTCTTACACGTATTATCTGTGCCAGATACTGTTACAATGGATACGGCAGGTAATATAAGTACCTGTGGTGAAATTGATGTGGCTTATGTAGAAAAACAAAAAGAAATAGCCGAAAGACAATTGGCAAATTTGAAAAATCTATATGGCTCAGCAATAAATACTCACTTGTTATTGGGTAAAACAACTGATGCTATTGTAGATTATGCTTCATCTGCAAAAATGGATTTAGTTGTAATGGGAACAAAAGGAGCATGGGGTTTAAAAGAAAAGCTATCTGGAACAGCCACACAAATGGTTGCCCGTAAATCAACTATTCCTGTATTGTCATTAATGTGTGATCGCTCCGATTTAACCATTAATCATTTATTATTGGTACACGACTTTTCAAAGCCTGCAGCAGAGAACTTACATTTAATGCATAAGATGTTGAAAGCATTTAATCCAACATTGCATTTATTACAAATTGTTTCAAGTGAAGTTGCTGCAGTTAAATCAGCAATTGAATTGAATATGCAGAAGTTTGCTAATTTAAATTCAATTGAGAAATTTGAATGCCATATCATTAACGATAAAGATGTTGAGAATGGGGTGATTCATTTTAATCAAATGAACAATATGGATATGATTTGTATAGGAACACATGGAAAAGGAGGGATGCTTCACCAAAGTGCTACTGAAAAATTAATCAACCATTTATTTAAACCAATCATTTCTTTTCACCTAAAATAATATCTCATTTATATGCGCGAATTAATTACCCAAACCTGGGCATGGTGGTTCTCTGGGGCCATGATTGCCAGCATTATGTTTTTCCTTTTATATTTTGGACAATCATTTGGATTCTCCTCTAATTTGCGCACTATTTGTGCAGCAGCTGGATTAGGCAAGAAAACCAAGTTTTTCGATTTTAACTGGAAAGCACAAACTTGGAATATTGTCTTTTTAATTGGCTCCATTATTGGTGGTTATATTGCTTCCCAATTTTTATCTCAAGGCGCACCTGTTGATATTTCAGCAGCAACTATTAATGATTTGAGCAAATTGGGTATTGCAGCTCCTGAGTCTTTACAACCAAACGAATTGTTTGGGTTAGAAGCTGTATTTAGTTTGAAAGGCTTTTTAATCTTAGCATTCGGTGGTTTAATGGTTGGATTTGGCTCACGCTATGCAGGAGGATGTACTTCCGGACACGCCATAAGCGGCCTATCTAATTTACAATTGCCATCTTTAATTGCAGTCATCGGATTTTTTATTGGAGGATTAGCAATGACTTATTTAATCATGCCCTTAATTTTTTAAATAATGAAATTCATTAAATTTTTATTGTTGGGAATCGTATTCGGAATAGTAATGGCAAAATCGGAAGCCATTTCTTGGTTTAGAATTCAAGAGATGTTCCGTTTTCAAGCATTCCATATGTATGGAATTATTGGAACAGCTGTAACGCTTGGTGTAATTGGTGTTGCATTGATTAAGAAGTTCAATATCAGGGATTTTCATGGTAACCCAATCACGTTTTTCCCTAAGGATAAATCAATTGCACGTTACTTAATTGGAGGAACCATATTTGGATTAGGATGGGCTTTAAGTGGCGCTTGCCCTGGTCCAATGGTAGTGAATATTGGCTATGGTTTTTTATCTATGATTGTTGTATTCTTTTTTGCTATTGTAGGTACCTACTTGTATGGTGTTTTTATGAAAAAGCTCCCTCATTAATTTAATATACAAATTACAATGGAAACCAATCAACCAAACAATAAAGAGCAAGGATTAATTAAAATGATTCAGCGAATGCTGAACTTAATTATAGTGCTTGTTGCTTTTATTGTTTTATTGCCGCTGGTGATTTATAATACAGATACAATTTCAAGTTGGTTTAAACCGGCCAATCAAAAAGCTGTAACACCATCATTTCCCGAACCAAAAAAATCGGACGAGGCTTCAAAAGAATCAACTGTTAGTGCATTCTGGCAACCCAAAGCAATGGATGCGGTAGCAGACCCTGCTTTAAAAGAGCAAGTTTATTACGGTAGAGAGTTGATTGCACATACTGCTAAATATTTAGGGCCTAACGGATCTGTTTTACAAATAACCAATGGTCAAAATTGTCAAAACTGTCATTTGCAAGCTGGTACTATGGCATTTGGAAACAACTATGGATCCGTAGCTTCTACCTATCCAAAGTATAGGGCAAGAAGTGGTACTTCAGAAAATATTTACAAAAGGGTGAATGATTGCTTTGAACGTAGTTTAAACGGCAAAGCTTTAGATACTTCAAGTAAAGAAATGCAAGCTATTGTTGCCTATATTAATCATATTGGGTCTAATGTTTCAAAAGGAGAGAAGGCAGTTGGTTCTGGGTTAAAGGATTTAGCTTTTTTAGATCGAGCTGCAGACCCCATGAAAGGGAAATTAGTTTATGAAACAAAATGCCAAAGTTGTCACCAAGCCAATGGAGAAGGGGTATTGAATCCAGACAATATTGAATACAGTTTCCCACCGCTTTGGGGTAAACATAGTTTTAATGATGGGGCAGGACTTTACCGAATTACCAACTTTGCAAAATACATTAAATACAATATGCCATTGGGTGTTACCCATGAAAACCCACAGTTAACAGATGAGGAAGCTTGGGATGTTTCGGCTTATGTGTTAGCCCAATCACGTCCGCATATTGCAGTTCCCAAAGATTGGCCTGATATTACTAAAAAACCCATAGATCATCCCTTTGGTCCTTACGCAGATTCCTTTTCAGAAAAACAACACAAATACGGTCCATTTAAACCTATTGTAGAAAAAGCAAAAAAATAACTCCTATGTCTAATAATAGAAGAAAGTTCATACAACAAATTGGCGCATTGGGTGGAGTTGGATTGGTTTCGGCAACAGGGATGAGTGAGGTAGCCGCCGCAGTAGAGAATCAATTAGAAAAAGATTTTATTTCAGAAGAGGGCACTACTACGTTAACTATTTTACAAACTACTGATGTTCATTGTCAAGTTCATCCGCACGACGAATTATTTTGGGAGAATGGGAAATCTGTTTTTAGAAAAACTGGTGGGTACGCCCATTTAGCAACTTATTTAGAAAAGGAAAAAAAGAAAAATCCCAATAGTTTTTTAATTGATACAGGGGATATGTTTCAAGGAAGTGAGTTATCGGTAAAAACATTGGGTAAAGCAATGGTGCCCATTTTGAATGCATTAAATTATGATTTGTATTTACCAGGAAATTGGGAAGTAATTTATTACAAGAAAGCGATGCAAACTTTATTGGGGGCCTTACATGCTCCCAAAGTATGCGCCAATATGTATCATGATTTAGGAGATGGTAAAAAAGGGGAATTGATTTTTCCTCCCTATCATATTTGGCATTCCAATGGTATTAAAATTGGATTCATTGGGTATACCGATCCTTTGGTTCCAATAAGACAATCGCCTAATTATAGCAAGGGAATTATTTATACTAAAACCGAAGAAAATCTAGCACATTATGTAGATGTCTTGAGAAACCAGGAACAATGTGCTGCTGTGATGGTTATTGCTCATTTGGGTTTATCTCAACAATTGCATTTGGCCAATCAGCCTGAATGTGAAGGTGTAGATTATATTTTAGGCGGCGATACTCATGAACGTGTTAGAAAACCAATTGTTTGCAAATATGCTAAAGTGGTAGAACCTGGTGCATTTGGTTCTTTTGTTGGGAAATTGCAATTGAGTTTTAAAGACGGAAAATTAATTGATGATATTTATAGTTTAGATGAAGTAAGTGCAACGGTTTATAAAGCAGATAAAAATATGACTGTTTTAATAAATCAATATGAGCAACCCTTTGCTAATCAAATTTATAAAGTAGCAGGATACAGTACCATTCCATTGTATAGATATTTTGTGGTGGAAAATCCAATTGATACTTTAATACTCAATGCATTAAAATGGAAGCTGCCAGAAACAGATATTGTTCTGTCTAATGGTTTTAGGTTTTGTCCTCCAAGAACTACCCCCGATTCAACAGGGAATATTCCCATTACCGAGGGCTTTATTTTTGATATGCTTCCAGTTGATAGTACAGTTAGAACAGGTGCTGTAACCGGTAAACAAATAGTAGATTGGTTAGAGAAAGAGCTGAACAATGTTTTTGCAAAAGATGCAATAGAACGATTTGGGGGATGGGTAATAAAGTTTAAAGGGATGACCGTTAAATTTGAAGCATTTGCAGAAAAAGGTAAAAGAGTGAAAGAGGTTAAAGTGGGTAGTTCACAATTAGATATCAATAAAACCTATACCATTTGCGCCTGTGAGAGAGATGGCGATCCTGATGATATGTTGTGTAGAATGCGCAATGTAAAGAACCCAAAGAATACCCCATATACTTTGCATAGCACCATGTTAGATTATTTGAAGAAGAATTCACCAGTAACACCCACTCCTGAAAAAAATGCAATTATTCTGGATGCTCCAGATACATTGTTGTCTCAAGTAACTGGTGTGGATTATGAATTTCGTTAATGATTAAATAAACAATTATGCGTTTTATATATTCAGCTATAGCATTATTGCTATGCTCTGCCACTGCATTTTCACAACACCAAGAAATTGCCACTAAGCCCGACATGTGGAAGGGTAAGCAAGAAAATTTGATTGACACTAATTCTTTGTTGTATGCGTTTAAATCGGGAACCGTGAATGGACATTTCCGGTATTTTTTTTTGGCAACAGATAATGCTAAGGCGCTAACTGATTTTTATGCCAATGCAGCTGGGGGTGGTATTAGATTTGAAACGGCTAAGTTTAAAGGATTTCAGTTTGCGGTAAGCGGTTTTTATATTTTTAATATTGGTTCATCAGACCTAGCAAAAAAAGATCCTACAACGGGCCTAGGAAGTAGATACGAAACCACTTTGTTTGATATTGAAGATCCTCATAATAAAATGGATTTGGATCGTTTGGAAGAATTTTATTTAAAATACAATTTTAAGAAATCGCATATAGCTTTTGGACGACAATTGATTAATACGCCATTTATTAATTTGCAAGATGGTCGTATGCGGCCAACAGGTGTAGAAGGGGTTTGGATTGAATTAAATGATTTACCAAAAACAAAAGTTGAAGGAGGCTTATTGTATGCTATTTCGCCAAGGGGAACAGTAAAATGGTATGGAATAGGAGAATCAATTGGGGTATATCCATCTGGAGTTAATACGGATGGAAGCAAAGCAGAATATCCTGAGCATGTTGAAGCAAGTAATTTAGTACAAGTAGGTATTCATCGTGAAATTTCAACAAACACAAAACTGCATGCATGGAATTTATTGGTTCCTAAACTTTTTAATGCCGCATTGCTGCAATTAGATTACACACTGCCTACAGAACAAAAGGGTCATCAGTATTATGGTTCCTTACAAGCGGTAAAGCAACATGCATTAAAAGATGGAGGTAATGAAGATCCTGCAAAAAGATTCATCGAAAAAGACAATGGTTCTTTTAGTTTTGGAGCTAGGGTTGGATATAAAACACCCATTTGGGATTTCTCCTTGAATTATAATCGTATTACAAAAGAAGGACGGTATTTAATGCCACGAGAGTGGGGTAGGGATCCATTTTTTACTTTCATGCCAAGAGAGCGAAATGAGGGTTTTGGAGACGTACACGCGGTAGTTGCTAAAGCGGCGTATGCAATCCCACAGAAAAGATGGAAGTTCAATTTGGCAGGGGGTTATTTCAACATGCCAAATGTTACCAATACAGTTTTAAATAAGTTTGGGATGCCATCTTATTTACAAGTAAATGCTGATATACGTTATGCATTTGCTGGGTTATTTCAAGGAATGGATGCACAATTATTGATTGTAGGAAAATTGAATCAAGGCGAAACTTACCAACAAGCAAAATATGAATTGAATAAAGTGAACATGGTTCTATATAACTTTGTGTTGAACTATCACTTTTAAGCATGAATAAAAATGTAACGCCATTTGATGCAATATTTGAGCCAGCGTTGGTAACAGAAATGTACCAGTTTGGTGAAGTAAGACAATTCAAGGAAGGAGATTTGATTATGGATTACGGTAAGTATATCCGTTACATGCCTTTGATTTTGAAAGGCACAATCAAAGTGTTGCGCAAAGATGAAAATGGCAAAGAATTATTATTATACTATTTGTCTAGCAACGAAAGTTGTTCTATGGCATATAGTTGCTGTGTGGAAGCAAAAAAGAGTGAAGTAAAAGCGATTGCAGAAGAAGATGTGGAATTACTGGCCATACCTCATATTAAGCTAGAAGAATGGTTGTGTAAGTATCCCAGTTGGAAGAATTACATCATGCGAAGCTTTAATGAACGTTTCTTAGAGTTGCTGAAAAATATTGAGTCTATAGCCTTTCATAAATTAGATGAGCGATTGATTGCTTATTTACGTGAAAAGAAACAGGTGACAGGTTCCAGTGTTATCAAAGCATCTCATTATTTAATAGCAGACGAATTGGCTACTTCTAGGGTAGTTATTTCTAGATTGTTAAAGCAATTGGAAAATGATGGGCGTATATTGTTGTACAGAAATGAGATTAAACTGCTGAAAGACTTTTAAGTTAACTTTGCTGCACAATTAAAAAAATGAAACATTCTCAAACCATTGGATTTATTGCTGTTGTTCTAGCCATTTTAGTATGCTTTATGCCTTGGGTATTTATTGAAAGTAAAAATTTGACCATCACAGGATTTAAAGCAGAGGGCACTCGATTTGGTAGGCCTGGAATGTTTATCGTTTATATGGGGAGTATAGCCGCCGTGTTATTTTTAATACCTAAAATTTGGGCTAAAAGAGTCAATGTTTTTTTAACTGCCATGGTTTTTGCTTGGGCAGTAAGAAATTATTTATTACTCACTACTTGTTCAGCTGGAGAATGTCCGAAAAAACAAATAGGATTATTTCTCCTACTTGCTTTCTCGGCCATTATTATGATTATGTCGTTCTTGCCTAAGATAGATCTTTCAAAGCAGCAGCAATAATTTCAACGCACTCCAAAATTTGTGCTTTATTAATCACCAACGGAGGCGCAAAACGAATTTTATCTCCGTGAGTTGGTTTAGCCAAAAGCCCTTTTTCTTTTAAAATTAAGCAGAAGTCCCAAGCAGCTTCTGAATTTGGATGATCAATTACGATTGCATTGAGTAATCCTTTTCCTCGAATGGTTTTAATATAAGGGGAGTTGAGCTTGCTTAATTCATTGCGTAAGAGTTGGCCCATAGCTTCTGCATTCTCATCAAGCTTTTCCTCTTTAATAACAGTTAAGGCACTCATTGCCACTGCACAAGACAAAGGGTTTCCACCATAAGTTGAACCATGTTCTCCTGGCTTAATATTCATCATAATAAAGTCGTCGGCAAGTACTGCTGATACAGGTAAAACACCGCCGCTTAAGGCTTTTCCAAGTATTAAAATGTCTGGTCTAACGCCCTCATGGTCGCAGGCCAACATTTTACCTGTTCTGGCTAATCCTGTTTGAATTTCATCTGCAATAAATAATACATTGTATTGGGTACATAATGCACGCACTTTAGTTAGGTATCCTTCATTTGGTATAACCACTCCTGCTTCACCTTGAATAGGTTCTACCATAAAAGCTGCTACATTTGGATCTTGTAATGCTCTCTCTAATGCAATGGTATCATTATATGGTATTAATTCAAAGCCTGGCATAAACGGACCAAATTGGTGGTAACTACTTGGATCGGTTGATGAAGAAATAGCCGCTAGTGTCCTTCCCCAAAAATTGCCTTCAGCAAAAATGATTTTAGCTTTATTTTCTTCAACCCCTTTTTTTGTATAGGCCCATCTACGTGCTAGTTTGATGGCGGTTTCTCCACCTTCTACACCCGTATTCATTGGTAATACTTTATCGTAGCCAAAATATGCTGTAATAAATTGCTCGTATTTACCTAATATGTTATTATGAAAGGCACGAGAAGTAAGGGTGAGTTTTTTTGCTTGTTCAATCAAGCTTTCAATAATACGTGGATGACAATGCCCTTGGTTTACGGCAGAGTAACCACTCAAGAAATCATAGTATCTTTTGCCTTCAACATCCCATAAAAAAACACCTTCGCCTTTTTCAAGCACTACAGGAAGGGGATGATAATTGTGCGCGCCATATTGATCTTCTAATTGCAAATAGGCAGCTGTAACTGGCGATAATTTCGCAGTTTCCATTGGTAAAAAATTATAGATAAAAAAATTAGATGCTCAGAATAAGTTATCTAGTACCCACAGGATGGTCTAGGAAATCTAAGTTGAAATGTAGAAAATGCATGTTTAGCATAGATGCAATATAATTAATTATATTCAATCTCAAATTCATCTTTATGCGATTATTAAAAATGCTTTTTATTGCACTAGTGGTAATACTGGGCGCTTTTTCTGCTTATGCAGTATTATTTGATAAGTCTTATTTATTTAAGGCAGCTTATTATAATTTTTCTGCCATTGACGATTATGCCATTTTTGAAAACAATAAAGTGGCCAAAGCCAAAGTAGTGAAGCCTTGGCCTTTAGCAGATCAATACAATAAGCAAGCTTACCCAGATAGCTTGAATAGTTTATTAGAAGAGTTAAGAACGGTAGGGGTATTGATGATTAAAAATGATTCGATTTTATTTGAAAAATATTGGGATGGATACAGTGACAGCTCTTTGTCGGGTTCGTTTTCTGTTGCAAAAAGTATCACTAGCATACTTATTGGTGCTGCCATTAAAGAAGGGAAGATTAAATCGGTGGATCAGCCAGTAGGTGATTTTATTCCAGCCTTTGCAATTGGAGATAAAGCTGCAGTTAAGATAAAAGATTTACTGACCATGAGTAGCGGCACCAATTGGAATGAAAGTTACTGGAATCCTCTGGCGGTGACTGCTGAAGCATATTACGGTAACGATTTAAACAAAACCGCAACTGAAGTAAAAATGCTTGATCAGCCTGGTAGTTTACATAAATATAAAAGCGGCGACACCCAGCTACTAGGGCTTATTTTAGAAAAAGTGACGGGCAAAAAATTAAGTGAATATGCTGCTGAAAAAATATGGCAGCCCATGGGGGCAAGTCGTGATGCATTGTGGAGTACCGATGGTTCAAATGGCAATACCAAATCATTTTGTTGCTTTAATACCAATGCCAGAGATTTTGGTAGAATTGGAAAGTTTATGCTCGATTCTGGAAAAATTGATGGAGTGCCTGTTATTGATAGTGCATACTGGAAGCAATCAATAACGGCTTGTAATATTAAAGATGAAAAAGGATTGGAATGCAATTATTATGGGTTTCAGTGGTGGCTTGATCCACAACATCCTGAAATTTTTTATGCAAGAGGCATATTGGGTCAGTATATCATTGTAATTCCTTCTAAGAAAATAATCATCGTAAGATTGGCGCATAAAGCTTCTAAGGAGCGGGTGCAAACGGTTCCTAAGGAAGTGCGTGCTTTAATTAATTGGGGACTAAATAGTTAACCATTTTGATTGTACTTTCGCCAAAATACCAATTTTGATCCCATCTGTTGCAGTAGTAATATTAAACTATAATGGTAAGAAGCACCTTGAGCAATTTTTGCCTTCGGTGATGGCTACTGATTATTTGAATATTCGTATCATTATTGCAGACAATGGCTCTACGGATGATTCAATTGCATTTGTACAAGCCAACTACCCGCATATTCAAATTTTGGATCATCATATCAATGAAGGGTTTGCTGGTGGATATAATTGGGCTTTGCAAAGGGTAGAAGCCGATTATTATGTGCTGTTGAACTCCGATGTTCAAGTGAGCAATGATTGGATTAATCCTGTAATTGATTTAATGGAACAGGATAAATCCATTGCCGCAGCTCAACCAAAAATGCGTTCATTTCATGAGCCAGATTTATTTGAATATGCCGGAGCTGCAGGTGGGTGGATAGATTTTTTAGGTTATCCATTTTCTCGCGGCAGGGTTTTTGATATTTGTGAAACCGATAACGGACAGTTTGATGGTACCGAAAAAATATTTTGGGCTTCGGGTGCGGCTATGTTTGTGAGGGCTTCAGTGTACCATGAAATGAAAGGTTTCGACCCTTATTTTTTTGCACATCAAGAGGAAATTGATTTGTGTTGGAGAATGCAATTGGCCGGGTATAAAATAATGGCTTGTCCTTCATCAGAAGTTTTTCATGTAGGCGGTGGTACATTGCCTAGAGGTGGTCGTAAAGTATTCTTGAATTTTAGGAATAACCTAATCATGTTGGCTAAAAATTTGCCATTCAATGAATTGATTTGGAAACTTCCTTTCCGTTTTTTCTTGGACGCTATTTCTGCTTGGAAGGGATTATTTACAGGCGATTTCTATTTTTTTACTGCTATCATGAAAGCTCATTTTGCTTTTAGTTGGTGGTTTTTTACCCGTTATATAAGCACCCCTAAAGTGAGGAAACCTATGCAGGAACTGCATGGAGTCTACGCTGGCTCGGTTGTTTGGAACTATTTTGTTCGGAATAAAAAACGTTTTCTAGAAATTATATCCACAAAGGGATGATAATTTTAGTTGCATACCCTATTTTTGCAAAGCAATAATCTACTATGTCACAGGAAATATTAGAACACAAAGAAAAAGACATTAAGACTAATTGGGTGAATTCATCCAGATTCTTATTTTATCTACAAGTATTTTGCATTCTAGCTTTTGTATTAGGCGGTTGTTACCGTATGTACAACCAACGCTACAAGGGAAAACCAAAAGTAGAAGTACAAAGCAGCTCTAAATACAAGCCTGAGTATAAATAGTCTAAAAAAAATTTTGTTATGAACTAGAGATTGCTATTTTTGCACTCCCAATTTAGTTCTTACAAACCGCGGAAGTAGCTCATTTGGTAGAGCACGACCTTGCCAAGGTCGGGGTGGCCGGTTCGAGCCCGGTCTTCCGCTCCAAAAAAATCCCGCTCTTATTGGGTCGGGATTTTTTCATGGCAGCCCCGGTGGTGGAATTGGTAGACACGCAGGACTTAAAATCCTGTTCGCCGCAACGCGAGTAACGGTTCAACTCCGTTCCGGGGCACAAAGCCTCTCTGAATTTTCGGAGAGGCTTTTTTGTTTGGGTAACGTGGCAAACTTGTTTGCCAAAGTGAACCAAATAAAAAAGCAAACATCGCCGGAGGCGATGTGGAGGCTTTGAGTAAGACCAAATATTCGGCAATCAGCGAGCGAAGCGAGCTAATCCGTTCCTTTTTTTACTGATCAAAAAGGTTCGGCCATTTAGACTTCATACCTGCAGCTTTTTCTTCAACAGCATGTTTCATATCTGTTTTGTAGTTGGCCATTTTAGTAGCAATGCTTGCATCAAAAGCACCAATAATTTGCGCTGCTAATAGTCCTGCATTTTTTGCAGCATTCAGTGCTACTGTAGCAACAGGAACTCCATTGGGCATTTGTAGAATAGATAAAACAGAATCCCATCCATCCATTGAGTTAGAAGATTTAATGGGCACACCAATCACTGGTAAAGTAGTAACAGATGCCACCATTCCTGGTAAATGTGCCGCACCACCCGCGCCAGCAATAATTACTTTCAAACCTCTGTGTGCAGCGGAGGAAGCATAGTTTATCATTCTTTGTGGGGTTCTATGAGCAGATACAACAGTTAATTCAAAATGGATACCCATTTCTTGTAAAACAAATGCCGCTGCTTCCATTACCGATAAATCGCTATCGCTTCCCATGATAATGCCTACCTGAGGTTGATTGTTCATATTGTAATTATTAATGTGTTAATTGTCTTTTATATAATTGCACTGTATTTTCTAACCCTAAATAAATAGCATCACAAATTAATGCATGTCCAATACTCACTTCGCTTAGCCAAGGAATTTCTTTGCTAAAATAACCAAGATTAAATCTGTCTAAATCATGGCCTGCATTCAGCCCCAACCCCAAAGACTTAGCTGCTTCTGCGGCTGCTTTAAAAGGAGCAATAGCCTGTTCTTTTTTTCCTAAAGCAAATTGCTGCGCATAAGATTCCGTGTATAATTCAATACGATCGGTACCTGTAGTTGCTGCAGCTTCTACCATTGAAATGTCTGGGTCTACAAAAATAGACACTCGAATACCTGCATTTTTAAATACCGCTATGGTGGTCTTCAAATATGCTTGGTGTTCAATGGTATTCCATCCATGGTTGCTCGTTAATTGTCCTAATGCATCGGGCACTAATGTTACTTGTGCCGGCTTTGAAGCCAATACCAGGTCTACAAACTTTTGTTCAGTAGGATTGCCTTCGATATTGAATTCGGTATGCAATACTTTTTTCAAATCGTAAACATCGGTATAACGAATATGTCGCTCGTCTGGTCTCGGATGAACCGTGATTCCATCGGCACCAAATTGCTCTATATCTAGTGCAGATTTTACCAAATTAGGGTTGTTGCCACCTCTGCTATTACGAAGGGTTGCTAATTTATTAATATTGACACTAAGCTTTGTCATTGCACAAATTTACTTAAACTATTCGCATATCAACTTTTGCTGTTTAGCTTTGTTGGTATATTATGAACTATCCATCACTCGAAGCCTGTTTAATTGATCTAGAGAAAAACGGTCAATTGATTAGAATAAAAGAAGAAGTTGATCCTTATTTAGAAATGGCAGCTATTCATTTAAGGGTATATGAAGCCAAAGGACCTGCTTTATTATTCGAAAATGTGAAGGGGAGTAAGTTCAGGGCTGCATCCAATATTTTTGGCACCCTTGAAAGATCAAAATTCATTTTTAGGGATACCATAGCATCGGTTCAACAATTGATTGAATTAAAAAATGATCCAATCAAAGCCATTAAATCTCCTCTTCAAAATGCGTCTGCTGCTTTGGCTGCATTAAAAGCCTTGCCATTAAAAAACCCATGGTCTAAGCCAGTGATGTACCAAGAAATCAAGATCAGTGATTTACCCTTGATTCAACATTGGCCAATGGATGGAGGTGCATTTGTAACCTTACCACAAGTTTATACAGAAGACATTGATCAGCCAGGCATAATGAAGTCTAATTTAGGCATGTATCGAATACAGCTAAATGGGAACAATTATATTAAAGACAAAGAAATAGGGTTGCATTATCAATTACATAGGGGAATTGGGGTGCATCAAACCAAGGCCAACGCAAAAGGGCTTCCATTAAAAGTAAGTTGTTTTGTGGGTGGTCCACCTTCGCATACTTTATCGGCCGTAATGCCATTGCCCGAAGGCATAAGCGAAATGACTTTTGCTGGTGTACTAGGTGGTAGAAGATTCAGGTATTCCTATGAAGATGGGTATTGTATTAGCACCGACGCAGACTTTGTTATTACTGGGGAAGTGTACCCTGGTGAAAACAAACCTGAAGGCCCATTTGGTGATCATTTGGGTTATTATAGTTTACAACATGATTTTCCCTTGATGAAAGTGCATAAAGTATATGCCAAAAAAGATGCAATCTGGTCTTTCACCGTGGTTGGCAGACCTCCACAAGAAGATACCAGTTTTGGGGAGTTAATTCATGAAATTACAGGAGCCGCTATTCCACAAGAAGTACCAGGCTTGAAAGAAGTACACGCAGTGGATGCAGCGGGTGTTCACCCTTTGTTATTAGCTGTAGGAAGTGAGCGCTATACTCCCTATACACCCACTAAGCAACCCGCCGAATTGTTAACTATTGCTAATCATGTGTTGGGAACAGGGCAATTGAGTTTGGCGAAGTTTTTATTTATTGCAGCAGACGATACCAATCAATTGAAAGCACACCATGTGTTTAATTTCATGAAATATGTTTTAGAAAGAATTAACCTGCAAAGAGATATTCATTTTTATACCAATACCACCATTGATACGTTAGATTATTCTGGCACTGGATTAAATTCAGGAAGTAAAGTGGTATTGGCTGCATATGGAGAACCTATTCGTGAGTTAGCTACTGAAGTGCCTTCGATTTTAAATGGACTTGTTCAATTCGAAAATCCAAAGCTTGTAATGCCAGGCGTGATTGCACTAAAAACAAAACCTTTTGCTAATTATGCAAAAGTGAAAGAGGAAATGAAAATGCTGAACTACCAATTGCAAGAGGCAGTTGATCAGTTGAAAGGAATAGCCATCATTGTTGTTTGTGATGATGCTGAGTTTGTTGCTGCCAATATGCGTAATTATTTATGGGTAACTTATACTCGTTGCAATCCTTCACATGATATGCATGGGATTAATGAGTCAGTGGTGAATAAGCATTGGGGTTGTGAAGGTCCATTGGTGATTGATGCAAGAATTAAACCACATCATGCACCTCCAGTAGAAAAAGACCCTGCTGTTGAAAAACGCATTGATCAAATTTTTGCCAAGGGAGGAAGTTTGCAGAGTATTGCGTAATCGGCAGTGTTCTTTGCGGCTATTTGCGTATTTTAGGTAAAATTATTTGGCATGAACCAATATATTGCTCAATTAGCTCGTATGGGGGCTGCTAAAAAAAGGACCATAATTGGGTTAATGAGTGGCACTTCATTGGATGGTTTAGATATTGCATTATGTGAAATTGGTGGAAGTGGAATGGAAACCGAAGTGGTATTGAAAAAATTTACAACAGTTTCATTTGAAGAAGCATTTAAAAATTCCATCCGGTCTATTTTTTCTAAAAAAATCGTTGATTTTGAACAGTTGTGTTTATTAAATCCATGGGTTGGTGAAAAACATGCTTCCATTATTTTAGCTACTTTGAAAAGTTGGGGGATTGATCCCTCCGAGATAGATTTAATTGCAAGTCATGGGCAAACGGTTTATCATGCCCCTAAAATTTTACATGGCCATCCTCAATTCGGAAACGGCACTTTGCAAATTGGAGATGGGGATCATATAGCGGTTAAAACGGGTATCATAACCATTAGCGATTTCAGGCAAAAACATATTGCTGCAGGGGGAGAAGGCGCACCACTAGCAGTATATGGGGATTATTTTATTTTTAGCAAAAAGGGCGAAGACCGCATCATGTTAAATATTGGCGGAATTGCCAACTACACTTTTTTACCTGGGAATTTAGATGCTTCCAAAATTTTTAGTACCGATACTGGTCCGGGGAATACGTTGATGGATCAGTTGGCTCAAAAACATTTTGATTTGCCTTACGATAAAGATGCTGCTATTGCATTGAAAGGAACAGTTAATAATGCATTACTAACTGTATTATTAAAAGATGCGTTTTTTGAAAAACCCTTTCCAAAAACTACTGGACCTGAATTGTTCAACCTTGATTATTTAGAAAAAGCAATAGAAGCAGCTGAACAAAAAGGAATTACTGTGTACGATACAATGGCTACGTTAAATAGACTCACTGCACAAACTATAGTAGCAGCAATTCAAAAAGGACAAGAGTTGATTGGGTACAAAAAATTATCTATTTATAGCAGTGGTGGAGGAATGCATAATCCATTGATTATGGAGCAAATTAAAGCGGCATTACCCGAGTCTACTTTTTTTACTACCGATGCATTGCAAATTCATCCCGATGCAAAAGAAGCTGTCTTATTTGCCGTTCTTGCGAATGAACATGTGGCTGGTGGTGTGCTTGAAATTGGCGCTGGCAAAGCAGGTATTCCTGCAGTAACAATGGGAAAAATCAGTTTCCCTAAATAAAAAGCCGCCCCTTTTGGGAGCGGCCGCTCATCTTAAACCATATTGCGCTGCGAACTACTTTCTTGAATTAGAAAAAATGCTTACTTCTCCATATTCAGTGATGGCTAAAACCAAATATTCTGTTTCAGTTGTCATGGATACATAATAGGTAGACTCATTGTAACCATTGGTAAAAACAATGCACTCTTCTAAGTCGTATGCTGGGAATGTGTATTTACTTGTAATTTTTTTGATGGCATTTTTAGGAAGCTTATCAAAATCTTGGTAACGAGTGGTTCCAATTAAATCACCTTCTTGATTGTAAAATACTTCTACTTTTTGTTCTTCTACTACTACACTTGCTTTTTCAAAATTGGCTGCAGATTTCCATTGAACATTGGAAACCTTACCCAATAGGCTTTTCAAGTTGCCTTTATCGTTTAAACTGGTTGTAGTGGTAGCAAAGCTACTGGTGCTTACTAAAACTGCTGCTGCAATTAAAATCTTTTTCATAATGTTTTATTTTGTGTTAGTTATTTAATTTTTACAAGTCAAAACTACTTGCTTGCATATCTCAGACGAAGCTGATTGTGATAGGTTACATGGCTATAGGGGGTATTTAGATGAGCGGTAAAGCATAGGGTGAGCATGTTTTAGCTTATGATGTTGAAACATAATACTGTAGCGGTTTACAAGCTATTTGTTCAAAAAATGTTAAGGAGCTTGGGGCTGTGATGAGAATTGTTAAAGGAACTTTCACACTTGATAAAAGGTTGGTAAATAGACCGTTTTAGGGTTAATTTTGAAAAAAAAGGAAAAAAACCTTTTTTACTCTTGTTATTTTGGTGGATTTACTTACCTTTGCCGTCCGAAAAAATCGGAAAAAAACATTTGAGTCATGGCAAGAGTATGTCAGATAACCGGTAAAAAGCCAATAGTTGGTAACAGTGTTTCTCACTCAAACATTAAAACCAAGCGTCGTTTCTTACCTAATTTGCAAAAAAAGCGTTTCTTCTTTGCAGAAGAAGATCGTTGGGTAACAATGAAAGTGTCTACGGATGCTCTCAGAACCATTAATAAAAATGGTCTTAGTACAGTAATCAAAGAAATGAGGGCCAACGGCGCTAAAATCTAACTAAACACAGTAAACTACCTATAAAATGGCAAAGAAAGGTAACAGGGTTCAAGTAATATTGGAATGCACTGAGCATAAGACCAGCGGTCAAGCCGGTACAAGTCGTTATATTACTACCAAGAACAAGAAGAATACGCCTGAGCGTATTGAATTGAAGAAATTCAACCCAATTTTGAAAAAAGTAACCGTTCATAAAGAAATCAAATAATCATGGCTAAAGTAGCTTCCAAAAACGCGAAAGTAAAAGACTTAAAAGCAGCAGCTGAAGCAAAGAACTGGACTAAAGTAATTAAGGCCGTTCGTAGCCCTAAGTCTGGTGCATACACTTTCAAAGAGCAAATCATACACAAAGACAAAGTAAACGAGTTCATCTCAGCGAAATAGTCTTCTGTTGTTAATAATCTTAAAGCTTCCTTCATCATAGTCGGAGGCTTTTTTGTATTAATCCATAAATACATGTACAATGGGTTTTTTCGATAAATTATTTGGTAAAAAAGAGAAAGAAAGCCTTGATCAGGGTTTACAAAAAACCAAAGAAGGTTTCTTGTCTAAGCTCACCAAAGCAATTGCCGGCAAAACTACTATTGACGACGAAGTGCTAGATAATTTGGAAGAAGCATTAATTGGTGCAGATGTAGGTGTTGAAACTACATTAAAAATTATCAAGCAAATTGAATTGAGGGCTAAAAGTGACAAATACCTCAATACCAGTGAATTAAACAAGATACTTCAAGAAGAAATCGCATCTATTTTAGTAGATGCCCCCGCTGATTCCTTACAGGGATTCACCGTTCCTGCAAATAAGAAGCCGTATATTATTTTGGTTGTTGGGGTTAATGGGGTGGGTAAAACAACTACCATAGGTAAGTTGGCTTCCCGCTTTAAAGCGGCTGGAAATGAAGTTATATTAGGTGCTGCGGATACGTTTAGAGCGGCTGCTGTTGATCAATTAACCATTTGGAGCGAACGAGTAGGAGTGTCTATTGTTAAGCAAGCTATGGGCTCCGATCCTAGTGCTGTTGCTTATGATACCGTGGCCAGTGCTGTTGCTAAAAATGCAGATATCGTTATTATAGATACTGCAGGGCGTTTACACAATAAAGCCCATTTAATGGATGAGCTAAATAAAATTAAGCGGGTAATTCAAAAAGTAGTTCCAGATGGGCCTCATGAAGTATTATTGGTATTGGATGGATCTACCGGTCAAAATGCGGTTGAACAAGCACGTCATTTTACTGCAACTACCAATGTTACTGCATTAGCTATTACAAAATTAGATGGTACAGCTAAAGGCGGGGTTGTTTTGGCCATTGCCGATCAATTTAGTATTCCCGTAAAATATATTGGTGTTGGCGAAAAAGTAGAAGATTTATTAATTTTCAATAAAGCAGCTTTTGTAGATACTTTATTTTCTATTCAAAAATAATCAAAATGAAAAAAGGGATCATTCTATTGGCCATTTTGGCTATTGTTTCAACTAAGTTGAATGCTCAACTTGGAAATGTATCGGAAAAAGCTAAATTGAGTTCAACCGCTGCTCAATTTGATGTAAATTCATTAACCAGTGGTATAATGGGAAAGCTTTCTTCTGCGTTGGCGTTAACTGCCGCTCAAAAGCCCAAAGTAGCCAGTGTCATTACTGAGTATTTGAGCCAAAAAGCACAATTTATTGCTAAACAAAAAACCAGTCCAGCAGAATATACACAACGTCAAATGGGTATTTTTCAAGGGGTGAAATCTAAATTGGCCGGAATATTGGTCAAGAAGCAAATGAATAAGTTCCTAGGATTGAAGCCTGTTACCAATGATCCAGCCAACGTTTTGTCTCAATTGTTTTTTTAGAAAGTATAGCGAATAGCTAATCCTCCCCATCCACCTTCAAAATAATTGTATCCAATAATATTAAAGGAGGGCTGCCAATCAAAACTGAGGTTGAGCGGAGCTCCTTTAATTTTATAGTCCAATCCCAATACTCCATCTACTCCAATTGCTAATCCATTGGCCCTGGTGGGGTATCTGTTTTTCCAACTATCACTCCAAATACCTAAATGACCACCTCCACCTACATACCACTGCAGCCCTTCGGCCCCTTCAATGGGAAAGTGCAACTCATATAATCCAGTTAGCCTAAATCCATCAGCAGAAATATATCCCAACCCTTCAATGGCTTTGCCTTTTGCAATAAAATGTTTAACAGAAACAGCTCCTGGATACATTTTTACTCCCAATGCTGTTTGATAGCTGGTTCCATTATTTTGAGCATAAGTTGTTCCGCCAATGAATAGGGCAGCTAAAAGTGCAAATGTTCTTCTCATTGTCTTTAGTCTTTGTTTTACTTTATCCTTATAAAATCATGCCAATCATCAACCTAAGTAGTAAAAAAAATGTTAAGCTCCTGAACAGTTCCATTTTTTTATAATTAGGTTTGTAGCATGTATTCATTTAAAGAATTAGTTGTACAGTTTAGCGAGCGATTTTCATCGGCCCATTTTGACAATGAACCTGCATCATTGTATGATCCTTGTAATTATTTTTTAACAATTGGAGGTAAAAGAATTAGGCCCATTTTATGTTTAATGGGAAATGAATTGTTTAATGAAATTGATAAAGATGCTTTTCAGTTGGCCACTGCCATTGAGCTCTTCCATAATTTTACTTTAATTCATGATGATATTATGGATGCTGCTGCGTTAAGACGTGGCATGGAAACCATTCACACTAAATACAACAGCAGCACTGCTATACTTGCAGGTGATGTAATGATGATTAAGTCTTATGAATACATTAATAAGATGAATGGTCCTTACTTACAAAAAATCTTGCGCATATTCAATACTACTGCTAAAGAAGTATGTGAAGGGCAACAGCTAGACATGGATTTTGAACAAAAGGAAATGGTTACTTTAGATCAGTATATTCAAATGATTACTTTAAAAACTTCGGTATTATTAGCTGCCAGTTTAGAAATGGGTGCAATCATAGGTGGTGCAAGCGAAGGAAATTGTAGGCATTTGTATGAGTTTGGTAAAAATTTAGGTATTGCTTTTCAAATTCAAGATGATTACCTAGATGCATTTGGCGATCCAGAAAAATTTGGAAAAGAAGTCGGGGGCGATATTCGCCAAAACAAAAAAACGTTTTTGTTATTACATACACTTGAAGTAGCTCCTGATGAACAGAAACAACAGTTAATGGAATTAATGAAAGACCAATCATCTCAGAAAGTACAAAAAGTGTTGTCAATTTATAAAGCTTGTGGAGTGGATGCCTGGGCCAATACTTTAAAAGAACATTACTTAAATACTGCGCTCAAACATTTAGAAGATATTGCAGTAGTTTCTAGTCGAAAACTGCCCCTGAAAGAATTGGCTAGTTTCTTGATTCAACGAGATGTTTAATTTGCTTATCTTCCTACCAAAATAATCATACATGTCTTCTTCTTTATTTAGAAAGAAATCATTGGATAAAATTACTGCGGATGCTGCTGCTGGTATAAGCGATTCTCATTCAGGTAAACTTAAAAAAGTATTGGGTGTAAAAGACCTTACTTTTATGGGAATTGCAGCTGTTATTGGTGCAGGTATTTTTTCTACCATTGGGTCCGCTGCTTATAATGGAGGTCCGGGAATTGCCATCTTATTTGTAATAACAGCAATTACTTGTGGTTTCAGCGCGCTTTGTTACGCAGAGTTTGCAAGTAGAATTCCTATTTCAGGAAGTGCATACACTTATGCATATGTTTCCTTTGGTGAAGTAGTTGCCTGGATTATAGGATGGGCTTTAATTTTGGAATACGCCATTGGAAATATTGTAGTTGCCATTAGCTGGAGCGGTTATTTCAATAATTTATTAGAGGGCTTCCATATTCATTTACCTGGTTGGTTGTCTACCAATGCAAGCAATGCCCAATTAGGATATGAAGAAGCCGTCAAAGCTTTGGCAGCTGGTGAAGCACCAGAAACCATGACCAAGCACGCAAAATTGGGGTATGATGCTATTATGAATGCACCTATGATTGGTTCATGGAAAGTTATTTTGAATGTACCAGCATTCTTTATTGTTATGTTGATTACTTGGTTGGCTTATATTGGAATTAAAGAAAGTAAGCGCAGTACCAATATTATGGTCATATTTAAATTGGCTGTAATTGTGGGTATCATCATTGTAGGCTTTTTCTATGTTGATACTACTAACTGGACCCCATTCTTACCTAATGGAATTGGCGGAGTCTTGGCTGGTGTTTCAGCGGTATTCTATGCCTATATTGGGTTTGATGCTATTTCTACTACTGCTGAAGAATGCAAGGATCCGCAAAGAGATTTGCCAAAAGGCATGATGTACTCTTTATTGATTTGTACGGTATTATATATTCTTGTAGCATTGGTATTAACTGGGATGGTACATTACAGTGAACTGAAAGTGGATGATCCTTTGGCTTATGTTTTTGATAAGTTGAATATGAATAAAATAGGGTATCTGATTTCTGTGAGTGCAGTTGTTGCAACCACTAGTGTATTATTGGTTTTTCAAATGGGACAACCCCGAATTTGGATGAGCATGAGTAGGGATGGATTATTACCTAAGAAATTTGCACAAGTACATCCCAAATACCAAACTCCATCATTTTCTACCATTGTAACAGGATTATTAGTTGGAATTCCTTCTTTATTTATCAGCAGTGGGTTCATGACCGACCTTACTAGTATTGGAACTTTATTTGCTTTTGTGTTGGTTTGCTTTGGGGTTTTGGTATTGCCTAAAATAGCTGAAAGTGCAGGACGAAAAGGGTTTAAGCTTCCTTACATTAATGGTAAATATATTATACCTGCAATTGTATTGCTTATTACCGTTTTGTTCAGGAATAGAATTAATGATGCTTTCATTAATATAGGCAATGAAGGATCTCAAGAAATATTATTTTTGATTTTCATGGTTATTGCTTTAGTAACCGCATTCTATAGTTTCATAAGGTCTTATTCTTTTATTCCTGTTGCAGGAGCCCTATGCTGTTTATACTTGATGATTGAAATTCCTGCAATTAGTTGGCTCTGGTTTTTTGGATGGATGGCATTGGGATTAATTATTTATTTCTTTTACGGTAAAAACAAAAGCAAATTGGCTCAATCATGAAGTACCAAATAGGCGATGATATCTTAGTGTTACACAGCAATGAGGAGGGTAAAGTAATAGAAATTATCAACGACAAGATGGTGATGATTGAAGTAAGGGGAGTGAAGTTTCCTGCCTATATGGATCAGATTGACTTCCCTTATTTTAAACGATTTACAGAGAAAAAAAATATCCCATCTAAAAAAATTGAACCCAAAACGTATGTAGATCAGGTTCCAAAAGAAAAGCCACAACCCAATCAAATTAAGGTTTCAGAAGGGGTGTGGTTGTCATTTATACCTAAATTTACATTGGATGATTTTAACGACGAAGTAGTAGAGCTACTAAAAATTCATTTAGTAAATAAAACCAATCAGGGATACCAATTTGTTTATCATCAATACTTTAATGGGGATGAATTTTTTTCACTGAAAAATGATATTCAGCCATTTCATGATTTTTATTTACACGATATAAAATTTGAAGCAGTTAATGATACCCCTTCTTTTTCAATAGATTTTAGTTTGCTGAATCAACAAAAAGGAAAAGCGGAACATTATGAAGTTCAGTTGAAATTGAAGCCTAAACAGGTGTTTCAAAAAATTGAATTGCTGAAGGAAAACAACGAGCCCACTTTTTCTTATTCCTTATTTAATGATTATCCTGATAAGGCATTAGATACTTTGCCTTTAGATAGTTTAAGAGCTAAAGGGTACAAAGTATACGATGCTGGACGTGTAAAAGAATTCCTGCCACCTGCAAGATCCGTTATTGATTTACATATTGAAAAACTGACCAATGGGCATGCTCATATGACCAACTTTGAAATGTTGACACTTCAGTTAGCTGAATTAGAAAAATGGGTAGATTTAGCTGTTGCACACAAGCAATCAGAACTGGTAGTCATTCATGGCGTAGGAACAGGTAAACTTAGAGAGGAAGTGCACGAGATACTCAAAACTCGAAAGGAGGTAAAACAGTTTTACAATCAATACGATGCCCGTTTTGGATATGGTGCAACACAAGTATTCTTTCAATATTAGTTTTTCGGCACTTATTGATGCATAGTTTATACAAAGTAATGGGTATTTTTTGCACCTATCTGCTAATTCAGCTATACTATAAACCACATTGCTCAGTCAATACGTATCTTCGTAAGTACTATAAACCCGAGCCATCGCTCCAATTTATTGGGGAGGAAAGTCCGGACAGTATAGAGCAACCCACCGGTTAAGCGCCGGCTTCCCAATTTATTGGGAAAGAGAGAGTGCCACAGAAAATAACTACCATGCTAAAACATGGAAAAGGTGAAAATGTGAGGTAAGAGCTCACGGTAACAGGTGGTAACACTTGTTGTGGGTAAACCTTGGGTACTGTAATGCCATGTAAAGGATTGTTCGAGAGTTGCTCGTTCTCGTTTCCAATTTATTGGAACGCAATCCAGGGTAGGCAGCAAGATCGCAATAGTAATGTTGCGGCTAGATAAATGATGGAGTTGAAACAGAATCCGGCTTACGAGGTTTATGGTATTTTTTTCCGCACCCTATCAATGACTGCAAAACAGCATTGGAACAATTATTTTGTCATAATAAGAAATGATGTTGATGTCTAAGACAAGTATACATTGTGTAAAAGGGTTATTGGCCTTGTTGCTTATTTTAGCAACACAGCTGCTAACTGCGCAATGCGTATTTGTTAGTATTTCAGGTCCTAAATGTGCGGGGGAAGGCACCATCACTGGAACGTTTAGCCGAAGTCCTTATCAAATAGAGTGGATACTCAACGATTCTGTTATTCAAAAATCAAAAGCTTCATTAAGCACGGTTGCAACCCCAGTCGTAAGTGGAAATGTAGCGGGCAAACTTAGGGTTTCAGGAACACATGGTATTGCCATTGACAACAGCGGAAATATATATGTTTCGGATACCATTAATAATAGAATAGTTGCCTATAACAAGAATACACCAGATGGGGTAACTGTAGCTGGTGGTAACGGTGGAGGTAATATGCCCAATCAATTGAATAAACCTGCAGGACTATTTATTGATGGATTTGGCAATTTATTTGTAACAGATCAATACAACAATAGAGTTCTTCGCTTTGCTCCCGGATCAAGTAATGGTTTTTTAGTTGCCGGAGGAAATGGGAAGGGTTCAGGGGCCAATCAATTAAGTGACCCAAGAGACGTGTATGTTGATGCACAAGGATTTGTTTATATAGCAGATGCAGGAAATCATCGCATTCAAAGATGGGCCCAAGGTGGTGCTTCTGGATTAACTGTTGCGGGTGGTTTTGGTGCGGGTTCAGACTCTTTACGTTTAAATAGCCCTCAAGGGGTTGCAGTAGATGGCAACTTAAATATCTATGTTGCAGATTCTGCAAATAATAGAGTTCAACAGTTTCGATTGGGAAGCGCTGTTGGTAAAACCGTTATGGGACAATTAGGTAAGGGCACTGGTTATGGATACTTATTTCAGCCTGTTGATGTTTTGGTAGATGCGTTTGGGGATGTATATGTAATTGAAGCAGGGAATAATAGAGTGCAGAAATTGTTTAATAATGGGGTTGGAATGGTTACCATTGCGGGAAGTGATAATGGGAGCAGTGGTTCAGACAACAATCAATTTAATTACCCCACAGGAATTGCGTTTGATGCATCCGGCAATTTATTCGTCTTAGACCAGCAAAATGCTAGGGTGCAACAATATGGAGTTGTTCCCATCAATACAGAATTAAGGCCTTATCAGGGTGGAGTGTATATGGCTAGGGTCAATTCATTTTCAGGTTGTGTTCAACAATCTAATATCATTTATGTAAACCCCAAACCAGATATTAATATAAGTGGCAAAACAGCTATTTGTACTGGGGATGTTGCAGAAATAAAATTAACTGGTAGTACCAATTACACTTGGTTCCCTAATACAGGGGTTAATAAAATAAACGATAGTACTTATTTGCTTAAGCCAGATTCAACCACTTTTTACGGGATTAATTCATTAACCGATAGCGGTTGCGTTTCGTATAGGGCATTAACTATTAATGTTGGATTAAGATCTATACCTGTAGTAACACCCACTATTTGTTTGTCTCCTGATGCAACTAAAATTACGACCACTATTTTGGGCGACCGGCCAGCTAGTCTAAATTATTTCAGAAATAACGGAATTAAAGCAGGTAGTTTTTTCCCAGAATGGAGCAAAATAGGAACTGCTTTTGCGGGAGGGAATGGTATTGGAAATGGAGCAGGTCAATTTGGGTTGCCTATGGGTGCATTTATAGACCCTAAGGGGAATGTTTATGTTGCCGATGCTGTAAATCATCGAATACAATTATGGAAGCAAGGAGACTTGGTGGGAACTACTGTTGTTGGTGGAAAAGGTGAGGGAAGTGCCAACGACCAACTCAATTATCCAACAGGAGTTTTTGTGGATGTTGCAGGTAATATTTATGTAGCCGATCAAAATAATCATCGAATACAATATTTTGCTAAAGGCGCTTCTATAGGCACTACTGTAGCTGGAGGGTTAGGGGCTGGTAATAGCACTTACCAATTAAATTTCCCAGCTAGTGTTTTTGTAGATAGTTATGGAAATATTTATATAGCTGATGCTGGAAATCACCGAGTTCAAAAATGGAGCAATTCGGGTTCGCAAGTTAAAACAGTTGCTGGAACTGGCTTGCCTGGTAATGATGGTGTTAGATTGAATAACCCACAAGCTGTTTATGTAGATCAGCGAAATAATTTGTTTGTAGCCGATGCCGAAAACCATCGCATCATGTTTTATGATCAAACAAGTTTGGTAGGTGCGGTGGCAGCTGGTAATCGAGGTCCTGGCATATTGCCCAATCAATTAAATTTTCCTGCAGGTATTTTTGTAGATGGGAACAGCAATATGTTTATTGCAGACAGAGGAAATAATAGAATTCATCGTTGGGCTTTATATGATACTGTTGGCACAACGGTTGCTGGATTAGCAAATGGGAGCTCAGGTTCTGCACTAGATCAATTACAATTGCCTAATGCTGTTGGAATAGACTTAGAAGGAAATATGTATGTAGCAGATAGTAGAAATTATCGCATTCAAAAATATACTATTACAGCTGGTGCAGACACTGTATTGCAAACTAAAATTTCGGGTACTTATACTGCTTTGTCTGCTTCTTTTTCTGGTTGTGTAACAGGCTCAGGAAATGCCTTTGTGGTAGTTGCTCCTGATTTAAAAATTAAAAATGATACTACTGCAATATGTGAGGGTGGGCAAGCAAATCTGATTGTTACTGGATCAAATAATTATAGGTGGTCACCTGCTGCAGGTTTAAGTGCAACTAATAGAGATACTATTGTAGCTAAACCATCAGTAACTACAAAATATACGGTTGTATCATCAATTGGAAATGGGTGTAATTCTACTGCAGATGTAACAATTACCGTGTATAAAAAACCAGAGCTGAATATTATTAGCCCTACCTGCATATCAAATGAGCCAATGAAATTATCTGCTAGTCCTCGGGTGAAAAATGTATTATGGACGCTCAATAATGATACTTTGGTTAACATGGTAAGTAGCTTTAGCAAAACTGCAGAAACTGTTGCTGGTAAACTAGTTGGAGGAACAGATTCCACTCAATTTGGAAGACCAAGTTTTGTGTTTGTAGACGAAAAGAAAAATATTTATGTATGCGATCAATGGAATCATAGAATACAGAAATGGCTGCCTGGTGCTAAGTCAGGAATAACGGTTGCAGGCGGTAGAGGTGCAGGAAAAAGATTGAGTCAGTTGAATAATCCAACAAGCATTTTTGTAACAGCGGATGGATTGTTATACATAGCTGATACCGATAATGATAGAATATTAGTATGGAAAGAAGGTGATACAACTGGCACTGTTGTGGCTGGTGGTAATGGTAGAGGAATTAAGCCCAATCAATTGTCTTATCCAACAAGTGTATTTGTAGACGCATACGGATCGGTTTATATAGCTGATGCTCTAAATGCTAGAATTCAACTTTGGATTAAAGGAAGTATTGCTGGTAAAACTGTAGCAGGGGGTAATTTTGCTGGTGCAAATGCCAACCAATTAAGTAACCCATTGGGTGTTTTTGTAGATCAAAGAGAAAATATTTACATAGCCGATTCTCAAAATGATCGAATTCAACGTTGGAAATTAGGTGATATTAGAGGCACAACTGTTGCAGGCGGAAAGGGTAAAGGCAATAATGCCAATCAGGTAGTGTCTCCTTTAAATGTTTTTCTTGATGCCAATAATCAATTGATTATTACAGAAGGAGGTACGGCCAATCGAATCAAGAGTTGGATGGTTGGTGCAGATTCTGGCAATGTGATTGCTGGTGGAATTGAAAAAGGAACAGCCTCAGATCAATTGGATTTACCAGGAAGTAGTTTTATAGATTTGGATGGAAATTTATATGTAGCTGATATGAATAATTTCCGCATTCAACGATATGCTACAACCGATACCCTTTTTTCTATACAACCTAAAGCAAAAGGCATCTATAATGCATTGGCTACTAGTTTTAGTGGTTGTTTGGCTAAGTCGGATGACTTTAGATTAGATAGTGGCTATACTCCAACTAAGCCCGTGGTATTTGATATTCAATATTGCCTAAATGAAACAGCAAGTCCATTGGGTGCCTTAGGAGATAGTTTGCTTTGGTATACAAGGGCAAATGGTGGAATTGGTGCAGCCACAGCACCTACTCCTTTAACCAGCGCGGTAGGTACTGCAACTTACTGGGTGTCTCGTAGTAATATATTAGCAGGTTGTGAAAGTGTTAGACAAAAAATAACCGTTAATACCAAACCTTTACCTGGTGCATCTCTTGCCATTGTTGGAAAGCAAAATATTTTACCTGGAGACACAACCAGATTAATTGCTTCTGCAGATTCTGGAAAAGTAATTAGCAAAATTCTATGGTACAGAAATGGAACTCAATTGAATTCTACACCAGATACCACTAATAAATTATTTGTATTTTATTCTACCATTGGCAGATACAATATTGCAGTAACCGATACCAATCTTTGTACTTCTATTTCAGATACAATTGATATTCGGGCTGATTTAACTACCGAACAGCAAATTTATTTTTTCCCTAATCCTGTCATTAATTCTGCAAAAATCATTTTTACTCCCTTAACCAATAGCAGTACTTACTTAAAAGTAATATCAAATAATGGGGTGGTTATGATTAACAAACGAATTATAACTGGTACTACAACTGGTAATTTTGTATACGATTTAGAATTGGCTCAATTACCTAAAGGAATTTACAATCTTGAATTAGTTACAGGAGCAGGTAGAATTATTGCTCGAAATCGATTTGTGAAACTCTAACACAATTCCTGCAACATCTTTTGTACTTTTGATGCATGACAATAGAGCAAGTTAAATATATGAGGGACCGCGTAATGGTCCTGAGGAGGTTTCTTTGACGTTGATAATAGACTATATAAAGTAGAGACCGATAGACAGCTTTCCCTTTCGCCTGGTTTTTGGGACGACAATGCCCGAGCAACTTCGGTTATGAAGGAAATTAAAGTAAATGAATACTGGCTTAAGCTGTATAAACAGTTAGAAAACGCAGTGGAAGATTTTGTGCTTTTGTTTGATTATTGGAAGGCGGGGGATGCAACAGAAGAAGAAACCAAAGAAGCATTTCATTCTGCACTCTCCCAAATAGAAGAAGCTGAATTTAAAAGTACATTGAATAAACCCGAAGACGAATTACCTGCAGTGCTCCAAATTAATCCCGGAGCGGGTGGTACAGAAAGCCAGGATTGGGCGGAAATGTTGCTTAGAATGTATAGAATGTATGGGGAGAAGCAAGGATGGAAAGTTACTGAATTGGATTTTCAAGAAGGAGATGGCGCGGGTATTAAAAGTGCAACATTACAATTTGATGGAGACTTTGCCTATGGGTTTTTAAAAGCAGAGAGTGGGGTGCATCGGTTGGTGCGCATATCGCCATTCGACAGCAATGCAAGAAGACATACTTCTTTTGCATCTGTTTTTGTATATCCACTAATAGATGAGAGTATTGAAATAAATGTAAACCCAGGAGACTTAGAATGGGCTTTCTATAGAAGTGGTGGAAGTGGCGGACAGAATGTAAACAAAGTAGAAACCGCTGTTCGGTTAAAACATTTGCCAAGCGGTATTATTGTTGAATGTCAGCAAGCTAGAACACAGGGAGAGAACAGAGAGTTGGCAATGAAGATGCTAAAGAGTCGACTATATGAAGAAGAATTAAGAAAAAGACAAGAAGCCATTGATGCCACCAATGCAGGGAAGAAAAAAATTGAGTGGGGAAGCCAAATTAGGTCGTACGTATTTCATCCATATAAAATGATAAAAGATCATAGAACTGATTATGAAGTGGGTAATATAGCCCCTGTAATGGATGGAGAAATTGATGGGTTTATAAAAGCATATTTAATGATGCAGCAAGAAAATAATTAAATTGTAATTATGTCTTTGGAACTGGAACAACCTAATTTATTTGAACAATTTGAATTGTTAATTCAAAACGAAGATACTCTTGAAATAAGAGAGTTTTTGAACGATCAAAATATTAGTGATGTTGCAGATTTAATAAATGAGTATCCTGAATACGAAGCTAGAATTGTGGCCAATATGGCTATACATAGGGCCGCGAGCGTATTTAAAATTTTGGATATTGCCCAGCAAAAAGATATTGTAAAAGAATTGCCTTCTGCTAAAACAGCAGAATTATTGAATGAGTTGCCTGCAGATGACCGAACTGACTTTTTGGAAGAATTACCCAAAGCAGCCATTAGAGATTTAATTAAATTGTTAGATCCAGAGGAAAGAAAAATAACCCTATCCTTATTGGGATATCCAGAAGATAGTGTGGGTAGACTAATGACGCCAGATTATGTTTATGTGTACTTACACAATACCATGTCTGAAGTGTTCGATACTATTCGTAAATATGCCAGAAATAGTGAAACCATTGATGTTATTTACGTAATTGATGAGAATGGTTTATTAATTGATGATGTTAGAATTAGAGATATTATTTTGGCATCGCCAGAAAAAAGGATTGAGGATGTTATAGATGGGCGGGTAGTTTCTTTGCAAGTAAATGATGACCAAGAAAATGCCAGCCAGGTATTTAAAATGAATAATCGCGTGGCATTGCCTGTTGTAGACGAAAACAATATTTTATTGGGAATTGTAACCATTGATGATATGTTATGGGTAGCTAATGAAGAGTTTAGTGAAGACATGCAGAAAATGGGAGGTACCGAAGCCTTAAATGAACCTTATTTAGATATTCCTTTATTAAAACTATTTCGAAAACGAGTAGGTTGGTTAATCATTTTATTTATTGGAGAGTTACTCACTGCAACTGCAATGGGACATTTTGAAGACGAGATTGCAAAAGCATTGATACTGGCATTATTTGTTCCCTTAATTATATCTAGTGGTGGCAATAGTGGATCTCAGGCTTCTACCTTGATTATTCAAGCTATGGCTGTAGGAGAAATTTATATTTCAGATTGGTGGAGGGTATTAAAAAGAGAAATCATTAGTGGCATTTTATTAGGAACGGTACTAGGTTTGTTGGGATTTTTTAGAGTGGCTATTTGGCATTCCATCATCCCAAATGTTTATGGCCCTCATTGGGCAATGATTGGAGCTACTGTAGGCTTTTCGCTTATTGGGGTAGTATTGTGGGGCACATTAACAGGTTCTATGTTGCCCATCTTATTAAAGAAGTTAGGCGCTGACCCAGCAGTTTCTTCGGCTCCCTTTGTAGCTACATTGGTAGATGTAACTGGTTTAATCATCTATTTTAGTTTTGCCTATCTTTTTTTAGAAGGATTGCTTTTGTAAAAGTCTGCTTTGATTTTCCTAAGTTTAAGGATAATTAATGCTTATGTATCGCTTCTTTTTATTGTGTTTCCTTTGTTTTTCTATAACTATTCTAACTGCTCAAACAGTATTAATTCCTGCTTATACTGGCTATGCTTTGCCCACTGAAAAAGAAAACATCCAATTGTTTTCTGCAAAAAATGGTTTGCAAAATTGGGTGGATACTAAGCAGAGAATAAGCTGGTTTATATATGTAAAAAAACCGGGTGAGCTTCAATTGAGTTTGTTATCTAATAAAATAAATACCGGATCTTTCATTGAAATTTCCTTAGCAGGTAAAACCTTTCAAACCAAAATGATATCAGGTTCAGCACAAAAGAAAACGGCTGTAGGAAAAGTGATGATAGGAGATACGGGTTTTTATTCAATCACCATTTCTAGTATTAAAAAAGTGGGTAAATCAATTGCTAATATTCAATCATTGGAGTTGAAAGGACCCGCCACAGAGGGAATGCATTTTAACCCAGTAGAAAGAAGAAATGCTGCTTCTGTTCATTTAAAATATCCCATTGCAGATTCTGTAAAAGCAATGGCATTTTATAATGAAATCATAGTGCCCGAAGATGCAGATCATTTGTACAGTTATTATATGGCTTGTGGATTTAAGAGAGGATATTTTGGCATACAGGTAAATAGCCCAACAGAAAGAAGGGTTATTTTTTCGGTTTGGGACGCTGGCAATGAAGTAATTGATCGCAACAAAGTGCCCGATTCAAATAAAGTAAAACTATTGGCTAAAGGGTACAATGTAGTAGCGAATGATTTTGGGAATGAGGGAACAGGTGGACACAGTCATTTTGTATATCCTTGGAAAACAGGAGAGAAATACCAGTTTATGGTTTTTGCATTAACAGACAGTGCAAAAGCTAGTACTATTTATTCTGGATACTTTTTTATTCCAGAAACAGGGAAATGGAAATTGATTGCAAGCTTTCGTGCCCCCAAAGATGGAAACTATCTACAAAATCTATACTCATTTAGTGAAAATTTCTGGGGATTAAATGGGCAGTTAGAACGCAAAGCATATTTTGGAAACCAATGGATTCAAAAATCAAACGGACGCTGGGAAGAATTACTAACAAGTAAATTTTCTTATGATGCAACCGGTAAGGCTGGTCATAGAATTGATTATAGTGCAGGGGTAGAGGGGAAACAATTTTATTTAAGCCATGGTGGATTTAAGCCCGCTAATATTCAATTTGGGCAAAGCTTATTCAGGCAACCAACCGGTCAAAGACCCAATGTAGATTTAAATAGAAATGCTGATTCTCTTGAGCAGGCTTTGGAAGACATAGAAACGATTAAGGCCGCAGTAGGTAAAGGGACCATTGATACAACTGGTAATGAGTCTTCGGTTTACTACCATATTGTTAAACAAGGGAACGGGAAAGCAATTAAAGTAACCGATACGGTTAGTGTTTACTACAAGGGCAAGTTACTGTCGGATGGAAGTATATTTGATCAAACCAAAGAGAAGCCTGCTACTTTTCCTTTGAATCGGTTAATCAAAGGCTGGCAGTTGGCAGTTCCAAAAATTAATGTGGGCGGCATTATTACCGTCATCATTCCATCGGGGCAAGCTTATGGAATTAGAAGTAGGAGCAAAGACATCCCCGCCAATAGTGTACTGGTGTTTGATATTGAAGTGTTGGATGCTCGGCAATAAATTTTTTAACTTAACTTGAATTCCAATCCAATATTAATAGTTATATGAAAAAGTATATTTTCTTTTTTATTTTATTAGCGCCCATTTCTTTTTTACTAGCGCAAAAGACTGCCCTTGTTATTGAACCTACACCTGCAGGTGTCTCGGTAGTAACAACAAAGAATAGTGTTACAATTGCGGGAAAAAAAGTAGATTATACTGCTTACACAGGTTACTTGCATTTGAAAAATGATACAGGTAAGTTAATTGCAAAAATGTTCTTTACTTACTATAAAAAAGAAGGGGATGATGCCATAAAGCGACCTATCACATTCACTTTTAACGGTGGTCCAGGTTCATCTTCTGTTTGGTTGCATATGGGTGGATTAGGCCCAAAGCGAGTTCAATTTAACGACGAGGGGTTTTCTGAAGGTCCTCCATATTCTTTTATTAGCAATGAATACAGTTGGTTAGATAAAACTGATTTAGTTTTTATTGATCCAGTTTCAACAGGTTTTAGTAGACCTGCTCCAGGGGAGAATCCTAAGCAGTTTCATGGGTTTAACGAAGACGTTGCATCTATGGCATCATTCATCAGACATTTTTTATCTAGGTATGAAAGATGGGGTTCTCCAAAATACTTAGCTGGAGAAAGTTATGGTACAACAAGAGCTGCTGGGTTATCCAAATATTTACAAGACAGACATAGAATTTATCTGAATGGAATTTTCATGATATCTGCTGTGCTAAATTTCGGCACCAATGATTATTATGTAGGGAATGATTTGCCAAGGGCTTTATATATTCCGTCTTATACGGCAGCTGCATGGTATCATAAAAAATTAGCCCCTGCATTGCAAGCTAATTTACAAAACACACTCAAAGAAGCCGAAGCATTTGCCATTGGACCATACGCGTCTGCGCTCATTAAAGGTGGTTGGTTATCAGAATCTGAAAAGAATGCAATAGCCGAGAAAATGAGCTACTATACCGGATTGTCTAAGGAATATTGTTTGCAAGCAAACTTAAGGGTAGAAGAAAGTAGATTTTACAAAGAGCTAAGAAGAAAAGATGGGTTAAGTATTGGCCGTTTAGATGCTAGATTTACTGGAAGAGATATTGACGATGCAGGGGAAGTGAACAGCTTTGATCCATCCTTTGCCAATATTGATGGGCCTTTTACAGCAACTATTAATGATTATTTTCAAAGAGAATTGAACTTTAAAGAGGAAAACGGGTATAATATTTTTGGAGATGTGTATCCTTGGAATTATAATAATGTTCAAAATCAATTCTTAAATGTTGCTGAAAGTTTAAGGGATGCTATGAGTAAGAACCCTGATTTAAAAGTATATATGGGGGCTGGATATTATGATTTTGCTACTCCATATTTTACAGCTAAGTATGATATTGAACATATGTTTTTAAGGCCCGAACAAAGAAAAAATGTACAATTCTATTTTTATGAATCAGGTCATATGTACTATATTCACAAACCATCACTAGTGCAATTTAAAAAAGACGTAGATGCATTCTTCGAATTCAGTAGGGGGAAATGAGGAAATTAGAGATTTACTAGTTGCTATTGCTTATAACAATGATCAGTCGGCATACCGTGCGCTATTTTTTCAATTGCATGGGAAATTAAAGCAATTCTCCTTTTCTATAGTTCGATCAGAAGAAGAAGCAGAAGATATTGTATCGGAATTATTTGTATTAATCATACAGCGGAAAGAACAACTATGTCAGTTGGACTCTCCGCTGTACTACTTTTATGCTACAGTTCGAAATATGTCGTTGAATTTATTGAAAAAGCAAAAGCGAAGAGCTGGACTTTCAATGGATGAATGGCAGGTTCAATTAAACAGTATTTATTTTAGGCCCGATTTATTGATGATTACCGAAGAAATGGTCTTGAAAATAAAAATGGCCATTAATAGCCTTCCAAACCGATGTAGATTAATTTTTAAGCTAATTAAGGAGGATGGATTAAAATACAAAGAAGTTGCAGCGCTATTGAACATTTCAATAAAAACGGTAGAGGCTCAAATGGCCATTGCTATGCGTAGAATGGCCCAAAGTATGCAGGTTGACCTTCAAGCTAAAACGGTCTTAGAAAAAAAAGTAAAAAAATAATTTAATTTGTTTAGGGGTAAATAGAATACTCAGTTGTTATAGTAATGGAACCAACTATAATAATGAGCCAGGAAAGATTTTGGTTACTAATTGCTAAGAAGATTGCCAAAGAAGCCAATGAGCAGGAACTTGTTGAGCTAAATCAATATATTCAGGATCATCCCGAGTGGCAATTTGCCGTTCAAAATCTAGAGAATATCTGGCAAATACCGCTCCCTACCAATAATGCAGCAGCTGAAGATGCCTTCATGTTGCATTTAAATAAATTAGCTGAAAATGATCAATTTGATCTAGCAAAGGATAATACAGTTACAATCAATACCAATCAATTTGTTCCAACTCGTTTTATTGCTAGATGGGCTTATTATGCTGCCGCCTCTTTAATAATTATTGTTGGGGTGTTTTATTTTTTTACAAAAGAACCTGCTATAAAATCAATAGCAAAAAAATCACCTGAGTTGAATGAAATTTCAACTCGGTTAGGATCAAAGTCTCAAGTGAAATTGCCCGATGGGTCTGTGGTGTGGTTGAATGGCGGCAGCAAGTTAGTATACCAAAAGGATTTCGGTAAATTAATACGTGAAGTAACATTGATAGGTGAGGGGTACTTTGATGTGGTAAAGAATAAAGAAGTTCCCTTTATTATTAATACTAAAAGTATCAGAATCAAAGTATTGGGTACTGTTTTTAATGTAAAAGCCTATCCAGAAGACAAACAAACAGAAACAAGTCTTATTAAAGGTAGAATAGAAGTGACCATTAAAAATAGGCCAGACGACAAAATCATTTTGTCGCCCAATGAAAAATTGATTGTTGAAAATGAATTGATTGAGGCACAGAAAAAGCAAAAAACAATTGACCTTTTACCTGCTGTTTCCATTAATAAACTAAAGTTTATAACGCCGGATAGTACCGTAGCAGAAAATCAATGGGTAGAAAATAAGCTCGTTTTTAGAGACCAAACATTTGAAGAGCTCGCTATAATGATGGAACGATGGTATAATGTGAAAGTAGAAATTCAAACGGAAGCACTAAAATTGACAAGAATGAACGGAAATTTTGAAAAGGAAAATATTGATCAAGCAATAGAAGCTTTAAAACTAATTATACCGTTTAAGACAATCCAAAAAGGGAATACGATTATTATTTACCAATAAAATTGCTGCCATATGAGATTAAGATTGAATTCAACATAAAATTGGGCGAAGTTCCGTTGGCGCGGAACCTCGCCAGGTTTAGAAAAGACAAACTGTACAATCTGAATGTAATTCATAACCCTTTCAATTTGAAAATATGAAAAATAATGAAACACCCGATGTTTCACACAAAGATCTTTTTATACAAAAGCTTGCCCGAATTATGAAAATCATTACTGCTTTACTGCTACTTGTATCTATGCAAGTTTCTGCAATCGGTTTCTCGCAAAGCCGAATTACCATAAAGATGGCTTCGCTTGATCTTAAAAAAGCATTGTTTGAAGTGGAAAAGAAAACCGATTATCGATTCCTTTTTGCTGAGGAAGTAGTAAAAGGTAAACCTAAAGTAACCATTAATATGGTAGACGCAACTTTAGAAGAAATCTTAGGAAAGCTACTGGTGAATACCGGCATTAATTACAAGATACTCGGAACTAATTTAGTAGTGCTGAAAGAAACAAACAATGCTACCAAAGATCTTGCAGAAATTATAGTAAAGGGAAGAATAACTTCTGCTACTGGTGAGCCATTAGCTGGAGTATCTATTCAGGTAAAGGGAACACAAGTTGGAACCACTTCGGACAACAATGGTGCATTCTCCATTACTGTTTTAGATGAGAATGCTAAATTGCTTATTTCATCTATTGGTTATGAAACACAAGAAATTGCTGTTGCAGGTAAACGAGACGTAAGCATTGCATTAATCACCGCTGTAAACAACCTAGAACAAGTTGTAGTAACTGGTTATGGTACACAACGTAAAAGAGACCTTACGGGTTCTGTAACAACTATTAAAGGTGATGAATTGGCAAAAATGCCCAATACCAATCCTATTAGCTCTTTACAGGGAAGAGTTGCAGGTTTAACTGTAGCAAATTCTGGTGTGGCAGGAGCAAGTCCGGTCGTTAGAATAAGAGGTGTGAATAGTACCAATAGCGCTAGCCCGGTTTATGTTGTGGATGGTATATTGCAAGACAATATTGACTTCTTAAACCCTGCTGATATTGAAACCATCGATATATTAAGAGATCCTTCATCTATAGCTATTTATGGATTAAGAGGTGCAAATGGAGTAATAGCTATCACATCCAAGAAAGCTGCCAGAGGTCAAACCAGAATTAATTTTCAAAGCACAGTGGGATTTCAAAAAGTGACTGATAAAATTAAAGTAACCGATGCTGCTGGATTTAAAAAATTGTATGACGCACAATTGGCAAATATTAATGCTGCGCCTTTCGACTACACCAATTACACTGCTAACACTAATTGGCAGAATGAAGTGTTACAAAATGCTTTGATTACTACTAACAACTTAAGCGTTTCTAATAATTCAGAAAAAAGCAGTACCTATTTAAACATTGGGTACAATAAACAAGATGGGGTAGTAAAATTTAATAGCTATGAAAAATACATGATTCGTTTGAATCAAGAAATTCGTTTCAATAGTAATATTAAAGTAGGAGGAGAAGTAAATGCATTCCATTGGATTCAAAATCCTGCTGCTGTTAGTTTAACCAATGCATTGTGGGCTGCACCAATTGTTCCAATTCAGCAAGATGCTACAACTTTTTATAGCATGCCTTCTTTTCAAAGGGCACAAGTAGGAAATCCCATTGCTTCTTTAAATAGAAACAATGGAACAAATATTAATAAAGGGTTTCGATTTATTGGTTCTTTGTATGCCGAAGTGAAATTTTTAAAAGACTTCACATTTAAGTCTTCATTTTTTGCAGATCTAGGGTTTAATAACTCCAGATCTTATACTCCGTTGCCATTTACTTTTATCAATTTAGGAGAGGGCACAGCACCAACCAATAGTTTTTATGACAATACCGTTAGAACAGGTGTAAGCCAAGAAATGGCAGAATTTAAGCGCTACCAACAAGACCATACCTTAACTTATGACAAGCAATTAGGGAATGGGCATAAATTAACCGCATTGGTAGGTTTCACTTCTATTTATAGTATTAGTACAAATATCAATGGTAATAGAAGAGATACTTCAGTGAACGTACCTAATAATCCTGATTTCTGGTATCTCAGTACCATCAATGCCAATAACCCAGGCCTTTATGGCGGCGGTGGAGGCGAAAGTGCCATCATGGGTATGTTTGGAAGATTAAGTTATGCATACCAAAATAAATATTTAGTAAATGCAACTTTAAGAAGAGATGGTAGTTCAAAATTTGCACCACAGAATCGTTGGGGTACTTTTGGATCTGTTGGTTTAGGATGGATTGCATCTGAAGAATCTTTTGTAAGAAAATTCAACTTCATCAATTTCTTGAAATTAAGAGCTGCTTGGGGTGAAACTGGAAATGCAAATGGGTTTGCGGATAATTTATTTAGGCCAGGTATTTCAAATGCTTCAACAGCCATTTTTGGTAACAATGTATATACTGCAATTCAAGCTGCGTATATACCTGATCCAAATTTAAGGTGGGAAGTAGTTAGAGGATTAGATCTTGGGTTCGACTTAAAAACTTTAAACAATCGTTTGAATGTTGAGTTTACTTTTTATAACAGAACCACTTCAGATATTTTAACTGCAGTTACTTTACCCAATGAAACTAGAAGTTATTTTACCAATCTTGGCAAAATAACCAATCAAGGAATAGAGTTAAGTTTAAATTGGACCGATAAAATTGGCAAAGAAATCACCTATTCAATTGCACCAAATTTTAGTTATAATAAGAACACAGTTAATTCAATTGGTGATAAAATTAATTTTCAGCTATTTGGAAATGGCGGTGCTAATTTGACTGAAACAGGCCAATCAATTGGTTATTTCTTTGGATATAGGCAAATTGGAATATACCAGTCTACTGCAGAGTTAGGTAAAATGGCTCGTTTTGGTAATTCATTACCTGGTGATATTGCATATGCGGATATTAATGGGGATGGATTGTTAACTCCTGCTGATCGTACTTACCTAGGAACACCATTTCCTCCGTTTAGCTATGGATTAAACATCAATGTAGCTTACAAAGGATTTGACTTCACCATTGAAGGACAAGGGGTGGCAGGTAATAAAATTTATACCCAACGAAGAATTGCCAATTTTGCAACATTAAATTATGAAGCCAACAGATTGAATGCTTGGACTGGCGGTGGTACAACTAATGTTGAGCCCATATTAGATAATACAAGAGGGAACAATTTCCTATTCAGTAGTTATTTTTTAGAGCCAGGTGATTATTTCAGATTGCGAACTTTGCAAGTAGGATATACTTTTTCTGATGGATTGCTAAAAAGAGTGGGCATTTCAAAAGCACGTGTTTTTGTTAATGGGCAAAACATTAAAAGCTGGAGTAAGGTAACTGGCTATTCTCCTGAAGCACAAATTGGAAGCATTTTAGGTGGAGGTGCCGATAACGGAACATTCCCTGTTCCAGCAATTTATTCAGTTGGTATCAATGTTACATTTTAAAAGAACGCTTAAAAATATTCAACCATGAATAATTTAATAAATAAAAAAAGCATCAGTAAATGGATGCTGCTACTATTAACCGTAACGGTTTTTACGGCTTGTAAAAAGAATTTTTTAGATACTGCAAGGCAAGGCGGGTATGACGAAGAAAATTACCCTTATCCTGGTGGCTCTGGTCCGTATGATCAATATATTTTTGGGGCATACAATAGTTTGCGTGACTACAATGTACATGTAGATGGATTCATTAATGCAACCAGTATCAGAAGTGATGATGCAGACAAAGGGAGTACGCCATCAGATGGCGGAGCCGATGTTATAAGCATGGATAATTTTCCAGTACTCCCTAATAGTGGAAGAGCAAATGCTTTATGGGTAGGATATTATGGGTTAATCAACAGATGTAATAATACATTGTTCCAAATTGGAACCAACAAACAAATTGTAGCAAATGATGCAGTTAAACTACAGTCTCAAGCTGAAGTGAAATTCATTCGTGGGTATTCTTATTTTATGTTGACACGATTGTTTGGCAAAGTGCCCATTATTGATACACTATTTACTGATCCTGCTGCACAAAACAATGTGCCACAAAGTTCAGTGGATCAGGTTTACGCATTTATAGAAAGAGACCTCAGCTTTGCTGCAGCTTACTTACCTGCATTTTGGGATGCGGTTAAATTTCCAGGAAGAATCACCAGTGGTGCTGCCAATGGAATGTTGGCTAAGGTTTATTTAACACAGCAAAAATGGGCTCAGGCAATGAATGTTGCCAATATGGTCATGAATTCTGGGCAATACAATTTAAGCACACCGTACAATACCATTTTTTCTGAAGAAGGAGAAAATAGTAAAGAATCTATTTTTGAAGTTCAAGCTAGAGCGGATGCAATTAACCCAACTTCACAAGGAATTCAATACACAAACTTGCAAGGTGTTAGAGGAGCAGGTCCTTGGGATCTTGGTTGGGGGTGGAATTCTCCAAGCGCAAACCTTGCAGCTGCTTATGAGCCCAATGATCCAAGGAGAGCAAGAACCATTTTATTTACTAGCACACCAACAACACCTGGCGTAACTATTTTTGGAGAAGTAACTCCAGTTGGTTTGCCTAATCCACGCTATAATCATAAAGTGCACACCAATCCAGCAACTAGAGCTGCTGTTGGAAATAGGTTTGGTTGGTGGAATAATGTTCGCATTCTACGATATGCAGATGTTGTCTTAATGTATGCGGAAGCAGCCAATGAATTGGGTGGGGCAAATAATATTACCGCAGCTAAAGCAGCACTTAACAGTGTTCGTTTTAGAGCTAGGGCTGGAAATAATTCCATACTTCCAGATATCACTACCAATGATCAAGCAGTTCTTAGAGACGCTATTAGACAAGAAAGAAGAGTAGAATTAGCTATGGAGCACGATCGTTTCTTTGATATTGTAAGATGGGGTATTGCTCAAAACGTAATGAATGCTGCAGGAAAATCAAATTTCAATGCTGCCCGAGATGTATTGTTACCAATACCACAGGCACAAATTGATTTGACTGGTGGGGTTTTAAAACAAAATCCTGGCTATTAATTGACTTTTTAAAAATATTGATATGCAATTTTTAAATAACAAAATCAAGTATTCAATTCTAGGCTTTTTTACACTAGGCAGCTTAATGCTCTCTTGTAAAAAGGACGGGAATCCCAATAATTTACCGGCTGTTTCTACTGCAGATTATGTAGGTAAGATTGATGGATTTACATCATCAGATGAAGTGTTTCCAGAGAGTTTAGTAGCATATTGGCCATTTGATAATACCAAAAATGAAACAAAGTCTAATACCGCTCCAGGAACTTCTTTAAATGATAGTTATGTGGCAACTGGCATTAAAGGGCAAGCACTTAGATTAAATGGAGGTTTTTTATACTATCCTACTCAGTTCAATGCCTTCAAAACGGATGTCTTCAAAAGTTTTGCTATTAGCACTTGGATTCAAATTTCGAATAATGGTTCTAAAAGAACGATGTTATTTCAATTAACCAGACCAGGTGTGTTTAACGGGAGTTTGAATTTCTCATTAAATACACAGTCTTTTCCTGCAACTAATACAACTGATCTAAAAGTTCAGCCCACTTTCATCACTATAGGGGGTGGAACACAAGACAATGTAAATACAAGAAGAGATGCACCAGGTTCTGCTAATTACATGCCATATGTCACTCCTCCAATAGGTCCAGATAAATGGGTGCATTTAGCATTGAATTATAATGCAAGCAATGGCTTTTTTGATATTTGGATTAATGGTACAAGAGCTGGTGCATTCCCAAGTAGAGGAACTGGAAATAATAATTTTAAAGCTTATGAACCTAGTGAAGTAATTATTGGTGGTAACTATAATGTTATTCCTGGTAAATCAGTAAGTTCCGATGTAAGCTTTGGCGCAATGACTGGTGTAATAGATGAAATGAGAATTTATAATATTGCCTTACCCGATGCGCATATTAAAGCGCTTTACAACTTAGGGAAAGCGGGTAAATAATAATAAAAGTTCTTTTTGGGTTGAATACTGGTTTTTTTGATAAATACCCGCCTTAGTGCGGGTATTTTTAATTCATTAAATTATTCTATGAAAAAATATTTATTGCTGATTGTTTGTTTAATGGGGTCCACATTATTTGCACAAAAAAAACAAATGAAAGCCAATTCTATTTCACCAAATGATACGGCTTTATTTAGGAAGGTACAGGCTGCCACATTTCAATATTTTTGGACTGGGGCCGAGCCAAACAGCGGATTGGCAAGGGAACGTATTCATATGGATAATATTTATCCGCAAAATGACCAAGATGTTGTAACAAGTGGGGGAGGTGGTTTTGGGGTTATGGCTATACTAGTAGGAATTGAAAGAAAATTCATTAGTAAGGCTGAAGGAATTCAACGACTTGAAACCATCTTACATTTTTTAGAAACTGCAGATCGATTTCATGGTGCATGGCCACATTGGTGGAATGGTAAAACTGGAAAGGTAAAACCTTTCAGTAAATACGATGACGGTGGTGATTTAGTGGAGAGCTCCTTTATGTTGCAAGGATTGTTATGTGTTAGACAATATTTTAAGAACGGGAATAAACAAGAAAAAGCATTAGCTGCAAGAGCAGATAAACTTTGGAAAGAAGTTGATTTCAATTTTTATCGTAATAACCAAAATGTATTGTTTTGGCATTGGAGTCCTAACCATGAATGGAAGATGAATTTTCCGGTAAAGGGATACAACGAATGTTTAATTATGTATATTCTGGCAGCATCTTCACCCACTCATGCAGTACCAGCAGAAGTTTATCATGAGGGGTGGGCAATGAATGGGAAGATTAAGGATACCAAAATCTCCTATAATTTACCCCTAGATTTGAAGCACCAAGGTAATCCACCCAATGGGGGGCCATTGTTTTGGGCACATTATTCATATTTGGGTTTAGATCCTAGAGAACTAAAAGATCAATATGCCGATTATTGGAATGAAACGGTAAATCAAGCTAAAATAAATTACGAGTGGTGTGTACAAAATAGTGCGGGATATAAAGGCTATGGCCCCAATAATTGGGGATTAACTGCTAGTTATTCTATAAAGGGTTATGCCGGACATGCACCTAGTAAAGAAAGAGACAAAGGGGTTATTTCTCCTACCGCAGCACTCTCATCCTTTCCATATACCCCTAAAGAATCAATGCAAGCGATGAAATTTTGGTACAATGATTTGGGAGATAAAGTTTGGGGGAATTATGGTTTTTATGATGCATTCAGTATTCATCATAATTGGTTTGAACCAAGGTATTTGGCTATAGATCAAGGACCAATTGTTGTGATGATGGAAAACTATCGAACAGGTTTATTGTGGAAATTATTCATGAGTAGTCCTGAAATTCAACAAGGCTTAACTAAATTAGGATTTAAAAGCCCATACATAAAAAAATAAATATGAGAAACTGTTTAATTTGGGTTGCTGTTTTTTTGATTATTACTGATATTAATGCACAGTCAACTGTTAAAGCAATGTCATTTAATATTCGTTTAGATGCTGCTTCAGATGGAGAAAACAGATGGGACCTGCGTAAAAATAGAGTGGCAGACCTCATGCAATATTATGAACCAGATTTTATTGGTGCTCAAGAAGTATTGCATCACCAATTAGCCTATTTAGACAGTAGTTTGGTTCAATACAGTTATATAGGTGTAGGCAGAGACGATGGCAAAACGCTCGGAGAATACTCCTGTATTTTTTATAATCAAGATAAATATACTCCCATTAAACAATCTACTTTTTGGTTAGCGCCAAAATCAGATTCTGTTTGCATGGGTTGGGATGCGGTTTGCAATCGAGTTTGTACATATGGCTTGTTTAAAAACAAAAAAAACAATCAAGTGGTTTGGGTATTCAATACCCATTTTGATCATGTTGGAAAAACAGCTAGAATAGAATCTGCAAAATTGATATTGCAAAAAATTAAAGAACTGAATGTTAAGAATGATCCAGTAATTCTATTGGGCGACTTTAATTTAAGACCAACCGAAGAGCCTATTCAAAAAATTGCGAGTGAAATGAATAATGCTAGAACCATAAGTAAAATGGTTTATGGCAATATAGATACTTGGAATGGGTTTAAATTTAAAGAAAAGCCCAATGGGGGAATTGATTATATATTTGTGAATAAGCATAAGCGAATAGTTGTTGAAAAATTTGCAACTATTACAGATTCTTATGATTTAAAATATCCAAGCGACCATTTTCCTGTAATGGCAACTATCACTCTATTAAAATAATCATAAATGAAATCGATTTTAAAAAGCCTATTTGTTTTTTTTATTCTATTGCAATTTGGTTCTGGCAATTTTGCTACTGCTCAACCTTTTATTAAAGAAATCAAGGCATTTCAAACTGCTGATAGTATATTAATGCCACCCTCAAGAGCAATTTTATTTGCAGGTAGCTCCTCATTCAGGTTATGGAAAAATATCGAATCAGATTTTCCAAGACATACTATTATTAATAGAGGGTTTGGTGGTTCTTCTTTACCTGATGTTATTCGCTACACCGAGGAAATTTTATTTCCGTACAATCCTAAACAAGTAGTTATTTATTGTGGTGAAAATGATTTTGCGGCAGATCCAACACTTTCAAGTGATTCGGTAGTTGAAAGGTTTAAAACGCTTTTTCAAATGATTCGTAAGCGTAATAAAACTACTCATATTGCATTTGTGAGCATGAAGCCAAGCCCATCTAGATGGAAAATGAAAGATCAAATGATTGCAGCTAATGAGGGAATTAAACAGTATTTAAAATCACAAAGAAGAACGAATTATGTTGACGTGTGGACACCTATGTTAGCTGAAAATGGAGAACCAATGAAAGACTTATTTCTTTCGGATAATCTACATATGAACGCAAAAGGCTATGCTATTTGGCAAAAAGCAATAGAGCCTGTTTTAAAAAAATAATTTAATCATTGCTGACTGTTTTTTGTTTAACTTCAATAGGTTCTGTTTTTACATTAAACAGCCGATATGCATATTGACATTGATACATTGCTTGCTTATGGTGCTACACCTAAAGAATGGCGCAAGGGAGAACTAATATTTAGTCAAGGAAACGAAGCCCGTTATTTTCACCAAATTGATGCTGGTATGGTAAAAATGACGAGTTTAACCAATGATGCAAAAGAGTTTATTCAAGGTGTTTTTACCGATGGTAATAGTTTTGGAGAACCTGCATTAATGTTGTCAAAACCTTATCCTGCAAGTGCATACGCTGTTAGTGATTCAGTTATTTATCGATTAAATAAGGAAAAATTTATATTGTTGCTCGATGATCATCCCGCTTTATTTAAAAAACTATTCAATATATTTTGTGAGCGATTGTATTGTAAAACTTTAACAGCTAATATTTTAGTAAACAATTCCCCTGAAGAGAAATTAATTGGTTTTTTTGATAAGATTAAATCTGAATGTAAGTTAAAAGAATCTGGTCTTGTGCCCTATACAAGGCAACAATTGGCAGATTATACAGGTTTAAGAGTTGAAACTGTTATTCGAACTTTATCTAAATTGGCCGAAAGAAAAATTGTGGTCATACAAGATCATAAAGTGTTTTATAAATGAATGTTACCCGCCTATTAAAAATTGCCATGCTAAATTTAGTTTTAGTAGCCTTGATAGGTGTTTTGATGCGGTATAAAATTGGTTTTGAATTCACATGGGTTAATCAGAAAAATTTACAATTAGCTCATTCCGGATTTGCTTTTTCAGGGGTTATTTCATTTTTGTTAATGATTTTTATAGTTGATTCATTAAAAAAAATATTAGATGAAAAGCAGCTCGATTATTTTAGTAGTATTATTTATCTCAATCTACTATTTGCTTATACTACCTGTATATTGTTTTTCTTAACCGGTTATGGGGTATGGTCGGTATTATCTCAATTGGTTGGGTTGATTGTTGGAGGCTTATTTATTTATAGCTTATTGCGTGTTTTGCCTCAGTACAAGCAATACCATATTGTTAACTGGTATAAAGCTGCTGGTATTTTTTATTTACTTTCGCTTTTAGCCAATATATGGCTTTTATACATGTTTGTTTCAGGTAAGAAAACCCAACATACTTATTTAGCAGCAACTTATTGGTTTCTTCATTTTCAATACAATGGTTGGTTCTTTTTTGGATGCATGGGATTATTTTTCAATTGGCTTTTTACCAAAGATTTATTAACCAATTTTAATCAACGTACGTTTTGGCTTTTTGCGGCCAGTTGTTTTCCTGCTTACGGACTTTCTGTATTATGGTTAGAACTTCCTTTATGGGTGTATATTATAATTGTGGTTTCAGCATTTATGCAATTAATTGGTGTAATTCAATTGACAAAATTGATATTAAGCAAACCAATAATCAATTTAATAAAGCAGAACAAAACAGTATTAATGCTTTTCTTCATTTCACTAGGTGCTTTGTTGGTAAAAGTTTTTTTGCAAGGTGGATCAACCATTCCTTTTATCAGTAAATTGGCCTTTGGCTTTAGACCTATTGTGATTGCTTACTTGCATTTAGTATTATTGGCTTTTACTTCTTTGTTTTTAATTGGATACATTTATTTGAATGATTATTTTTCATTTAGTAAGCGCAATTTTTTGGCTACAAAATTATTTGCACTTTTTGTTGTGTTAAACGAAATTGTGTTGGGTATTCAAGGAATTGCTTCTTTGAGTTATACCGTGATTCCTTTCGTAAATGAAATTTTATTAATTATTGCTGCAGGGTTGTTATTATCTAGCATTTTGATGGTTCCGCAAAAGTCTTATAAGCAGTAGCTTTATTTGTGATTACAATCATAAAAAAAACTTTTGCTAAATAGGAACTTAGCCAAAACCATAAATCTCGGTTATGAAAAAAAATGCACTTATCTTATCTTCCATGCTATTGGTATTTAGCATAGGATGTTCAAACGCCAATTCTTCAACTGAGCCCGAAAATTCAAGCTCGGCTACCACATCAGAAACAGGGGCAGGTCAATCTGCAGTTAAGGATGAAATATCAAGCCCCAATATCGTTCAGGTAGCAGTCGGTAGTAAGGATCATAGTACCTTGGTAGCAGCTGTGAAAGCTGCAGAATTGGTGGATGCTTTAAGCAATGCTGGTCCTTTCACTGTTTTTGCTCCAACCAATGCTGCTTTTGAAAAGTTACCTGCTGGCACAGTAGAAGGTTTATTAAAACCAGAGAAGAAAGCTGATTTGAAAAATATTTTAGAGTACCATACCTATGTTGGCGTTCTAAAAGCAGAATACATGCAGGATGGTCAAGAATTTGAACAAGTAAATGGGGGTAAGGTAAAAATTACTAAGAAAGATAATAAGTTATTTGTTAATGGTTCTGAAGTGGTAGCATCAATTGTTACATCAAACGGTATTATTCATGTAATCAATGATGTATTATTGCCTAAATAGTTGATTTAGCTAAACATTTTGATTTGCATTACAGTTGCAATACTCATTGCTCTTTGCTTAGCTAATTCTGCTTTTTCACCTTCAAACAATTCTTCAACTGTTTCGGTAAATAAACTAGTCCATCTTTGAAAATGCTCCATCTTCATGGGGCATTTTTGATGTATGTCTTTATGTTTTGCCATTGGATTACCCTCGTAAGTTCCGGAATAGAATAAAATATTTTCCCAGAATCCGTACATGACAGGCAAATGTGCTGCCCAATTTACGGGCACAATTTCTGTAAAAAAAAATGCTATTAACGGATCTTTTTTTACTTTTTCATAGAAGCTATTGATTAATAACTCTATATCAGCTCTATTAGTAATATCTTTTTTCATAGTAGTTTTTTAATAATTAAATAGTATTAATTACAAATCTTTCTTTTTAAACTTTGATAAGGAATATGCAAATGGCAAAACACCCCAAAGTATCAATAATCCAAGAGAGACGACCATTCCGATTGTAGTGCCAAAAAAATCCTTGAAAATCGCCCCAGTATATCCCATGATAGCAGAAGTGTCTAATTGCAGTAAAATTAATATTCTTGATAGGTCTAATGGGCTTAAAGCAGTCATTAGCACCATTGGTTGTTCAATAGGGTAGTCGGCAAATTGAAAAAGCAGAAAAAGTAAAATTCCGTCAAAGAGTAATGCAAAATAGATCCATAAAACAATGGTTAGCCCAATCCCTTTTGCTTTGTCTTTATATACAATGGTACAAAGCATTGCGAGTGATACAAAAATGGTTGTAATCAGAATACCAATACCAATCATTAAAAATGATAAGGGAGGCTCTGCAAAAATGAGCAAAGGAATGCCTGCACCAATAATAAAAGCAGTAACTAGACTACTATTTAAGCCCCAGAATAAACTAAGCCAAATTTTTTTTCTTTTGATTGGATGACTGATCAATAGTTCAATAAATTCAGCACTATTATAGATATATATTGCTGAGAATAATATGGAAACCAGCGGTACAGTTAATAAAATTAAATTTAATAAGGTTAAAATGCCTTTTGCGCTGCTATCTTCTAGAGTAAATGCAGACCATCCAATTAATACCAGGATGAATGTGTAAACCATCACAAACCTGTTCTTCATGATGTCTAGCATTACATATTTAAATATTCTTCCCATTTTTTCCAGCTTTTAAAATTTGTAAAATGGCTTTGGAGATTTTTTCTGTTTGGGTATATGTTTTTAATGCTGAAACAGATTGATGAAAGATAATATCTCCTTCTTGCATAAAAATAAGTTCACTAACCATATCGTCTAATTCACTGAGTAGGTGAGAAGTGATTATAATTAGTTTCCCTTTTTGTTTTTCAGCAATTATTTTTTGTTTGAGTTTTTCAGCAGCAATTGGATCAAGGCCTGCAGTGGGCTCATCTAATATCAGAATTGCAGGGTTAAACATAAATGCCAATACGGCACTTACTTTTTGCATTGTTCCCCCACTTAGTGTGCTCATTTTTTTATCTAATAAGGAATCAAGATCATATGCCTTATATAAATCATAATCTAACTCAGCATCACTATTTCGAATGCCTTTGATCATCTTTATAATTTGACCGATGGTCATATTTTGTGGATATCTACCTATTTGAGGCATGTAACCAATTTGCTTTTTGTATAATTCAGCTTTAAAAATGGATTCATTATTCACTAAGATATTTCCTGTATCAGGAATTACCATTCCAAGTATTATTTTAATTAGAGTGGTTTTGCCACATCCATTCGGCCCAATTAATGCGATGCATTCACCTTTGTTTAAGAAAAGGTCAACGGAATTTAAAACGGAAAGTTTCCCAAATTTTTTCGATATTTTTTCAATCTGAATCATAATTTCAACAAGTTCATCAATGGTTTTTCATCAATAAAATTTTCTGGTGTAAGGCTTGGGATTTTTTTCTCCGATTGATCAAGCAGTGTTACAATAAGACTTCTGTATAATAACATAGCTGTTGGATTATTCTCTACTATTACTGAATATAAACTCAATGGTCTATATGGGACGTCTCCAATTTTGTCTTTATTTAAGTCGTATCCAGTGTATTTATCCCAATAGTTGTATTGAAACTTATTCAATAATAAAGTTCCATTAGTACTTACATCAAAAGTATTTTTTAAAAAATTGTTGCTTTGAATGGTATTATCCATACAGTTGGCTTGTATTTTTAGACCCCATCCATTATTGCTAAAGGCATTTTTTTCTACGATAGTTCTATTGCAACCATCCATAAAAATAGCCGCCGTATTTTTATTAAATGTATTTCCAGACAAATGGCAGTCAGATATTTCTTTTAATAATATTCCATATGCGGCATCCCCCCAATTTTCATTGAAGGTGTTATTCATCATGGTAATTTTTTTTGAAAACATAACAGCCACACCTGCTCCATTTCTACTGAATATATTTGTGAAATAAGCATCGTTATTAGAATTCATAAAATGTAAACCATACCTAATATTATCAGTTACCGTATTTCTCCAGATTACTGAATTATTTACAAATTCAAAATAGATTCCATCTCTGCATCCTTTCATACTATTGCCAATGATTTGTAGACTGTCGCTTTTCCAACAGTGTATTCCATTGCCTATAGTTTGTTCTTCTTTTCCAAATGCAATGATTTTATTGTTTTTGATTAAACAGTGGGTGCTGAATTGAATGTATATGCCAAAAAAGTTATCGTATAATTCATTATCAATGATGGTTACTCTTGTTGCATCATATACTTTAATGCCCCCCGGATCATCTAGGCTTGCATATCCAGAATGCTGTACTCTCAAGCCACGAATGGTAACATAACTAGATTTAACTGAAAGTACTTCGTATTTTTTATCTCCGTCTAAAATAGGTCTATCTATACCAAACAACGTAATTGATTTGTTAATAATAATATTGCCTTCTTTGTACAGCCCTTTATGTATATAAACAGTATCCCCACTTTCAGTTTTTTCTAACGCTGCTTTAATCGTTTTAAAAGAATGATTTGACCCAACGTGTAAGCTTTTGGCAATAAGCGCATATTTGCTAGTTAAGAGTAACAGCGTAATCAATATCCATTTCATCCTTATTTGTTTATTTGATCCCAAGAAACTGCTTCTACAGAAATTGATTTACCCTTATTTATTGCTGAATCTTTGTTTGAAAATGCAGCCGTATTGCTTCCCATTGGACTTTTAATTGTTTCATGACTGATATACCAAGCAGTAGTTGCATCAATTAGTTGATTATTTGCATCATAGTCATTTACAAAAAATTTGTTCATCATAATTTTTTCGTTCGATTTATTAAATGCAATCATACAGTTTAAGTCGTCAAACTTATAAATCCTTCCCTTGCTACTGATAGTTTCTGCGCCAAACCGAATATCTGCAACAGTCATTTTACAAAATGCACACTGGTCTTTATTAACTACTAAAGCCTCTGGTTTTACATTAGAGCAAGAGCTAAGTAGCATTACAAATAATATTGTAGCAGTTGTTTTTTGCTCTATCCATTTTTTAAACCAGCCTGCTTCTACACCTACCGCTATTAAACAAAATAATCCAGCTCCAATGAATAACCATCCCCCCATATCGGGGATGGAGTAAGCCCCAAAATTGAGTAACTGTTTAAATCCAATAAGTGGTGGTTGATAAGCCATTCCAGGTACAATAATTGCAGCATTGGGATCTAGATTATGTCCATAATTGTATTCCCATCTCCAAAAATCAATCATAGCGATTATTCCAAATACAACAAATGCAATGAAGGTACTGTACAATAATTTTCTGCCGCCTTTTAAACCTGTGAAAAGCATCAATAACGCATAGAAAGCAATAATATAAGGTAAAATAGTAAACTCAATAAAATTCTCTTCATGTAATGTTTGCATTCCTATATAATGGTTTAATCCATTTATGATTGCAACGTCACCACCTAATTTATATGAAAATATTTGCAGCCCCAATCCTTCAGGGTATTGTGGCGCGTCTAATTCAATTCGCCAAATAGGAATAAAAATGGAGATTGCTAAAAATACAGCACTAATCACTAACAACCATTTCGATGTTGTAGATATTTCTTTTCTCATCTTAAAAAGTTTAAAAATAAAAAAGGAGCAGTGTTGGTCTGAACTGCTCCTTTTGCTACAAACGATTACTTAGTTTCTGGAACAGGTTTTCCTAAACTAAATGTAAGCGGTACATTACTGCCAGCAGGGGAAACCCTAATATAACCCTGCATTTCTTGGTGTAATGCACTACAGAAATCTGTACAGTACATTGGGAACATACCAGGTTTTTTTGGAACCCATTTTAATGTGCTTGTTTCGCCAGGCATAATTAATAGTTCTGCATTATCTGCACCTTTAATAGCGAAGCCATGCGGCACATCCCAGTCTTGTTCTAAGTTGGTTACATGAAAATATACTTCGTCTCCAACTTTAATACCTTCAATATTGTCTGGTGCAAAGTGAGAACGAATTGATGTCATGTAAACATGTATCTTATTTCCATCTCTGGTAACTTTTGCATTTGCTTCACCCATGGTTACATACGGATGCTTGTTTTCAGATAGTTTATATAATTTTAACTGACCATTGTTTCTAATAATGTCTGCTGGTGCAGACTGAGCATAGTGTGGCTCTCCAATAGTTGGGTAATCTAAAATCAGTTGCATTTTATCGCCACTGATATCATACAATTGTGCACTTTGCGCCAATTCTGGACCAGTAGGTAAATAACGATCTTTGGTAATTTTATTATATGCCACTAAGTATTTAGGAGAAGGTTTTTTAGTATTTCCTCCAGGAATACTTAAGTGTCCAACAGAATAATATGTTGGCACTCGATCTACCACTTTTAAATCTTTGATATTCCATTTTACTACTTCAGAAGACACAAAGAAAGAAGTGTATGCATATCCTTTACCATCAAATTCTGTGTGCAATGGTCCTAGACCTGGTTTCTTTACTTCGCCGTATAAAGCTGATTCATATTTGATTACAGGAATACCTTCGTAATCTCCATCATATGATTTTGATGCAATAGATTGTTGAATTTTATCAAAACTAAATACTGGGATTAAGGCTGCAAGTTTGCCAGAGCCTACAATATATTCTCCGGTTGGATCCACATCACAACCATGTGGAGACTTAGGACAAGGGATGAAGTAAACGATGTCTTTAAACTCTTTCACATCTAATACCAATACTTCTTCTTCTATTTTTGAAGTAGCTGTTTGAGTAGATTCGTTCCAAGTATTGTGCGCATACTTGGTTTTCACTTTTTTACCCTTTCCGGCTTTAATATATTCTTCTGCTTTTTTCCAATTCACTGCCATAATAAAGTCTTTGTCTTTTTGAGAAGCATTCACTTCTAATAAAGTACTAGCTTGTTCGGTATTATAGCAGCTAAAGAAAAACCATCCATGAGACTTCCCTTTACCAGCTCTGGCCAAGTCAAAGTTTACACCAGGTGTTTTTAATTGGAAAGCAACTTTCATTTCACCTGTTTCTTTTGCAACACTCACAAAAGAGATATGACCTTTAAAATTCTTTTTGTATGAATTAATGGCAACATCACCATTGTCTTCATCAGACGGTACACTAAAACGGGTACCTGCTACAATGTATTCTGAGTTCTCTGTTCCAAATGGTGAACTGTGGTTGCCTGCACTATTTGGGAGTTCTAGAATTTCAGCAGTTCTAAATGTTTTTAGATCTATTCTTGCTAAACGGGGGGTATTGTTGCCATTGGCGAATACCCATTTACCATCTATTTCACCATTGGTTTGGCTCATTTCTGTATGGTGTAAATCGTCCCATGGCACAAATCCATGCGAAGTGTTTAACATTGGTTTGGTTTCTTCACTATAACCCCATCCTTTTTCAGGATCTACAGAGAATACAGGAATTACCCTTAATAAACGGCCACTTGGTAACCCGTAAACACTCATTTGTCCGCTAAATCCACCTGAGACAAAATTGTAGTATTCATCGTATTTCCCAGGAGCTACATAGGCTTTGGCAGCTGCATCGCCACTAACTGCACTTCCTGAGTTTTTGGGTTTACATGAATACAATGCAGAAATAGCAATTATAGCTGCAATAGAAGTTGATTGTATTATTTTCATAATTATTGTTTGATTATTTAGTTCCGTCATTTTTACGCATAAACTCTAAAATTTCCCTTGCATCGGTATCGCTTAAGCCTTGATTGGGCATTCTAACCAAACACAATTCAAGTTGTGCTTGAATTTTAGGATCTTTTTCAATCATTGGATCGGGGTTAGATATAAAGTTTAAAATCCAATAGGGAGTGTTTCTTGTGGTTACTCCTTTCCATCCCGGGCCAACCAGTCTTTCTTCGGTTAGTTTATGGCAAGAAGTACACTTAGTTGCAGAAATAGCTTCTCCTTTACTAGCCATTGTATTATCAAGTGCCCCCAATATTACATTGGACTCATTAAATTTTCCTTCTCCGCGTTTAGGATCATAGTCTGAAGGAGAGGCATTTGTTGCAGCATTTACATCTGAAGCTGCTTCTGTAGATGCTGCTTTTTGACCTCCGCCACCGCAAGCTATAATAGCCCAACAGAGCGCTGTCATAAGTACAAAAACAATTGGTTTTTTATTCATAACTGTAAGTTTTGTGTAAAGCTAAAAAAGGCAAAATCCAATGTTTATGATTGCAGTCATACTTATAAAAAAGCTTAAACATTATAATCTTCTTATTTTGCAGTATGATTCCATTGTTAACGGTCTTATCTGGTTTGTTTGATTGGCTTATCAAGGCAGATCAAGAATTATTTTTACTATTAAATACTGTATACACGCATCCCTTTTTAGATGCTGTTTATCCATGGTTTAGAGAAGGCAATACTTGGATGCCTTTGTATTTATTCATTATTGTATTGGCCTTAGTGAATTTTAAACAAAAAGCTTTTGCCTTTATTTTATTTGCTGTACTTACAGTTGTGTTAACAGATCAAATCAGTAGTAGTTTAATAAAGCCTTTTTTTGAAAGGCCTAGACCTTGTAGAGATCCCTATTTGATGAATCAAATTAGAATGCTATTGAATGGTTGTTCGGGTGGATATAGTTTTACCTCTTCTCATGCTACCAATCATTTTGGGTTTGCTATTTATATTATGTTCACATTAAGTAATATAATTGGGAAGTGGAAGTATGCTTTTTTAATTTGGGCTGCTGCAATTGCTTATGGTCAAGTGTATGTTGGGGTTCATTACCCATTAGATATTTTTTTTGGCGCTTTGTTAGGGGCATTCATAGGATTTGTAACTGCCTATTTTCACAACAAGACTGCTGGTATAATAACTTCAGCAGACATACAAAATAGTTTGAGCCATGGTATCCAATAAGTTTTTTTATACAGTTATTGGAAGTTGTATTACTGTTTACATACTTGGAATGTTCAATATTCCATTAATGGATATTGATGCCTCCCAATATGCTTCTATTAGTAGAGAAATGATAGAGCGAAATAGTTTTTTGCAAATTTTTGATCAGGGACAAGATTACTTAGATAAACCACCCTTGTTGTTTTGGTTATCTGCATTTAGTATGCAATTATTAGGTGTTTATGATTGGGCATACAGGCTTCCTTCTTTATTAGTATTATTAGCAGGCATTTATGCAACTTATCAGTTTGCTAAAATGCACTATGGCTCATCCATTGGTAAATTGAGTGCCATGGTATTGGCTTCATCTCAAGCAGTTTTTTTAATAAGTCACGATGTTAGAACCGATACCATGCTCATGGGTTGGGTAATGCTTTCTATATGGCAATTGTCTAAATGGTTTCAACAACAGCGCTGGAGTAATTTTATTTTAGCATTTATTTTTATTGGATGTGGAATGATGACCAAGGGGCCCATTGCATTGATGGTTCCGGGACTAGCTTTTGCAAGTCATTTTTTATTGCAAAGGAATTGGAAACAGTTTTATAGATGGGAGTATTTAGTTGGCATTTTAATTATTGCCATCATTTTATTGCCCATGTGTATGGGGCTCTACCAACAATATGATTTGCAGCCTGGAAAATTGATTAATGGCAGACCAATAGAATCTGGACTTCGCTTTTATTTTTGGACACAAAGTTTTGGGAGGTATACAGGTGAAAATTTCTATCATGAAATGAGCCATTTCACTTTTTTGTTAGAAAATATGTTTTGGAGTTTTTTGCCTTGGATTTTTTTCTTTTTGCCTGCATTGTTTTTGGCACTTAAAGAATTGTTTACGCAAAAGATGCGTATTTCTAAGGAGCAAGAATTTATTACTACTGGAGGATTTTTATTAACCTATTTAATATTAGCAAGAAGCCAAGCGCAACTACCTCACTATATATTTGTTGTATACCCATTGGCTGCGATAATTACAGCAAAATTTTTATATGATTTGTTTTACTTACGAAAAGGGGTGAAATGGGAAAAGCCATTGTACTATTTTCATCTATTTGTTATGGGCCTTCTATGGGTGGCCATCATTGCAATAACTGGTTTAGTATTTGTTGAAGTGCCGGTAGTATTTCCAATTTTGGCAATCGTTGGTTTTGGCCTATTTATTTGGGTGGCTGCTAAAAAAACGGCTCCAATCCCCACACAGCTAATTATTGCACTAATTACGAGTATTGGAGTGAATTTTTTTCTGAGCACTTCTTTTTATCCCCATTTATTACAATACCAAATGGGTAATGATGCCGCAAAAACCATAAAATTTAAGAAGCTGAATCCTGCTGAAATTAGTTTGTATGGAATTCACAATAGCAATGCCCTTCACTTTTACGCAAAACATATATTCCCTTATAAATCCAATAAAGAATTGTTTAGGCTAAATGAAAAAGTACTTACCAGTAAAGACAGTATTGCAGTATTTAAAACCCTTTTTCCTTCAACAACCATAGTGCATGAAGGAAATCAGTTTGCAGTTTCTCTATTAACATTGCCTTTTCTAAATCCAACAACTAGACAAGCAGAGACCCCCCGATATGTTATTTTAGATTTAGATGGCAAGCCCTAGACTGCTTATTTTTACTTATTTTTACCAAAATGATGGAATTTTTTCTGATACTTTTTCTAATTATTGTCAATGGGCTTTTTTCCATGGCTGAAATTGCCTTGGTGTCTGCTAGAAAAGCACGTTTAGAAGGGCAAGCAGCAAAAGGAGATGAGGATGCGGCTAAAGCACTTAAATTAGCCAATCATCCGGATACTTTCTTGTCAACGGTTCAAATAGGCATTACATTAATTGGGGTTTTAACAGGTATTTTTTCTGGAGATAAATTCAAGGAACCATTGGCTGCTTGGCTATCTGGTTTTAGTGGCATGGCGGAGTACAGTACTACTATTTCTACTACCATCATTGTAATTATTGTTACTTATTTATCACTGGTATTAGGCGAATTGGTGCCTAAGCGTATTGGATTAAGTAACCCAGAAGGGATTGCAAAATCGGTGGCAGGACCAATGCGTGTTGCAGGTTGGGTTACTTTCCCTTTTATTTGGTTATTGTCTAAGTCTTCACATTTAATAGTGAAACTGCTAAGGATTAAAGCCAACGATAATCAAGTTACCGAAGAAGAAATTAAAGCAATAATAAGTGAAGGAACCGAGCAAGGGACCATTGAAGAAGCGGAGCAAGAAATTATTGAAAGGGTATTTCATTTAAGTGATCGTAATATCACTTCTTTAATGACACATAGAAGTGATATTGAATGGTTAGATGGGGAAAAGAAAGTGGGAGAGGTAAGGGCTCAATTGCAAGATATGATTCACTCAGTATATCCAGTTTGTGAAGAAGATATTGACCATATTAAAGGAGTTGTTTCTATAAAGGACTTATTTACTGCAGATGAAAATGCAACCATTTTCTCTATCATGCGAGCAGCAATGTACGTGCCAGAAAACAATTCTGCCTATCAGGTATTAGAGAAATTCAAGCAGACCAAAATACACCAATGTTTTATTGTAGACGAATATGGAAGCGTACAAGGATTAATGACCTTAAATGATATTTTGGAAGCGATTGTGGGTGATATTCCTCAAGAGGAAGATGAAGACTATGAAATCATAGAGCGAGCGGATGGTTCTTACTTAATAGATGCGCAGATTCCATTTTACGATTTCTTGAGCAAATTTGATAAAACAGAATGGATGGAAAAATGGGAGCAAGACTTTAATACCCTTGCTGGCTTTATTATACACCATCTAGAAAGAATACCCAAAACCGGAGAAACTTTAGAATGGGAATCTTTCACTTTTGAGATTATAGATATGGATAACCATCGAATAGACAAAGTATTGGTTACTACTACAGAAGCTTTAGCCAGCGAAGACTAAAAACTAAAACTGGTCAATTTATTGGGATAATCTAATTTGTAGCTTTTTTGATTCCCTTTACTCTTCACATGAAATAAATTGATTTGGCTGGTTTCAAAATCGTGTAGTATGGAGCAGTTGATGTCTACTGTATTCATCTCTTTTACCTCAGTTACCTCAAAATAAGACCAAGTACTCTCTTTAATGATTTCATAGCCGATATAATTGAACTTAACGGCTTTCCCATTAACTTTTAATTGAAGGTTTTTATTAATATATTGACTGATTTTTTGGTCAATTAGTGCTTTGTTTGTTGGTTTGATGATATCAATGGTTCCTGTACTTTGTTTTTGAAGTGTTTTTTCCAAGTCATCAGTGAATATTCTAACACTAATTTCGGCAGTGGCATCAGTGGGATTGTGATTGATTTCTATTACCGAAACAAAAAAAGGGTGCAAGATTGCTAAACTTGCGCTAATTAACCATTGAGCGAATATTGTTGCCATTAAAACAATTTAATTACTGCAAATGTCGGTTTTAATTTAAATTGCTCCAATGAATGATTTTGGCCTTTTTTTTGAAATGGGATACCAGCATATAGCTGACTTAAAGGGCATTGATCATATTCTATTTGTGGCAGCTTTATGTATTCGCTATCAGTTTGCCGACTGGAAGAAGTTATTATGGTTAATTACTGCATTTACTATAGGTCATTCAATTACATTAGCACTAAGTGTTTTCAATATCTTAAATTATTCTACTGATTGGATAGAGTTCCTGATTCCTATTACCATTGTGGTTACAGCAATTAGCAATGTTTTTGTTAAAAAGTTTACTTTCAAGGCTAAATTTCCATTGATCTACTTTTTCGCCCTATTTTTTGGACTAATTCATGGATTAGGTTTTAGTAATTATCTCAAAAGCTTATTGAGCAAGGGGGAAAATATTATTCCCGAGCTTTTGGCTTTTAATCTTGGATTAGAGGCTGGTCAAGGCTTGATTGTGCTATGCATTCTGTTTATTTCACTTATATTCGTAAACCTTTTTAAAGTTAGTAGAAGAGAATACATTCTGTATGTTTCAGGAGGTATTTTTGCCATTGCACTTCAAATGGCTTTAGAAAGAATTCCATTTTAATAAATCAACACTATTATGAAGAAAATTACGGTGTTATTATTTGCCTCTGTACTTGCTCTATGTAGTCAGGCGCAAAACATCATGAACAACCCCAGTTCCAATCATGGTAACAAATTTGAGCAGTTAGGTACTATTTTGCCTACGCCAAATGAGTACAGAACCGCAAGTGGTGCACCTGGTCCAAAGTATTGGCAGCAAAGAGCTGACTATGTAATTAAAGCAGAGTTAGATGAAGCCAATCTTAAATTAAAGGGAACAGAAACAGTCACTTATTTTAATAATTCTCCTGATGTATTAACCTATTTGTGGTTGCAATTAGATGAGAATGAGCACAGCAGCAAGAACAATGCAAACTACCAATCCGCTTCTTCAATGCCACGCCAATTAACCACAGCGGCATTAGACAATATGGCTGCTGCAAAAACAGATAACGGAAATGGACATATCATTTCTTCATTAACAGATGCTGCTGGTAAAGCATTAAAGTATACCATTAATCGCACCATGATGCGTATTGATTTGCCAAGTCCATTAAAGCCTGGCCAAAAATTCGTATTTAATGTAGCATGGAGTTATAAAGTAACCAATCGTATGACTGTTGGTGGTAGAGGTGGATATGAAACCCTGGAAGATGGGAACAATCTATTCACCATGGCACAGTGGTTCCCACGTTTATGTGTGTACAGTGATTTCCAAGGATGGCAAAACCAGCAATTTACAGGCAGAGGAGAATTTGCATTGGCTTTTGGTAATTACGATGTAACCCTTACTGTTCCTGCTGACCATATTGTATTAAGCACAGGAGTTTGTCAAAACTATGCGCAAGTTTTAACACCAGCTCAAATGGCTAGATGGAATCAAGCACAAACTGCAAAAGAGCCTGTTGAAATTGCTACATTAGCTGAGGCCAATAGCAAAGAAAACACCAAGAGCACCCAGAAAAAAACCTGGGTATACAAAGCAGAAAATGTACGTGATTTTGCATGGACAACCAGCCGAAGATATATCTGGGATGCAATGCCAGTTTATGTTGAAGGCAAGAAGATTATGTGTATGAGTGGCTATCCAAAAGAGGCGTATGGCTTGTATAGAAAATATTCAACTAAGGTAGTAGCACATACTATTAAATCTTATTCTAAGTTTTCTATTCCTTATCCTTATCCAGTTGCTCAAAGTATTGAAGCATCAAATGGTATGGAGTATCCAATGATTTGTTTCAACAATGGTAGAACCAATAAAGATGGTTCTTATAGCGAGCAAACCAAAGTGGGAATGATTGGTGTTATTGTTCACGAAGTAGGGCATAATTTCTTCCCTATGATAGTGAATAGCGACGAGCGTCAGTGGAGTTGGATGGACGAGGGTATCAATAGCTTTGTTCAATACTTAACCGAAGAATTGTTCGACAACAAATATCCTTCTAGAGGAGGTCCAGCTTGGGGAATTGCAGGTTATATGCGTTTGCCAAAAGAGCAATTAGAGCCAATTATGACCAATAGTGAAAACATTGTACTCTTTGGACCCAATGCTTACACCAAGCCGGCAACCGGCTTAAATATACTTCGTGAAACCATCATGGGCCGCGAATTATTTGACTATGCTTTTAAAGAATATGCAAGAAGATGGGCATTTAAACATCCAACCCCTGCCGACTTGTTCCGTACAATGGAAGATGCAAGTGCAGAGGATTTGGATTGGTTCTGGAGAGGATGGTTCTATGGTATTGACCCAGTAGATATTGCCATTGATACCGTTAAACATGCAGTAATGAATCCTGATGCAGTTCCTACAGCACCTCAGGCATCTACACAAACTATGTCTTTAGCAAGGCCTTTGTTCAGTGGTGCAGCAGCGTTTGATGATATTTCTAAGCAAAGAAATAGAAACGACAAGCGCATAGTTTTCCAAACCGATGCAGATACCAGTTTAAGAGATTTTTATTGGAGATATACCCGTGGTATAGAGCCATACGATTCTACTGTGAAGTTCTCTTTCCCTGCCCCAACTGCTCCAACTGCTTTAACAGAAGAAGAGAAAAGCAAATACAAGAATGTAAACTTATATGAAGTTACTTTCTCTAATAAGGGGGGATTGGTGATGCCGATTATTGTAGAGTTTACTTTTGAAGACGGAACCACTGAAACAGAAAGAATACCTGCACAAATTTGGAGAAAGAATGAACAAAAAGTAACCAAGCTCTTTATGACTACTAAAAAAGCCAAGTCAATAAAAGTAGATCCAATGAGAGAAACAGCAGATATTAATGAAGGAAACAATAGCTGGCCTAAAAACGGTCTAGCACCAGAACCAAGCAAATTCAGCTTATTTAAGGGTGCTGCAGGTAGAGCGCGTGGCGCATCATTTGGAGTGAATCCAATGCAGAACGCAATGCAGAAAGCCAATCAGTAATTGAATAAATATATATGAATGCCACCTGTTTAAATACGGGTGGCATTTTGTATTTTAGCCATCCTTAAGATGCCGACTAAATATACTTTTATGAAAAAAATTGTTTTCCTCCTTTATGCTTTAGTGATAGGCTTGGTTGCCCATGCGCAAAATATCATGAACAATCCAACTTCTAATCACGGGAATAAGTTTGAACAGCTAGGTACTATTCTACCTACGCCCAATGAATACAGAACAGCTAGTGGTGCTCCAGGTCCTAAATACTGGCAACAAAGAGCAGATTATGTAATTAAAGCTGAATTGGATGAAGCTAAACTTCAACTAAAAGGATCAGAAACCATTACTTATTTTAATAATGCGCCTGATGTATTAACTTATATATGGTTGCAATTAGACGAGAACCAGCATAGTACCGTTAACAATGCCAATTACCAAGATGCAACAACCCTAGAGAATGCAATTGCAACCAATCAACTTGAAAAGTTAGTAGCTGCAAAATCGGATAATGGCTACGGTCATAAAATTTCAAAGTTGACAGATGCAATGGGTAAGCCATTGAAGTATATCATCAATAAAACCATGATGCGCATAGATTTGCCAGCACCATTAAAGCCTGGTCAAAAATTTATTTTCAATGTAGCATGGAGCTATAAAATTGCAGATAGAATGACTTTTGCAGGAAGAGGAGGTTACGAAATGTTGGAAGATGGGAATCATTTGTTTACGATGGCTCAGTGGTTCCCGCGTTTATGTGTGTACAGTGATTTTCAGGGCTGGCAGAATCAACAGTTTTCTGGAAGGGGAGAATTTGCGCTCACATTTGGCAACTATGATGTTACATTAACAGTTCCATCCGATCATATTGTATTAAGTACAGGAGTTTGTCAAAATTATAGTCAGGTATTAAGTCCGGCACAAATGACTCGCTGGAATCAGGCGCAAACAGCAAAAGAACCCATAGAAATTGCTACATTAGAAGAAGCCAATAAAAGAACTGAAGGGAAAGCAACAACCACCAAGACTTGGATATATAAAGCAGAGAATGTAAGAGATTTTGCATGGACTTCTAGTAGAAGATATATATGGGATGCAATGCCTGTTTATATTGAAGGAAAGAAAGTAATGTGCATGAGCGGCTATCCAAAAGAAGCGTATGGATTGTATCGTAAGTTTTCTACCAAAGCGGTAGCGCATACTATTAAAACCTATTCTAAATTCTCAATTCCTTATCCTTATCCTGTTGCACAAAGTATTGAAGCGTCTAATGGAATGGAGTATCCGATGATTTGTTTTAACAATGGAAGAACCAATAAAGATGGCTCTTATGCGGAAGCTACTAAATATGGTATGATTGGAGTGATTATACATGAAGTAGGTCATAACTTCTTTCCGATGATTGTGAACAGTGATGAGCGTCAGTGGAGTTGGATGGACGAAGGCTTAAATACATTTGTTCAATTCTTAACAGAAGAATTGTGGGATAATAAATACCCTACCAGAAGAGGACCTGCCAGATTAATTACCGATTACATGCGCTTGCCTAAAGACCAGCTTGAACCAATCATGACCAATAGTGACAATATTATTCAATTTGGTCCTAATGCGTATGCCAAGCCAGCAACTGGATTGAATATTTTGCGTGAGACCATCATGGGGCGCGAACTATTTGATTATGCATTTAAAGAGTATGCAAGACGATGGGCTTTTAAACATCCAACTCCTGCAGATTTGTTTAGAACAATGGAAGACGCTAGTGCAGAAGATTTAGATTGGTTCTGGAGAGGATGGTTTTACAGCATTGAGCCTTGTGATATAGCCATTGAAAACGTAAAGCATGCGGTGGTTAATAATCAGCCTACAGCAGATGCCCCTAGAGCTGCTAATACAATGACGCGTGGTTTAGATAAGCCATTGTTTAGTGGTGCTGTAGCTTTTGATGATATTTCTAAACAAAGAAACAGAAATGATAAGAGCATTGTTTTCCAAACAGATGTAGATACCAGTTTAAGAGATTTTTATTGGAGGTACACAAGAGGATTGGAAGCATATGATTCTTCATTTAAGTTTCAAGTTCAAGCAAATACGCCCCCAGCTGCATTAACTTCTGAAGAATTAGCCAAGTACCAAAATGCCAATTTGTATGAAATCACTTTTGCCAATAAAGGTGGATTGGTTATGCCATTGATTGTAGAATTCACTTTTGAAGATGGAACAAAAGAGATGGAGAAAATACCTGCTCAGGTTTGGAGAAAGAATGAAAACAAAGTCACTAAATTATTCATGACTAACAAAAAAGCGGTTTCTATTCAATTAGATCCATTAAAGGAAACAGCAGATATTAATGAATCAAATAACAAGTGGCCCAATGGTACAGTAGCTGAGCCTTCAAAATTTAGTATTTTCAAAGCCGGAGCGGGTAGAGGCAGAGGTCAGTCATCTGGAGTTAACCCCATGCAACATGCAATGCAAAAAGGACAATAAATGAGGAAGAAAGTTTTTTTGAGTTTTATTATGGGATTCTTTTGTTTGGTGCTTTTTGCAAAAACAGATACAATATCTGTATATAGTAGAAGCATGAATAAGCAAATTAAAGTGGCGGTAATTCAGCCTGATAAAATAGTAAAGAATCAAAAGCTACCTGTTGTATACCTATTGCATGGACATGCTGGCAATCATCGTTCTTGGTTACAGTCTGCGCCTCAACTAGAAGCTAAGGCCAATCAATTCAATATGTTATTGGTTATGCCAGATGGCAGTAGAAATAGCTGGTACATGAATAGCCCAATCAATCCTGCTGTGCAATATGAAACCTTTATGATTAATGAACTGGTTCCATATATTGATTCAGCTTATGCTACTAATTTAAAAAGAGCCATCACTGGTTTGAGCATGGGTGGACATGGTGCTTTTTATTTGTCTTTTAGAAATAAGGGGGTTTTTGGTGCTGCAGGAAGTATCTGCGGCGGCGTTGATATTCGCCCTTTTCCCAAGAACTGGGAACTCAATCAGTTGTTGGGAGACCTTGCTGAGCAGCCTGCCAATTGGGAAGCGAATACGGTTATCAATATAGCAGAGAATTTGAAGCCAGGTGATTTAAGCCTCATTTTTGATTGTGGTTATGGAGATTTTTTTCTAAATGTGAACAGGGCATTGCACCAAAAATTGTTACAGAAAAAAATTCCGCATGATTACACAGAAAGACCAGGTGCACATAATTCAGCTTATTGGGGAAGTAGTATTGATGGGCATCTCTTGTATTTTAGTAAATTTTTTAATGAAAAATAGCAGACTATGAAATCTTGGACGATGGTATTGGTAGGATTAATTTACAGTGGGCTTTCATTTGGCGCACAAACAGATACTTTGGCTGTTCCAAGTGCTTCTATGAAGAAAAAAATTCCAACTGTAATTGTGCTACCAGAAGGGTATCAATCTGCTAAGCAATCATTTCCAGTAATTTATTTATTGCATGGGGCTGGTGGTAGTTATCGCAATTGGATTACTCGCGTACCACATATTCAACAATTAGCTGATGAAAATAAAGTGATTATTGTTTGCCCAGATGGTGCTGTTACCAGTTGGTATTTTGATAGTCCAATTGATAGTTCAATTCGTTATGAAACATTTGTAGCAAAGGAATTGCCTGCATATATTGACCAACAATACAAAACCATCCCAAATAGAAATGGAAGAGTCATTACAGGGTTGAGTATGGGTGGGCATGGTTCATTATTTTTGGGCTTTCGACATGCTAATACTTTTAGTGGGGCAGGTAGTATGAGTGGCGCATTGCATGTTACCGTTATTAGGCAAGGCTATGGTGTAGAAAAAATATTGGGTGATACAGCAGTAAATCGAAAATATTGGAATGATTGGAGTGTTTTAAATGCCATTGAACAAAAGCCAACAGATTCTTTATCAATTATAATAGACTGTGGGGTTGAAGATCGTGTATTGCCTATGAATAGAGCCGTTCATGAAAAAATGCAAAAGCTGAATATTGCACATGAATACACAGAGCGATCAGGAAACCATGATTGGAAATACTGGTCAAATGCAATTGATTACCAAGTGCATTACTTTAGCAAGCATTTTAAAAGAATGCTCAAACCTAGTTAGTTTTGTGGGTGCGATTTTTAAAAATCAATAACCTAGTAATCCTTTTAGTGCATCTATTCTAAATTGAATAATAGGTTTCATTTTAGAAGGATATCCTTGAAATAAATAGCCCAATGCTAATATTATTGATGCACCAAATTTAAAGAGGTACTCCAGAATTTTAAAGTAGTACGCGGTTTGGCTGATTGTTTGTGTTCTCACTTTTTCGCCTCTACCAATTCCGCTGGCAACTCGATACATGTATTCAGGTGTTAACTTATGGGTTTCAACTACGTGGTCTACAATAATATCAGGGTGGTAATAAATGGTTTTCCCCAATGCTTTAAGTTTTAAGAAAAACTCTTTGCCCTCACCACCAATTCTTAATGTACCCTTAACCCCAGGTAATGCGGTATTAAATCCATTCACCAAATTAAAATCATCCCTTTTAATAATCATATTCGATTCTAAAGGATACTTATTTGGGCTAAAGACACATATTTCCTTACTGTAGTTAAAGTTTCCAACCAATGACGAAACAAAATGGCTCATCCAAATTGGCTCAGAAGGGATATACTTGGGAATAATTCTTCCACCTAATCCACCTGCATCTGCATGCGTTTTAAAAAAATCAATAATTAATGATAAGTAATTCGGATGTGCAATTGCATCATCATCCATGAAACAGAGTAGGGGAGATTGTGCAATAGCAGCCCCTGTATTTCTGGCAAAAGAAGCCCCTTGATTGGGCTCATTTAAATAAATAAAATGGGCATCTCTATGAGCGGCAATAAAGTTTTTACAAACGCTTTCAGTATTGTCTGTGGAGTTGTTATTAACGACTATTACTTCATAGCAATCTTTATTGATTTGCTGATTATATAAACTTTCTAATGCTGCTGGTAAATAGACGGCTCTATTATAAGTACAGATTACGACCGATATTTCTAGCTTACTTTGGTTCATTTTGGCAAATATAAAATGGATTCTCGAACTATGGCAGCCCAGTTAAATGCTTTGTAAAAGGCTTTTGGAGTTTCATGCATTTCGTTGATGGGTATTTGAATCATGGCCCTTGCAAATTCATCCCAATTGTAGTCTTCTACCACAATTAGTTGATTATTTAGCATGTTTTTATTGAAGCCATCGCAACTTTTTTTGCATGCTATTACAGTTAATCCAGCAGCAACTGCATCTGTAATTTTGGTTTTTACACCAGTACCTAAAGTAATGGGGCAAATAAAGCAGTGGGCACCTTGATTGTACAATTCAATATGTTCAACAAAGCCCTTAAATAGAATAGTGGGACAAGCTAATAGCTGTGCTTCCCAATTGGGTTTAATTTGCACTCCACAAATTATGATTCGATAATTTAAACTAGCTTGGTTAAGCCTTGGAACTAGTTCATTTAAAATGATATAAAGCGCATCTTCATTGGGTATATAATCTAGGGTTCCATTAAATAAAAATAATTTTGTGTCAGCTGAAAGCGAGTGAAGGGTCAAAATGCTTTGCTTGCTTTCTGTTTTTTCTGATTGGGAATAGGGTGTTTCTAAAAAAGTTCCATAAGGTATAGTGTATGAAATGGTTGCATTAACTTTCCAATGTTCAATGGCATATAGTCGTTCTTCGTCGGAAATAAAAAAATTACGATCTGCATGTTGAAGTACCCATTTTTCATACACTTCATATAATCGCCATCCCCATCTACCCATATCTCTAAAACGGAATGCCTCTAAATTGGCCGATTTAATGATTAATTTTCTACCCGTTAAGAAACGGAGTAAAACACCCAACCAGCCATAATAGCTGTGATCTATTATGATGATATCTATTTTTTCTTTTTTGATTATTTGAACCAATTTAAAACAATAAAATAGGTTCAGAAATCCATACCAATGATTAAATAAGAAAGGAAGCACGTTCAACTCCTTTTCAGATAAAACGGCTTCCTTGTTATCTTTTGAAACAGCTAAAACAACTTTTGTTTGTTTGGCTAGTTCCTTGTAATAGTCAACAATATATTTTTGACCACCCATTAAAGCGGGGAACACTTTAAATGAAACTATTCCCAGCACGCTGGGCTTTTTAGGGAGCATTATGCGGTTTTCGTTTTTTTGAAACTGGTGATAATTGACCCTAATAATAGTAACCAGATAATAACAGATGATCCTACCGCTGCTTTAGAACCTATTGCATAAGAAGCAGGCTCAAACTTGAATTCGATGGTATGTTCGCCTGCAGGAATTTCCATCCCTCTTAGTACATAGTTGGTTTGCAAGATGGCAGATTCTTTTCCATCAATAAATGCTTTCCATCCAGCATCATAAAACACTTCACTAAAAACCGCAAACTGATTGACACTAGATTTATACTTATAAGTTGCAGCATCATTTTCGTTCTTTAATAATTGAATACTTGCAGTACTATCATATTGAATGACGCCAATTCTAGTTTTGTCTTTTTGATCTAATAAAGCGGTTTCTGAAGGATTAAAATCGCTAATTGATTTCATAATAGCGGCAGGTCCTTCCTTATATTCAACCGATTTAACCAACCATGCTGCACCCAGTGCATTGGGGTTTTGCTGAACGGTTGCTTGACCAGTTTGTGGATCAGGCATAATCAGGTATTTGGTATTCAGCATATTCAAAGCAGGCATACAATTGGGAAACTTAAAGAATTGATTTTCTATTAAATCTTGGTAGATGCTCAATTTTGCTGGGTGATATCCACCTACCGATTTATGAAAATATGCAGTAAGTGCCCCACCATTAAATGCAGCAGAAACTCCTTGGGTTAAGTTTAATACCCTATAATAGCTGGTATCTTTTAATATTTCCTGGTCTGCTGCAGATGGAGTAAAGTTGTTCTCGTATTCTGCAGCATCTTGGTAATTATCTGCATTCAAATATTTACTATTAATACTAAATACATCAATCATGGCGAAAATGCCTATGATAGCTGTGATGATAATTGGATTAATTTTTTGTTTGATGGCGGCAAACACAGCAGCTCCAGCCACTGCGCAGAATAATAGGGTTCTTAATAAGTCTCCCAACACCAAATTTTTTCTATCTTCTCTTAACCCATCAACAAATGATTTTACTGGGGCTTCTATTTGTGCACGCTGTGTAGCATCAGGTATTTTGCTAATTTGATCCATTAACATTTTATCGCCTGAATTACTAAAGTCTGCAGTTAAATAAACCAATAAGGCAATTCCAAAAACAGCAGCAACTGCCATTAATCCTTTCTTGTATTTTTCCCAAAGCAAAGTTTTGTTTTCTTCGGTAATAATGGTATTTAGAGACAATGCGGCCAACATGCAAAGCAAGAAAGTGGGAACAACCAAAATCATACTTGGAGCTCTAAACTTGTCGTAAACAGGTAAGTATTTGAGCATGGCAATATTGAATCCCTCTAAATATTTGCCCCAACTCAGCATCAAGGTGAATACAATGGCAGCCCCCATCCAATAAGTATATTTTTTATCTACGATCACGAATCCAATTAATGCTAAAAAGCAAACGATTGCGCCTGCATAAGGAGGGCCAGATGTGCCAACACCATCAATCCCTCCCCAATAAAATTGGATATACCCTTGTATTTGCTGGGCCAGCTCTTGTGGCATTTGTTGCAATGCTGCAACGGCTTGAGACTTTTCTTGTGCCACTTCTAGTTGGTTACTGCTACCTCCATAAAATCGGGGGAACATCATCACCAACGGTTCTGTTTTATATACACTATAGCTTAATGCATAATCTTTGCTTAGGCCAGTCTTGGTTACATTGGTTGTGCTGTTTGCTAATACACTTCCTCCTCTAATTGTTTTTTTTGCATATTCATAAGTGGTAAACAGCGTAACTGCATTTACCAAGATTCCCAATGCTGCGGCCATAATAGCTAACCCTGCTGATTTACCTAAATGCTTCCAATCTTTTGCTTTTATACAAGTAACTGCAAAAGCAACACTCATAAATAATATGATCAAAAACCCATAATAAGTAATTTGCAAATGGTTTGCGCCTAATAGGAGTGCAGTAAATAGTCCCGTCAAAGCCGTGCCCGCAATATATCTTTTGTTGTAAATCAAAATCAATGATCCAATTACTGCTGGCAAATAGGCAATGGCATTCATTTTAGTGTCATGCCCCGCTGCAAGTATTATTGGATTATAAGTTGCATATGTGTATGCCAATGCGCTAAAAATGCCTATATATGCATTGATGCTTAATACTTGTGTTAAAAAGTAAAAACACAAACAAGCCAAAAAGAAAACACCAACGGGTTTGGGCAAACCTAATAAAATGATATCGCCTAAATACCCTACAGAAACAGGGTTTTCACTTATGCCAGTTATTTGATAAGCGGGCATTCCTCCAAACATACCATTCGTCCAAAGAGGGAAATGACCAGTGCGCTCTTTTGCCTGAAATGAATTTTGAGCCATCCCTTTCCATTGGGTTACATCGTGTTGCTGCAATACTTTTCCTTCCAATGCTGGCTTACAATAAATAAGGGCAACTAATAAGAAAATCACCACTGCAAGTGCGTGTGGCATTAAGGCTTTCCAATTGATCCTGTTCATAGAATTTAAAATATGCAGCAAACCTAATAACTTTATGGTATGAGACCACTTTTATTTGCCACAAGAATGGCTTTTATCTGTAATATGCTATTTATTTTATGTTTAATCGTACAAAGAACCTATGATTTTATACCCAATAAAGACCTTAGTGCTATGGTTGTATTATTGGGTTGGATTGTAGCCCCTATACAGAATTTGATTGCGAACATTTGGTATGGATTGGTGTTAGTCAGTAAATCAACCATACGTTTGCCACTGTGGATAGCAGTGACTAATATGGTATTATTGATTATCCAATTTATTGTATTTATAATACTCCCTTAGTGATAAGTAAAATATTAAATGATCGCCCAACTAAACTTTTCTTGGGTATAACCGCCTTCTTCGTAGCAAATGCTTTAATTGCCGAATGTATAGGTGGGAAAATTTTTTCTCTCGAAAAGTTATTGGGTATTGAACCGTTCAACTTTAGCCTTTTCGGCCAATCTGGGTTGGCATTCAATCTTACTTGTGGGGTGCTTTTATGGCCGCTGGAATTTGTAATCACCGATATCGTAAATGAATATTATGGCCCCAAGTCGGTAAAACGAATTAGCTATACTGCAGTAGTATTAATATTATATGCCTTTATTATGTTTTACGCTGCTATGGAAATTCCACCCGCCGATTTTTGGGTAGGTTCTGGAACAGACAAAGGGATACCCAATATGCAGTTGGCTTTTGGTGGCATTTTTGGTCAGGGTATGTGGATTATAGTAGGAAGTTTAACGGCCTTCTTAGTAAGTCAAATAGTAGATGTGACTGTTTTCCATAAAATCAAAAAAGCCACTGGAGAAAAATGGGTTTGGTTAAGGGCTACAGGGTCAACTTTGGTTTCTCAAATGGTAGACAGTTTTGTGGTTTTATTTATTGCTTTTAAAATTGGAAATGGTTGGAGCTGGCAATTGGTCTTGGCAATAGGGGTAGTGAATTATATGTATAAGTTTACAATGGCTATTTTATTAACCCCGTTGATTTATTTTATTGAGAAAAAAATAGAAAACTACGTTGGTAAAGAAACAGCTTACAAAATGAAAAAGGAAGCAATGGGACTGGCCAACGAATAAGAATGTTTACGCAACTGCATTTTTAGAAAGTGAACCCGAATTGTTAGGGTCTAAATGATCAATAATATAATCATAGTGTTCTCTCTCCAATCTTTTTTGGTCTACTCTATGTTTTACTAAAACACTCACCCCATAAATAAGATAAGCTGCTTGAATATATACAAGTAGTTGAAAAATGCCCAATGCCAGTGTATTATAATAAGACCATTTTTTATATGCAGGCAATTCACCCATATAGTATCTCCACTTTATGTTGATGGGTAATGCATATGTATATATAAAGAGTATAGTGGCTATTAATAAACAAGAAAAGAATACATGTGCCCAAGAAGCAAAAAAGCTTCTCTGTCCTAAATCTCTTAAAACGGAATGCATCATAAAAGGGATAAGCATTACCAATAAACTGATACCAATTAGGGTGGGGAACGTTAAAATGTAATAATTATCGTCTATGTACACCAATGCCACATCGCTGTAAGCAGCGTAGTTGGCCAATAGGCCAAATAGTATAGGTACCGCCCAGAGTAAGTTCTCTGCACGGATGAGTCTTGCTGTCATAGGGTTGACGAACGGGTACAGAACAAAAATATATTAATAATTCAAGACTAAATTGCAATTTTGCTTTATTTTATCCCAATTTACCTTAAAATACCAACCTGTTTGTACCGAATGACACCTGAAAGAGCTCGAAAATTAGACGAAGTAATTAATAAACGCCAGAATGGCCTTACTGTGGTTATGGAAAATGTACATGATCCCCATAATATTTATGCGGTGATGAGAACTTGTGACGCAGTGGGCATTCAAGATATTTATGTCTTGAACACAGAATTGCCTAAGGATGGATATTTTGGAATTAAAAGCAGTAGTAGCGCCAATAAATGGTTGACCATTCATTCATTTAACAATGTTAAAGATTGCTTTGACGAATTACGAACAAAATACCAATCCATTTATACTACCTACTTGGGGGAATCAAGTAAGTCGGTCTATGATATCAATTTCACTAATAGTATTGCCTTAGTTTTTGGCAATGAACACAAAGGCGTTTCAAAAGAAGCCAGAGACTTGGCGGATGGCAATTTTATTATACCCCAAGTTGGAATGATTCCTAGTTTAAATATTTCTGTAGCTTGTGCAGTTGCTATCTATGAAGCTTTCAGGCAAAGAAAAGTAGCTGGATTATATGATCAACATGCACAGCCGCATCCAGCTGCAGCAGAAATAAAATCTTTATGGGCAAGTTTCTCAGCTAGTTGATTCTTGTAGTTTTTTCCTTTGTGCAGCATGTTGGGTTAAATAGGTAATGCTTACATTTAATTCAAAACCAATTAATAGAATTAGTGAATTGATGTATGCAAGAATCATTAAGATCATAATAGTACCTATTGATCCGTATACCTTATTATAATTTCCAAAATTGTTCACCCAATATGAGAACAATAAGGTAGTACTTAATATAAGTGCTGTAGCTAAAAGCGAACCAGGCGAAACCAGCTTCCACCTGATTTTTACGGATGGGGCATATTTATAAATAAAAGCAATTCCATAAAAGAATAACCCAATAATCACAATCCATCTTATACTGTTTAGCCAAGCTAGATTTGATTTTTTAAGTCCTAGTAGTTTGCGTAGCAAATAAGTGAGTTGCTCTTGCCCTAATAAAATTAAGGTAGAAGCAATAAGTAGTAAAATGATTATTGTAGTTAGTTGTATGGCCTTCCAACGCTGGTGAAGAAAAAATCTTTTGTGCTCCATAATAGACCTGTCAAAAGTGATAATGAGAGACATCATTGCATTAGAAGCATAATAAACCACCAACAAAAATCCAAATGAAAATACCCCTAAACTTCTCTGCATTAGGTCGTCCATTAAATTGGCAATAATTTTATAGGTGTTCGAGTTTGGGCTTATGTCTTCAAATAACCCAAGCATTTGTTGCTTAATATTTAGAAATTCAGGAAAATAAGGTAGAATTGAAAACAAGAATAATATGGTTGCCGGAAGCGCCATGATTAAATTGAAAGAAATTGCGGCAGCTCTTTCATTTAATCCAATTTTGTTTACTTGTTTTATAAAGAAAACGACAACATCGTACAAAGGAATGCCTTGGAAGCCCGGAATATACATGGCTTTACTTTTTCGAATAACAAAAGCAATAGGAGGCCAATTCAATATAATTCTTTCGAGTTTAGTCATGCTATGGTTTTTCAGCCCTTTTTTTCAACATATAATCATCTAATTTTTTCTGGTATTCTTTTGCTTTGGCATTGTGTTCTTCATAATTATTACTAAAATGGTGATAGCCACTAAAATCACTCTTTGCTACAAAATAAATATAGTCTGTTTGAGGCGCATCTAACACAATATCAATGGTTTTAGGTGAAGGGGTACATATAGGTCCCGGTGGTAAGCCTTTAACTTTGTAGGTGTTGTATGGGGAAGGGTTGGTTAAATACTTTTCATAAATACGCGTAATGGTAAAATCATTCATTGCATATTTGATGGTTGGACATGCTTGCAAAGGCATTTGTTTTTTTAATCGATTAATATAAACACTCGCAATTTTGTATTTATCTGCATCATAGTTGGTTTCTTCATCTACAATAGAAGCAAGAATATACACTTGCTCGGGTGTCATTTTTATAGCTGCTGCTTTTTGAAGTCTATTATTTTTCTCCCAGAAATTTTTAGATCCTGTACTTAGTTTCTGAAGTATGGTCTTCATAGAAGCATCTGCAAAATAGTTATAAGTGTCGGGTATTATTTTGGTAAATAATAAAGTGGTGTCTGAATTAATTTCTGCTAATGAATCATTCGAGCTTAAATAGTCCATAACTGTGCTAGAATCGGTCATAAACTGTTTGCTGATTAACTTAGCCAGCTCTGCCTTGGTTCTAACTCTATTGATGACTAATTTAACTTCTGCCAGCTTACCATTTTTAAGCATTCTAACAATATCTAAGATGCTTTGACCTTTCTTTATTTCGTACCTGCCTGGTTTCATTTTATCCCAAATATTAAAAGGGGCGCCAGCTATTCCTAAAAGACTATTAAATCTTAGAATACCTGCATCTTCAAAAACTTTTAAAACCGCAGATTTTTGGGTATTGTCCTTTTCAATAGTTACCATTCTGCTTTTTTCATTAAATGCCGTTGCAGATAAAGCAAAAAGCCAATAGCTAATAAATGCAATTAAAACAATTGCTATAGTAATAAAGAGTAAAGTTTTTTTAGAACTACTGGTTGCTTTGGGCGATGATTGTTTTTTTCGAGCCATAAAGTAAAATAAATAAAAAACCCTGTCTTTTTTACAAGGCAGGGTTTAAAATAAGTGGAAATATCTTTATTTCTTAGATGTATCAGTTTTTGTTGGTACTGTAGCAGCGGGTGCTTGTTGAACACCAGAAGCAGCAGGAGCAGGGCTAGTTGTAGTGGTATTGATCTTCTGAAGAACTTCAGTGTCAACATCAGTTGAACCGCCTTTTAAAAACAAAGTAGAGAATAATGCCAATAGGGCTATGATAGCGGCAAAAATCCAAGTGCCTTTCTCTAAAACATCGGTTGTTTGCTTAACACCCATTAATTGATTGCTGATTCCGCCCACATTACCGGCTAAACCACCACCTTTGGGATTTTGAATTAATACCATAAAGGCCAAGCCCACAGCTGCAATCACAATTAGAACCAAGAACAGATAAATCATTTTAAATACCTTTTAATTGTTGAATTTTGTCTGCAAAATAAGCGGTTTTTTCAGGATTAGAGAAACTTAATTTGATATAAAGCTGGATTGCTTTATCAATTTGGCCTTGTTTTGCTAATACTTCAGCCATTGTTTCGGTCAAAATTTCTTTAGATTCGTTAGAAACCAAGGCTGTTTCAGCTACTTTCTTCTCTTGTTCAGGACTAGTACCAAGGTCTTCAGGGTTTGGACTATGATTTTTCATGTCTTTTAACCAATCTGTAAACCTTCTCAATTTGGTAGTAAGTTTGTCTTGCGGAATCTTACTTAAATCAATTTGAATACCCTGTGAAGCGAAATAATCAATTGTATGTAATTTATCTTGAATAGGCTCAATGGCTAGCTCTGTTTCTTTCTCTATTGGTTTTCTAAATTCAGCCAACTGATTAGACAAAATACTGGCAATTTTGGCATCGCTCTTATCTTGATCGGGGTGTGTAATTGTGCTACTCGTTTCTTCTTCACTGTATTCCTGTTCGGGCAATAGCGGCTCAAGAATAACTTGCTTTGCTTCAATTGGAGCAGGCATTTCGGTGGGTTCCGTGCCATTTAAAGCACTAAATACAGGGTCGAAAGGTTCGCTATTGGGAACTTCAGGCAGCGTATAATCCACAGGCGCTGAAGGGGTATTTTCTCTAATAACCGGAATGATCGTTCCAGGTTTATCAATAGGTTCAATGCCTTTCATTAATTCTCTAACACTCTCTATAGTCGGTATGGAGATATCTGGATTAGGCAGTTCAGGAGCTTCAAAACTCTTTTCTGCAGATTCAATGGTTTCTTCAATTTTGGGCAAACTGATCATTTCATCCCACTCAATATCCTTTTGACGAATGGAGCGAAGCAACGCGGTATCCAATTCTTGTTTTGGAGCCTGATCAATACCTGGGTCTTTTAATGCTTCTAGTTGAAATTGAAGCCAATGAGGATTCGTAAAATACAGCGCCGTTTTCATGGCTTGTGAACCAACCAAAGGGTGATCTTCTTTTTTTAATTTTGCAGCAAATAAGTATTGTCCTGGCGAAAAGAAAGGATAATCGTGCACCAATTTTTCTATTGCTTCCATTTTAATGGAAGATAGGTCGGCACTGCCTGTTAAATGAACTAAAGCTTTTTCCTGCGTAAATTTCATAAAAAATAAAGATACAACTCTCTTACCAGTTATTAAATATGCGATTGAATATTTCGTCTGTTAAGTTCCTAACAACTTCATCTAATAGCTGTCCCTCTGCTTGTTGCAGGGTTAAATTTGCGGAGAAGTCAAAACTTCTGGAAACATCAAATTCTTCTACTTTGTTTTCTAATGTTTTTCGCAGTACAATATGAACTGTAACAGTTAATCGGTTGGTACTGGCCTGTTGAGCAGAAACACCTACTGTTTGACTTGGGTCGTAGTTGGTAATGGCCCCACTAATCACATAATCTGCATCATCATTATTTGTTCTGGTTAATTTGGTTTGCCCAGTAATTTTTGATTGTAACTTATCGGTTAATTTAGGACTCAATTGTGGGTTAACATACCTCGCCCTATTTTCAATAAATCCAATTTTAACTGTTTTTACATTTGTGGGTATAACAGCATCATTAAATTTATATACAAAACAACCACTCAGTGAAAGCGATATCAATAATAGAACGGTGGCAATTTTTTTAGTCATCAAATTATTCATCAATATCATATTCTTTCAATTTGCGGTATAAAGTTCTTTCACTAATACCAAGATCTAATGAAGCATCTTTTCTTTTTCCTCTATGCTTTTTTAGCGCCTTGATGATTAATTCTTTTTCCTTGTCCATGATATTTAAAGACTCTTCAACTTCTTCGTGAACTTGAATATCCTCATTATTTAAAATCACTGGTAAAGATCCGTTGTTGCTATTTGCAGGAAGTAAATTATTTTGACTTGCATTTATTGAATTGACATTATTGTTCGAATTCATTACAGGCATTTCATTAGCATTTCCTGCATAATCGTTCAATATAGACTCCTTAGTAAAATTTGCTGCTGTTCCTGCTAACGAAGGGTTTTGTAAAATTTCTACAAACATCTTTTTTAACTCGGTAACATCCTTTTTCATATCAAAAAAGAGCTTGTATAGAATTTCTCTTTCATTGGCAAATTCTCCAGTATTGCTTCCTGTTCCAGCTAACATGGGCATTCTGTTGTCTTTCTTTTCAGGAAGAAATATGCGCATTTCTTTACCGCTAACTTGATTAGTAGGGCTAAGAACAGAAATTTGCTCTGCAATATTTTTGAGTTCTCTAATATTACCAGGCCATGGGTATTGAATCAACATTTCTTTTGCCTCATCGTCTAATTGAACAGGGGTAGTTTTATAGCGTTCAGCAAAATCAACTACAAACTTTCTGAATAATAATAGAATATCGTCTTTGCGATCTCTTAACGAAGAAACCCTTATTGGAACAGTACTTAATCGGTAATAAAGGTCCTCCCTAAATCTTCCTTTTTGAGTAAACTCTAATAATTCTCTATTGGTTGCAGCAATTACCCGAACATCCGTTTTCTGAACTTTAGAACTACCCACCCGAATAAATTCACCAGTTTCAAGCACCCTCAATAATCTGGCTTGGGTGCCCAATGGCATTTCCCCAATTTCATCCATGAAAAGGGTACCTCCATTTACTGTTTCAAAATATCCTTTTCTACTATCTACTGCACCTGTGAATGCGCCTTTTTCATGACCAAATAATTCAGAGTCAATGGTGCCTTCAGGTATAGCTCCGCAGTTAACTGCAATAAATGGGTTGTGTTTTCTAGATGATAATGCGTGGATGATTTGAGAAAAAACTTCTTTACCCACACCACTTTCACCTACAATCAAAACAGTTAAATCGGTAGCAGCAACTTGCACTGCAGTATTCAATGCATGGTTTAAAGCAGGGGAGTTGCCAATAATCCCAAATCTATTTTTAATACTTTGTAAATCCATAATAAATGGTTTAAGGATGATCCACAATTGTACCTAAAAGGGTAGCCCTAGTGCAATCGTGAATTTTTACCCAAACATAATCACCAGGTTGTTGGTTTTCATTTGATTTGGGGAATACGGTTATTTTATTTTGACTGGTTCTGCCTGTCCAATCATTCACATCTCTTTTGGAGCGTGTTTCAATTAATATTTTAAACGTTTTACCAATATCATTTAAGTTGCTTCTGGTAGACAGTTCTCCTTGTTTGTCTACAATTTCTTGCAAGCGACGCTTTTTATCTTCTAATGAAATATCATCCTTGAATCTTCTTGCTGCCAATGTTCCAGGTCGCTCACTGTAGAAATACATATAGCTCATATCGAAACTACAATAATCCATCAGAGTTAATGTGTCTTGGTGTTCTTCTTCGGTTTCTGTACAAAAACCAGCAATCATATCAGATGTTAAACCACAATTGGGCAAGATTTCTCTAATGCGATCTACTTTTGCCAAATACCACTCTCTAGAATAAGTTCTATTCATTAGTTGCAGTACTCTTGTGTTTCCACTTTGTACTGGAAGGTGAATGCACTTACAAATATTTTCATACTTAGCCATAGTATATAACACATCATCTGTGATATCTTTTGGATGAGAAGTGCTGAATCGAACCCTTAAGTCGGGGCTAACTATTGCAGCTTGTTCTAATAAATTGGCAAAAGTTACCGTTTCGTTACCTGTTTCATTCACCCAATGATAACTATCTACGTTTTGGCCTAGGAGGGTTATTTCTTTATAGCCTTGATTAACCAACAATTTGATTTCTTCAATAATTGAATTGGCAGATCTACTTCTTTCACGCCCTCTGGTAAATGGAACTACACAAAAGCTGCACATATTATTACAACCTCTTGTGATTGAAACAAATGCGGTAATACCATTGCTATTTAATCTTACGGGAGCAATGTCGCCGTAGGTTTCGTCTCTACTTAATAATACATTTACCCCTTTTTGGCCACCAGAAGCTTCTTTAATTAAAGTTGGTAGAGACCTATAAGCATCTGGACCAATTACCAAGTCAACCAATTTTTCTTGTTCTAGTAATTGAGCTTTTAATCTTTCGGCCATACAACCTAAAACGCCAATAAGCATTCCAGGTCTGGTTCTTTTTATTTTTCTAAATTCAGTTAATCGTTTCCGAATGGTTTGCTCCGCTTTTTCTCTTATAGAACAAGTATTGATTAAAATAAGATCAGCTGTTTCAAAATCGGGGGTTGCGCTAAATTCATTTTCTTGTAATATGGAAGCAACTACTTCACTGTCCGAAAAGTTCATAGCACAACCATAACTCTCTATATAAAATTTCTTGCCATCCTGTACAGGGGCAACGCTAGCTTTAAACGCTTCTCCTTGTCTTGCTTCGTCGTGTTTTTTATTCAGTAATTCAGCCAGTTCCATCCTTTGTTAATTAAGCTACAAATGTACTGAATATCCTCAATTTATGCCAGTTTGTCAGCGATAATACAAGAAAAATTGTGTGGGTTTCCTATATTTGATTTGAAAAATGTATACATGAGTAGAATTTTCCTGTGGTTAACCTTAATGTTAACAACCGGATTTATTGTGAAAGGGCAAGACAATGTGGTGCAGGCATTGAAAAGAGAGATCAACCGAACAATAAAAAAGGACAATGATACAACAGGCTGGAACTGGAAACGGGGAGGGTTATTTAGTTTCAATCTAGCGCAGGGTTCGTTAAGTAACTGGGCCTCGGGGGGAGATAATTTTTCTCTAACCGCCAATGGATACATGAACTATTTTATATTGTACAAATACAAGCGACATTTTTGGGATAATTCGGTAGATGTTAATTTAGGTTATATACAAAGTACTAGTTTAGGAAGCCGTAAAAACGATGATCGTTTAGACTACTTAAGTAAATACGGATACAAAATGGACTCTTTGGGCAAATGGTATGTATCTACACTAATAAATTTTAGGTCCCAATTTTTTGATGGGTACACGTTTAATAATAACCAACCCACTTTTACTTCTTCATTGTTATCGCCTGCTTATATTATTTTATCTGCTGGGTTTGATTATAAGCCCGATCAGTATTTATCTATTTTCATTTCACCGCTAACATCAAGGTGGATTGTTTTAGCCAATAAATCTTTATCAAATAAGGGAGGGTATGGGGTTCCGGCTGGCGCAGGAAATTTTAATCAAATAGGAGCTTTCATTACCCTGAATTATAGCAATACTATTGCTAAGAATATCACGTATAAAGGTAAAATGGATTTATTCTCCAACTACCAAAGTAAGCCTCAAAATGTAGACTTGTTTATGACGAATTTATTCTCTTTTAAAATCAACAAATTCTTCTCAGCAACATATAGTTTAGACCTTATTTATGATGATGATGTAAGACTATTTGGACCTTCAAAAAATGCTCCGGGCCTTCAAACCAAAAGCTTAATTGGTATAGGTTTTTTAAAGCCATTGAACACCAAAAGAAGTTAATTGGTTTTTACTTTAAGTGTATTTTTTATTTTATTGGCTTTATGTGTCAGGTCTTGATAATCCTTATGCATGATGGTAACATGTCCCATTTTTCTACCTGGCTTTGTGGTAAGTTTGCCATATAGATGAACGAATGCATTATCTGTTTTCAGAACTTCTTCTAAACCTTCATAAACTGCATTCCCACTATAACCCTCTTCACCTATAATATTTACAATTGCAGCTGGAAGAATTGGGTCTGTATTGCCCAATGGATATTGAAGCATAATTCTCCACAACATATCATATTGACTACTGTAATTGGCTTCAATGGTATGATGTCCGCTGTTGTGAACTCGGGGTGCCGTTTCGTTCACCCATACTTCATCATTTTGATCAATAAACATTTCAACAGCAAATAGCCCAGGGCTACTAAGTGCTTTAACTAATTTAATGGCAACTGCTTCCACAACCCAAAGCACTTTTTCTGGTATTAATGCAGGGCTAATTTGGTAGTCTAATAAGTTTAATGCTGGGTTAACCATCATTTCAGATGCTGGAAATATTGCGGTCTCACCTTTATCATTCATTGCAACAATTAAGGCTATTTCTTTTTTAATTGTCACTTTTTTTTCTAAAACACTTGCAGCACTAAATGCCTTATCAAGGTCAAATTCGTTATTGATTATTTGAACCCCTTTGCCATCATATCCGCCTTCGCCAATTTTATGTACAGCAGGCAAAAAAGAAAGATGATTGAGTAAATCTTCCTTAGACTCGGTAATTACAAATTCAGAGCTTGGAATGCCATTGTCTTTGTAAAATTGTTTTTGCGTTATTTTGTTCTTGATAATGCGAATAGCCGAAGGGTGGGGGTAAACTTTAACCCCTTCAGACTGCAATTTTTCTAATGCATCCACATTAACAGACTCAATTTCAATGGTAATTGCATCTAAATTTTTACCAAATTGATATACTGCATCAAAATCGGTAATATCCCCTTTAATGAAATTGTGACATAAATGCGCCGAAGGACAATTGGGGTCATTTTCTAAAACATAGGTATCTACCGTATAATTAGCTGCTGCTTGAAGCAACATACGACCTAATTGACCGCCTCCAAGAATTCCAATTTTCATAAGGCCAAAGATAACTAAATTTGCTTCGATGCTACCCGATTATCCTCATAAACGATTTAGTGATAATAGAATTGAATATTATCTTCTTATTGAAGCATTAACCATTAGTCATTGACTACAGGTTCTTTTCTAGATTATATATTTTTTCAATTTTAATTTTCATTCTTTATGAATACAATTTCTGCAATGCCATTAAATGCTTCATTAAAGCAAGGCGATTTTTTACCTCTACAGGGAACCGATTATGTAGAGTTTTATGTAGGTAATGCTAAACAGGCAGCACATTTTTATAAAACAGCTTTTGGCTTTCAAAGCTTGGCTTATGCTGGCCCCGAAACAGGAATAAGAGATAGGGCTAGCTATGCAGTAAGGCAGAATAAGCTCACTTTTGTTTTTACTACCCCACTTAAGGCTAACAATGAAATGGCAGATCATATATATAAACATGGGGATGGAGTTAAGCACCTTGCTTTAATGGTAGAAGACGCGGCAGATGCTTGGTTTCAAACAACCAGCCGCGGGGCGGTTTCCGATATGGAGCCGGTAAAACTTACCGACGAAAATGGAGAAGCCGTAATAAGTGGTATTAAAACCTATGGAGATACCGTTCACTTGTTTATTGAAAGAAAAAACTATAAGGGTGTTTTTTTACCAGGATTTAAAAAATGGGAATCAACCTATAATCCAGTAAGCACTGGATTACTTTATGTAGACCATTGTGTAGGAAATGTAGGTTGGAATCAAATGAATAAGTGGGTTGCTTTTTATGAAAATGTGCTTGGATTTAAAAATATCTTAAGTTTTGATGATAACGATATTTCTACAGAGTATTCTGCTTTAATGAGTAAAGTAATGAGTAACGGCAATGGCTTCGTAAAATTCCCAATTAATGAACCCGCAGAAGGAAAGAAGAAGTCTCAAGTAGAGGAGTACCTAGATTTTTATGATGGGGAGGGATGTCAACACGTAGCATTGGCTACGAATGATATTGTAGAAACCGTTTCCGAATTACAAAAACGAGGTATAGAGTTTTTGAAAGTGCCTAATTCATATTATGATGATTTAATTAGCAGAGTGGGTAAAATTGATGAAGACTTAGGGCCGCTGAAAGAATTGGGAATATTAGTTGATAGAGACGACGAGGGATATTTATTACAAATTTTTAGTAAACCAGTTGAAGACAGGCCAACACTTTTCTTTGAAATTATACAACGTAAAGGAGCTAAAAGCTTTGGAAAAGGAAATTTCAAAGCGCTATTTGAAGCATTAGAAAGGGAACAAGATTTACGAGGCAATTTATAAGTGTCCATTTTTATCATCGGCTCAATTAAATTAATAAATGAGCCGATGATATTTTATTCTGTTTTGTCTTTAAAATCCTTTACTGCAAGTGCTATAGCTTTACAAGAAGAATATAATTCTCTGTTCAAGTTAAATAAGGTAGAAATCTCTTTTTCTTTAAGAATGTTTTGACCTGCATGAAAATAAAAGTGATTAATCCTTTCGTCAAAATCAATTTTATTTTTTTCTAGTAATGCAGCAATACGTTCTAATCCATTATTTATTTCTTTGTTTGTAAACGATTCATATAGAACTTTATAGAATTCACTTAATTCAGCCTGAAATTGATGATACATTTCATATTTTACTTCGTTTATTGAATTGCTGAATTCAGTTTTGTCTTGGTAAACATCTTTCATTCCTTTTGCTGAGTACATTGCATTCCTAAGGGCTTCTATTAATTTATTTATTCTGACAATTTCATCAGGCTGCTTTATCTGTGAAATAGCTTTTGAATAATAGGCTAAAATTTCTCCTTCTGATTCCTTTAATTGTTGATATTGATCAGGCAATTCTACAGTGTCATTTTTGAAATATTGACTTTGATAAACTCCTTCAAATTCACTGTTAATAAGCCAATTGGGCTTTATATGGAAAGTGGTTAAATTAAATCGAATTACTCTTTCAATATAAAGTCCTACTTCTTTATTCATCATATCAGTGATAGTTGAAGGAACTTCTACACTTGCATTCTGTAAAAATTGTAATACTGTTTTCTTGCTCTCTTTAAATTGTTTCTCTAAAAAATCTCCATATTTATTTAAGAAAAAATAAATCAAACTAACTCCCGCCAGATTAATAAAAGTTTGAAACGCTACTAATACCAAAATGGGGTCTTTTATTAAAAATGTTTGGGTAATTAATTGAATAATGGGTTCAATTAAAATAAAGCCTGCTGCAGATGTTAAAACATTAAATAAGCTATTTCCTAGGGCCACTCTTTTTTTAGCAGCATTTCCTCCGATTGCTCCTAGAATTAATTTAACTGTAGTGCCGAGTTCTGCACCTAATACAACTGCAATGGCTGTTTCAATGGGAATAACATGGGCATATAAGGCAGTTAATACAACTACTACGGTGGCTGAACTAGTTTGAACAATTGAAGTGATAATAAACCCTATTAATAGAAAAACAATGCGCGGATAGGTTAAATAAGGAGAAAAATCAAATTGGGTCATCATAGCGTCCATGCTCTGCTTCATAAATTGAAGTCCTAAAAAGAGCATTCCCAAACCCATACAAAACAGGCCTATCTGATAAATCGTTTTTTTTTGTTTAAATACAACTAAGCAAATGCCAGCAATTCCAATTAAGGGAAGTGTAATACTATTTATATCTACTTTAAATCCTAATAAAGCAACCAACCAGCTATTAAAAGTTCCCCCAATATTAGCTCCTAAAACCACAGCTATAGCATTTCGCATAGACAGAATACCTGCCCCTACAAAAGATAGTACCATTAAATTTACGATGGAACTACTTTGTAAAACAGCAGTTACCATTGTACCACTTAAGATGGCTTTGAATTTATTCTTGGTGTTTTTCTGTAGAAACAGTTTAAAGGAACGACCTTCCATCTGTTTCATTGAGTCTTCCAAATGAAACATACCATATAGGAACAGTCCAAGTCCGGCAATAAGCATCCATATGTCTGTAGCACTCATAAGTTAAATTTAAGCATGCTTTCTCATTCGTTTTGGTCCATACCAAAGCCAAAAACCAGTTATGGTAAATAGCATTAATGCTAGTCCCATTATACTGGTATAGATTAATTTAAAATATCCGTTCCAACCAAAATAAAAATCAATAATTGAACCGTCGTGAATTTTTTCAATATAATCTGCTCTTCTTTTTTCAATATGTAAAATTTGTCCGGTTGCTCCATCAACTTGCAATCCAGTAAAGTGATTGGTAAAAACAAATTTAACCATCCCTTTATCTTTTCTAATATCTATTCTATCAATTTCTGTTGATAGTCCTTGTTCAACAGAGTCTTTTAAATAGTTGCAAGCATTTATGTATAAACTGTCTATAGAAAGCCAATCCTTTAAATCAGTAGAACTGCCTTTATATGATTTTGCCATAATCATTCCTCCACTATTCTTTTTCCATCCTAGCAAAGAACCGGTTATGGCTACAATAAAAAAGAAAACAAACAGTAATGCCCCAGTGATTCTGTGTAACTTTCTAAAGTTTCTTAATATCTTGGCTTGAGCGGGCCTGTTATTGGGTTCTTTCATTATTGATTTTCTGTATTTAAGGAATTAGCTACCCATAAATTTCGGTCTATTTGGTATTGAAAATTCAATCTATCTGGTTCTCCATAATAAGGCATTAATACTTCACCCAATTTAATTGCACCAAGCTTTTCCATTGCTTTTTGAGAACGGATATTTTCGGCTCCAACAAAGAAATGAATTGTATTTACCTTTTCAAGGGCATAATTAATCATCAATTGTTTGGTAGATTTATTATAAGGTTTACCCCAGCATTTTCTTGCGTAAAATGTATAACCAATTTCAACCAATTTTTTTTCTGGGTTGTAATTGCAAAATCTACTACTGCCAATTGCTTCATTGGTTTTGGCATCTACTATCAAAAATGCACCTTTCGATAAAAGCGCTCCTTCAAAAAAATTCTTAAAAACAGTAAGTTGATACCTGTTTTTATTGGGATGTTGTTCCCAAATAAGTGGATCAGACGCAACTGTATAAAGCTGCTCAAAATGACCTTCAGTAAGTGGTACTAGCTTTACAAAATCATTTTCTAAAAAATTGGGTTGCCAGTTCATTTTGTTAGGATTGATAAATTGATTTTTTACCTGCAATAAAACTAGCTATTATGCAAATAGCAAGAGCATAAAAAAAATATTCTTTTCCAAAGAGTTCTAATGATAGAAAAGCAGCTGCAATTGGTGTTTTGGCTGCTGCTCCAAAAACAGCAATCATTCCCATGCCTGCTAAAAATGAGATAGGGAGTGGCAAAATCAGGGAAAGGGCACTTCCAAATGTTGCACCTATAAAAAACAAAGGAGTTACTTCACCCCCCTTGAAGCCAACGCCTAATGTTAAAATTGTTAGAAACATTTTAATTGCAAAATCAAAATAGTTTGCGGGCATATTAAAAGCACCAACAATAGATTTGATTCCTAATCCAATAAAGTCAAAACCATTGGTTGAAAATACAATTAAAGCAATAAGTATACCTCCAATGACAGATCTCCATAATTCATTTGGAAGATGATTTATACTCCATTGTTTAAAATAATGCAAAATAGATTTAAAAGTAAATGCAACAAAGCCAAATGCCAATGACACAATTAAGACTATGGAAATATTGGTAAGATTGGTTTGGGGTAATTGATTGATGATATACTGTGTATGGATCACTCCCCATGCCAAACAAATCCAGTGAGCCAAAAAAGCACAAATTATTACTATTAGAACCGAAAAAGCAGGTAATATTTTTTTCTTACGAATAAACTCCAATGCAAAAATGGCCCCAGCTATAGGAGTGCCAAATACTGATCCAAAACCAGCTGCAACTGAAGCCAATAGTAGCGTGTGCCTTTCTTTTTCGGTAAGTTTAAAGGGCTTTGTTAGTTGATCTGCTAATCCTGCAGACATTTGTAAAGCCGTTCCTTCACGACCAGCTGAAGCCCCAAATAGATGTGAAATTAAGGTAGTAATATAAATTAAAGGAGCCATCAATAAGGGTAAAATTGGCTTTGTGGGTTCGATGATATTTTCTACAATTAATTGATTGCCTCCTGAAGCTGATTTCCCAAGCCTCACATAAATGAGCGCAGTAATAAATCCTGCAATTGGCAATAGCGCAATGAGTAAAGTTTGTTGTTCTCTTGCTTGTGTAATGTAGTCGAGCGAAACCAAGAATAAAGCTGATCCTGATCCAGCCAATATTGCAATAAAGACACAAATAATAATCCATGTGGCTACAGACCTGATATTAATCATTTTATTGTACTTGAAACTTAAATAACTTTAAACTATAAAACTACAACATAATGGAAAAACACGACTTACACCATGAATTCCCCGAATTTGATTCAAAAATTTCTGAATTAAAAGTATCTAATGCCCATTTTAAAAAACTGACCGATGAGTATGACGAAGTGAACCATGCAGTTCATCGAATTGAAACTGGCGTGGAAACACCTGCTGATGAAGTTTTAACAGCGTTAAGGAAAAAAAGATTGCTCCTCAAAGATGAATTATATGCTTTATTAACTCAATAGCCTTAAGTTAAGGGTAGTTCTACTGTAAAAGTGCTACCCTTTCCTTCTTGGCTTTGAACATTTATGGATCCATCATGCGCCTCAACAATTCTTTTACAAATATTCAAGCCTAATCCGTAAGACTTTTCTCCATCAGTTCCTTTTCTTTTTCCAGATTTAGAAATATTAAATATTTCAGGGAGTATTTTTTCAGGAATTCCAATGCCATTATCTGAAACTTCAATAAATGCCTTATTGTTGATTATTTTAGCTGAAAGGGTAATAGTTGTATCTCTTTTACTAAATTTAACAGAATTAGTCACTAGGTTAAATACTGCCCTTTTCATTTTCTCGGGATTCATCATCACAGATATATCAGTATCTGGTAATTGAACAATTAGCTGCTGATTTTTCTCTTTTACTTTTAATTCAAGAATAGCAGCGCAATCATTTATAAATTCATTGAGTAAGGTGGGCTCTTTTTCAATGTTTTTATTACTAATGTCTGCAGTAGCCATGATTTCTGCAATTAATGTTAGCGAACTATTGCAGGCAGATTTTATCATGTCTAAGTATTCTAGTTTTTGCGTTTCATCTTGTTCTGCAATGATTATTTCTACCATTGTTGGAATGGATGCAACTGGGGTTCTTAAATCGTGCGCAACCAGCTTTAGAATACTGTCCTTTTCGGAAATGGTCTTTTGCAAAGCGCCCATTGCAATTTCTAGTTGCTCATTTTGTGTTTTAACCGTTTCGTTTAATTCTTTAAGCGTGGCAATATGTTTCCTTGAATGCATCCAATTTCGCCCAAGTATAATACTTAAAAGTATGATAAGAAAAAGGATAACTGCAGTAGCTATTAGATAAGTTTTAGATACTTCATTTTCGTGATGTGCAATATGAAGCTGATTTTGTTGCTCTAAAAGTTCTAGTTGTTTATTGATATCTACTTCGTAAATACGCTTGTTTAGTTTATCATCCTCTTCTTGTAATGCTTGAAATTTGGCTAAATGTAGGTATGCACTTTCTTTATTGTTTAAAAAATCATGGTATTTCCATGAAAGTTTATTCCATTTTATTTCAGCTTTTGTATTGGGTAGTTCATCCAATGATTTCCTAATATTAGTTAAAGCTATGCCCAATTGATCTATTTTCTTTTGTTCAGCATACAATTCGGCCAACTTTAAATAGCTGAATTGTGCATCAATGGTTTCTCTTCCAGAATGTAAATTGATATTGATGCTTTTCTGGTAGTTTTTTTCGGCATCTTTAATATTTCCTGATTTCTTATATAGATCCCCAATATTCCCATAAATCACTCCTTTGGCCATTTCATCGTAGAAAAAAGTGGTTGTATCCGCTTTTTGATGCGCTGAAATATAGTCAAGTGCTTTTTGATAGTATTTTAGTGCGCTATCATGATTGCCTTGCATATAAAAACTTAGTGCAATATTGTTTTGTAATTCTTGTTTTCTGTAATAGTTGGCAAATTGTTCTCCTTTTGCGCACAAGTTAGATTCAGCTAAACTTTGTCGAAAATTCTCTGCAGCATCTTTGAATTTTCGCTGCTTATATAAAATCATTCCAACCCTATAACTATATTCTTTTAAAGAACAATAATCTTTTATTTTAGAGTTGAATTGTCTTGCTTTGTAATAATAGGTGTATGCTTCATTAAATTGATTGTTGGCATACAATGCATCTCCATTGGTATAGTAGGCATAGGTAAATGCATTTGGAAACTCTTGTGGATCCTTATCTTTTAATATATACAGCATTGAGTCTGCATACAATTTAGCTGAGTCTGGCTTTTGTAAATGGAAACAATAGATACCTGACTTGTACGCATAAATTTGAATTTGTTGTTTTAAGTTCAATTTTTTCCCATAAACGGTAGAATCAAGGAATACAAGTTCGCTTCTTTTATTTGTATTTTTTTGCTGACTAATTTTAATTATTGCAGAATCTAAAAAACTTTCTTTAGTATCCCAATCTGCATTGTTTTCATTGGTAGAACAACTATACCAACTAAAAATTAAAAATAAAACTAAGAGATTCGCAATAGATTTCATTGTGTTAAGATTACACTTCATTAAACCGAGGGGGAATTGTAATATTTTATAAATATATTAAAGGTTATTCTATTTAAAAAAATGAATATATAATAGGGCAAATAGTTGCTCTAAATATAAAAAAAAGCAGCGCCCCGATTTAATTGGGGCGCTGCTATAAAAAATTAATATTAATACTAATAACGGTACATGTCAGATTTGAAAGGCCCGTTTTTACTGATGCCTAAATAAGCGGCTTGCTCATCAGTTAATTCATCTAATTGAGCGCCTACTTTTGCAAGGTGTAAACGAGCTACTTTTTCATCTAAATGTTTAGGTAAAACGTACACTTTGTTTTCGTAGTTTTTGTGGTTCATCCACAATTCAATTTGAGCTAAAGTTTGGTTACTGAATGAGTTACTCATCACAAATGATGGGTGACCAGTAGCACAACCTAGGTTCACTAATCTACCTTCAGCCAATACAATTACATCTTTTCCATCAATATTATACAAGTCAACTTGAGGCTTAATGGTATCTTTTGTGTTACCATAGTTAGCGTTTAACCATGCCATATCAATTTCAATATCAAAGTGACCAATATTACAAACAATCGCTTTGTCTTTCATTAAACGGAAATGCTTCTCTGTAATCAAGTCTCTACAACCTGATGCAGTTACCACAATATCTGCTTCAGTTACAGCAATTGCCATTGGCTTAACTTCAAATCCATCCATTGCAGCTTGTAAAGCACAAATTGGATCAATTTCAGTAACAATTACTCTACAACCTGCTCCACGAAGAGAAAGAGCAGATCCTTTACCAACGTCTCCGTATCCACCAACAACCGCAACTTTACCAGCCATCATTACGTCGGTAGCTCTGCGGATAGCGTCTACTAGAGACTCTTGACAACCGTATTTGTTATCAAACTTAGATTTAGTTACAGAATCGTTTACGTTAATAGCAGGAATAGGTAAAGTACCCTTAGCCATGCGCTCATATAAACGGTGAACACCTGTAGTAGTTTCTTCAGATAAGCCTTTAATATGGGCAATTAACTCAGGGTATTTATCAAATACCATATTGGTTAAATCTCCACCGTCGTCTAAAATCATATTTAATGGACGATCAGCACCACCAAAGAACAAAGTTTGCTCAATACACCAATCCGCTTCTTCTTGGGTTTGCCCTTTCCAAGCAAATACGCCAATTCCAGCAGCAGCTATTGCAGCAGCAGCCTGATCTTGAGTAGAGAATATATTACAAGAGCTCCATTTTACTTCAGCACCTAATGCTACTAATGTTTCAATTAAAACTGCAGTTTGAATGGTCATATGTAAACAACCTGCAACTCTTGCGCCTTTCAAAGGTTGAGAAGCGCCATATTCAGCACGTAAAGCCATTAAACCAGGCATTTCCGCTTCAGCTAAACGAATTTCTTTACGACCCCAATCGGCCAAGCTAATATCAGCCACTTTGTAAGGCAAGCTGAAGTCAATTGTTGATGTTAATGTAGACATAATAGTATTTTATTGTAGCGCAAAGCTAATTTTAAAGAATAAAAGCACATAATTATTTGTAAATAAAGAATAAACATCTAATTTGTAGAATAATTGAAGAATAAAATAGCATAATGCAATGTCCAAACCAATTAAAAAAGCCGAATCCACTGTTTCACTTTCTTTGGATACCAAAGACATCGCTATATTAAAAGTATTACAGCAAAATGCTAGGGCCACCGTAAAGGAAATTGCTGATCAAGTTCATTTAAGTACAACTCCAGTTCATGAGCGTATTAAAAGAATGGAAGAGTCAGGGGTAATTAAACAATATGCAACCTTGGTAGACCATACTAAAGTAAAAAAAGGCTTAATGGTTATTTGCTATGTCTCTTTAAAGCAACATGATAAAACCGCTGGAGGAAAATTTATTAAGAGAATGCACGAATTAAATGAAGTAATAGAATGTTATAATATTTCAGGAGAGTTTGATTTTATGTTAAAAGTAGTAGCAGAGAGTATGGATGCCTATTACGATTTCCATGTAAATAAATTATCTCAAGCAGAAAATATAGGGCATGTTCAGTCGGTATTTGTAATGGGGGTAATTAAACAAACGCATGTGTTGGTTCATTGATTAAGTAATTTGCATTTTAAATAAGCAATTTTGTCTAACCATATTTTCAATTTCAATACATCTTACACATCTTTAGGAAATTCATTTTTTGAATTGGTTAATCCTACACATGTGAAGTTTCCCAATTTATTGCTGTTCAATCAAGCTTTGGCAAAAGAACTGGGACTTCAGGTAGATCAATCAGATGAAAGCAATCAAACTTTAACTCAAATTTTAAGTGGGAATCAATTGGCCGAGGGGTCAGTGCCTATGGCACAGGCATATGCAGGTCATCAATTTGGTTATTTTACTATGCTCGGAGATGGTAGAGCCATTTTACTTGGGGAGCATATAGCCCCCAATCAAAAACGATACGATATTCAGCTAAAAGGATCAGGTCCTACGCCTTATTCAAGAAGGGGAGACGGCAGGGCAACGCTAAAAGCAATGTTAAGAGAATATTTAATCAGCGAGGCAATGCATGGGTTGGGTATACCAACATCAAGAAGTTTGGCCGTAGTAACCACCGGCGAAAAAGTTTTTAGAGAAGAAATTCAAGATGGTGCAGTGTTAACAAGGGTTATGCAAAGCCATATTAGAGTAGGAAGCTTTGAATATGCTAATCATTATTTAACGAAGGAAGAATTAATTGCTTATACTAATTATACATTAAAAAGGCATTATCCATATCAATTAGAATCGGATAACCAAGCATTATCCTTGTTAAAAGAAGTATTGATTAAACAAGTAAATTTAATTGTTCATTGGATGCGGGTAGGATTTATTCATGGAGTAATGAACACCGATAATATGTCAATAGCAGGAGAAACATTTGACTATGGACCATGTGCATTTATGAATGGATATGATCCTGCTAAAGTGTTTAGTTCTATTGACACCAATGGCAGATATGCATTCGCCAATCAACCAGGTATAGCACAATGGAACTTGAGTTGCCTAGCCAATGCATTGTTGCCTATCATTGATGAAGATCAAACAAAAGCAGTTGAATTAGCCAAAGAAGTATTGAATATATTTCCAAATTTATATACAGAAGAATATACTGCTATGATGGGCTCAAAGATTGGTTTTACAAAAGATCAATTATCTGATGAAGTGGTTGAGTTAATCAAAGCATTACTTAATTGGATGAAAGAAAACCAAGCCGATTACACCAATACCTTTCTTCAAATTCAGTCGGTTCTTATTCCTGAAGGGATTTATACCAGTTCATTTTTTGCAGAGTGGTTGCTAAAGCGAGAAGAATTATTGAATAAGCATGGCAGTAACATTGCCCAAGCTCAAGCAATCATGCAATTGCAAAATCCTTTAGTGATTCCTAGAAATCATTGGGTAGAAAAAGTATTGGATGCAGTTGCGTTTACAGGAGACTTAACTTCTTTCAATTACTTTTTAAATGCATTGCAATCACCCTATCAACTAACAACAAATATTGAAATATATCAAGCGCCTCCTGAAAATGGGGATGGGTTTTATGCAACTTATTGCGGTACATAACTATAAAGCAATGCCCATTATATAGTCGTCCATGACAAATCCTTTTTCTAACTCAAAAATATTTTCAGATAAAATACTTAACCCCTGTCTTTTGTAAAATTCAATAGCAGGGTTTTGTTTATTTACTTGAAGAATCAATTCTTTGCCCCCGTTTTGTAATGCATACCCTTTTACTGCAGACAATAGTGCTTTACCAGCACCTGTTTTTTGAGCGGTAGGAACAATATAGAGTTTGTTTAATTTAAATACTCCCGCAGATTCATTTGACACTGAAGCAAATCCCAACACTTCATTTTCTGAGGTTGCGGGTTGCTCTTTTTCAAATAAATAAAATTGGTGCCCTTTAGCCATTTGTTGTATCAATGATTCGGTACTATACATGAGGTCTAACATGTACTTGATTTGCGCTTCGGATATTATTCCTCCATAAGTTGAAGGCCAAGTATGATAGGCAATCTGCTGAATTACTGGTATATCGTTAAGTGTAGCAATTCTGATCATTACAATGATTTCAAACTTTCTTCAATGGTGTTAATTCTTGCCTCCGCATCTGCTTGTTTTTTTCTTTCTAGTGCAATAATTTCTGGTTTTGCATTTTGAACAAATTTTTCATTACTCAACTTTTTCATAACCGATGCAAGAAAGTTTTGTTCGTATGCGAGGTCTTTTAACAAGCGATCTTTAATTGCGGCAGTATCTAACTGTTGTTCGGCTTCAATAAAAAATTTATCCTTTTCAATATTAACCACAATGGTATTGGCTATTGCAGTTGAAGTATAAACTACATCGCTTGCATTTACCTGTTTCATTAAAATGCTTTCAATGGCTTTATAACCGTTGTTATTTTCTGCCATAATATGCAATACAACAGGATCTTTTGGCTTTAATTGATTTTTATTTCGAGCATCTCGTAGTTTGGTAATTACCTCCTTTAATAGACTACCTGCGGCTAAAATGGAATCATTTGTAGGGTTGGGTTTACCCTGTAATTTCACTGTTAAATCTTCTTTTTGCTCTTTTAGTAAATGGAAAATTTCTTCTGTAATAAAAGGCATAATGGGGTGTAGTAACTCCATCAATTTTTCAAAGAATTCAATGGTTTTGGTATATACTTTTGGGTCAACAGGTTGTTCAAAACCTGGCTTTGCCCACTCTAAATACCAGCTGCAGAAATCATCCCAAATTAAAGAGTAAATGGTTTTTAATGCCTCGCTCAATTTAAATTGAGTCATGAGCTCGTCTACTTCAGCACTCACTTGATTCAACCTGTTTTCAAACCAGTTAATGGCAAATACAGCTTCTTCGGTATCGGTACTTGATTCGGTAGTGGAAGAGGCTAAACGCGATTCCCACATTTTCACCAACTTCAATGCATTCCATAGCTTATTATTGAAATTTCTTCCTTGTTCTAAAGAAGCTTCATCAAATAATATATCGTTCCCTGCAGGTGAAGCTATCAAAATACCAAATCTCACCGCATCGGCTCCATATTGATCAATTAAACCAAGTAAGTCGGGAGAGTTTCCCAAACTTTTACTCATTTTTCTACCTAGTTTGTCTCTTACAATTCCTGTAAAATAGACGTCATTAAAAGGCTTGCTGCCTTTGTATTCATAGCCAGCCATAATCATCCTGGCAACCCAAAAGAAAATAATTTCAGGTGCGGTCACCAAAGTGCTGGTAGGGTAATAGTAGTTTACTTCTTCATTATTGAGGTTGCTTAAACCACCAAACACTTCAAAAGGCCAAAGCCAACTACTGAACCAAGTATCTAAACAATCATTGTCTTGATGAATATCTGAAAGGGTTAATGAAGTATTGCCTGTTTTATTTTGTAATTCAACCAGTGCTTCTTCCGCTGTTTTAGCCACAGCAAAATGTCCGTCTTGTGTATACCAAGCTGGAATGCGATGTCCCCACCACAGTTGCCTGCTGATACACCAATCTTTAACATTTTCCATCCAATGGCGGTAGAGGTTTTTAAACTTTGCTGGATGAAAATGAATTTCATCATCCATTACAGCTGTTAATGCGGGTGCTGCCAAATCTTTCATGCTCACCCACCATTGCAAGCTTAAACGGGGTTCTACTACCGCATCGGTTCTTTCACTGAATCCAACCTGATTGGTATATTCTTCAATTTTATCAATATGACCTGCTGCTTCTAAATCTGCAACAATTTTTTTTCTAACTTCAAATCTATCAAGTCCAATATACAATTGTGCAGCATCACTCATTGTGCCATCGTCGTTCATGGTATCAATGATTTCTAAATTGTATTTCTGTCCCAGCTGATAGTCGTTCATATCATGGGCAGGAGTCACTTTTAATGCACCTGTTCCAAAGTCTAGGGTAACATATTCATCAGGGATTATTTTGATTTTTCTATTAATCAATGGAACAAAAGCGAATTGGCCATGTAGTTGTTTATATCTGTCGTCTGCAGGGTTTACACAAATGGCAGCATCTCCCAAAATAGTTTCAGGCCTTACTGTGGCAATAGTAATAGTTCCACCCTTTTCAAGTTTGTATTTTACGTGATATAGCTTGCTTTGTACTTCCTTATAAATTACTTCCTCATCACTTAATGCTGTCTTGGCTTTCACGTCCCAATTAATCATCCGCTTTCCTCTATAAATGTATCCCTTCTTATAAAGGTCTAAGAAAACATTAATTACAGAATCATAGTAATCAGGATCCATTGTAAAGCTGGTTCTATCCCAATCTAGGCTACATCCCATTTTACGTAACTGTTGTAAAATAATGCCCCCATATTTTTCTTTCCACTCCCAAGCATAATTTAAAAACTCAGTTCTGCTTAGCGAAGATTTTGCAATACCTTTTTCACGTAACATAGCTACCACTTTGGCTTCGGTAGCAATAGAGGCGTGGTCGGTTCCTGGAACCCAGCAGGCATTTTTACCCTGCATACGCGCCCTTCTTACCAAAATATCTTGTATGGTATTATTTAAACAGTGCCCCATATGTAATACACCCGTAACATTGGGTGGTGGAATCACAACGGTGTATGGTTCCCTATCATCGGGTTTACTGGAGAAATAGTTTTTGCTAATCCAGTGTTCGTACCATTTTGCTTCAATTTCCGTAGGGATATAATTCTTGCTCAGCTCCATAAAATCAATTGGCTGCAAATTTAAGGAAACTGTAGGAGCTTGGTGTAATCTTCTGTATTATACCCGGCTATTTACCAAGTAGAAATAATTTCTGTTTTATCTGAAATAGAGGTTGAAAATGACGGGGGACTTAAAAATTGTTCTAATTCCGATAAACAAGCTTCAGAATTGATTTGGTTGGGTAAACAAAGTTGGGTTACTTTTTGGGTAGCTTTTTTGCGAATAATTTTTGCGGCCCGCTCTGGAGAATTACAAGCAAATAGACCGAATACTAAGCCAGCCATAATTAGGGGGCTTACAATTAGTTTGGGGGTTTCTTTTTTGCATTGTCTCATAACAAGTATATAAACGGGTGGTTGGCTTATTTGTTACAACTAAGAGTTCATTTTTTATCATTAGTTGTAATTTCTATAAGAATATTACAAATCTTATCTTGCGCTCATGCGATTTGCGGTAGTAGATATTGAAACAACTGGGGGATTTCCCAGTCAGCATGGAATAACAGAGATTGCCATTGTATTGTATAATGGTTCCGAAGTAGAAGGTGTATATGAAACTTTGGTAAACCCCCATCAACCCATACCTCCCTTTGTTATTGGAATGACCGGCATAACCAATGCTATGGTTGAAGCAGCTCCTTCTTTTCATGAAGTAGCGCCGAAGATTTATAACTTATTGAAAAACAGGGTGTTTGTAGCACATAACGTTAATTTTGATTTCAGCTTTGTTAAGCATCATTTAAAAGAAGCAGGATATGACTTGCAGACTCCTAAGCTTTGTACCATCCGATTAAGTAGAAAGGTTTTTCCAGGATTTCCTAAATACGGGTTGGGACATTTATGCAGACAACTCAATATTGAAATTGAAAATAGGCATCGGGCTGGAGGAGATGCCAAGGCAACAGCAAAAGTTTTAGACTTGGTTTTACAGAATAATGGGGAGCGATTGGTAAAAGAAATGTTACAGAAAGAGAACCGCGAACAATTAATGCCTCCCAATTTACCAGGACATTTTATTCAATCTTTACCAGCTGTTCCTGGCGTATATTATTTCCATAACAAACAGGGAAAAGTCATTTATGTGGGGAAGGCAAAAAATATTAAAAAAAGAGTGGTTAGTCATTTTACTGGATTAGACTTGAGTAAAAAAAGACAAGATTTTTTGAGGGAAATATATGAAATATCCCATACGGAATGCCCCACTGAATTTATTGCCAGTTTATTTGAAAGTATTGAAATAAAGCGATTATGGCCAGCTTTCAATAAAAGTCAGAAAAAGTTTGAACAGCTTTGGGCAATTTATCAATTTGAAGACAATCGAGGGTATTTAAGATTGGCTATTGATAAAAAGCATAAAAATGCACAACCGGTGCAAGCTTTTTCATTGTTAGCCGATGCGCACCGTGAACTTTGGAAATTGGTAAGAGAGTTTGAGCTGCATCCGGCATTGTGTTTTTTAGATAAAACGATACCAAACGAATGGCCCGATACAACTATTCATAATGAACAAGTAACAAAAGCCCTTGACTATATTGCTTCTGAAAAAGCGTCTTATATTATTAAAGAAAGCAATACGGCAATTTTAATTGAAAAAGGAAAATTTGTGGGTATGGGCCCAGTTGGTCACTTAGAAATGGCTGAACCTACTGCACCTGCTTATATAGCTGCAGTAAAAGAGGCTGTAACGCCCTATGCCGAAAATGAAGTCATCAAATCGATGCTTCGAAAGTATTTGGAAAGATATCCTCATCGTGTGGTGCGTATAGTGGAATAATCTACTTTCGCCTCCCTAAAAATTGAATTGTAAATATGTCGTTTGCTCCAATCATTGCCGCAAAACTTGGTTTGCGCGTTACTCAAGTTGAAACTGTTTTAGATTTATTAGCCGAAAGTGCTACTATTCCTTTTATTGCCCGATATAGAAAAGATAGTACGGGTAATTTAGATGAAGTTCAAATTCAACAAATTCAAGATGAACAAAAAACCATCTTGGCATTTACTGAGCGCAAAACATTTATAGAAAAGACCATTACCGACCAAGGTAAAATGACCGAAGCTTTACAAGCTAAAATAAACGCAGCAACTACTATTGTTGAGTTAGAAGATATTTATTTACCCTATAAGGTAAAGCGTAAAACCAAAGCAGTGGTTGCGCGAGAAAATGGATTGGAGCCATTGGCATTGTTTTTATTAGCACAAGGGCAAGAAGATCCTGAGATGGAAGCAGCTAAATTTTATAATGATAAAATTACCAATGTAGAAGAGGCCCTGCAAGGTGCAAGAGATATCATTGCAGAGCAAGTAAATGAGCAAGCAGAAGTTAGAGCCAAGATGAGAAAACTATTTGAAGACACTGCTACTTTACAAAGTAAAGTACTTGCCGATAAGGAAGCAGAAGCCATCAAATACAAAGATTACTTTGATTTCTCAGAGCCGATTCATAAGATACCCTCTCATCGTATTCTAGCTATTTTACGGGGATTCTTGGAAGGCTTTTTGAGAATGACGATAGCTCCCGTAGAAGAGGAGGCAATTGAAGCAATTGAGGAATTTTTTATTAAAGGAATGAGTCCATCAAGTATTCATATTAAAAAAGCCATTAAAGACGCATATAGAAGGCTATTACAACCCAGTTTAGAAACAGAATGTAGAACTGCATTAAAGCAAAAAGCAGACGAAGAAGCCATCAATGTTTTCGCAGAAAATCTTCGTCAATTATTGTTAAGCGCACCATTAGGATCAAAGCGGGTATTGGCTATTGATCCGGGTTATAGAACAGGTTGTAAAGTAGTTTGTTTAGATGAGTCAGGGGAATTGCTTACTACAGATTTGATTTATGTTCATGAAGCCAATAAAATTTACGATAGCGAATACAAAATAAAACAATTGGTAAAGCAATTTGATATTCAAGTATTTGCTATTGGGGATGGAACAGCTGGCAGAGAAACAGAGCAGTTTATTAAAAAAATGAATCTTGGATTGCCTGTGTTTTTAGTGAATGAAGATGGGGCTTCTGTTTATTCTGCTTCTGAAATTGCTAGAGAAGAATTTCCTGATTATGATATTACAGTACGAGGTTCTGTAAGCATTGGCCGAAGGTTGATGGATCCATTAGCGGAGTTGGTAAAAATTGACCCCAAAAGTATTGGAGTAGGGCAGTACCAGCATGATGTTAATCAGTTTAGACTAAAAGAAAAACTAGACCAAACCGTGGTTAGTTGTGTAAATACAGTAGGGGTTAATTTGAATACGGCTAGTAAACAATTACTAAGTTATGTGAGTGGTATTAATGAATCTGTAGCAGAAAATATTATTAAACAAAGAAAAAACTTAGGTTCATTTTCTAGCAGAGAGGAATTATTAAAAGTGCCAAGGTTGGGTGCCAAAGCCTTTGAACAGTGTGCGGGATTTTTACGCATTCCAAAAGCAAAACATCCATTGGATGCAAGTGCGGTTCACCCAGAAGCTTATCCAATTGTTGAAAAAATGGCGACTGATTTAGGAACCAGTCTTGAAGCATTGATAGGAAATGAGTCACTATTAAAATCAATCAATACCCAAAAATATGTGAATGATCAAATTGGGGTATTAGCATTGAATGATATTATTAAAGAATTACAAAAACCCGGACTTGATCCAAGATCTGAATTAGAGCAATTTGAGTTTGCCAATATCTATTCTATGGAAGAAGTAACGGTGGGTTTGGTATTGCCTGGCGTAGTTACTAATCTAACTAGGTTTGGTGCTTTCATAGATATTGGCGTTAAGCAAGATGGATTGGTTCATGTGAGCGAAATTGCCAATCGATACATTTCAGATCCTAGTGAGGCATTAAAATTGGGGCAGAAAGTACAAGTAAAGGTATTAGAGGTAGATTTGAGCCGCAAGCGAATTGCACTCTCCATCAAACAAACAGAAGCCGCCTCTGCAGCGGGTATTGGAGGAAGGAAAGACTTCAATCAACACAAGCGCTCCAATCAACCAATAAAAAAAGAAGAAGATTTGAGTAATTTAAATGTAACCGATGCTTTACAAGCTTTGAAGAAGAAGTTTGGTAAATAGCTTACCTTAGAATAAATCAATTTTATGAAATATTTTTTTATTGTTTTTGCTTTCATTTTTAGTTGCACTTTAGCGCATGCACAAAAAGAAGTTTATCCATTTATTCCCAAATATGGGCCAGTGACCGAAGTGCCTTTTGCTGTGGATGTGATAAATAAGAAAGCAGAGTACAAAGTGTTGGTTGATATTACTAGCCCTTCTGCAAATCCTAAAAATATCAGTGAGTTTTTTGAGAATATTGCACGAATTGCTAACCTGCATGTAGCAGGAGGAGTTGATCCGAAAAAGCTAAAAATGGTGGCAGTAGTGCATGGTGGTGCTGTTCCTTTCATATTGAATAATGAGACCTATAAACAAAAATTTGGGGTAGATAATCCCAACCTTCCTTTGTTTACTGCTATTAAAAATGCAGGTATCCCTTTATATGTTTGTGGTCAAACTTTATTTAAAAGAAAGGTAGACCCAGCTACCATTGCGCCTGAATTTGAAACAGTGCTTTCTGCTATTACAACTATTACCACATATGTTAACAAAGGGTATGTGTTTTTGAAATTTTAATTATGACTAAACTAAACGATAGTAAACAAACGCTCCAAAATTTAGGCATTGCTGCTTTAAATGAAATGCAAGAAGCAGCAGTAAGTAATATTATACACCATAAGAATGTGTTGTTGCTATCACCTACTGGATCTGGAAAAACCCTTGCTTTTTTAATTCCCTTATTAGAGCATTTGAATCCGAAAGGGAAGTTGGTGCAAGCTTTGGTGTTAACTCCCTCCAGAGAATTAGCCATTCAAATTGAACAGGTTTGGAAAACCATGCAAACAGGATATAAAATAATTTGTTCCTATGGCGGACATGATATGCCCACTGAAATAAATAGTTTGGTAGAGCCCCCTGCATTATTGGTGGGAACACCTGGTAGAATTGCCGATCACCTTAAAAGAAGAACTTTTGATTCAAAGGGTATTCGATTATTCATATTTGACGAGTTTGATAAATCCTTGGCTTTGGGCTTTGAGGAAGACATGGAATACATTACCAAGGCGTTAAAACCAGAAGTGCAAAAAGTATTCGTATCTGCTACTGCATCTATTGCTATTCCTACATTTGCCGAGCCTAAGCAATTGGTTGTGTTGAATTTTCTAAATGGTCGTGATGAAGCACCTACGGTTGAAATGCATACTGTATGGTCGCCTGAGAAGGACAAAGTGAATACACTCTATGATTTGTTGTGTACATTAGGTAATACTTCTGTGTTAATTTTTTGCAATCATCGAGAAGCAGTGGAAAGAACTGGCAGTTTATTGGCCGAACTGGGAATTGCTAATACCATTTTTCATGGGGGAATGGAACAAATGCAAAGGGAGCAGGCTTTAATCAAATTTAGAAACGGCACTGCTCAATATTTAATTGCCACTGATTTAGCTGCTAGGGGATTAGACATCCCAGATATTGATCATATTGTTCATTATCATTTGCCCTCTACCAACGCAGAATTTACCCATCGCAATGGCCGAACTTCTAGAATGAACAGCAAGGGTAATGTTTATATGATTTTGCACGAAGACGAACCCCTGCCCAATTATTTGCAAGAAACACCGCCTTCTTTTTTGTTGAAATTACATGCTCCGCCACCCGCTGCTTCAGAATGGGGTACGGTGTATTTAAACGGAGGTAAAAAAGATAAACTAAATAAAGTAGATATTGTGGGCTTGTTTATTCAAAAAGGCAAGCTAACAAAAGAAGAGTTGGGTTTAATTATGGTTAAAGACCATAATTGTTTTGTAGCTGTTAAGAAAAATAAGATTGCATCATTATTGAAAGGGGTTCGTGACGAAAAAATTAAAGGAAAAAAATTCCTAATAATGGAAGCTCGCTAACAGTAATGCTTCTGAACTAATTTGCTTATTTTGAGTCTTTAAATATTTGCTATGAGGATTATACCATTGCTTGTATCGGCCCTGTTAACATGGGGTGCAGTTTATTTATTTAATACCCAATTGGCTGTTGGCGGAAGTAAGACTCCAAGACTGGGTTATTTTTTATCTCCCCAACACGGGTTTTGGCAAAATGCGGAAGCTACTAACACCAACTACAACGATAATATTCAATTAGAAGGGTTAGCCGGAAAAGTAGATGTATATATAGACGACCGATTGGTTCCACATATTTATGCGGATGAAGACAATGACGCTTATTATGTGCAGGGTTATTTACATGCAAAGTTTAGACTTTGGCAAATGGAGTTTCAGACCCATGTTGCTGCAGGTCGTTTAAGTGAAATTGTAGGTAAAGAAAGAATTGGCACCGATCAGTTTTTTAGAAGACTAGGGATGGTATATGGTGCTGAAAGAACCAAAGCCTATGTAGAGAAGAATAATCCTGAAATGCAATCTGCAATTGATGCTTATGCTAAAGGAGTAAATGCCTATATAGCACAATTGAAGCCAGAGCAAATTCCATTTGAATACAAATTACTCGATTACAAACCTGAAGCTTGGACTTCTTTGAAGACTTATTTATTCCAGATGTTTATGTCTTATGACTTAACTGGAAGAGGCGCCGTTACCGATTTGCAAATGAGTAATGCTCGTAACTATTTTAGCTATAAAGATTTTGACTTGTTATTTACTGATGTGCAAGATTCTTTAGATCCAATAATTCCTCGTGGTACTGCATATGCAGCACCATCCATAAAGCCAATTGTACCTGCTGATGTACAAACAGCCTACCTAGGCGATACAGTTGGAAGTTCAACAGCTCTGGCACCATTTGTTCCAAACAAAAGCAATGGAAGTAATAACTGGGTAGTAGGTGGATCAAAAACCAAATCTGGTAGACCCATCCTTGCCAACGATCCACATTTAGGCTTAAACTTACCTTCTCTTTGGTATGAGGTTCAAATATCTACTCCAACACATCGTACTTATGGAGCAAGCTTTCCAGGATCTCCTGCAGTAATCATTGGATTCAATGATAGTATAGCATGGGGAGTTACCAATGCAGGTCGCGATGTGTTAGACTACTATGACATGAAATTTAAGGATACTACCTTGAATGAATATTGGTTCCAAGGACAATGGGTTAAAGCAGAAAAAAGAATTGAGACCATTAAAGTAAAGGACAGCGCTTCCATTCAAGAGAACATTGCAATAACTGTATTTGGACCAACCATGTACGACCATAACTATAAAAACAGTGGTTCTGGGGGAAAAAATTTGGCTTTAAGATGGACTGCACATGATGGAGGAAGCGGGTTATTGGCTTTTTATAAGTTAAACCATGCAAAGAATTACGAAGACTACTTAGAAGCAATTTCTCATTGGAATAGTACAGGCCAAAACTTTGCATTTGCTTCTAAAACAGGGGATATTGCTTTAAAACAACAAGCCAATTTTGTGGCAAGATGGTTTAGACAAGGAGACTTTATATTACCTGGGCAAGACAGCTCTTATGCATGGCAAGGGTTTATACCAACCAATGAAAATCCAATAATCAAAAATCCGGAGCGTGGATTTGTGAGTAGTGCCAATCAAAAATCAACTGACCAAACCTATCCTTATTATTTAGGTGCTGCTAGTAATTTTCCTGTGTACCGTGGGGTAATCATCAATCGGAAGTTAACTGAATTAACCAATGCAACGGCTCAAGACATTCAGCGTCTTCAAATGGATAATTATAATGTGTTTGCAGAAATGGCAAGGCCAGTTTTACTAAAATACATTGATCAATCTACTTTAACTGCTGATGAAAAAAAGTATATTAATATATTGAGTTCTTGGAATTTAGTAAGTGATGTCAATGAAAAAGGAGCATCTGTATTTAATGTACTTTGGGATAGTTTAGAAACCACCATTTGGTCCGATGAATTTGCTGGTGCTACTACTAATTTGGGATGGCCCGATGAAATCACTTTGTTGGAAAGCATAAAAAGAGACAGCCTATATTCTTTTGCTGATAATATTAAAACACCCAACAAAAAAGAAACCATTGCCGATGCAGTAATGGAGGCAGTTAAAAAAGCAACTGCAGTTTTAGTGAAAGCAGATAAAGAAGGTAAATTAGACTGGGCCGCATTTAAAGATACCCGTGTTTCCCATTTACTAAAAATCAATGCGTTGAGTTCATTGCATTTGCCAATAGGAGGCGGAAAGCATATCATTAATGCAACAACAGAAACACATGGTCCAAGTTGGAGAATGATTGTGCATATGACCGACGATATAGAAGCGTATGGCGTTTATCCTGGTGGCCAAAATGGTAACCCAGGAAGTAAATACTACGACATGTTTATGAACCATTGGGCTACTGGCAAATATTATCCAATTTTGTTTATGCACTTGAAAGACGCTCCAAATAATAAACGCGTTAAGTGGTTAATGACTTTTACCCAAGCTTAAATACATTATCATGAAATTTATAGTATCCTTATTTTTAACAGCATTATTGGCATTTGTGGCAGGTCTTTTTACTCAATTGCCTTGGTGGGTATTTGTTGTAACCTCATTTGTGGTAGCTGCATTGTTGCATCAAACACCAGGTAAATCTTTTTTGAGTGGATTTCTTGGTTTATTTCTACTATGGGTTGTTTTAGCATTTATTAAAGATGCAGCCAATGAACATATACTTTCTGCAAAAGTGGCTTTGATATTACCCTTGGGAGGGTCATATATGATGCTGATACTTGTTACAGGTATTATTGGTGGATTAATTAGTGGATTAGCTGCTTTAACTGGGTCTTTTGTAAAGAAATAAGTATGAACTTATTGAATCAATTCCAACAGAATTGGCAATCAACTTTTGCTCCATTGATTTTGCCTGGTCAAAAAATTTTGTTGGCATTGAGTGGGGGGGTAGATAGTACCGTATTGGCTTATCTGCTTCAGCAATCAGGAGTTGAAATAGTTGCAGCGCATGTTAATTATCAATTAAGAGGCGTCGAGAGTAATCGGGATGAAAATTTTGTTGTTTCACTTTGTGAAAGCCTTCAAATTCCTTTGTTAATTAAAAGAGTTGACACAAAAAACTATATGACAGAGCAGCATTTATCTGTTCAAGTGGCTGCAAGAGAAATTAGGTATAATTGGTTTGATGAAATCAGGTTAAACGATGCAACCCTTACTGGTGCTTGGGCAGCTACTGCACACCATGCGAATGATTCTATTGAAACCAGCATGATGCATTTTTTTAGAGGAACTGGTATAGAAGGATTAAAAGGGATTTCTCCCTTACATCTTACTAAAAAAATACTAAGGCCATTACTGCCTTTTTTTAGGAATCAAATTGAGCAATACGCAAAAGATAATGGCATTTCTTTTATTGAAGATTCTTCAAATTTAACCAATCAATACACTAGAAATTTTTTAAGAAATACCATCATCCCTGAATTGGAAAAAGTTCTTCCATCCTTACAAGAAAATATTTTTCACAATACGCAACGGTTTTCTGAAGTGGCAATCTTGTATAAGCAAGCAGTGAATCTACAGGTTAAAAAAATGATAGAACAAAAGGGTAATGAAAGTCATATACCAGTTCTTAAATGGAAAAAAGTAAATCCGATTTATTCCATTACATGGGAAATTATTGAGCCCTTTGGATTTACTTCAGCCCAAATTCCTGAAGTAATCAAACTGTTGGATGCTTCAAATAGCAGTTTCATCAATTCTCCAAGCCATCGGATTATAAAGAATAGACAATGGATGATTATTTCACCCGCTGCTCAAGTTGAAGCCAAACATATAGTAATAGAACAACTTGGAACAACTCCATTTTTGGAAGGCGAATTAACACTTTCTAAGCACGATATTTCAACAGTAACAAACGAATTAACCCAAACCAATACTATTGGCAATAAATTGAGTATTGAGTGGTTAGATAATAGTATTATTAAGTTCCCATTACTGTTGCGCCAATGGGCAATAGGTGACTATTTTTATCCCTTGGGTATGACTAAGAAGAAGAAAGTTTCTAAGTTTTTGATAGATGCTAGGTTAAGTAAAACTGAAAAAGAAAAAATTTGGGTACTTGAATCCGATAAGAAAATTATTGCCATTATTGGCATGCGCATCGATAACCGATTTCGTTATGCGGCATCTACCAAAGAATTGTTGAAACTACAGTTTGCTCGCTCCTAAAATGAGCCCAGGTATATTTTGATTGCATTGAAAAAATTTTCCATTGCATTAAATTTGGTCATAAAACTGGTAGTAATAATCACAAAAACAATCCCAAATATCGCTCCCCATATGTGCGCCGAGTGGTTGATATTCCCATGTCCTTTTTTTGCTAAATATGCAGACAAAATTAAATACAAGGGGCCAAATACAAATCCCGGTATATGAAATGGTATTGGGAAAATACCCATTCCCATGGTTGGGTATAAAAATATACCTGCAAATATGACTGCAGACACTGCTCCTGAAGCTCCTAAACTTCTATAATGATAATTGTTTTGGTTATTAAAATAGGTAGGTAATAAACAAACAATCAATGATACAACATAGAGTACGATGTAGATGGCTTTGCCAGATTCTCCAAATATTTGAACAAAAGTTTTTTCTACTAAGTCACCAAACAAATAAAACGAATACATATTAAATAATAAATGCATGATATCCGCATGAATGAGCCCACTTGTAATAAAACGATACCATTGATTCCTATTGGTAATGGCTGGTGGGTAGAATATTAGATCATCTAAAACTTTTTGATTTGAAAAAGCAGTGAATGAAATGAGACTTGTTAAGAGTATGATGCTGATGGTTAAGGTAATCATGGGTTAAATATGGTGGTATTTTTCGTTTCTAATGATGGTACAGGCGCGGTATAATTGTTCTGATAAAATTAATCGGGCAAGCATATGTGGAAATACCAAAGGCGATAAACTCCAAACCAGTTGTGCTCTAGTGCTAACAGCTGAATCAACTCCAAATGCCCCTCCAATCAAAAATACCAATTGCTTATTGCTTTCATTGGCCCTTTGCTGAATAAATTGAGCCAATTGAGGTGAGCTGAAGGTTTTTCCTCTTTCATCTAATAAAATTAAATAGTCGTCTTTTTCTATTTGATTGAGGATTAAAGTGCTTTCGGCCTTTTTTAGTTCAATTTCAGACAAATTTGGCGCAGTTTTTGGAGGTGGTATTATTAACCAATCTGCTTTGAAATATTTGTTAATCCTTTGAGTGAAATCGTTGACACCCTCCTTTATATAAGGCTCATGAGGTTTTCCAACAGAAATCAAACGTAGTTTCATTGGTTAAAAATAGTCAACAAAACCAATGTAGCCAATTTGTGCTGCTTTGTAAGTTGAAGGGGACAAAGTATCTTACAGTCAAAATTGTATTTAGCATGAAGTTTACAAAGGTCTTTATTTTGGTTTTTATCTTATTAGGATTTAAGCATGTTTTGAGTGGTCAAGAAATAGACTCTATGATGAGTGTTTATGCAGATGGATTTCCTAAAGAAAAAATACATGTACATTTTGATAGACCCAGGTATAATACTGGCGATACTTTGTTTTATAAAGTCTATTTATTAGCGGCAAATGAGCCCAGTTTTTTAAGCAAAAATTTGTATGTTGAATGGTATGATACAGATGGTGTTTTGGTAAAACAAACCGTTTCTCCTCTATTTCAATCAACTGCAAAAGGGAGTTTTGAAATTCCAGCTAACTATAAAGGAGGTTTTTTTCATGTAAAAGCATTTACAAGGTGGATGTTAAATGACGAGGTAGCTTATTTATTTCAAAAAAATATACCTATAAATGGCGGAAATATTATCACTACAAAATTACCAGAGCCAACCAAAGTTGATTTATTTCCTGAAAGTGGCATGTTAGTGGAGGGATTAAATTCTCGCGTAGCATTTAAAGCATACTATCAATCTGGGCTGCCTGTAAAAATAAAGGGGGTATTAGTTGATGCCCAAAAGAAAGTATTAGATAGTATTAAAGTACAACATGATGGAATGGGGGTATTTGTATTAAAGCCCATGGCAGGACAACAGTATCAATTAAATTGGACAGACGAATTTGGAAGGAGCGGAGTTACTAAAATTAATGATATCAAACCTGAAGGAGCTGTGTTAACGGTTAGAACCAACAATGAAAAAGCATTTCTTCAATTTGAGCGATCTATTAATGCAGGGCCAACCTTTAAACAAATGAATTTGTTGGTTCACATGAATCAATCATTAATGTATAAAGTGGGGCTAAAAATGGTTGATAAGAATTATCAGCGAGCAGAAATCCCTATTGAAGAGCTACCCACTGGTATAGTACAATTTACCTTATTTACTTCCGATTGGATTCCTGTTGCAGAAAGAATTGCTTTTATCAATAACCATACGCATGATTTTAGTGCAAAAATAAATCCACTTGCAACTAATTTAAATAAACGGGGTTTCAATCGATTTGAAATCATTGTTTCCGATACTACCATGACGAATATGTCGGTTGCAGTAATAGATGCAAATGCCAATGAAGTTGATCCGCATTCTATATATTCTAATTTTTTACTGGCTAGTGAAATTAAAGGCTATGTACACAATCCCTTTTATTATTTTCAAAGCGATGCAGATAGTATCACCAGCAAATTAGATTTAGTTATGATGACCAATGGATGGAGAAAAATAAATTGGGAACAACTAAAAGCGGGGATAGGTCCGCAATTGAAATATATGCCAGAGAATGATTTCATGGCATTAAAGGGTAGTGTGTATGGAATTAAACCAGGAATGATAAAAGACCAGCAACTCAATTTTGTATTGGCTGCAAAAGACAGTAGCAAAAGTCTCTTGTTTGCACCTATTGATGCCAATGGGAGTTTTGAGCAACCTGGTTTATTCTTTTATGATACCGTTAAAGTATATTATGGATTTAATAATAATTCAAAGCTCAGCAGCGCTACTCAAGTAAAAATTGAAAATGGGTTATTGCGAAAAGAAAATGGGGCAAAAGTAAGTTTAGGAACCATTCCTCCAATTTGGGGAGGGGTAGATTCAATGGCTATAGCAAGAATGAATTTCTTCCTTTCAGAGCAAGAAAAACTAAGAAGATTGATGGCATCTGCAACATTATCTGAAGTTGTTGTAAAAACTAGAACAAAAAGCAAACTTGAAATATTAGATGAAACCTATTCTTCCGGATTATTTTCAGGAATGAACGGGTATAGTTTTGATTTGTCAGATGGAATGGTTGCGGCTATAGACATCTTAACCTTTCTGCAAGGCAAAGTGGCGGGATTACAAATTACTGGCAATGGTGCAGGTGCTAGTTTAAATTGGAGAGGTGGTGTTCCTGATATTTATCTAAATGAATTAAGGTCAGATGTTGGTATGGTTTCATCTATTCCTGTAACTGACGTTGCCTATATAAAAGTATTTCGACCTCCTTTTTTTGGAACTGGTGGAGGAGGAGCAAGTGGCGCAATTGTAATATATACAAAGAAGGGTGGCACTTCATCTAAAGGATCACAAAATGTAAAAGGAATGGAAAGCACTATATTGGCAGGATATTCCAGATTCAAAGAATTCTATAATCCTGTGTATGATAAATCTGCTGCATCTTTTAATCCAGATACTAGAAACACACTTTATTGGAATCCTTATATCATGACAAATAAAAAATCTCCTAGGTATCCTGTTGAGTTTTACAACAACGATGTATCTTCTAAATTAAAAATTGTTTTAGAAGGGATTAATGCAAATGGTAAGATGACTAGAGTAGTAAAAATATTGGAGTGATTATCTAAGTATTGATTTGCTTGAAATATTGTTTTGGTTATTTGATTTTGTATCATTGATATACACTAAAATAGTTGTTATTAATACCAAAATCATCAGCGCTGCAACTCCATATTCAGTTCCATCAAAATTTTCTGGTGGAAAATTAGTTACCAATGTGGGAGATAGATTGCTGTGATAAAAAAGACTGAATGAACCTAAACTGTACATAATAGCTACGTAACATTGAAATAATAAGAATAAATATATCAACGTATTTACAGTTGAATTGGTATGAACAATTCCAGGATTCTCTGCATCATCTTTAATTATCATATAAAGACATACAATTAAGTAAGTTAAAATATGAACTGGAATGAGTAGCATTAATATTTGAGGCTCAATCAAAAGTAAATTGTCTGGGTTTACCATTAACAATACACGGTTATTTAACACTGCGCGAACAAAAATAAATTTATCATTATTGCTATTCACAATCCATGGGAAAACGCAGATAAAACAAATAATAAAAGGAATAAAATGCACCCAGTCCTTTTTAAAAATCATTTTCTTCTTGTTCAATAATATATTAACATAGAAATATAGAATAGGGCCGAGTAAAAAAAATAAAGTGCTTGATGTAAAAAGGGTATAGATTAATATGTTTTCATTAGTGCCATAAAATTGATAATAGTGTGATCCAACTATTAGCAAAAAGATGAACAAATAAATACTTATATAAGTAGTTCTAACTGATTTGTATCTCTTAATAAGATAAATTAATAATGTGCTGGCCAGTCCAACAAAAACAGAAGATAATAAAAGCATTCGGAATAGGGAATAGAAAATAAATAATTATGTAAAATTCCGCCTATTTTGTCTACTATTAAATCCCTTTAAACCATATAAAATATAAAATATAAATCAATTTGCATAAAAAAAGCCCCGATGCGTAAACATCGGGGCTTTGAGATATATGGTTGAAAGTTATTTCACAATCACTACGGTAGTAGGAGCGAACTTAACGTTTTTACCTTCTAGCGTTAAGAAGTGTGTACCAATTACGCCGTTGTTCAATCTTACTGGAACAGCGTTAGGACCTTTGACTACGTTTACTTGTTTAGTGTAGATAGAACGTCCTGTTCCATCATTAATCTTCATAGTAAACTCACCAGCAACAGGGCTTACAAAGCTAGCAGTAAACACATTGTCGGTTACCGGGTTAGGGAATACCTGAATGGTTTTCACTTCCTGGTCCGCAGCGTTAATTACTGGTTTTTCTTTGGTGAAGCTGATATTGCTAAAGGTAGAAGCGATTGGGCTATTACGTCCTGTACCTACTTCAATGGTAAGAACAAGGGTAGTAACATCAGTTGGATCTAAAGCTTTAGTAGAACCAGCAGATTTAAACTGGCTGAAAGGAATATAGTATTCTTGCTGACCAGAACCTAATCTGATATCAGTAGTATATTGATTCTTCCACTCGGCTACCCCATTTTTAACCATGGTCACTCTTAAGTTGTATCCACCAGCAGCAGTAAACTTAATACCGTTGTAGTTGCTTAAGTCAGCTTCCATACCACCTGCTTTCAATAATTTGAATAGTGATACGAAATCAGCGCTATTGGCTTTTACTTCAACGTTTCTTAATACTGGGTATTCGTTAGCAGAGATGGTGCGTTTAGCATCGTTGGTTACGTTGAAAGCACTTACGCTAGTAGTGTTTCTGTTGTAATCAACCGCCCAAGTACCATCAGACATGTACACTAAGTCTTTTACTTCACCATTCAAATACATAGAGACAGTGCTTTCGTATTTGTCACCAACCGGAACAACTACAGTAGAAGTGCCATTGGCTTTTACAGTGAATGGAACGTTACGAGTAACAATACCAGTAGAAGATTCAGTAGATCTGTCTTCGAATTTGAAGAAACCAGTAGTTGCAGCAGAAGCATTTTTGATTACCAAGTTTAGGTTGGTTCCTTCACGCTTACCAGACTCAATGTAAGAGGCAGGAGTTGTACCTACAACAGCTTGGTTAACTTCAGCAACGTCTTTTAGTTTAGCCAATACGTCTTTAACCATTTCATTAACAATGCTAGGAGAAGCGGCCCAGATTTGGAAGTTGTACATCTGGTCTTCGTTCACATAACTAGTTGTTAAGAAAGCACTTTGAAGGTTAAAGCTGTTTCTTCCAGCTTTAGCACCCACAGTAAATGCGGTAGCGTATTCGCGGTTTCCTTTATCGTTAATAATGGTGTAGTTAATAAAGTCGTAGCCATCTATTTTAACTGATTCTACATCTAGTAAAGTAGCACCTTTTAATCGATCACAAATTGGTTTAGTGTGGTCGTACAATTCACCCAAAGTTTTTGTAGTGAAAGCTACCGCTTTGGTTTCTTTATTGGTGTTTACATAGTCAACAGCATACACTTCTTTAGCATTGGTAAAGCTAACGATGTCTACAGGAGAGCTATTGTAAGCTTTGTACCCTCTGTTAGCAAGGTCAGGCATGATGCTAGACAATTGCAAGCTAAAGAGACTATTGGTGCTGGTAGAGCGGATAGTACCTTGAGCAGTTTCAACCACAGGTAATTTGTTGTAATCCACCGCACCATTCATATCGTTGATGGCATTGCTAAGTACACGTTGAGCAATTGCATCGCCCAAGCTCTTACTTTCAAGACCACCGCCACCGCCGCCACTTACAAAAGTAGACTCACGACGATATAAGATTCTATAGTTTAATTGAGTAACGCCGTCTTCAGCAGTTACAAGTATTTCAATGATATTGTCGCCTTCTCTGATAGTAAATGGCGCACTTGCAACACCGCTGGTTAAAGGCACATAAGCTCCTGGACCAAATCCTGTATTATCAATTCTAGCTTGAATAGTAGCGAATTGATTTTCAATAGTAGGAGTAACAGTGAAACTATTTACAGCAGTTAATACATAAGTATCATAATCCAAATCGTATTTATTAAATGGAGTATTCAATGCACCTGTAGAAGCAACTAAGTCGCTTAAGAAAGCATTACTGCTTATAATAACAGTCAAGTCATTTGGCGTATAAGTAATGGTATAGTTAGAAGCGGTGAAAGTACCACCAGTTGCAGCACTCGGCACAACTGTTCCAACGTTAACTGCAATTGGATCAAGCGCAGCAGCACCAGTTCCATAAGTTATAGTAACAGAACCAATACTTTCAAAATTTTGAAGACCTGTAGCAGTGAAAGCAGTTGAAGGAGTAACAGGAGATGCAAGTACCTCTCCATGTTGTTTGGTAACTGCATTTGCAGTAATGGTTAATGGGGCAGGGGTAACAGTAATATCTCCATTAACATAAGTGATATTATAGTTAGAAGCTAAGAAACCACCAGCACCAAGAGGCAAACTAGGAATAATAGTACCAGCATTTGATCCAACAGCATCAGTACCAGCAGCGCCTGCTCCGTATGCTAATGTTACTGATGTAACTGTTTCACTATTTTGTAAAGTACCAGTTACAGTAAATGTAGTTTTTCCTGCACCGCTTGATAAAGTGGCACCATAAACTTTAGACTCATTATCAGCAGTAATGGTAAGTGGTGCGGCTGTTACAGTAATATTACCATTTACATAAGTGATATCATAATTAGAAGCTAAGAAACCACCAGCACCAACAGCAGCACTTGGTACAAGTGTACCACTATTTACTGCAACTGGATCAGTTGCAGCACCACCTGTGCCATAAGTTAGTGTTACAGAGGTAACAGTTTCACCAGGTAATAATGTTCCTGTAAGGGTATAAGTAGTTTTTAGAGCACCACTAGTTAAGGCAGCGCCATATACTTTAGACTCATTATCTGCAGTAATGGTGATTGCAGGAGCGGTGATTGCTAAACCAGTTAAGTTATCATCAGCTGGGGCAGCGTAGTTGGCAGCAAGTCCGCCATTGGTTCCGTCAGCTAATACATAAGATACAGAAGAAGTATAAGCTGCTCCAACGTTTGCGCTACTGTAAGCAGTTGCAGAAGCA
>NCGN01000008.1 GCA_002281575.1 Sphingobacteriia bacterium 28-36-52
AAATATTTGATAATATATAAATAAAATAACAAATCATGGGAGAACAAATTACTTATAGTATATCAGAAGCAATAGAAAGTGATGTATCGGATTTAGAACTAATTTATATCGAAAAGCATATTTTCGATATAATTCGCAAACTAGAAGGGAGTGAATTTTTAAGAGCTGAATTGTTTTCATATGCAGCGAGAATTAATGCACTATATATGATTATGAGAGCTGGTTCTGGCCATTTGGGAAGCAGTTTTTCAAGTCTTGATATTGTTTCATGGCTTTATTTAAATGTAATTAAACCTTCAGATAGGTATTACTCATCTAAGGGCCACGATAGTCCAGGATTATATGCAGTTCATACTGCTCTAGGTATTTTAGATTTTAGCAATATTCATAAGTTAAGAAGGTTTGGTGGTTTACCTGGTCATCCTGATATACAAACTCCTGGTGCTTTTACAAATACAGGTTCTTTAGGAATGGGTGTTTCAAAAGCAAAAGGTTTTTTTATTGCTGATAAATTGAAAAAAAGGGATAATGGGAAAATTTATGTACTGACTGGAGACGGGGAACTTCAAGAAGGACAGTTTTGGGAATCCCTTAATACAATTTCTGCTCGCAATGATGATAGATTGGTTATTATAATTGATCATAATAAAGTTCAGTCTGATAAATTAGTCTCTAAGGTTGCAGATTTGGGGGATTTAGAAGCAAAATTTAGAGCTTTTGGCTTAGATGTTTTTAGATGTGATGGACATGATTTGGTTGCTTTTGATGAAATGTTAAATACTAATAATGGTAAACCTAAGGTTATTATTGCAGACACAATAAAAGGGAAAGGAATTTCATTTATGGAACATACTTCTATGGAATCCGAATTTTATAAATATCATTCAGGTGCGCCAAACAAAGAGGAATACTCATTAGCAATCAAAGAATTATTATTACAAATTACTAGACTGAGCAACCAATTAAACTTTCAACAGTTTGAGGTAAGTAAAGTTGAAATTGAACCTTTGACAATAAGTAAAACTTTTAAAAAACTGATACCAGCTTATTCTGATGCAATTATTGAATTAGCCCAAACTTATCCTGATATAGTAGCACTAGATGCAGATCTAGTTTTGGATACTGGTCTTATCCCATTTAAAGAAAAATTCCCCGAGCGTTTTATTGAATGTGGAATTGCTGAGCAGGATATGGTTTCACAAGCAGGTACTATTGCCTTAGGTGGGGGATTACCTATAGTTCACTCATTTGCATGTTTTTTAACGACACGCCCACTAGAACAAATTTATAATGTATCAACTGAAAGATCCAAGGTTATATATGTTGGTTCACTTGCAGGTGTATTACCTGGTGGTCCAGGCCATTCACACCAAGCCATTCACGATATTACATATATGTCATCAATGCCTAAGATGACATCTATTGAGCCAATAAGTGAAAACCAAGCTAAAGAGGCTTTAGAATGGGCAGTTAAATTAAATTCTAATAGTACATATATAAGATTGGTATCTGTTCCCATAGAACAATGTAATGAAATAGATAATCTTGTGTTGCAAGAAGTAGGCATAGGAGCTGTATTAACTGAAGGAAGTGATTTTACGATTTTAACATGCGGTCCAATACTATCTGTACAACTGGTAAAGGCTTCTGAAATACTTAAATCTAAAGGAATCAATATAAAGGTTATTGTTACACCTTGGCTTAATGAGATTAATTTAAAATGGCTCGAAGAAGTTATTATGGACTCAAAAGGGTTATTAGTTTGTGAAAATCATAGTAGTAAATATGGATTTTCTGATTTTATTTTGAGTAAAATCGCTGAAACTGGAATTTGTAAAGTTCCAAATATCTTTAAGTTAGGTGTGGACGGAATTCCAGCATATGGACGCCCTGAGGAAGTTCTATCATATCATAAACTTGACGCACTATCACTTGCTGAGTTTGTTCTTGAAAAAGTAGAGAAAAATTAGAGAACTATTATGTTTGGTTGTAAAATCATTTACTCTTAATGAAAAAAATTTCTTTTAGATTAAAAGTTGATTTTCTGTTGCTTTTTGAAAAAGGCTCCAGAGAATTAGAGGTTGCAACTTTATTAAAGTCATCATTAGAAAACAAAGGCTATTCATTTGTAATCCTGCAACAAAACTTTGATATACTTTCTGCTTGGAAATATTCACCAAAAATTGTTTTATTGCCTTTTTGTTATCAAAATAGATCAAATAACTTATTTCTTACTCTATGGAGAAAATCTAAATTTGTGAATTTAAGTTGGGAACAATTATTTTATTCGGGGAATAGGTTAGCTAAAACTCCTAAAGGGGACTTTGCAACCAAATATGTAATTCATCATAGTTGGAGTATGAGCTATACTCAATATTTGATAGAAAATGCTGTTCCGTTAAATAATATTTATTCAAATGGAAATCTCTCTTTAGACCTATATAATGAACCGTATAGAAAATTTTATGATAATCCCTATGATATTATAAATTGCAATAACACACACAAAAAAATTTTATTTAGTGAAAATTTTAATTGGGCGTTTTACTCTGATGAAATGCTTTTACAGATGCGAAAAGATGGACAAAATGTATCTGATATTAATAAAATGATTGAATATAATAATAATAGTTTTAATATAATATTAAATTGGCTTAATCTTTTTTTATTGAACCATAAAGATTATTTGTTAGTGTTTAGGCCAAGACCTGCAACTTCAGTCGATCAAATTAAATCTAAAATTGCTTCATTAGGTTTAGTGATGCCCTCAAATTTTTTAATTTCTAAAGAAGGCAGCGTTCGAGAGTGGATTTTGTATTCAGATTTTGTTATTTCAACCTATAGTACCACATTAATAGAAGCAGTTTATGCAGAAAAGAAGTCTTTTATGATCTCTCCAATTATTATGCCTGATGTTTTAAAAGTTAATTGGCATCAATACATCACCAAGGCTAATAATTATGAAGAATTTGAGAAATTTTTATGTGGATCTGAGGATTTAATACATCTGAATAATAATTTTTATTCGTGGATAAGTTCTAGTTTTTTTCAAAATAATACACCTATTAATTCTCTTCTAAATTTTTTGGATAAAGAGATTAAAAAAAAATATTTATTTTCAATTCCACGAAAAGTGCTTATTTATGGAAATTTAAATTGTAAATTCAGATTCCTCATATACTACGCAAGAATTTTTTATATTACTTTATTTAGTTTGTTTTTCTTCAGAAAGAATAAAAAATCTGAATATTTTCAAGATTATTTAATGAAAGAAAATATTGGCGATATGATGAAAAAGTGGAATAAGTTATTTTTTAAATAAGAATAATGTGAAAATAGGAATTACGGGTTCTAATGGTTTTGTAGGCAGCCACTTGATTGAATTCATTAAGAGTGAAACAAAATTTGAAATTATTGAAATTTCAAGGAATAATGGATTCGACATTTTAAACCCGATTACATTATTTGAGCTGAATGATATTGATTTAATAATCCATCTTGCCGGCAAATCTTATGTTCCAGACTCATACCTTAACCCCTTTGATTTTTACCAGAATAATGTTTCTGGGATGATAAATATTTTAGAATTGTGTAGACGTAATAACGCTAGATTGATTTTTGCTAGTTCATATTTATATGGTGAACCAAGTTATTTACCAATAGATGAAAATCATAAAGTTGTTTCAACGAATCCTTATGCTGAAACCAAATTAATTTCAGAACAGTTATGTAATTCATATTCAAAATATCATGGGGTTAAATGTTGTATACTAAGAATATTCAACTTGTATGGCCCTAAACAAAATGATGCATTTTTAATTCCAAAGATTATCAAACAGGCTAGCTCTGGCTATGTTATTTTGGCTGATCCTTCTCCAAAAAGAGACTTTTTGTATATTGATGATTTGATTAATCTTTTCAAGTTAATTATTGAAAGTCATTTTATTTTTAGTTTTGAAATTTTCAATGTTGGCTATGGTAAAAGTTATTCAATTCATGAAATAATTGATAATATCAGAAAAAACTGTGATAATGATTTTTCTGTAGATTATACGTATGAAAAGAGACTAGGCGAGATTAGCGAAACACTTTGTAATAACAGTAAAGTTAAATCTGAATTTCTATGGAATCCTAAGATTAATCTTGAGGCCGGTATCAGTAATATCATTAAATCAAATAAATAGGTAATAATGAGAATTGATGAAAAAATATTAAAATATTCAATTAGTAAGGACTTCAGACTTTTTGATGTTTTAAAAAAAATGGATTTAGAGAAATCTAAGTCTTTAATTGTAATAGAAAATTCTGGCGTTTTTATTGGCTTGATCAGTATTGGTGATATTCAAAGGGCAATCATAAAGAATTTACCATTAGATATTAAGGTAGGAGAAGTTTTAAGGAATAATATTATTATTGGTTCTGATGCTGATCCTTTCCAATTATTGAAAGATAAAATGCTCAATTTACGTATTGAAATGATGCCAATTGTTGATAAAAATAATTTATTATCTGATATTTTATTGTGGGATGAGATCTTTGATCACAATATTAGTTTAGAAGAGTTTGATTCTGATATCCCTGTTGTTATAATGGCAGGAGGGCTAGGATCCAGACTAAGGCCTTTAACTAATATTATCCCAAAGCCATTGCTCCCTATTGGAGAGAATTCAATCATCGATGTAATTATTGAAAAGTTCAGAAAATTTGGAGTATATAATTTTTATGTAAGTACAAATTATAAAAGTGAATTAATCAAATTCCATTTCGAAAATAAAGGTTGCGATTTTTCTATAGACATTGTCAAAGAAGATTTTCCTTTAGGTACAGCAGGAAGTCTTGAGTTAATGAAAGACAAGTTGACTGGTACATTTTTTCTTACTAATTGTGATATTATTATCTCTACTGACTATACTGAAATTTTAAAGTATCATCGTGAGAATAATAATGTTATTACCATAGTTGCTTCTGTTAAAGAAATTAAAATACCCTATGGCATCGTTGAAAGTGGTAAGAATGGTGAATTATTAAGATTAAAGGAAAAGCCAGAATTATTGTTTATGATCAATACTGGAATGTATGTAATTGAACCAATCGTATTTGAATCTATTAACAAAAACGAATACTTAGATATGACCACTTTAATTGAAAATGTTAAAAATAAATCATTGAAGGTAGGAGTATTCCCAGTAAGTGATAAGTCATGGTCCGACATTGGAGAGTGGAATGAATATCTGAAGATTATCAATAAAATAAATTAATATTATGTATAAAAAAATTTTAGTAACAGGAGCAGATGGATTTATTGGATCTCATTTGGTTGAGTTATTGTTAAAAAAGAATTACAATGTTAGAGCATTGGTTCAATATAATTCTTTTAGTTCATGGGGCTGGCTCGATACTATTTCTGAAAAATTAAATACTAATTTAGATGTGGTATCAGGTGATATTAGAGACTCAAACTTTATTAATGATATTGTAAAAGATTGCGATGCTGTTCTTCACTTAGCTGCTTTAATTGCAATTCCATATTCATATAAGGCTCCTCAAAGTTATATAGATACCAATATTTTAGGGACATTAAATTTATTGCAAGCCTCTGTAAGAAATAACATTAGAAGATTTATTCAAACCTCTACAAGTGAAGTATACGGTACAGCTAAATTTGTTCCTATCACAGAAGATCATCCTTTGTCTGGACAATCACCTTATGCTGCGAGTAAGATTGGTTCGGATCAATTAGCCTATTCATTTTTCGCATCTTTTGGATTACCAGTAGTAATTTTGAGGCCTTTTAATACGTATGGTCCTAGGCAGTCAGCAAGAGCAGTAATACCTACTATAATTTCTCAAATTGCTAATGGGGTAAAAGAAATTAAGTTGGGAAGTTTAAAGCCAACTCGTGACTTTAATTATGTTCTAGATACTATAAGAGGATTTTTACATGCACTTGAATCAGATGCAGGCCTTGGGGAGGTGATTAATATTGGTAGTAATTTTGAAATTAGTATTGAAGATACCTTTTATCTAATTAAAGAAATTATGAATGCTGATGTCAACATAAGTTTAGATAACAGTAGATTGAGACCTGAAAATTCTGAGGTAGAAAGGCTGTTTTCTTGTAATAAAAAAGCGAATGAATTATTTGGTTGGACTCCAGAATATGGGGGTTTAGATGGACTTAAACATGGATTAGAAGAGACAATTAAATGGTTTACTGTTAAAAGTAATTTAGATCATTATAAGACTGATATTTTTAATTATTAAAAACTCTATTTCAAATGAATAAAGTTTTTATTTTCACAAAATCGTATCCTTATGATTATGCATCTGAAATTAACTTTTTAAATCAAGAAATCGATGAAATTAGAAAGTATTTTGATAAAGTTTATGTTATCCCAGAAATAACAAAAGGTGCTAGGTTATTTCTAGATGATGATATTGAAGTTGTAGAGTCATTTTCTATTTATCGGAATTTATTTTTTAATAGATTCATTTGCTTTATAAGTTGTTTTAATTACTTTTTAGTAAAAGAAATCATTAATAAAAGTAAAATTAAAAAGCTTTCATTTCTTGACATAGCAAGAATTATAAAATATAATTTTAATGTCGAAATTTCAAGAAAATGGGGAGGAGGTTTTTTTAAAAAAGATAATAGTGCAAATTGTTCTAAAAATATTGTGTACTCCTGGTGGTTTGACTATACTTCATTAGGACTTAGTTTTGTAAGAGACAAGGATATTAAATTTACTCTTTGTTCAAGAGCTCATGGGTATGATTTATATGAGGATAGAAATAAATTAGGATTCATTCCATTTCGTGAAACTGCCCTAGGTTTAATTGATAAAGTGTATACTGATTCTTTTGCCGGGGAGTCATATTTATTTAAGAAATATCCTCAATTTCAAAATAAAATTTCTACAAGTTTGTTGGGCGTCAAGAAGCCAAATTTCAATATTGTTAAGAAAGACGATGGAATAATTCGATTTGTAAGTTGTTCATTTGTTATACCTCTTAAGAGAGTGGAAATGATAGTCAAATCAATTGCAATTTTGGCCAATGAAAGAAAGGGTGTCTTTTTCGAATATACTCATTTTGGAGAAGGTCCCCTACTAGGAAAAATTATTGATTTAGCTAGAAATATTTTACCAAATAATGTATCTTGGTCATTTCCTGGATACCAAGATTTAAATCAAGTGTACAGTTATTATTCACATTTTAATATATCGGCATTTATTAATGTAAGTGAAACCGAGGGGACGCCAGTTTCTATTATGGAAGCAATAAGTTTTAGTTTACCAGTTATAGCTACAGCTGTAGGAGGGAATCAAGAAATAGTTAGTAGTAAAAATGGATTCCTAATTAACAAAAATTTTGAATTGATTGACCTTAAAAATTGTTTAGAGCATCTTGCTTTCAATTTTGAATTACGCAATAAATTAGCTCATGGTAGCTTCGAAGTCTGGAATCAATATTATAATTCTGAAATTAATTATTTATCATTTTCTAATGAAATAAAGAAAATCTAATATATGATACTTATTCCAAACTATGGTTGCGGTAATTTAGCTTCTATTATTAGAATGTTAGAATATTGTGATATTGAGGCTAGAATCTCTAATCATCCAGATGAATTATTTACTACAGATAAAATTATATTGGCTGGTGTAGGATCTTTTGATTACGGAATGAACTCGTTAAATTCAAATGGTTGGTCTGAGGTAATGAAAGAGTTGGTAAAAAATGATAAAATTTCCATACTTGGAATATGCCTAGGAATGCAATTAATGTGTAATTTCAGTGAAGAAGGCCAAAAACATGGGTTAGGATGGTTTGACGTAGGAGTTAAAAAATTTGATTTTTTAGATACATCTTTGAAAATACCTCACATGGGTTGGAATTCAATTAATAAAGTAGAAGGTAATTCTGATTTATTTAAATCTAATAATAGTTTACAAAAATTTTATTTTGTGCATTCATTTCATGTTGACAATCCTAAATCAAATTGTGTTGCGGCATTAACTAATTATGGATATGACTTTCCTTCTGCACTACAAAAAGATAAATTATATGGAGTTCAGTTTCACCCTGAAAAGAGTCATAGGTTTGGCATGAATTTATTAAAAAATTTTTGTTTAAAAAATGAGAAGTAGTTTTAGAATTATCCCCACCTTGTTACTTAATGATTCAGAATTGTATAAAACTGTTAGGTTTAAAAACCCCAAGTATATTGGAGATCCAATTAATGCAATAAAAATATTTAATGAAAAAGAAGTTGATGAAATAATTGTCATTGATATAGGCGTTACAAAAAATAAATCAAGTATTAATTTTGAATTAATTGGTCAAATTGCAGGAGAGTGTTTTATGCCAATGACATATGGTGGCGGAATTAAAACAATGGAAGATGTTGATAAACTTTTTGCATTAGGAATAGAGAAAATTTGTATTCAGTCAAAGGCAATTGATGACTTGGACTTTTTAAAATTAATTGCTGACAAATATGGAAGTCAGGCGGTAGTATTATCGGTTGATTTCAAGAAAAACATATTTGGAAAAAAAAATATATTTTCGTTTGAAAAAAATAGGTTTTTAAAATGTGATTGGAGGGACTTCTTGGATAGAGCGCAAGAATTTGGAGCGGGAGAGATCTTAGCTACTTTTATAGATCATGAAGGGACAAAAAATGGCATCGACGTTAAGCTATTAAGTGATATTGTTAAATATTGTAAAATTCCGGTAATAGGTCAGGGAGGTGTTGGTTCAAATCAAGATATATACGATGGTTATTTAACTGGAGTCGGAGGTATTGCAGTCGGAACATTTTTTGTTTTAAATGGCCCACATGACGCAGTTTTAATTACATATACAAAAACAGAAGATTTAATAAGTAAAGTTAATAAAAATGTATAGAGTCTGTAATAGGTGCGTCATGGATACTTCTGCAAGTGATATTCAATTTGATGAATTGGGAAATTGCAATTTTTGTAATGAAATATTTCAAGATAATACTCCTAAGATAATAGATATTTCCAACTCATTAGAATCTTTAATTGAGGAAATTAAAAGTAGTGGATTAGGGAAGAAATATGATTGTATTGTAGGTGTATCTGGTGGCCTAGATAGTTCTTGGGCATTAGTTCAAGCAGTTAAATTGGGTTTAAGGCCATTGGCTGTACATATGGATAATGGGTGGAATTCGGAGCTAGCTCAAAGTAATATTGCAAATTTAATTTCAAAATTAGGTGTTGATCTATACACTTATGTGATTAACTGGAAAGAGTATAGAATTTTGATGGAAAGCTTTTTTAAAGCTGACGTCATAGATGTTGAGCTTTTATATGACAATGCAATGTTAGCAGTTAACTACAGGCAGGCATTAAAATATAATGTCAAATATATGTTAATGGGATATAATACCTCTACTGAAGGAATAAAAATGCCAAAGAATTGGAATTGGTTTAAATATGATGTTAAAAATATAAGGTCAATTGCTAAACTTAATAATTACCCAACGTTAACTTCTTTCCCAACTTTTAGCATTTTTGATTTTATTTATTGTAGTTACATTCGTAGAGTAAAATCAGTTCCATTTCTTGACTATTTCGAATATTCAAAAGAAAATGCTTTAAAAGACCTGACTTTAAATTATAGTTACAAGCCATATCCATATAAGCATTACGAATCTATTTTTACTCGTTTTTACCAAGGGTATATTCTACCAAAGAAGTTCAAAGTAGATAAAAGAAGAGTTCACTTATCATCTTTGATTGTATCTAATCAATTAAGTAGAAAAGATGCAATATCAAAATTAGATGAAGATCCATATGTAAGTGTTCGTCAATTTGAACAAGATAAGTCCTATTTTTTAAAAAAAATGAATTGGACCGAAATTCAACTTGAGGAATATATAAAGCGACCAGGAATTTTACATGATAAATATCCTACAGAAAAACCAATTTGGGAGTTTTTTAAAAAACTATATTTAAAGAGATGAAAGTACAATTTAACGACTTATTCAATCAATATTTATTGAATAAAAAAAACTATGATGATGCAATTTTTAGTGTTATACAAGAAGGAGCATTTATAGGCGGCAAATTTGCAAGTAAATTTGAACGTGAGTATGAAAAACATTACGGAATTAAAAATTGCATTGGTGTCGGAAATGGGACTGATGCAATTTATATAGTTTTAAAAATGTTAGGAATTAAAGAAGGGGACGAGGTTATTACTACAGCTCATTCTTGGATTTCTACATCTGAAGCTATAAGTCAAGTTGGCGCCACGCCCGTATTTGTTGATGTAGATCAATATTTTACAATTGATGTTGCTCAAATAGAATCTAAAATTACTCAGAAAACAAAGGCTATAATACCAGTGCATTTATATGGACAGCCCGCTGATATCGAAGAGATAATGCGTATTTCAAAGTTGTATAATCTTTTCGTAATTGAGGATTGTGCTCAAGCTCATTATTCTGAAATTAATAATAAACGTGTAGGGACATTTGGTAATGCAGCAACTTTTAGTTTTTATCCAGGGAAAAATTTGGGTGCATATGGAGATGCTGGAGCAATAATTACCAACGATGATGAACTTGCTAAGAAATGTAGAATGTATGCTAATCATGGTGCTCTCAAAAAGCATCAACATGCAATTGAAGGAATAAATAGTCGGCTTGATGGAATTCAAGCAGCTATATTATCTGAAAAACTCAATTTTATTGATCAATGGACTGATGAAAGAATAAATATTGCGAAAATATATACTGATAATTTAAGTGATTGTGAATTTGTTCAGACCCCTTTAGTTAGAAAAAACTGCAAGCATGTTTATCATCTCTATGTTATTTTGGCAAAAAAACGTGATCAGTTAAAAGAATTTCTTGAAAATAAAGGAATTGAATGTGCAATTCATTATCCTAAGGCATTGCCGTTATTAGAAGCGTATAACTATGTAAAATCAGTTAATTCTGAATATAGAAACGCTTCGAACAATCAAGAAATGATTTTGTCATTACCAATTTACCCAGAAATGGATAAAATTATGGTTAAATATGTATCTGATTCTATTATTGAATTTTATAAACTAGATGAAAGCAAATAGACTTTTACATATTGGCTGTTTGATTAATCCAGGTAATGGTATAATTAATCAGATGATGTGGGAAAAAAAAGCTGCTGATTCCTGTAACATTCAATTGGACACCATTCTTTTTACTACTGATAAATATTCTCAGTATTCTGTTTGTAAAACGTATAAAAAATTTGATTCTGAAATTCTCACTTATTTAAATATTCGTATAAGGTTTGTTATATGGTTACTAAAAAATAAATCAAATTATGAACTTATTCTTTTGAGATATTCACCATATGATCCATTTCAATATTTTATTAGTTTTTTCTTGAAAAAATACTTGACCGTACATCATACTTTTGAATTTGAAGAAATACTAGTCTCAAAAAAATTTGTAAAATTAAAATGTTTTTTTGAGATGTTTTTTTCGAAAATTGTATTGAGGAATGCAATCGGCATTGTCGGTGTTACAAATGAAATTTGTGAATATGAAGCCAAAAGAGTTAATTTACCCCTGAAATATATTGTATATCCCAATGGTATATTAAGTGATTTTTTAGCTTCAAAGATTAATAGCGACTATCTTGAATGTGTTTTTGTATCTTCTCTTTTTCAATCCTGGACCGGAATTGATATTCTAATAAAAGAATATAAGAAATATGGCGATTTAGGTATAAAGATACATTTAATTGGATCTATTTCTCCTGATTTACTAACTGAAATAAAAGGCTCAACTCTCTTTGTTTTACATGGAGAGTTAGATTCAGAAGAAATTCGATTGATCTACAATAAATGTACATTAGCTATTTCTTCTTTTGGGTTTGATAAAAAAAATATGAAAGAAGCTTGCCCTCTTAAATCCAGAGAATATTTAAGCGCTGGTTTGCCGGTTGTGGGTAGTTATAATGACGCAGCACTTCCTGAAAATTTCCCATATTATAATAAAATCCCACCATCATTAATTGAAATAAAAAATATTGCTCAAAAATCAATTAATTTCAACCGAAGAGATATCAGAGAAAGTTCGGAACCTTATATTAACAAAATTGAAATACTAAAAAGATTGACGAACAATCTAGATATTTTGTTAAATAAGGTTTAGGATATTTTTATCAGTTTGTAATATGTTTACATTTTTGTCAATTGTATTTTCATTTTTATCTTTTAAACTGAAGCGAAGTTCATTTTTGAATTTTTTCAGCTTAAATTTTATAATATTTTCTTTTGTTATCGATGGTTTAATATTTGGGTTATTTAAAGATCAATTTGAATTTGGTGCTGTGAATATTGATCTTTCACTTGCTTATATTTGGGTTTCTTATCTTTTATCTTATTTAATATTTGCGATTATAATCAAGAAGGATAAAGAGTCTGAGCAACTTTTTATCCCTAAAACATTTTCTGATAAGTTGATAATATTTTTTTTAATTATATCTACTGTCGCAACTATTATTAATGTTAAAAGAGCGGGAAATATTGAGATGCTATTTTTATTTCCTAGGGAATGGGAGATGAATTTCGGACGTTACCCACTTATTAACTATATGTATTTCTTACACATAGTGGTTGCATTTATCTCAATTGTGCAATTCAAAATACACAAAAGTAAATATTACTTATTTGCATTTATTATAGCTATATTATTATCAGTTTTTCATGGAATTAAAATGTCTATTGCTCATGCTGTTTTAATACCTTCCTTTGGTTTTTTTATTTTAAACGATTATAAATTGAATAAATTTATTTACAGAATAAGTTTATTCTTCATATCACTAATTTTGATTTTTTTTATGTTCGTAAGAGGTGGTGATATTGATGGTTTTCTTGGATATATTACTTCTGGTACCGTAAATTCAATTTATAAAATACAAAAGACTGAATTCTTGTTAAATTCACCAATCGGCACTATAATTCCAGATGTTGGATCAATGGCTGGTTGGATTTTTAGGAGATTTACTAATTCTGAATTTATTAGTAATAATCCTGGAGTTGGCTTTATACTAAATGAAAAATATAATACTTTTCATCCAATAAGTGATTCCTATTTTACAACATTGTCCTTCTTTATAATGCCAATGTTTTTAGCATTAGTTATAAATAGAGTTAAATCTAGAAAATATATCACAATTCCCAATCTATTCGTAGAATCATTTTTGCTTTATGCATGTTTCATGTTTTTCTGGAGTTGGATATTTTGGCAAATTAAAATTCTATATCTAATTCTCGTTATTTATACTTCTTATCAAGTATATTGGAAATTATTAAGGAGACGATAACCATTTAATTTGATTATTAGTGTGAAAAAATTTTTATTTGTAGTAACTAAAAGTAGCATTGGTGGCGCTCAAATGTTTATTGTTGAGCAAACTAAAATGTTAGTAGAAAACGGGCATGAAGTATTTCTAATTACAAATAAGGATGGGTGGCTTACACAAAAGCTAATACACATTTTAAAAAACGTTTATGTCCACAGAGGAATTGAGAAATTAACATCACCTAGTTTTTGTTACAAGGTTTATAAATTTGTGAAACTGAATAAAATTGATTTAGTTATATGTAATTCTGCAAATGCTGGACTGTATGGAAGAGTCGGTGCTTTTCTAGCAAATAAACCATCTATTTATGTTTCTCATGGTTGGTCATCATTATATAATGGAGGAAAGTTAGCTTTTCTTTACAATTTTATAGAGTATTTGTTATCATTTATATCAAATTCAATTTTATGTGTATCTAAGAATGATTATGCTACCGCTGTAAATAAACTTGGAATAAATTCTAATAAATGTTCTTACATTCCTAATGCAATATCTTCTGTATCCATAAATCCTGCAAACTCTAATAGCAATTTAAAATTTAAACTTGTTACTGTCTGTAGATTGGATCACCCAAAACTCCCTTTCCTACTTGTAAATAGTGTTAAAGAAATGTCTGATTTTGACCTAACAATTGTAGGCGGAGGTCCGTTATTAAACGATTTAAAAAAGTATATTTATAAAAATGATATTTCTAATGTTAAATTATTAGGAGAATTAAATGATTTTTCTGACTATTCAAATTTCGACATATTTTGCTTAATTTCAAAAAGTGAGGGTTTGCCTATTTCTGCAATTGAAGCTATGTCGTTTTCATTGCCTCTTGTTTTAAGTAATGTTGGGGGTTGTTTAGAATTGATTAATAACAATGGATTTGTTGTATCAAATGATATTGATTCTATTCAAGACGCCATTCGTAAGTGCTCCTTAGAGTATTCAAAATTTTCTTTGAACTCACTTATTCATTTTAATAATAATTTTAATATAAATAAATTGTCACAAAGGTATTTAGATTATTATATCAATGTTGTAAAAAAGTCAGCTTAGATGAAGATCTTATTAACTGGATCATCTGGATTTTTAGGAGGGTATATTAAAGACAAATTAGGTAATCCGTTTTGTTTAAATCGAAGCGTTAATCTCAAAAACGATTTATCAAGATATGTTCCTGAATTTAAATTAAGTTTTGATTGTGTTATACATAATGCAGGACTAGCGCATCAGATGTCCAGAAAATTTGATAACAAACTATTTTATCAAACTAATGTATTGGGCACAAAAAATTTATTAAAAGGATTAAATAATATTGGTGTTCCAAAGAATTTTATTTTCATTAGTTCTGTTTCAGTATATGGGGTTGATTGTGGTGAAATGTTAAATGAAGAAACAAGTCTAAATGCTAAAGACGCATATGGATTGAGTAAAATTCAATCTGAAGAACTTATACAAGAATGGTGTGACATTAATAAGGTCAAATGTGCTATTTTTAGATTACCACTAGTAGCAGGGTTTAATCCTCCAGGTAATCTTGGCCAAATGATTAATGCTATAAATAAAGGTTATTTTTTTAATATAGGGAATGGTAACGCTAAAAGAAGTATTGTTTTGGCAAGTGATGTTGCTGATTTTGTGTCTAATAAAATTGGTTCAAGCGGTATATATAATTTGACTGATGGCTATCATCCTTCTTACAGCGAGATCAGTATGTATATTGCTAGAGAATTAAATGTTAGCCCACCTCGGAATGTTCCATATTGGGTTGCAAATATTTTTGCAAAACTTGGAGACTCTTTTGTAAGTTTATCACCATTCAACTCTAATACCTTTAAAAAACTAACATCATCATTAACTTTTGATGATTCAAAAGCAATTAAATTATTAGGCTGGAATCCGAGCAAAGTTCTTGATGGTTTTAGAGTAATTTAATTATTTTAAGAATTTTAAATAATAACCTTTATATGATCAGATTTTTTGATTTTATTTTCTCGTTGTTAATTTTAATGATTTTTAGCCATTTATAATAGTTATTCATATAATTTATTATATAAATACGGGATCTTCAATTTTTATTCAAAAGAGCGTTGGAAGAGCGAAACACTTTTTTATTTATTTAAATTTCGATCAATGTACATAAATACTGAATCAGTGTCTACCGATCTTTTAAGTGAAAGTGCTATTACTATTTTCTTAAGTTTTTTAAGAAAAACTAAGCTTGATGAGTCGCTTCTACTTTTTAATATTTTATTCTGTGATATGAGCTTAGTTGGGCCAAGGCCAAATTTGTTTAATCAACGAGACTTAATTTTCGAAAGAGATTGTCTTGGTATTTATAATGCTAAACCAGGAATAACTGGTTTAGCACAAATAAAAAATTATTGATATGTCGGAGCCTAAGCCGCTTGCAGAGATTTATTTTTGTATGTTACAACAATTAAGTGTGAAGCAATATTCTATAATTTTATCTCAAACCTTATTGGGGATGGGTCTTGGAGATCGTATTATAAAAAATATATTTAAAGTTTAATGCTTTATCGTTTAATCGCTTTTTTAGTTCTAATAATTTTGTCACCAGTTTTTCTAGTTGTGGCTTTTTCGATATTTATGGAAGACGGATCTCCTATATTTTTCAAACAAAAACGAGTAGGTGTAGATTATACATTCTTCAATATCTACAAGTTCAGAAGCATGAAGAAGAATACACCAAATGTTGCGACTCATTTATTAATTAATCCGGAACAATACCTTCTTAAAATAGGAGGAATTTTAAGAAAGTTGAGTTTGGATGAATTGCCGAACCTAATCAATATCATTAAAGGTGATATGGTATTTGTTGGGCCTAGACCTGCATTATTTAATCAAGACGATTTAATGGCTTTGCGAGTAGTTACAGGGGTACATAAATTGAAACCTGGCATTACGGGATGGGCGCAAATTAATGGAAGAGATGATATTTCAATAGAAAAGAAGGTTCAACTTGAACAGGAATATATGTATAAAAGATCAACTCTTTTTGACATTGAGATAATTATAAAGACCTTCATTAATGTTTTGGGAAGTAAAGGAGTAAGTCATTAGGATACCCTCTTTTTTTGAGTAAAAACCCGTCAATTGAGGTTTCTTGTATTTTATGGGTATTACTAAATTAATAATGGTGGTTGGTTGGGGTAAGCTCCCCAAAAATTAGTGCGGTTAATTTGCAGACAAAAAAGTTTATAAATTTAGAATGTAAATCATAAGAAAGAGTCAATTCAATCAATCACAGATTGCCAACATCTTAAAGGAGTTTGAGCAAGGAAAGACAGCTGAGAAGATCCATCGGGAGCATGGAGTTAGTAAAGCTACGTTTTATAAATGACGAGAACGTTATGGTGGTATTGAAGCAAGTGAGCTTTAATGTATTAAAGAGCTAGAGGAAGAAAATGCTCAATTAAAACGTATGTATGCAACTTAGCCATGGAGTTAGATACGGCAAAGTATATGATTGAAAAAAAGCTTTAAAGCCTTGCGTAAAACGAAGAATAATAGTGGAGCTCAAGAATGAGCGTTCAAAAGACATCTGCAAAGCGTGACGGACACTAAGAATAAGCAGTTTGCATTATCGGTCTATCAAAGATAATAGTAGCATCATCAAGCATATAGAGGTATTAGCTTAAGACCAAACAACACAAGGCTTTTGGAAGTATTATCATCGTTTAAGAAACCAAGGTATAGTTGTTAATCATAAAACATTGCATGGCATTTATAAGGATTTAAAACTACCCTTGAGGCGCAAGTTTAAGAAAAGATTAAAATAATCACTTGAATTACTAGAACGCTTTGCACAAACTTGGACTATCGATTTTATGACCGACGTACTTGGCAATGGAACCAAATTCGGATTATTTAATGTGATAGATGATTTCAACAGAGATGTATTATTCTTTGAGGTTAATTATTTCTTGAAAAGCAGTAGAGTAATCTAGGTACTACGACATTTAATAAACAGTTATGTTAAACCACAGAAAATAACAATAGATAACCGGCCCGAATTTATATCTAAGTTTACTCAATCATGGGGTAAGGTCAATAAAATTGAGTTCCACTAAATTCATCCAGGTAAGCCATAACAAAACGCTTAAGTTGAAAGATTCAATAGAAGTTTTCGTGGCCATGTATTGGATGAATATTCATTTGATAACCTGAATCAAGTAAGAGAAATTTCGAATGCATGGATAGGGATTTCAATAACCATCGACCACATGATGCGCTTGGAGGATTACCACCAAGAGTATACCTAGAAAAACAAAATCATTCTAATGGGCTTCTTTTCGCTTCGGATTCGTCTACGCTACAATCAGCCCATTTTCAGTAAAAGAAAAAAATTATACATTTAATCCGTACTCTTTTTTTGGGTGCTTACCATTGAACATCGCAAATGATATTCTCGACTAAGGCATTTCGATTACAATTCACTTTGTATTGGCCAAATTGCAATAATACCTTCAGAAACAACACCATTGAAATAAAAAAACGACTCTGATGAAATGGTTAATGAAATGATGTCCGGCGATGTACCAACTTTTGCTGAAGTGGTCAATACCGTGAAAATAATTCAAGATACGTTCAATCAAAAATCATAATGTTGTTAAAAGATAATTATCAATGATTTTCCCGGTGTGCAATTTAGTGCGCAGATGAAACTTAACTAACTGATAACCAATAGAAAAATACCCTATAATTAGTCTGGTCTACACTAAAACTGTTAACTAATTTTGATTTAAGCTGGTGGCGCTGATTTGCTATCCACTATTATTTTAAAACTGCAGTTACCTAATGAACTCTGCCGTTATATTTTTTTAAATTATGACTTTTAACTATATTGCCTCATCATTCTTGTTTAAGCTTAGGTGTTCTCAAAAAGTCAATTGAATTTCCAATTACTCCAATTTAAATGCTAAAATCATATAAACTCAAAAAAATCAAGAATTTATCTATCATTCCTAGATGGGTTATTTTCTTGTTGGATATGCTAATTAGTTCTTTTTGTTTCTTGTTGGCTTATTTAATAAAAAATGAATTTAATTTTGGTGTTTTTCAGCAAAGTCAAATAGGTCAAAACCTATTGATATTATTGGCATTCAATATTTCGCTATTTTCTTTATTCAAAGTGTATGCTGGTATAATTAGGTTTACGGGATTGCAAGATACTTTTCGTATATTCTTTGTCGTATTTTTTGCTAACGTAGGCTATTATGTACTAGATCTTTTTTTATTACAATGGTATGGTTTTCGATTAATTCCTGCTTCTATATTGGTTATTAATATGTTGCTGTCTTTTGTTGCTCTAAGCAGTTACAGGGTAATTATTAAATATTTCTTTTCTTATATCACTACCATTAATGTTACTAAAAAACGAGTAGCCATTTATGGCGCAGGGGATGTGGGTATATCTACTAAACGAGCTCTTGAACATGATATGACAGCTAATATTCAGATGGTCTTGTTTTTAGAAGATGACCAGCGGAAAGTGGGCAAGAATATTGATGGGATTAAAATTTGCTCTTCATCACAATTAGAAGTGTTGTTAAAGCAGTATTTAATAGATGAGTTGATTATTGCAACTACCAAGCTTCCCTCAAAACGAAAAAATGAAATTGTAGATTTTTGTTTGGATAATAAAATTGAAGTATTTACTGTGCCACCACTAAAGAGTTGGATTAATGGACAATTAAGTACTAAGCAATTGCAGAATGTTAAGATTGAAGATCTTTTGGAGCGGGAACAAATAAAATTGTACAATGAAATTTTGTTCAAGCAGCTCAATAATAAAACAGTGTTGGTAACCGGTGCAGCAGGATCAATTGGTAGCGAAATTGTTCGTCAGTTATTGCAATACAAGCCCAAGACTATCATTTTAAATGATTGTGCAGAAACTCCTTTGCACGATCTTAAGTTAGAATTAGAAGAACTCAGCTACAATAATTTTATCTTGGCTTTGGGCGATGTTCGCAATGAGCTATTTGTGGAGAAGATTTTCCAAGATTTCCAACCTCAATTTGTGTACCATGCAGCTGCTTACAAGCATGTGCCTATGATGGAAAATAGTCCTTTAGAAGCAATCTGTACCAATGTGGGCGGCACAAAACTATTAGCTGATTTATCTATTAAGTATGGGGTAGAAAGATTTGTGATGATTTCTACGGATAAAGCGGTGAACCCAACTAATGTAATGGGTGCATCTAAGCGGATTGCTGAAATGTATGTGCAGAGCTTGTACCAGAATCAAGAAATTCAATTTCAAAACGATTTGTCTACTGCTAGAACCAAATTTATTACCACACGTTTTGGAAATGTGCTTGGTTCTAACGGCTCAGTCATACCACGATTTAAAAAACAAATTGAAGCGGGGGGGCCTGTTACTGTAACACACCCAGATATTACCCGTTATTTCATGACCATTCCAGAAGCATGCCAATTGGTTTTAGAAGCAGGTTCTATGGGCAATGGCGGGGAAATTTTTGTATTTGATATGGGGCAACCAGTGAAGATAGCAGATCTAGCAAGAAAAATGATTAAGCTTTCTGGTTTAGAGCCCGATGATGATATTAAGATTGAATACAGTGGACTCCGCCCTGGTGAAAAACTCTATGAAGAATTATTGAATAATGCGGAGAATACCCTTAATACTTACCACGAGAAAATCTTGATTGCTAAAACTCGTACCATCGAATATGCCAGCTTATCTATTCAAATAGACGGCTTAATTGGTCCCGCAAAAAGGCAAGAATCGGTCAATTCCATTGTAAAAGCCATGAAAGAATTGGTACCTGAATTTATTAGTAATAATTCTGAATTTGAGCAGTTGGATGTGCCCAAAGTAATCAATATGAACAAAGTTGGTTAATCCATTTATGAAGTCTTGTTGTAGGTTTTTTTTGATTCTAAGCATGATGTTCATCTTGAACAAATTACAGAGTCAATCCTATACACTAGAATCCATCAATCAAAACCATTTACGTAATCAACAATTATTGGGTAACTACGATTCTACGGTTTCTTTTACCAACCAATACAATAATATTCTAACATTCGGCAAATCCAATTGGAAAAAGCCTACTATTTCTTTGTTGCCTATTGTTTTGTCTCAACAATTCAATTCCCATCATCCTTTTGGATGGAACGATGGAGCCATGATTCAGTCCAAAGGCTATCAAGTTTTGGCAAGACCAGGAGTAAATATGCAATACGGCATTTTTGAAGTACAATTGGCTCCCGAATTTGTTTTTGCCACCAATGGTAATTACGCCACCCCTCAATACGGCAATCCCAATAACAGTTCTTATTCTAAACTTTTCCTCGGCCAATCATTTATTAAAGCCCATTACGGAGCTATTTCCATAGGGGTTTCTACACAAAATCTTTGGTGGGGGCCTGGTATTCATAGTTCCTTATTGATGAGCAATAATGCTCCTGGATTTTTTCATGCATTTATAGGGACACGAAAACCCATCAAAACACCCATCGGCAGTATTGAATTTAATTTGATTGGTGCTCGTTTAAATTCCAATTCATGCATTGGCTACGAGAACAATCATTTACTACCTCGCAATATCAATAACGATTGGCGCTATTTAAATGCATATGTTGTGAGTTGGCGACCCAAATGGATAAAGAGACTGTTTTTGGGTATGACCCGTTCTTTGCAACAGTATGGAGAAGAAGCATTAAATAGACCAACTAGTTTTGCGAGTAAATATATCCCTGTTCTGGGTTTGGCAGTACAAAAGCAAAATAATTTGGGTGATGATACATTAGGGCGTGATCAATTGGCTTCTTTCTTTTTACGCTGGGTCTTGCCCAAAGCCAATGCGGAGTTTTATATAGAATATGGTAAAAACGATTATGGGGTGAATTTTAGGGACTATATCAATGGCCCAACCCATTCCTCTGCTTATACAGTCGGTTTTCGAAAATTAATTCCAAAAACGGAGGAACAGTATGTTCAATTGGAAACAGAATTGACCCAACTAAGTCAAACGCCGGATGCCTTGGTAAGACCTGCCGGTAATTGGTATACTCACTTTCAGTTATTCCAGGGATATACGCATGAAAATCAAATAATGGGAGCAGGTGCTGGTTTTGGCGCTAACCTACAAACATTTTCTGCAACTTGGGTGAACGGTAATCTTCGCAATGGGTTCATGGTGCAAAGAGTGGAACGAGATCCTATTGGTAAGTTAAATAAATGGACCGATTTCAGCATTGGTTGGATGCCCCAATGGACATTTAAAAATATGATTCTCGGTGCCAAAGTGCAATTAATTCGTTCCAATAATTACAGTTGGGAAAAAGGAAACAATCCCTTCAACTTGCACAGTCGTTTAATGGTTCAATACAATTTTAAATAAGCATGCCTAGGATTTTTAATAGTGTGTTCTTGGTTTTGGGCTTACTGTTTTTGCAGTCCGTATTGCATGCGCAATCCAGTTCTTTTTTAGGGGATGGAATGCAAGACATTGTTAGAAGAAACCAATTATTGGGTAGGGTATCTGCACAATCTGCTTTCATGATCAATGGTTTTGCAGAAGTCAACAAGGCCATTGATAGTTTATATCCATTGAACAAGAAAAATAATAAACCCAAAACAATTCAATACCTACCCATTCAAATCATTCAACAATTCAATAGTGGGTATCCGCATGGATTGAATGATGGGTCCATGATTTCCGCCAAAGGTTTACAACATTTGGTGGCATTGGGAATCAAAGGAAGCATAGGGAATTTTTCTTATCAACTTAGACCAGAATTCGTCTCGGCGCTAAATCCTGACTTTGAAACTTTTTCAACAGAACAGTATCCTAAAATTTGGGAGAGTTATTATCGTTGGCTGAATAAAATTGATCAGCCCGAGCAAATGGGTAGGGGTGCATACAATAAAGTATTTGCGGGCCAATCCTTTATACAATACCATTATAAAAATATTGCAGTAGGTATTTCCAATGAAAATATTTGGTGGGGACCCGGTAGATTCAATGCCTTGGTTATGAGTAATAATGCCCCTGGCTTTACCCATATCAGCGTAAAAACCACCAGCCCCTTCCAAACGGCTATCGGTCGTTTTGAAACACAAATTATTGCAGGTAGTCTAAAATCTTCGGGTATTTTACCCCCCGATCGCAATCGTTTTAATGATTTGGGGCAACCCCTCTATCAACCCAAGCCCACCCAATCTCGTTCCTTGGTAGGCTTGAATATCAGCTGGCAACCCAAATGGACCAATGGCTTAACCCTTGGATTGAATGCAGTTACTTATGTCTATAATGGGGCTGCTGCACCCTATAATAAAAATGCAATTATTGGTTCATTATTCGCCCGATACATCATGCCTGCAGAACAAGCAGAATTGTATTTTGAATACGGTCGCAACGATAAAATACCCACTCCTTTTAACCTAGCTTTCGAAACTGGTTATCCAAGGGCTTATGTAGCTGGTTTTAGAAAATTATTTGCTACCCGTAAAAAGCATTTTTGGGAATTTGCTGCGGAGTTTACCCAACTCCAATTGCCTACTGCAGAACTAACCCAAACCACCAATAGTTGGTACACCAGCGAAAAAGTTCCGCATGGGTATACCCATCAAGGTCAGGTATTGGGTGCAGGAATTGGACCTGGTAGCAATAGCCAAATCATGGACATCAGTTATGTGAATGGCATGAATAAAATAGGCGTAAAATTTGAGCGCCTGGTACACAACAACGACTTCTATTACTATACCTGGCAAGGCCTAAATGAATTTGCTCGCAGATGGGTTGACCTTTCCACTACGGTTCATGCCAACTGGCAATTCAAACAATTGATTTTGTCTGGGCAAATGGCCTTGATTCGTTCTCAAAACTACCAATGGAGAACTTTGGAAGCACCACTATTTTATTTCAGTAGGGGATACGACCGGTTAAACTTCCATAGCAAGGTTTCTGTTATCTATCGGTTCTAAACCAGTTGCTTCTTAGGAGACGCATTCAATAAATAAAGGATGCCTAAAAATCCTCCAATGGCAGCTCCTGCCATTAGTCCCATCCACCATTTCAATTTATTTTCTTTCAGAGGTAATTCAGGTTGATCCACTACTTGTACCGTAGGGGTTTCTTGTATTAAAACGGTTTTACTCGCTTCCAAATTCTTGGTCAATTCTCCAAATACAGTAGACTGTACCAATTTATCTCTGGAGCTAATTTCTGCACTTACTTCTGGTGCCGTAAACGCAGGGTTTCCATCCAACAATTGTCTGTTGGCATTCGCAGCCGAATAAGTTTTGATATTCAATATTCTTCCCAGACTATCTACCCGATGTTGCAATCGGTCTACATTCCCCTTTAGTCTTTTCGTTTTCGTATCCACATAAAAATCAGTAGTCACTTTCAATAATCGCTCACAGAGTTGTTGGCTCACGGCTTCATTGCGGGTGGTAATTTCTAATGCAAATATGCCCAGTTTTTTATCGGGCTTGGCTATTGATAATTCTTTCTCAATAATGCGCTTCATAATCACTTGCAACAAACTATCTTCTGTTCTACTGAATTTTCGAACACCCACACCAAATTGAATTTGGCTTCCCAGTTTACTACTCTTCAACCATTTTTCTTTCCATTCATAACTATTGGCATATGAATCGGCCAATGAATTCTTGTTTGAACTATCCCCTGCACTAAGCAATGCTTTTTTTAAAAGGCTCTTGCTCTTGAGTAATTCCAATACATTGTCTCCCTGTAACACTCCTGAACCACCTGTTAATCCACCAATATCCATTCCCAGTTGACCTGCTAATACCGATGCCAATCCTCCACCAGCACTCTTGCTGTCTTCCACCACAAAAGTTAAGCGAGCCGTATAAGTAATGGGCTTATACCAAGCATAGCCCAACCCTGCCAATGCACCCAACAAGGCAATGCCCAAAATCAATTTCCATTGCCCCAATAAATAAGGGATTAATTTTTTCCAATTGTTCAGCATGACAGCGAAGGAATAACTCGATTCTTCTTCGTTTATGGAATGTATTTGATTACTCATATTATCTGCGTAATACACTGATTAAACTAACCAATGCGGTTAAGGATCCTGTAATGGCGGAGACTTCTAAAATAGACAAGCCCCTTCTTTCAGTCCCTGATTTTTCTGGTACAATTATTTTAGACCCCGGCAATACCGTTGGGTAGGTTCTGAAAAACAAGAATCGCTTAATCTGTTTATTAATACCATTGCTGTATTGCACATAAGCCCGCTTGGTATCTGCTTTTTCGGTAAATCCACCTGCATCGGATATGTATTCCTTAAATCTGCCCGATTCATAACTCAATAATTGTGGATTGAATACTGCCCCTTTTACTTCTACAAAAGGTTCATTCCTTGGTATATAAATACTATCTCCGGGTTGCAATAAAAATGGTGCATTCGATTGGTCCAATACATTGGTTCCTACCCTTAATTGATTACGAAAAATTTGCACATCGTTCATAGAAGCCAATGGCGTAATACCGCCTGCTCTGCTGATTAATTCTCGCAAAGTTTCATTGCGCTTTTCCAATGCATATTCTCCCGCATACAATACTTCACCACCCAATTTTACATTTCCCAGTTTTTTATAGTTCACTAAACGAGGTACAAAAATATAATCCAGTGGCTCCAGATAAGTGCGGCTATTAGTGTTTACCAACATAGAGTCTACGCCAACGGTCATTACGGTGAGCAATTGGTTGGCCAATGTATCAGCCCTGTTTTTTTCTAGTCTGGAAATTTCTACTTTATGGTTGGCAGCATCATTGGTAAATCCATTGGCCATTAACAACACATCTTCTAATTGCATGCCCCTGCTATAAGGATACACACCTGGATTTTTTACCGCACCTCCCACCGTTACTTGCAAACTGGCTTGTAAGTTTTCTCTGGATGCAATTACTACCGAGTCTTCTCTTTCCAATAATATATCTGCACTGGTTCCCGATAATAAACTGCTTACATCAAAAGCCAACATAGTAGGCTCTGTGCCTGCATTACGTCTATTAATGAATCCTCTATTGGCATAAGCTTGCAACTTCAACCCATCGGCTTTCTTAATCAATTGTGAAAGGGTTAATCCCTTGGTTAATTCATAATTACCCGGTCTATACACGGCTCCTGTTAACACTACTCTATTGGTATAACTGCTGAGCACCCTATCCACAAATACACTGTCTCCATTGTGTGGTATGGTATAGCCAAAATCGCTCTCAGCAATATCTTTCATTTGTAATTCTCTATTGGATATCTGCACCATTTTAGCCAAGTCTTTCAATGCCCATTCGGTAAATCCTCCTGCATATTGAATACCATCGGCTAATGTTTCTTTGTCTAATAATTCATAAATGGCAGGTCTTTTTACTTCCCCACTTAAAATCAATTTTTTCTGGTACAAAGGGAAGCGAATAATGTCTTGGTCTTCTAATCTGATATGTTGATCTAAAATGCCTTTCTGTAAAAACTGATAAAAATCGACCACCTGAAATACTTTATTATTTCGAATGAGTTCTATCTGTCTCAATGAACCATTGATGGTTGGCCCGCCTGATAAATACAATACATTGAATAAGCCGGCTAATCCGTTCACCACATAGTCTCCAGGAATTTCTGCTTCACCAATTACCGTTACTCTAATTGAACGCACTTTGGCTAAGGTTACATACAATTTAGTTTGTCCGGTATTCAGCGCCGGATAAATGGTTTTTAACTGGTCTTTTATTTTTTTACTCGCTTGCTCGATGGTTAATCCATTCACTGCCGATTGTCCTGCATATTCTAAATCAATTCTTCCTTCGGGGCTAACAGTAGGTTCTAAGGATTTAATATTGACTCCTGTTAAACTGATTGACAATTGATCACCCGGTCCAAGAATATAATTTTGTGGAGTAGCTACCCTTGCATTGGGTTGCAAAATGGCATTGGGATTACTAAAATATTCGTATCCATAATAACGGATTCTTTTTTTCAACAAGGGCACTTCATTCACCCAAGTACTATCGCTCAAAAACAAAGCAGAGTCGGTTACCAATGCTTTTGCTCCTGAATTGTTCAACTTAGACATGCCCTGTATTCTCAACAAGCGCTTCTTAAAATCATTTACATCGGTAGCGGCCATGCCGCCTCTTACCAATTGGCTAACCGCTTCTGATTCAGATAAACCAGACTGTTGGGCTTTCTGCCAGTATTGCAAAATTTGTTGGTCGCTCATTTTACCCAATTGCATGGGCGCTTTTCCTGTATTATTGAGCTGCGCAAAACCATTGTTTGCAACCAACACCAATAACCATAAGAAAATGTATTTGATCATCCTATTCATCATTTAACAAATATACATTAAAGCCCGTAGCCTACACCCAAGCTCCAACTCTTGCCCGTTGTATTCCAGCTGCTGTACCAGCCTGTGAACGTGAGGTTATTTAACCATTCATAAGAAGCCCGCAAAAAGAACTCTTTTTGGGTAGGGCCTTGGTTAAACAAGAAACGAGGCTGTGGTTCTGCAAAATACTGGTCGGCCAAACTGCCCGATCCCCCCTTTCTAATGACTTGGTACCGCATTTGTAATTTCAATTTAGGGATGGGGGTATGCCTTACACTCAATATTAGTCTATCAAAATTATTGCCCATCCAATCGCCCATCACAAACCCTTGGTGGGTATAGTTTTGGGCCTGGTATAAATTGCGGTACACAAATGGATTTACCCGGGTATATTCAAACCCTGCCGTTAAATAAGGCACAAATAAATCGGTCACCGATGCTCCAATATTAAAGCCAATTTGGTTCCTGCTTTTATTGCGATTAAAGATAGTGCTCTGTCTAATTTCATCCACAAACAACGTACCGTAGATATGCGTATTCTTAATTTGGTTTCTGCTGCTGGCCATGATAAACAATTGCCCGTTAGAGCCTGCTCTAATGTCGGAATTATTAGACAAATTATCATAGAGCTTAAAGAACATCACGGGTATTAAATAGCCCGCATCCATTCTGTCGCTGTAGACAATGGATTCCCCCAAAGAAATATCCAAGCCCTTCATGGCTTTGATTTGGATGCTATGGGTAGCAAAATATTTGGGCACAAATAATATTCTGTTGCCCCCATAAATGCCCCCATTTTCAGAAGGATAACTATTGGCAGAGTCAATCATGCTGGAGTTTAACCATGCATGGGTATAATGAAATTTCAACCAAGGAAACAATTGATAATCTAAGCGAATAAAAGGGAATGCAGGGGCTTTATCAGATAAAACCGTTCTTCCATTTTCGCCATAGCCCCATAATAAATGGTCTTGCCCTATAGCAATGGATCCATTTTTAAAACTATAAGCAATACTCCCCCTGAACTGAGAATAATTCAAAGTGTTGAAAGCAGTCGTGTCTTTTCTAACATAGCCTGTTTCAGCACCCAACATCCCCGTGGTATCATAGCCATTGCCCTTGAGCAACACATCTTGATAGGCAAATTGAAAAGCAAATCTTTTCCCTGCTCTTCCCCAGAGCCTTAAACCTGTACTGCGTGTTGTATAATTTTTGTTGGTTCCTCCTACTTGTGCACCGGTAATTGTTGGATCAAAATAAAAAGATGCGTCTTTACCAATAGCGGTAGCCATTCTAAAACGCCCATTGGCATCTTTTTTAAACCAATTTAATTGTTCTGTTGCTTTTGCTGGATCCGTATCGAATTGGTCTCTGTATTCTTGTAGATAAAAATTCAATTCGCTTTTTTCAATGGGGCTCAATTGGTTTTTATTTTGCTGCAAACTGTCTAAACATGCCCCAATATATACCCTACTGAGTGGTCGTATATGATCATCAAATTGAATCAATCCCTTCTGTGCCATACGGCCTAGGTAATTGTAAATTTCATTTCGATGATTCTCGTACACTGTTTGTGCTTGCAAATTGGTACTGCCCAATACCAATAGTAAGACCCATTGGTAAATAATTGTTTTAATACGCATTCTGGTCCCCCCTGATAATATTAATAATGGTTTGAAGTATGATTTGACAATCTAACCAAAATGTCCAGCGATGAATATAATACAAATCAAAATTGATGCGCTTTTGCATAGAACCCTTTGCCTTGGTTTCGCCCCTTGCTCCGTTTACCTGTGCCCAACCCGTAATGCCCGGCAATACAATATGTCGCAACATATAATTGTCTACCGTATGCATCGATTCTAAATTCAATGGAGTAGGGTGGGGTCTGGGTCCTACTACCGACATATTTCCTACCAATACATTCCAAAATTGGGGCAATTCATCCATATTGGTTTTGCGCAAAATCTTTCCAATCCAAGTAACCCTTCCATCATTTTTGGTAGCTTGTTGGTATTGTCCATTGGCGTCCAAATCGTGATTGCCCGCAGTCATGGTTCTGAACTTGTAACAAATAATTTGTTCGTTCTGCAATCCCCATCTTTCTTGTTTAAAAATAATGGGCCCCTTAGAACCCAGCTTGATGGCCAGTGCTATGATGGGCATGATCCACCAACCCAATAGAATAAAAAAACAAAGCGAAAAACTGATATCAAAAAAACGTTTTAAAACCTTGTTCTCTATTTTATCTAGTGGTAGTTCCCGTATATTAATCACGGGCATCATACCAATATTGTTCACTTGTATATTGCTGGCAGTGTATTGGTGTAAATTAGGAATGATACGGGTTTTAACGGAATAGGTATCACATACATCTATGCATTCTTGTATCTGGTTCGAGTATTTATTGGGCAATGCAATTACCACTTCGTCTACTCTTTGTTTTCTCAATACTTCAGCCAATGCTTCTGTTTTTCCAAAATACGCACAGCCATTCATTTTGGCTTGTTGGTTGTCTAAAAATCCTATGCACTTGTAGCCGTAGTAATAATATTTATTAATGGTTTCGTAGTAATCCATACCCGCCGGGGTGGCGCCCACGATTACGATATTGTCGTATAATTTTCCCTGATAAATAGCCGAGTGCAAATATTTGCGCACCACATATTTGGTAAAGGTCAATAGCGCAAATAGGGTGCCCAAATAAATAGGAAAGAAATTGGTGGTGAACTGATAATAATCGCGCAGGAAAAAAGAAACCGAGCTCAATAAAATGGTAAATAAGATTAAGCTATAGGTAATGAAAATAATTTCTTCTGAAAATTTATTGGACCTTCTGTCTGCATACAATTTGGCAAAAGAGGCGGTAATATACCATACCGTTAATAGAATCATCAAGAATCCAAAGCTGTTGATGCTATTGTTGTGAATGCTCTCGGTTTGGGTAAACTGCAATGCCAACAAGTACGACATGCCCACTACCGGGGCATCTATTATGTATCTAATGAGTGTGTATCTGTTGTAGGCTTTCTTGGCCATGCTGCTTTAATACTTTAAAAACGCTTATATATGCTTCCGTTACATGATCCCATTGATACCGAAGGCCAATTCCCTCCCTGGCGTGCAATCGAAGCTCATTTATTAGAGCATCATTTTGTTCTGCACGTTGCATCAATTGTGCAACAGCTTGGGGGGTCTGCTGAAACAAGAGCCCAAATATACCATTTTGTAGCATTTCTCGGCTAAATGGGGTATCAATTGCTAATATAGCGCATCCATAAGCCATGGCTTTTAATAAAGTAGGGTTGGTGCCTCCAAATGCATGGCCATGTAAATAGGCAAAACAGTGGTGGTACAATTCGGCCAATTCGTTGGGGTTATTGATATAGCCCAAGAAAATGACCCGATCACTGGCTTTGGCCTTCATGCTTTGGGCATAATCGTCTTGATAGGGCACATCGCCCACTATCACGAGTTTTTTGCTGGAATTGGATTGCAAAAATCCTTCGAGTAACAAATGGCTATTGTTATCGGGGATCAATCTCCCCACTATTAAATAATATTCTTGTGGGGCAAGGTTAAAGCGGTTGATTAAAGAGGGATCTTGGCTGTAGCGCAAGCTGGCCCCGTATGCAATCACTGTGGAGTCTTTTTGAAATAGGTCTAGGTACACTTGGCGCATGGCTTCTGCGTCTGTGATAATTCGGTCGTATAATTTGGTGCTGAGCCAGGCAGCGAACTTAAAATATTTTGCCCCCAATCCCTTCCACTTGGGTCTTAACCACTCCATGCCATCTACATTTATGAGGGTGGGTTTTCTGCAAATCTTGGAAATGATTCCCCAGGGGCCATTGGCTGCATTCACGGCTAAAATAATATCGGATCCCGTTGTGCAGGCATGCCACATTGATAAAAAGGAATGGATCAATTGGCTCAAGGATTTCGTTTCGATGGTGGGGATATACACCAGCTCAATGCCATTGACTTGCTTGGGTTTTTCTTGAAATAAATTTTTGTGGCAGTAGACCCTTACTCGATAGCCTTTCTTCACCAATCGTTCCGACAACTCTTTTACAAAAGTTTCATAACCGCTGTACACATAAGGATATCCTCTAGAACCTATAATTGAAATGACCATTACATTCGTTTTAAAATCGGCTGCCCAACAATGTTACGATACATTGCTCAACAATTGTACGATCCGCTCTTCAAAGGCTTCTAGCGAGAATTCGGCGCGCACTTTTTTTGCAGCAGCTATTCCCATGGCTTTTCTTTGGGCCGCATCGTTAATAATGGGCTCCATTATTGCTGCGGCTGCTTTAGCATTGTTCCATGGTATTAATAATCCTTCTTTACCCGACTCAATCATTTCGGTGGCACCACCATGGTTGGTTGCTACAATGGCTTTGCCTGCGGCCATGGCTTCTAATACCACCGTTGGAAAGGGGTCTGGTAAAATGGAAGGCAGCACAAATATATCCAATTGCGCTAGGATAGCGGGTATATCCGTTTGATAACCCAAGTCGCTTACGGCTTCTACTAGGTTCAGCTCCGTTTTTAAACGGTTGATATTCCCGTATAAATACTCGTTGCCCGGGAATGCATCACCCACCATCACAAATTGTAAATGGGGATGGGTTTTAATGAGCTCCCCCGCAATCTGCTTTCGCTTTGCGCGGTTTGTTGCGGCTCGGCGCTATCGCGCGGCCCGTCCGCCGCAGCGGCCGGCGACTTATATTCGCTGTAATCGATGCCATTATATACCAAAAGTATTTTGCTGATTGGTATATTTTTTGACCAATGATTCTGAACCGCTTTAGACACCACGACAATTTTATCTGCGTAATTTTTGAGCAAATAACTCAAGCCCCTAAATAAAAAATAAGGTCGCTGAATAATTTCGTGCACATGCCAAATATGTTTGATGCCCAATTGCTTGGCCGCGAATGCCCCTGCCAATACCGCTGTAGTGTTAGAATAGACCAGCTCAATTTTTTCGGCAACAATAATTGCTTTAATGGCTTTGATGGCTTGGCGGGTGGCTTGCACTCGATTCACCAAACCCCTTGGGTTCATATACTTTCTGCGAATAATTCCCAAGGGCATATATATAACGGGCACATCCATTTGCGCCAATTGTTCGGATAGTTCGCCCTTTGCACTCAACACTACAATGGCTTCATGGCCGTGTTTTTTAAATAGGGACAAACTGGTCAACAATATTTTACTGGCTCCATATAAGTCGGAGGAACTATGCAAAATCAGCAGCTTCATTACTTCCTCTGTTTATTCATTAGTTCCTTTGTTTAATTACTTTGGCCGGTATACCAGCTACCACACTATAAGGGGGTACGCTTTTAGTAACCACCGATCCCGCAGCAATCACTGAACCCTTACCAATAGTGACCCCTGCTAAAATAATGCTATTGGCTGCAATCCAACAATCGTCTTCAATGGTAACAGCAGACTGTGTTACGCCCTGCTCTTTCATGGGGATATTCGCATCATCAAATACATGGTTCTCCGCATAAATGCTCACCCTCGGTGAAATCATCACATTATTGCCGATGGTGATTTTTCCAGAACAACCAATATAAGAGTAAGGACCAATATTAGAATGGTCCCCCACTTTTAATCCTGCACCAATTGCACCCCCATAAATATTCGATGGTCGAATGATGGCGTGCTTGCCAATGGTTACTCTATTACCCAGCACAATATTTTGCTCGCTCAAACAATTGATTTCTGCATTGTCTTCAATGATCAGGTCTTTGCCCGCCATCAATTGATGCGCGTATCGTACCGATACATTGCAGCCCACCAAAACCAACCCTGCGCTTTTTCCAAAAAATAATCGGTGCCCTATTCCACGCACAAACATTACTGCTAGTCTGCAATAAGTAATCAATTTATTGCGCGCACTCCAATTACCCGGAAATCTGTTTGATATGGAAGGATTCGTTTTGATACTGCAAATATTCTATTTTGAAACGAGACTATGAATTTAAATTCTTGTTTGCGCTACACTTTGGCAACGGGTTTCCCTTTCATGCTTTCACTCACTAAGTGACTGATGAATTTAGCAAAAGGCAATATATTCAAGTTCACACTTGCTTCTTCTAATGCATGCATATATTGTTTTCTTTTCTCAACAGGAATCACCGTCCATGGATAACCACCCGATGCCAACATCAGGTTCATGATAAATCTGCCCATTCTTCCATTGCCATCCATATAAGGGTGAATGAACACAAAAATAAAATGACCTAAAACGGCTCTCACTGATGCTTCTGTTTCTTGTTCTAGTAATTCCATTAATTCAGGCATGGCATCTCTGATGGCTTCTTTGCTCAAAGGCACGTGCATTGAATTGCTGATATACACCTGGTTATTTCGATAGCCCGCTAAGTCTGCAGGCTTTAATAAACCTGATACAACGCTAGGTCCAAATAGTGCCCTGTACCAGTCGCCGTGGTCATCATCCAATATTTTACCAGCATTTTTCCCCGACAATACTTTGCGTATACTTTTTTCTACAATTTGAAATGCATCCCAATAACCCCTTGCTGCCATGGCATCCCTTTGTTTGCGGTCGGCTTCGTTATTTTTAGCATTCCAGCTGCCGCTTCTAACACGTTCTATCAAGGCTGGTGTAACTTGGTATCTTTCTATAGACAATGAATGATAGGCATCTGTTACATAAATTTCTTTTACCGCTTTTATATAAGCATCAACCTTTTTTGGCAAACCTGGTGCTTTGGGAAATTGATTAATAATTATTTGTCTGCATTCACTCCAAATAAGCCTGACTCTGTTTGCATAAGGGGATACATCTTTTGAATTGAATAAAACAGGCAGTTGATCTTTAAAAGGATCTGATTCGCGAACAGCATATCCTGCGTCTTTCATCGTTTTTATGATGTCATTCGCTATTTTATCTTTTTTAATATTTCTAAATGCACCTGCTAGCCTACCTGCAACAATGGAATGCCCTCCGTTTAATAGGATGGCTAAAATATCGGAAGATGATTTTATAACAGATAGTGCAGTGCGAACATCTGTAGCATTTTGCGTGAAAGTGTTGGGTGCGGCATTAACTAGCGCACTCGACACACTCATCAGCCTTAATCCATCTATAACAACAATCTCTGATTGTTGAGGCAGGGTAGATTTTATTTGAAAAAAAGAGGTGTCGAATGGTAAATCGGTCTTGAAATTATTTGCTTTCGCCGACTTGATAATTAATTGTTTTGGGACGGTCCAATTACCAGCATGAATCACCAATGATTGCTCAGCAGAAATGAACCACTGATTCTTGAATTTATGATTTAAGTATTCTGCACAAAATTTCCAATAAGAACTGTACCAGTAAGTGCTATCTCCATCTTGTTGGTCAGGCGATGAAATAATATACCAGCCGGAATGCACTTCCTTGATGAAGCCATTTTTTAACAGCCGTTCCCGATGGGTACGCGTTAATTGGCTTGTTCTTATGGCTACAATATTTTTATCTTGTAAGCCTTTTAATATTTCTAGCGAACTAGCTAGTTTTTCTGATGGGGTGGCCATTTACCAAAATTATACTTTTTTGTTGTACTTAAAAAGGCCTTTTAGTTCTGCGGTGGCTGATTCCCAAGTAAATTGCTGCAGTCGCTCTTTGCCTTTGGCAATAAGGGTTTCACGTAGGCTTTGATTCGTTTGGACCCTCTTGAGTTGCGCCACCAATGCGGCCTGATCAGTTGGATCGAATGCCAATGCGGCATCACCCGCCACTTCGGGTAAACAACTGTTATTGGCAATTAATACGGGTGTTCCATATTGAAATGCTTCTAAAATGGGTATGCCAAATCCTTCGTTCAACGATGGAAATACATAACATGCTGCATGGGTATAATAGGCTGGTATGGCTTCATCGGGTAAATAGCCGGTTAAAATAACACGGTCTTTTAATGCAAGTGCTTCAATGGTTGCCATTATTGTAGGCGCATCGTTAATGGTGCTTTTATTGGTAAACTGACCTGCCAAAACCAGACAAAGATTTGGGGGGATCATATCCGCCGCGGTATTGTTTTGATCGACGGCGTTCGACAACTCGCGAGATTGAATCAACTCATGAAAAGCCTTGATTAAAAAGGGTAGATTCTTTCTTTTTTCCGCAGTACCAATATGCAAAATATAGGGTTTGCCTACTGGATTACCAGTGCCCAGACCCTCAAATCTTTTCGGGCCCTCGTGTATGGGAATAATTTTTTCCTTTGCAATCCCCGAGTATCGCGCAATCTGCTCCTGCGTATATATTGTGGGTGTAACAATGAACGCTGCTTTTTTAGCTGCCCTCAATCCCAATTGAATAAACAAAGTTCTCCAGTATTGATTGTAATGTGCAGGATACTCCCAAAAAAAAGCGTCGTGAAATACGGGGACGGTTTTAATCCCCCAACTAAAAACGGGCACAAAAAAATCGGTGCAGAACAATACATCGCAGCTTTTCATTTTAGCTTTCAAAGGGAGCATGATTTGCTTCCACCATTGAAACCGAATATGCTCTAATAATTTACCCCATGGGTTATTGCCTGTGTAAACGGGTATGCGATTTCGAATGAAAACAAATTCAATGGATGCGTCTGGTTTTGCAAATTCTTTACATAATTCTTCCAAATAGGTTTTGACTCCTGATTTAGAAATTTGTAAATCTCTCACATCTACACCTACAATCGTTTTTCTTTGCATATTCCAGGTTTCAGTCCTATTTTTTTTGCGCAATTAATACTTGATTAACGGGCAAAAAAGTTTGAATATAGCGAACAATTTTTTTTCTGAGGCTTAGGTTGCTTTTAAAAATTGAATTAAATCCATCATTCACTCGCTCGTTCATTTGTTCAATAATATTGAATCCATTGTCAGCAAACAATTGTTTTAAATTTTTTTTATTAAACACCACCGTATGTTCTAAGCCGTCTACAATCGGCGGTATTCTGCCTAATACCAAATTCAATTTTCTAAATACACTATAAGCCCAGCTTCCACTATCGGGTGTGCCTATCATCACTATGCCACCTGGGGTTAAAATTCGATGCAGCTCTTGTACATATTCAATGGGTTGTATCAAGTGTTCTATAACATGATACAGGTTAATGATATTAAATTGATTGTTTTGATAACCTGCTTGCAACAAGTCTCCATTAAATAATTGGGCTCCTGCAATTTCAGGTTCAATAAATGCAATGCAGTCTGCATCGTACTCGGTTCCATATACGCTAAATCCCAATTGTGCAAACGAAACCAATTCTTCCCCTAAACCAAAACCAATATCTAAAAACTGTCCGGTTGGTTGGTATTGTAAAACCAATTGTTTGGACAACTTTATTTTTTCTAATGGGGTTGCTTTTATTTGGCTAATTTTTTCTTTGATCTTTTTTTTATAATCCAGTGCGCCAAAATTTCCTTTGCTGTAATAATTGCTATAGAATTCCATCAGCTCTTGTTCATTGGCCATGGGGTTAGCAAATTGCACCTGGCATTGTGTACATTGGGTTCTTGATATATGTGGAAAGCCCGCTTGGTATTTCATTGAAAAAGGAACAATCTGTTCGCTTTTACAAATAGGGCATTGGTGCAATAATTCCATTAGTACTAATTAATCTTATTCAATACTTGTGCCTTCATGTTAAACAATAGACCTGTCAAAAACCAAGTAGTGTAACTAATATAAATATACGATTCTACTTCGGCAGTAAATAAGGGTATAAATAATCCAATTTTTATTAAAAGTACAAACAGCGCTAGTCGTCTAATTTTACCTGTTTGGGTTTTAATGGTTTTGATGGCATGTTTTATGGTGAGGATATAAGCCGCCAAGTACAGTCCCAATCCCACCAAACCCAATTGCACCCCAATAATAATGAATTGATTTTCTCCTCCTGTATTCACTCCTTCAAAGGCTGATAATCTTCCTGACTCTCCCAAACCCATGCCCAATGGTTGCCTACTTATTGCTTCAATACCATTCACCCATTCTATAATATGACCTACACTTGATGCATTGGAGAAGGTAATGGTGTTGATGACAAATTCAATTAAATCATTTTCTATAGCGAATAGTGTAATCAATATTATAACCCCTATGATACCCCAATGAATAATTTTGATAAGTAGTTTTTTATCGGTTACCCATGCATACACGTACACAATAATTCCATAACTGGCAAAAGAAGCCCGAGACAATGCAAATACAATTGATGCTACCGTGCCAATTAATACTATTTGTGTAAAAGGGGTAAACCTGATTTGATTGTTGTTATTCGTAATTAATGCTGCCAATGCCGCTGTAGCAACCAATGTGGCAGCTGAAAACTCTAAAGGAGTAGAAAAAAAACTGGCAAAACGTTTCATGCCATTCTCAATTTCAAAAGTCCAGGTTAATCCATAATTACCACTGGGATCTTGATTGTAAAAATGTTGATTATACAATGCATAACCTGTATGGGTTTGTAAATGGGTATAGGTTGCCAATTCATAGGCGAGTACCAATGCTGCTCCAATGGTTAATAAACCAATAAAGCTGAAGATCTCGTTTAAATTGATCTTCTTAAAATTGATGAGCCTTCCGGTAAAATAAATGAACGGAAAAAAACTAATGCTTTTAAATGCCAATAACTTTTGTGTTAATCCATAGGAACCAATGGGTAAAAGCGCATATAAAAATGCATAAATGGCAAAGCCTGCCATTATTTTATCCATCCATTGCCATTTAAATTTTTGTTGAATATTTAAAATACAATAGCCTAAAAATAAAACAATCGTGATTTCTTTAAATGATTGCAAATAAGGTATCCATTCGGTGAAGCCATATAAATGCGTTACAGAAAGGGTAGTAGTATAAATGGGTAATGCAAATACTACAAAAAGCATGATCCCTTTCACTTTATCGGCCGCAAGACTTCTAAGTGTAGCAATGAAAAAACTGATATAAAGTATAGGAAATACAAACATGCTGCTACAAGTTAAGGCTTAATCCATTTTTACCACTGTATAAGACTTTGGAATTCCAAACAGGGTTTCAGTATGAAGTGTTGCCTCTGGAAATAATTGTTGAAATCGGGAACGGGTAAACATTAATGTAGAGTGCGAAACAGCTAATGCCTCTTGGTAGGTAGATTTTTTGGGAAAATAATTAATATTGAATCGCATGATTAAGAATGCCCTTATTGCATGGGGCAAATATTGAAAAAATGGAATCAAACTATGTGGCTCTAATGGAAACCACCAAGAAGGGGTTTGAATAATATATTTGTGGCAAACTCTTCTTACTTCTTTCGCAAAAACACTTTGATTGGCATAACTGCCCACATGTTCTATAACCGAGTTGGAAAAAATTAAATCAACATCCCCCGGTTCAAAAGGTAATTCCAATGCACTGCCTGTAACCCTTACAAAACCGGGTACGTCTGCTTGGCCTGGTGCGTTTGATAAGTTTAATAAATAAATGGTGCAATGCTCATTCTTCCATCCTAAATGTTTCCAATAATCGGTTTCGCCTCCAATGTCTAATATCTTAATATGGCCTTTTTGTGCAATCAATTGCTCTATTTGATCTTTCAATAAAGCAAATCGCTTTTTACGCAATTGATTAACAAAGGAATCTTCCTTTTGGTGATTTACCCACAGCTTTAACAAACCCATGATTCCTTATTGATTATTTAGGACTGTAATTTTAAGATTGTCTACCGACCAACTTCTATTGCAGGTATCATTCAAAGCACCTCCCACATCACTTACATCGAATTTGAAGCTGGTTTGTGTATGGGCCATCGAGTGAATCATTTTGTAGCGATTGGTTCCCCTTGCAACATTTTTGCCGCAAGGGCTTGGCAAATAGATTTCCTGTGCCAAGTTACCTGCTGGGTATTCTATTGAACCATTGCCCACCCAATTGGGATAAGCTTGTTTCACTGTGCTATCAGTGGAAAATCCGGTAATCAATCTAAATTGGTCATCAAAACGCATGACGAATACATCGTTTTGCCAAGTTTCATGTACATAAAGGTCAAACTCTACCCTTACCACATCGTGTTCGGGTAATGAGTCTACCTTAACTTCTGCTCTGCTATTATTTAGCCTTCCAATCATAGTTGAACCTTGGTAATTAAGGAGTTTGGCCGTTTCGGGAAATGTACCGGTTGAAAAATTGCTGATCCACCCAACTATTTGTAAACCTTTTAGATTGCCATCATTAAAATCATTCTCGTAAACAGTGGTTACCTCGGTTAAATTCTTGGTACAAGCACTCAATAAAAGGATGGCTGCTACCAAAGCAATTAAAAATGGAGACTTCTGATGGACGCTTCGCATACTCAAAAATAAGGAATGTTGCTGCAATCCTGACTATCTTTACGCCGTTTTGTATAAATTCCGTTGCATGAAGTTAATTGTGAAAAAGCTTGCTTTTAAAATATACGATATCCTTTTGTTGCCCCTAACATGGATTTATTTACCCTTGGTTAAAAAAATGCGCCACCACGGTGTGGAGCATTTTCCCTTACATATTAAAAGCTTTGAGCAACTAGGTGTATTCCCTATTAGAGACCATTACTATGATCCTCGCTTTGTATTCGATAAAAATTTTGATGCTACCGTAGAACGGTCGCTGCATATTGATTTTAAAGTACCCCAACAACTAGCCCTTTTGGCTGAGTTAAAGTACACAGAAGAATTGGCTGCATTTCCTGCTAAAGGGAATGTGAAATTGCCCCAGTTTTTTTATGAAAACCCTGCATTTAGTTATGGGGATGCCGAAATGTACTATTTGTTTATTCGCAACTTAAAGCCCAAGCGCATTATTGAAATTGGGTCTGGTTTTAGCACCCTTATTGCAGTGGAAGCCATTAAGAAAAATAAAGCGGAGGGCTTTGTAACCGAACTTACTTGTATTGAGCCTTATGAATTTACTTGGTTGGAAACCATTCCTGAAGTAACTATTATGCGTACCAAAGTGGAAGAAGTTCCGCTCGATTTTTTTGCATCTTTAAATGAGGGCGACTTTTTATTTATTGACTCCTCTCATATTATTCGCCCAGGCAACGATGTGCTTTTTGAATATTTAAATGTATTGCCGATACTTAAGAAAGGGGTCATTATTCACATTCACGATATTTTCTCTCCCCATCATTATTTGCAAGAATGGTTGGTGAATATGAAGCGTTTTTGGAATGAACAATATTTATTAGAAGCCTACCTGTATTACAATGATGCTTTTGAAGTTAAAATGGCGTTGAATCTGTTGAAGAATCAACACTTCGATGCTTTGAAAAAAACTTGTCCGGGCATTAGTGCAGCTACCACGCCCGCTTCTTTTTGGTTACAAAAAACCAAGTAGATTATTTAACGGGTAAACAAATTTCCAGATTACGGTTGCCCCACTGTTATATGGAGTCTGAGAGCCCGTCTTTAATGGCTTTGAATGCCGTTTTTAATTTTTTGAATCGGCCCCTCACGATGAAATAACCCATGAGGCTGAGATTGTAAGCGATACTGGTGAGTATTACCGTGGGTGCATGGTACCAGTTCGTATATTTTTTTAGCAACCAGATTTTATTGCGAATATTCAAGTAGTGAACAAAGGGGGTTACATATCCTTCTTTGCCTTTTACCAATGATTTGTTAGACATGCCCGCAATATGATAAATCACCGAATCGGGATGATAAATCAATGCATAGCCCAATGCTTTTATTCTAAATGATAGGTCTACGTCTTCGCTGTAAATAAACATTTTTTTAATCAAGAGCCCCGACTCTTTTAACACTGCGTTTCGGGTAAGAAAACCACAGCCTGTTATCCAATCTACTTCTTTAATGGTTAAAAATTCTTGGGTTGGTTTTTTGTTGTATCCCTTGGTATAAGCGTATCCCAGCCATTTTGAAAAATAGGAGCCCCCATCCCATAGCAAGGTTCGGTCGTGATTAAAATGAATCCTTGGTTGTATAATACCTGTGTTGGGATTTGCTTCCATATAGTTCACCAAGGGATCAAACCCTTGTTCAATGGCATAGGCTAACCCTGTATTATTTCCTCCAGTAAACCCGGTATTTTTTTCATTGTACAAAACGGTTGCTGTTGGATGTTCCTTTTCTAAAGCAATTCCCGAGCCATCCGTGGATCCATTGTCTACCACTATAATGGTGAAGTTGGAATAAGTGGCATCGTATAAAGATTGAATGCAATCGTGTGTAACAGCATAACTATTCCAATTAACTAAAACAATGGCTACTGATGGTTGCATATTGAATGGCTTAGCTTATTTTCTTGATGTAAAAACTGGTAATAGCTAGTGCAGCTATTTCGATGAGTAGCGTGTATAATCCAAACTGAATGGGCTGCATATTTTTGATGAATAAGCTGCCCACTATGAGTGCAACCAATAATAAAAACCCACTACAATAAAATAATCCCTTGTATTGATTTTTAATGAGCAACTCTACCATATTCAATGTATTCAACGCCATGAAAAAAGGAACCAGCGCTGCGGTTTTAATATAAGTTTCTGCTAATTCATTATTGGTTCCAGTAAGCAATTGCACAATGAGTTCACTGCCAAAAAATAATCCTACCGCAAACAACAAGAAAAAAACCGCCAACCATTGGTTCACTTGTTTTTTATATTGTATCCAACTGTTTTGATTGGCTTCGTATTGTATGGCTACATTGGGGTAGATGGCATAAGTAAAAGCCACAATCATCATGCGAACCGATGCCATTATTTTATCGAGAATAGAATAGGCTCCCAATATCAACGGCGTACTAAATCCTTGTAAAACGAATAAGAAAAAAGACTGTTGTAAGTGAACGGTAATATTGTTGCTGATTAAGAAACTATTCTCTTTTAAAATTTTTCTCATTCCATCTTTCGCAATCGGTTGCCACTCTAGTTGATATTTACGAATGGCATACAATAGCACAATGGCATACAATACTAAATTACCCATGCCCAAATAGAAGTTCACCCACCAAGCACCAGCAGCTGGGTTGAATAAAAAAATGATCATGCAGGCTGAACTTATTTTGGCCAATAAGTTGGCCGTATTGTACAATGTCAATTTTTCAATTCCGGTAAAGAAAAAAATGGGGTTAATGGTTTCAGCTAGAATAATGGGGATGGCAAATAGTACGTATTTGATATTGGGTAAATCGATTGCATAAAGAAAAAGGATGACCAGTATACTGAGTAGGAATAAAAGGATTCTTGTTTGATAGATGGTAAAAAACAGTTTGGATAATTGGGTGATATCGGTTTTTACGAGGGCAATATCTTTAATACCCGATTGATTGGTTCCATAATTGACTAAAACGCCCATCATGAGTGAATAAGCATTGATGACTGTTACCAATCCAAAAGATTCGATGCCAATAATGCGTAAAATAATGGGGAACAGCAGTAATTGAACCGCAATATTCGAGATTTGTATGAAGCCCAGATTGAAAAAATTCAGGAAAATACCCGATTTGCGCTTGATTAAATGAATATACCCCGCTTTTTTCATTTACTTGTATTGTTCAAAAGTAAGGATATTCCTTAAAATGCTAATTTTGGTCAAATGGATACTGTTTTAATTGTTGGAATAAATGGGGCGATTGGTAATGCAACTGCTCGTTTTTTTAGGGAGCAAGGTTTCCATTGTATTGGAACAACCAGTAAAATGCAACAGCGCAAAGCTGCATCATCCGACTTGTTTTATTTGGATTTGAATAACCAAGATTCCATTGTTGGCTTAACTAAAAAATTACCTGCTTTATCGGGGATTGTTTTTTGTGCGGGATTAAAGCCGAGTACCAACTTAGCGGATACTTCTTTGGCGCACCACCAGCAGATGATGAATATGCATGTAACCGGTCCTTTGTTTGTTGTGCAATCCCTTCAAAAAAAGCTGAAGAAAAATGGAGCGATTGTATTTATCTCTTCAATAGCCGCGCAAAAAGGCAGCTACGATCCCTCCTATGCCATTGCAAAATCGGCTGTGATAGGGATGACCAGAACATTGGCCAATGAATTGGCTGAGAAAAAAATTCGCGTGAATGCCATTGCGCCGGGTTTAGTAAAAGATACACCCGTTGATAAAGGAATGACTGCCGATTTTAGGGCAAAACATTTAAAGCAAACCATTCTAAATAAATTGACCACTGCCAGTGATTGTGCAGAAGCCATCTATTTTTTATTTTCACAAAAACAAATGACCGGACAAGTAGTTCACGTTAATGGAGGGCAGTATTTTGGAAACTAAGCAACAGGTTTTGATAATAGGAGGTGGGGTGTTTGGATTAACTGCAGCAATCGTTTTAGGAGAAGCAGGTATTAAAGTAGTAGTGGTTGAAAAAGAGCAAGACATTATGCTGGGCGCCAGCTTGGTTAATCAAAATAGAATTCATTACGGTTATCATTATCCGAGGAGTAAAGACACTTGCTTAGAATCTTTGGAAGGGTTGGATACGTTCAAAGATTTTTACAACGACTCTATTTTTACTTCTTTCAAAAAATTCTATGCCATTGCTAAGGAAGGCTCCCATATTAATGCCAATCAATTTCATGCGTTTTGTGATAACCTTGGTTTGCATTTAGAAGAAGCTTACCCAGCTGAAACCATCTTACGAAAAGAAATGGTAGAGCAATGTTGGCTTACGTATGAACCCATTTTTGATTACAATATTTTAAAGAAGCAAGTCATTTACCGTGTTGCGGTAAACAAAAATATTACGGTATTAAGAAATGTGCAGCCAGTAAGCATTCAGCATGCAGGAACAGAGAAGATGGTAAAACTCTCTAGTGGACAAACCATTGTTTGCGATACCATTGTGAACGCTACTTATGCAAGCATTTCAGAAACGGCTCAATTGCTCGAGCAGGAGCCCATTCCAGCTAAATACCAACTTTGTTTATTGCCAATTCTGAACACTTCTAAAAAATTAGATTCATTTGGTATCACTATTATGGATGGACCATTTTGTTCCTTAATGCCCAAAGGGATTAGCCCCGATCAATTTATTTTATACCATGTTAAGCATTCTGTTTTAGAAACACATGTGGGCGATAAAAATATTCCTTGGATGCCCATTAAAGGATTCCCTGATTTGGATATTATTGAACAGTCCAAACAATTTTTTCCGTTGTTGGCCGATATGGAATTAATTGATTCTTGGATTACCACCAGAATTGTATTGCCACAGCAGGAAATTGATGATGCAAGACCAACGCTTACCATACAGCATGGCAATGGTATTTATAGTTTGTTCAGTGGCAAACTCACTACCTGTGTGTCGGCTGCAAAAGATTTGTTGCGATTGATTCAACCATAGGAGATGATTTTTTTTGATCGAGATTCATTTAATACGTTCATGAATAATTTTACTTTATGAGTACGCTTTCTATAAAAATTGTAAATCAATCGAATAATGAATTGCCCTCTTATGCAACCCTAGGATCATCGGGCATGGATATACGTGCTTTTATGACCGAGCCAACTGTGCTGCAACCCTCTGAGCGGGGATTAGTACCCACGGGTTTATTTGTAGAAATACCCTTGGGTTATGAAATACAAATCCGTCCCCGCAGCGGACTCGCCATAAAGCAGGGCATTACTTGTTTAAACAGCCCAGGTACCATTGATGCCGACTACCGCGGAGAAATTAAAGTGATACTCATTAATTTATCTAACGAGCCGCAGACGATAAATCCCGGCGATCGAATTGCGCAAATGGTGTTGCAGAAAGTGGAAGTGGTTCAATGGGTGCCAGTTAGTGAATTGAATGAATCTGAAAGAGGCAGTGGGGGGTTTGGGAGCACTGGCAAAAGTTAAGTATCCTATTATTTAGCAAATTCAAAAACTCGTTAGCTAATTTTTGTTTCACAAAAATTAAATGCCTCGTTTTTAAATTTGCTCAACAATATCTTACTCTAACACGTACCCCCAAATTCATTGACAATTTAGCCTCGTTTTTAAATATTCTAGCACTATTGACTATCAATAGATTTTCTAATTAACTTCCAACTTTATAATAGCTGTATTCTTTGTTTCCTAGTGCTGCAAAAGCCTTGATGCTTTTTGTTATGTATAAATAATTTAATTTACTGCTATAAATGCTTACTATGGGCGCAAAAAACAAGAATACCAACCTCTCAAAATTGACTGAATCTTACAATGCCAAAGAGAATAGCCCTCTTGTAAAAAGTTTGTCTGCCATAGTAAAACTGCCCAAGAACTTTGATGAAAAAAAAGAATATAGGAAGCATTTGGTAAGCAAATACGGAAAATAAGGTTTAACGCAGGAGCAGCTTTAACTTTTGACCTTTGATTTAAATAGGGCTACCACTTGATTGTATTGATCTCCAAAATCCGATGGGCGGAGTAGTATATCGCCGACTCCTTCTGTTTGGTAATTGTGGAATTTTTGGCCGAATTCCACTACATATTTGAGTAAGGGCGCATAAGATGCATTGTTATATGTCTCGGGATTTTTTAATTTAATTCCTATGACTGGCATTAAAACTGGTCCATTGTTAATACCCGAGCCAGACAAGACAGTACTTTCAGCTACTTCGGCAATATCCTCCCAAAGTATCCAACCTGTACTAATGCCGGTGGGCTCGTAACAAAACCCTTTCTCTGTAGCGATAAATATGGGTGGCATGCCTTTGAATAAGCGCTGGCCGAAAACGATTATTAAGAAGTGTGCAATGATATAGAAGAAGCCGAAAACTACTTTTTCAATAAGCTTAAATGCCTTGATTTGTGCTGGTTCAAAAATGAAATCGGGTTTGAAAAGTATGATATTGAGTAATACAGAAAAACCGATGGCTACAGCAAACAATAAGAGTTGCGCTCCCACCTGTTGAGGAGTATCAATTTTTATCAGTTGCTTTGCAGCGCTTGCATCTTTTGCATGAATGCTTCTAGGAAGCTCTTTGGTAAAAAACTGTTGAATCAAACCCAATACGCCTATTGATACTGTTACCAAAACCAACACCATGATGCCTGTTTCAATATACTCAAACGCTGTATTGCCATTATCACTGGCTTCAAAAGGTGCGTAGTTGAAGAATTTGATAAAAAACTCAACAACCATGATGACCACGATCGGATAGATAATCCATTGTAATTTTCTGATGATATTTTGTTGATTATTGGTCATTTTGATGATGAATTTACTGATTTTGACTTCACAAAGCCTACCCTTAATTAGGTATTCTTTACTTTGTACTTTTACCGATTCATCCCCTCAATCCTTGTGATTTTGGTTATCTTCGCGCCGCATTATAAACCAATGATTATGCCTTTGGCATGATTTGTGGCTTAACTATGCCGATTTGATGAGATTATTATGTGCGGGAGGGGAAAATGAGGCATTTGAATTTGATTAATTGATTTGATGAGATTATAGGATGGTGGGATTTGGTAAGATGAGGCATTTGATTTTTTGAAAAAAAATCAGCTAACGAAGATTACCAAATCCCACCTCGCAAAACTAAACAAATGAAAATATTTAAGATACTATTGTTAATTGCCATTTTCGCCAGCTGCAAAACAGTTAAGAAAGTAGCCACAATAGAACAAGCCATCGACAAAAAAGACACTACCCAAACCGTTGTAATCACCGAGACGCCAAAGGTTGACTCCGCCAGCATTGTGCGCGGCATCATGATGAAAGTGCTCACCAACACCATCGATTTTAAAACTTTCAACGCTAAAATTAAGATTGATTACGAGAGCGCAGAGAACAGCGAAAATTATACGGGCTATTTAAGCATTGTAAAAGATTCTTTGATTTATATTAGGATCAGGGGATCGTTCTTGGGTATTTCTGCCGAGGGAATGCAAGTGAAGATTTCGAAAGACTCGGTGGTTTTGGTGAAAAAAGTGGGCGATAAATATGTGCAGTACCGCACCATTGATTATTTAAAAGAAGCTACTCAAATTCCTTTTGATTTCTATACGTTGCAAGACCTCTTGATTGGGAATCCGGTTTTTGTTACCAATAATATTGTTTCGTACCGCGATGGTCCGCAAAGTTTATCGGTGTTAATGGTGGGCGATATTTTTAAACACTTAATTTCCTTGTCTACAGAAGATTTTAGGGTGATGCACAGTAAACTTGATGACGTGGATATTCAGCGCAATAGAACCTGTGCCATCAGTTTTAGCAACTATCAACCCATGGGCACTTACCTGTTTGCTACCCAAAGAAAAATTGTGGTGGCCGAGAAGAGTAAGCTCGATATCAACCTAGAATTTAAAGAGTTCAGCCTAAACGAACCGTTAAAATATAGGTTTGAAGTGCCTAAAAATTACAAACGCAAGTAATTTACGCTAGCTTTTAACGTTATTTGAAAGTTGTTAATTGAAATAGTGATGTAACCCTAGTATTAATTTTTGTTTAATTGTTCAATATGTTTAAAAAAGTCTTTGTTCTGTTCTTTGTGCTGCTAGTAGGTGGCTTGGTAGCCAATGCGCAAAACAGGGAAGATTTACAAAAACAAAAACAAAGCATTGAAAAAGAATTGGCTGAGTTGAATAAACTCTACCGCGAAACCCAGAAAAATACCAAGACTTCGGTGAAGCAACTCGCCATTATTAAACGAAAAATAAATGCGCGTGAATCGTTAGTGAAAAGCATCAACAGAGAAGTAAAACAATTAGACGAAACCATCTATTTAAACGAAAGAGATATTTATCGTTTGCGCAAAGAGCTGGATACCCTAAAAGTAAAATATGCAAAGAGTATTGTTTTTGCATACAAAAACAGAAGCAGTTATGCTTACCTCAATTTCTTGTTTTCTGCGGGTAGTTTTAACGATGCCATGAAGCGCATGGCTTATTTAAAAAGCTATCGCCAAAACAGGGAAACACAGGCCAATACGATTGTAAAAAGTGAGCAACTCTTAAAAGAAAAAATTGGTGTTTTAAGCAATAACAAGAAAGAGCGTTTGAGTACACTTGAAGTGCAGAACAAGCAACTCATCGATTTACAAGACGATCGAAAAGAACAGGACAAAGTGGTGGCCCAATTAAAGGGGAAAGAAAAAGAGTTGAACAAACAAATTCGCGATAAAGAGAAACAGCGTCAGAAAGTAGCGGTTGCCATTAATGCCGTCATTAGAAGAGAAATTGAAGAAGCAAAAAAACGCGACGAAGCAAAGCGCTTGAAAGCATTGGAAGATGCGCGTAAATTAAAAGCGGCTCAAGATGCAGCAGCAAAATCAGGTACTGCTAATGGAACTAAGTCTGTAACGGCTTCTACCTCTAACAAAGTGATTGCGAATGGTGCCGGTAAAAATCCCCCCAAACCCACTTTGAATGAACCTCTTACTGGTGTTGCTTCTGCTTCAAAGGACCGTACTTATTCTCCTTTAGAATCTACTCCTGAGGGCATGGAAATGTCTATCAATTTTGAGAACAACCGTGGTCGTTTGCCTTGGCCGGTGAGCAATGGTATTGTTACGGTGGGATTTGGAACGCAAAGTTATGCGGGCACCAAGTTGATGCAAAAGTCGGATGGATTGGAAATAGCCGTGCCTATTGGATCTGCGGTTCGTTGTGTGGCCGATGGAGAAGTAGTGTATGCGGGTGAAGTGGCCGATGAAAATATTGTGCTTGTTAAGCATGGTAAATATTTTACGGGCTATAAAAATTTATCAACGGTTGCTGTTTCGCGTGATCAAAAAGTGAAAGCGGGTACCGTGCTTGGAAAGTCTGGAACTTCTATTGATGGCGAAGGCGGCATTTTATTCATGATCATGAACGATAAAAGTGTAGCGCAAAATCCGACGCCTTGGTTAAGATCAAAATAGGGCGTTTCATTTTTCGCTGATTGCGCTTGACGCTAATTTCTGTATCTTGTTGCAAAGCTTACCATGCAACAATATATTCTAACTTTTGATCAGGGTACTACCAGTAGTAGGGCCATTGTATTTGATAAAGCAGGCGCTATTTTTTCTACTGCGCAAAAAGAATTCACCCAAATATTTCCGCAGCCCGGTTGGGTAGAGCACGATGCCAATGAAATTTGGAGTACACAAATTGGTGTTGCCGCTGAAGCCATTACCAAAGCGGGTTTGAGCATTCAAAATATTGCTGCAATTGGCATTACCAATCAACGCGAAACCACTGTTGTATGGGATAAAAAAACAGGCATTCCGGTGTACAATGCCATTGTTTGGCAAGACCGTAGAACGGCTGATTATTGTGATCAATTAAAAGCAGCGGGTCATGCAAAACCGATTCAAGAAAAAACAGGATTAATTGTTGACGCTTATTTTTCTGCAACCAAAGTGAAATGGATGTTAGACAATATTGCTGGTGCGCGCGAGCGTGCTGAAAATGGGGAGTTATTAATGGGCACGATTGATACTTGGTTGGTTTGGAAATTAACAAATGGGCAAGTGCATGTAACCGATGTCTCGAATGCTTCTCGCACCATGCTCTATAATATTCATTCATTACAGTGGGATCAAGACTTACTCGAACTCTTTGGTATCCCTGCGGCTATGCTCCCTCTGGTAAAAAGTTCCAGTGAAATTTATGGCACTACTCAAAGTATTTTGACTTCGCATCCGGTACCTATTGCTGGTATTGCGGGCGATCAACAAGCTGCTTTGTTTGGGCAACAATGTACACAGCCTGGCATGGTGAAAAACACGTATGGTACGGGTTGTTTTATGTTGATGAATACGGGCGAAAAACCAGTGGCTTCTACCAATCAATTGCTTACGACTATTGCTTGGCAAGTGAATGGGGTTACGCATTATGCGCTCGAAGGTTCGGTGTTTATTGCGGGTGCGGTAGTGCAATGGTTGCGTGATGGATTGAAAATTATTCGTACTTCTGCAGAGATTGAAACCCTTGCTGGGCAAGTGTCTTCGGCCGATGGCGTTTATGTGGTTCCTGCTTTTGCTGGTTTGGGTGCGCCTTATTGGAATCAACATGCGCGTGGTACCATTGTGGGCATTACTCGTGGTACTACTAGTGCGCATATTGCGCGTGCTGCGGTTGAAAGTATTGCGTTTCAAACCATGGATGTATTAAAAGCAATGGAAGCCGATTCGGGTATTTCAATTAAAGAATTGCGCGTAGATGGTGGTGCTACCGTGAACAATATGCTCATGCAATTTCAAGCAGATTTATTGCAAACTTCGGTGGTGCGTCCTACCACAGTGGAAACGACTGCATTGGGTGCTGCGTATTTGGCAGGTTTAGCGGTTGGTTTTTGGAGCTCTGTTTCCGAAATTCAAAGCATTTGGGAAAAGGATCGGGTGTTCTCCCCTGAAATGGCTTTGGTTGATCGGGATTCCCTTGCGGCGGGTTGGGCTAAAGCAGTGGGGGCGGCTATGAGTTATTAGAATTTGGATTTACTCAGAATATTGAGTATTTTTACTCAATGTATTGAGTAAAATTTAAATTATGTTTCAAAGAGTTCATTATCAAACACTTACGAATAGACTTCAAGAGCCTCGGCGATTCATTCAGGTGATTACAGGACCCCGTCAGGTAGGTAAAACCACCATGGTGAACCAAGTTGCTGCTAATTTAAAAGTGGCTCACTTATTCGTTTCTGCCGATTCGGTGGCGCTTGGAAATAGTGTTTGGTTGCAACAGCAATGGGAATATGCAAGAATAAAACTGAAGCAGGAAACCGCGCTTGAGTTTGTTTTGATTATTGATGAAATTCAAAAAATTGATCAATGGAGTGAGACAGTTAAATTAATGTGGGATGAAGACACTAGAACGGGATTGAATATTAAATTGGTTTTATTGGGCTCCTCTAGATTATTGATTCAACAGGGATTAACAGAATCTTTAGCTGGTAGATTTGAAGTAATCTACATGGGGCATTGGAACTTTTCAGAAATGCAAGCAGCCTTCAATTTTTCATTGGATGATTTTATTTGGTTTGGTGGTTATCCTGGTAGTGCTGCATTCATTCATGAAGAAAATCGTTGGAAAGAATATATGCTTCATTCTATTATTGAATCTAGTATTTCGCGTGATATTTTAATGCTTACTCGTATTGATAAACCTGCATTAATGAAGCAGCTATTCGAATTGGGTTGTTTGTATTCTGGTCAAATTTTATCGTATACTAAAATGATTGGTCAGTTACAAGATGCAGGAAACACTACTACTTTAAGCCATTATTTAACACTCTTAAATACTGCTGGTTTATTAGGTGGGATTGAAAAGTTTGCAGGAGATGTGATCCGTAAAAGATCCTCCAGTCCTAAGTTTCAAGTGCATAATACTGCATTGATGAGTGCGCAAATGGGTCAACATAAAAAACAGGCTTTGTCTGATAAAGCTGCTTGTGGTAGAATGGTTGAATCAGCGGTTGGAGCTCATCTACTAAACAGTTCTCTCTCGATGAATATGAATTTATATTATTGGCGAGAAAATATACTAGAAGTAGATTTTATTTTAGAAAAAAATAATGAATTGATTGCGGTTGAAGTGAAAAGTAATGGAGTAGCTGAATTACGTGGTTTGGAAGCTTTTAAAAAAATGTACGGCCCTAAAAAAATGATTCTAGTGGGTGAGAAGGGGATTCCTGTTCACGAATTTTTGCAATTAAATCCTGGGGATTTATTTTAAAAGGGGTTATCAGTTTTATCAATCAATTAATTTGCTGATTTCAATCATTTGCGCGCTTTTTTGATTGATAAATCATATATTTATGATTGATAAATAATCATGCCTAAAAAATCTGAAAATAAAAAAGTAGAGATCGTTGAATTTATTCAGCAACATCCTCGTTGTACTTCTCAGGAAATTTTGGAAGGATTAAAGCTAGACATGAGTATAGTTACCCTGCGTAGGAAGTTGCAGGACTTAGTGACTGAAGGATTGATTGATCCCATTGGCGAATTGAAAAGCAGGAGATATGAAATCAGTAATGCTTACAATATTATTCGGCCAATTCTTCTTGAACAATATTTTGAAAAAGAGATTGATGATCGGAAAATTTTGGAGAGGTTCAATATTGAGTTAATTAGTCAAACGCTTTACAAGGTTTCAATCTTTACAAAAGCCGAACTAGATCATTTAGACAACTTACAAAAAAAGTTTGCTTTTAATACATCAAAATTATCTGAAACGGAGTATAGCAAAGAGTTGGAAAGGTTAGCCATCGATTTGAGTTGGAAGTCTTCGCAAATTGAAGGGAATACCTATTCATTATTAGAGACGGAGCGATTATTGAAAGATAAAGAGACTGCTTCAGGTAAAACAAAAGATGAAGCGACCATGTTGCTGAATCATAAAGCGGCTTTAGATTTTATCATTGAACACCCCAATTATATTGACCCTATCGGTGTTTCTGCCATTGAAGATATTCATAGTATTTTGGTGAAAGAGTTGGCAATTAAAAGAAATATTAGAAGTGGAAGAGTGGGTATCACAGGAACGAATTACACGCCGCTGGATAATGAATTTCAAATTAAGGAAGCATTGACATTAATGTGTTCATTGATTAATGACAAGAAAAATGTATTCGAGAAAGCTTTATTAGCACTTGTGTTAATTTCTTATATACAGCCTTTCGCCGACGGAAATAAAAGAGCGGCAAGAATTATTAGTAATGCAATATTGATGAATAATCAGTATTGTCCGATATCATTTAGAACTGTTGATGCAATTGAATATAAGAAAGCCATGCTTGTATTTTATGAGCAGAATAATATTTATCCTTTCAAAAATATATTCATCAATCAATTTGAATTTGCAGTAAATACTTATTTCTAAATAGATGGCTGAACTGAATCAAGAATATGATATTGTAATCATCGGCGGTGGTGCTACTGGCCTGGGTTCCGCGGTGGATGCGGCTTCGCGCGGGTACAAGACTTTACTTATTGAGCAGCATGATTTTGGTAAAGGCACTTCTAGCCGCTCCACTAAATTGGTGCATGGTGGTGTGCGGTACCTGGCACAGGGGAATATTAAATTGGTGCGCGAGGCGTTAGCCGAGCGCGGTAGGTTACTCAAAAATGCGCCGCTCATGACGAGCACGCAACCCTTTGTGGTACCGGTGTTTAGCCTTTGGGAAAAATTGTATTATAGTGCAGGTTTAATGCTCTACGATGTTTTGTCGGGTAAATTATCATTGGGTAAAACCCGTTTACTATCGCGCAAAAAAACATTGGAATTATTACCCAATATCAATCCTAAAAAAGTTGCGGGGGGGATTCTATATTATGATGGTCAGTTTAATGATGCGGAACTCTGTATTGAATTAGCAAACACTGCGGAGCGTTATGGTGCTACTGTTTTGAATTACACTAAAGCAGTTGGCTTTATAAAAGAGAATGGCGTTATTGTTGCGGTGGAACTGGAGGATACGCTGGGGGCCGCTGTGGGTGCGGGTTCTGAGGCGGCCGCGGGCGGCGAGGCCGAGGCGGCTATTGCTGCCGCGTCACAACCGAAACGAAGAACCGTTGCTTGTAAATCGGTCATTAACGCAACGGGCGTTTTCACTGATGCTGTTTTGCAAATGGATGATCCGCATGCGGACACATTAGTATATCCTTCGCAGGGTATTCATTTGGTAGTAAGTCCTAAATTTTTCAGAGGGGGTAATGCCATGATGATTCCCAAAACCGATGATGGCCGGGTACTCTTTGCTGTGCCTTGGCAGGGTAAAGTAGTAATAGGTACTACCGATTCTCATGTAGATCATATTGACTTAGAACCCTTGCCACTTGCAGAAGAGATTCATTTTGTGTTAGAGCATTTTAATAGATACACAAATGCGGCCATCACGAAAGATGATGTGCTCAGTGTTTTTGTGGGGCTTCGTCCGTTGGTTCGTTCTGCGAATGCGGGTTCCAATATTTCTTCTTTATTGTCGCGCGATCATACGTTGGTGGTGTCGCCTAGTAGAATGGTTACCATCACTGGGGGCAAATGGACCACCTATCGCAAGATGGCCGAAGATGCTGTGAACAATGCGGTGTTTGTGGCTAAGCTAGAGGGCGGAAAGGCTTCCGCGAAGCTGGATAAAAAATCGGCAGCTCGCACGATTGAACGAAAATGCATCACTAAAGATTTGCCCATTGGTGATTTAGGTGCTGCTAGAGAATTAGCGGCGCAATTGACTTTAGATGAACCATTGTTGGGAAATTATTTGGATCATGAATTTGCCGCTTTTTATCATATTACTTACGCTATTCGGGTTGTTGACGTGGTTGTTGCGGCGCGCTGCAAATACGTACGAACCGTGGAAGATTTTCTAGCGCGCCGCAACAGGCTGCTCTTCCTAGATGCCAGAGCCGCTATTAAATTAGCCCCTGCCGTTGCCAATATTTTACAAAAAGAATTACATTGGACTAACGAGCAAAGAGATGCACAGCTGAATTCATTCATTCAATTAGCACAACAATACATCATTCATTAAATATTTTTTATGACTCCTTTTATTGCTGAATTATTGGGTACTGCATTCATCATTGCATTTGGTAATGGGGTAGTGGCCAATGTGGTCTTACACAAAACGAAGGGCCATAATGGTGGTTTAATTGCCATTACATTTGGTTGGAGCATGGCCGTGTTCATGGCCGTTTACATTGCAGGCGCTGCAAGTGGTGCGCACCTCAATTCTGCAGTTACCATTGGTTTGGCTTCATTAGGAAAATTTGATTGGGCATTGGTTCCACAATATTTATTGGCACAACTATTAGGGGCTATGTTGGGTCAGTTAATTGTATTCATGATTTACAAAGACCATTTTAATGCTACCGCTGATGGGCTTACACAACGTGCTTGCTTTTGCACCGATCCTGCTATTCGCAATCCGATTCAAAATTTTATGACCGAATTTTTGGCCACTTTTATTTTTATGTTGGCGGTGTTATTTATTACGAAAGCCAGTAGCAGTTTGGGTTCCTTAGATGCTTTGCCTGTGGCATTAGTGGTACTCGCCATTGGCTTGAGTTTTGGCGGGCCCACGGGATATGCCATCAACCCTGCTCGTGACCTGGGCCCGCGCATTATGCATTTTATTTTGCCGATGACCAATAAGTCGTCTTCCGATTGGGGATATGCTTGGGTTCCCATTGTTGGGCCAATTCTTGGAGCTGTAGCAGCTGGATTTATTTATACATCTTTGCTGTAGACAAAGCCAACAACAAAAAAATCCTTACTTCAAAAAAGGTAATTTAAACTGCGTTTTAATCACGCGTTTTTTCTTCAGTACCGTTGGGGTATGCTGAAATTCTTGGTAGTAAATTTTCAGTAGTATTAAGAAATAAGAAATCAACAGTGGGCCAAAGATTAAGCCCGTGATACCAAAATATTTTAATCCCATGATTACGCCCAATAGCGTTACCAAGGGATGCACATCGGCCATTTTTTTTGCGAGTACAAATCGGACTACATTGTCCATAACACCCATTAACAATGAGCCCCAGGCAATAAGGCCAAGCCCTTCTGCTATGCCTACATTGGCCATTAAATAAATGCTAATAGGCACCCATATTAATCCCGCACCTACAATGGGTATGATGGAGGATAAACCTGTGAGTACGGCCCAGAATCCGGGTTGGCTTAAATCTACCCATAAAAAATATACCCATGCCAATCCTCCTTGTATAATAGCAATCAACGGAACACCTACTGCATTACTTACCGTTTGTGCATGCAACTCATTGGCGAACAACATAATTTTTTCTCGCTTAAATGGCAAGTAAAAAACAATAGCTGCTTCCATTCTATTTAAGTTGGTGATCATGAAGAATAAAATAAAATACATCATGCCTATTGAGCTCAATAAATTCAATCCTTGACTTAATAAATTGCTGATGAAATTGGTGAAGTATCCTTCAAGTCCGTTCAAGTTTTTCTCGGACAATAATTGAAAATGATAATCGGCTTGTAATTTTTTATCTAACTCTTTTAATGGTGCTAAAAATGCATCGGTGTTTCCTGCTATTAACAATGCTTTATTATAGAGCATTCCCGCCAATAACGAAAAGGGTAAAAGGATAATAAAAAAGGAAACAACAATTACCAATGCTGCTGCGGCCGATTTGCTCCAGTTTTTTTTCTTTACTAAAGTTTCTACCGATGATTTGCTGAGTACATAAAACAATACTGCTGCTAAAAATGCAGTGAAAAACTGTTGCAGGGTATAAAACAAGAAACCTGCAAAAATCAAAATGACTCCCAGAAAGATATAACGGTTTATTTTATGTTCTTGCTGCATTTTTCGTAACTTGTATCAAATGTATTATTTATGAGCGAGAACAGTAAATTCATTTCAGGTTTGTTGCTCGGTGCGCTTGCAGGTACTGCTTTAGCACTTTACTTAAACACCGATAAGGGCAAAGAATTATTGGCCAGCTTAAATGTGGAGGCAGACCATTTAAAAGAAGAAGCCCAAGAGGGGTATGGTCATGTTAAAGAGGGCGTAGAAGATTTATTGGCTAAGGCTAAAAACTTAGTGAAAGAATTAGAACAAAAAATTGCCGAAGCATAAACTTTTATGCCTGCACGTTAAATTTATTGTATGTCTGAATCGGAGGATTTTTTTGGAAACGCCAAGAAGGAATTGGAAGATTATATAGCCAATAGAATTCTTCTGGCTAAAATGCAAGTAACCCAACAAGTCAGTCACAAAATGGCTTCGGTGGTAGTGCTCATGTTAGTAGCTATCATTTTTGCTTTTGTGTTGGTTTTTGGGGGGATTATGGCCGCCTATTATTTGACCGATCTCACTGGTAGCTTAGTGAAAGGGTTTGGTTATGTGGCCGCATTTTTTCTTGGCCTCTTATTAATAGTGGTTTTATTCCGCAAAAAATTGGCTGCTGCAGTGGTGAATGCCCTCATTAAAAATTTATTCAAATAATGCCCCGTTATACTCCTCATCCTATAAAGAACCATGCCGACTTGCTCCATGCCATGGACCAACTAAAAGGGCAGGTAGCCGAACAGGAAAAAGAACTGGCTGCTATGGCCGGAAAAGTTCCTGGACAGCTGTTTAAACAGGCATCTGGCGCCATTGTACCCGCCATTCTAAACACCGCCACCCTCAGCGGCGCTTGGAATATTTTGAAACTGGTTCCGGTGGCCCAATCCCTCTTTTCTCTATTCGCTTTTTTTTGCTCCTTACCCTTACCTTTGCGGCCAAATCAACCATTTATGGCAACAACAGGGAAGATTAAACAAATTATTGGTGCGGTTGTAGACGTTCATTTTCAGGACAGCACATTGCCTGAAATCTACAATGCTTTAGAGATAACCAAAGAAAACGGCGACAAGCTGGTACTAGAAGTGCAGCAGCACTTAGGTGAAGACAGTGTACGTACCATTGCGATGGACGGTACAGAAGGTTTAGTAAGAGGTATGGCAGTAGTAGATACTGGTATTCCAATTGCAATGCCTGTGGGTGAAGGTATCAACGGTCGTTTGTTTAACGTAACTGGAGACGCTATTGACGGTCTTCCTCAATTAAGCAAAGTAAACGGCAGACCTATTCATAATAAGCCACCATTATTCGAAAACTTAAGTACTGCTACAGAAATTCTGTTCACTGGTATTAAAGTAATCGATTTGATTGAGCCTTATGCAAAAGGTGGTAAAATTGGTTTGTTTGGTGGTGCGGGTGTAGGTAAAACCGTATTGATTCAAGAATTGATCAACAATATTGCGAAAGGTCACGGTGGTCTTTCTGTATTTGCTGGTGTGGGTGAGCGTACTCGTGAGGGTAACGACTTGTTGAGAGAAATGATTGAAGCAGGTATCATGAAATATGGTGATGCTTTCAAACACAGCATGGAAGAAGGTGGATGGGATTTATCTAAAGTAGATATGGAAGGATTGAAAGACTCTAAAGCTACTTTCGTATTTGGTCAAATGAACGAACCTCCAGGTGCACGTGCTCGTGTTGCCTTGAGTGGTTTAACTATTGCGGAATATTTCCGTGATGGAGATGGTACTGGAAAAGGTAAGGACATTTTGTTCTTCGTAGATAATATCTTCCGTTTCACTCAAGCTGGTTCTGAGGTATCTGCCTTGTTAGGTCGTATGCCTTCAGCGGTAGGTTACCAACCAACCCTTGCTACTGAAATGGGATTGATGCAAGAGCGTATTACTTCAACCAAGAATGGTTCTATCACTTCTGTACAGGCGGTTTACGTACCTGCGGATGACTTAACTGACCCAGCTCCTGCAACTACTTTTGCACACTTAGATGCTACTACCGTATTAAGCCGTAAGATTGCCGACTTAGGTATCTATCCTGCGGTGGATCCATTGGATTCTACTTCTCGTATCTTAACTCCTGCTATTGTAGGTGATGCGCATTACGATACTGCTAACCGTGTTAAATTAATTCTTCAGCGTTACAAGGAACTTCAAGATATTATTGCAATTCTTGGTATGGATGAATTAAGCGACGAAGATAAAATGACTGTACAGCGTGCGCGTAAAGTACAACGTTTCTTATCTCAGCCTTTCCACGTTGCTGAACAGTTCACTGGTTTGAAAGGGGTGTTCGTTAGCATTGATGATACCATCAAGGGTTTCAACGCCATCATGGATGGTGAAGTAGATGAGTATCCTGAAGCTGCATTCAACCTAGTAGGTACACTAGATGATGCAATTGAAAAGGGTAAGAAAATGATGGAAGCTGCAAAAGGATAATTTATGATTTTAGAAATATTAACTCCTGAGAAAAAACTATACAGTGGCGAAGTGTACGGTGTACAATTGCCAGGTATCAGTGGTTTATTCGAAATACTCGACAAGCACGCACCTTTGGTAAGTGCCTTGGGTAAGGGTAACCTAAAGATTTTGAAGGATAAAAAAGAAGTAGAAAGCTATTCTATCCAAAGCGGTTTTGTTGAAGTAATCAACAACAAAGCAACGGTGTTGGTAGAAGGTGCGGTTGAATTGTAAATTCTTTTAAATAATTTGAAAAGTCCCGAATTTATTCGGGACTTTTTTTATGCTCAGAATTTTCTGAATATGTTTTTTGTACAATTTATTGTACATTTGTGCGTACAATAAAAATCATATGCAAGCAGTTTCAATATCTCAATTAAGAAATAACATGAAGAAGTATTTAGATGAAGTAACCAGCTCATCTGATACCCTTATTGTTTCCAGAACTGCAGAAGAAGAGGCGGTTGTAATCCTTTCATTAAAAGAATACAATGCACTTACAGAAACGGGCCACTTATTGTCTACAGCTGCAAACAGAAATAGGCTTCGCGAATCTATAGATCAATTAGAAAATGGACACACCCGAAAATTTGATCTATAGAATATGAACTTTGAGTTTACAAATAATGGTTGGGATGACTTTCAATATTGGATTGAGACTGATAGTGATGTTGTTCAAAAGATTAAGGATTTACTAAAAGAGATTAGAAAAACACCATTTAAAGGAACTGGTAAGCCAGAGCCACTTCGTTATGACTTAAAAGGATTTTGGTCTAGAAGAATTACAGGAGAACATCGGCTTGTATATAAAGTTGAAGGGAAAAAAGGGATTGATCAGAAATGTATAATCATTCAATGTCGCTTTCATTACGACTAGTCTATAAAGTAGATATTAATGTCCTTTCTCCCTTTCTAAAAACGATTTTGCATTCAATTTAAATTCATCTAAAGAAGTGAATTGTTTGTCAATGGTATTTGTTAATCTAGACCTGTCTTTTCTTGGAAGTCTTTCAAAGTCTTCATTAACAACCCAACCTCTAAAATTTAAATTTTGCAGCCTATATTCTAAGCAACTTATAGTAGCTAGCCTGGCTTTAAAAGCATCTTTTACTCCAAAAAGATAAATGGGGTGACCATTGGGCGAAAATGAATAATCAGCTTCAAGGTCATCTCTATTTGGTATTGGCAGTACTTTCTTTTTAGGGTTAAATTCCTGTAACTCTGAAATAATAAATTCATCAAGCATTTCAAAAAAAAGATTTTCAATTATCTCTCTTTTAAAATAACGCATACTTCCAATTTTAGCATACGCCTGAGTTATGTGCATGATGTCAGTATAAATTGTTTCTGATTTTGTATCTAAACAAATATTTCCATCCTCTTCAATCAAATTGTTTTCACAAATTATTTTTTGAAGAATTGATTCCTTGTTTTCACTGTCAATATCATAGCTATAAGATAACCTTTGTAAGGTTAAACCAAAATCACAAAGTGAGTATTGATTATTATTTTTTTGTTTTATGAAAAGATCTACCATATCACCATCTTCATGGTAAATAGGTAAAAATAATTGATATACACCAGGTCTTTTCTCCTTTATGGAAAGCTTTCCGTTAAAATCTGTTTTAATATATTTTAATATTTCTTCCATTATTTTAGAATTCAAATTCAATTTGACCGCTTGGAGGAGGGAAAAACTTGCTACAATGTTCTGGAATTATATTTATATGGTTTATGAAAAACTGTATTGCTCCCTCTAAGGTCGAATATTCCTCGGTTTTTTCAATATGTTTTTCAACTTTTATTCCATTATTTATATCTATGGCTTTTGTTTGATGAATATGAAAAAACGAATGGTGAGGGATCTCTTTTACTTCTCCATGTAATCCATTGCATCTTATTAAGCAGAATTTTCCTTTTACATCTTTGGGTACATAAATCAATCCAACTGAAAAATTTTCTTGAAAAAATCGGTTTTGGGTTATAAATCCGGTAAAATAATATTGCCTGTTAGAAGATTCCATAGTAAATATTTTCTTTGAACTGCCCCTGTTAATTCCTATATCTCTAGGATGATCAATTACCTTTTTTGGACACTTTATCAATTCATTTATTTCTATATCAGTATACATCAGTAAATGTATTTTTTGTTCTTTAAAATTAAGACGCGAACTATAAAAAGCAATCAGAACCGTTAAAAAACGGTGAAGTTGCGTGTTTCTACTATTTTATATTCACTGAATTTAGTTTTAATTGAGGTGGTAAAGGTTGCGTGTTTTCATCACCGTTAAAAAACCACCATAATTTGATATTACTGCCCTACTGCTTCGCTATTGTTATCCGTTCCTTCGTCTTGTTCAGAACAAAATCTTGTTGCAACAAGTAAAACAAACCCGAGTTCACGGTAGCGGGACTTCTGCGTGACGCTGAAATAACCATGGCGAGAGACAGGTCATTTTAAATTATACTAAAATGAAAAAAGTATCATTCGAACAACTTGGGTTAGTCAACCTAAGTACGGAGGAATTCCAGGAGATTAATGGTGGCGAAATAGGAACCTGGTTGAAAAAAGTAGGCTTAGCTGGCTTAGCTTATGACGTCATTGATAACTGGAGCACGATTAAGAAAGGCTTCTTAGCTGGTTGGAATTCATTAAAATAATCAATTAAATTTTTTAAGATGAAAAATCAAACTATTGACCTTTCCACTTTTAAGGGTCTTCAGGAATTATCATTTGATCAAATGAAATCAATTGATGGTGGTGGAGAGTTTTGGGATATTGTATCATATGCTGCTGGTGTAACTGCAAAAGTCATTTACACTTTCGCTAAAGATGCAATTACATATCAACATTCTTTGCCTCCCAACTTGAAAAAGTGATATATAAAGGGGTTGGGAAATATCTGACCCCTTTATTTAAAATTCAGTATATAACAGAAAGATTGATTTTAGTTAAAAAACGATTTCAATATAATATTATGTTTTATTTTTTAATTCGGATGAATGATTTGTACATAAAGAAAGTAAAAGAACTTTCAAAAATCAGTCAGATTAAATTAGTTCTTTTTTCTGTAGTAATTGAGATTTCAGTTACATTAATCTTCTCGTTTTTACTTTTCCCAAATCATACTGCTGGGCCTACATTTGATAGCAAGGTGGAAGAGTTTTTTATTGCAGTTATTTTTGCTCCTATTTTAGAAACTTTAATTTTTCAATATTTTATTATTTCATACATATTAGATAAAAGGCCGAATGCTTATTTATTTACTTGTTTTTTTTCTGCTATTTTATTTGGCTTATCTCATTTTTACTCACCAGAATATATTTTAAAAACTTTTTTTTCAGGTTTGCTATTTGGAACACTATACTTAGTGGTTCAAAATAAAAATAACAATGCATTCATTATTGTCACTATCGCTCATGCTATTTACAATTTTATTGGATTTTGCTTGAGGCAGATTTAAATAAACCTCTATGTTTCCATCTACGATTAACATTATTTATTACCCCTCAAGGCAATATTTATATTGGGTCGTATTATGTATGATTATAACAAGTCTCACCACTTTACCCTTTATAAAAACCCCCATCTCTATTCGCTCCAGTGGTATTATTAGACCCGCTAATGAACGAACGGATGTTAAGCCAATCATAACGGGCAACCTTGATCAGCTTTATGTTAGAGAGGGAGATACGGTTAAACAAGGGCAATTGATTGCATCTATAAAAGACAATATTAGTCAACCTAAGATTTTATTGAATCAAGTTGAGCAAAATCAGCGCAAACGTTATGTGGATGATTTAGTGAAATTGACTTCTGAAACTAATTATACTTCCCTACAATTAACAACACCGCTTTATAAAGAGCAATTAAATAGGTTTGTTCATCAGTTTGCCGATCATCAAACAGCTATTCGAAAAGTTACCAATGAGTTACAAATATTTACTTCTTTATTAAAAGACAAAGTGATTGCTCCTAAAGAGCATTTTGATAAAGAAATTGAATTGGAAAGATTAAATAATGCTTTTAGTGCTTTTAAAAATAATCAATTAGCTGTATGGCAAAATGATTTGCAACGTTTACAATTAGATATTGCTCAGTTTGAGTCTCAAAAAAATCAAATTAATATTGAGCAGAAAAACTATTTTATTCATGCTCCTGTTTCAGGCGTTATTCAGCATATCAATACTCGATACATCGGTGGATTTATAGCTGCTGGAGAATCATTGTGTGTTATATCGCCCCTTAGTGAATTGTTGGGCGAATGTTATTTGTCTACTAAAGACATTGGGTTGTTGAAAATTGGGCATTCTGCTCGTTTTCAAGTGGATGCATTCGACTATAATTACTTTGGAATTTTGACTGGTAAAGTAACTTCTATTGAAAATGATTTTTCTGTCATTGACAATAAGCCTGCATTCAAAGTCCATTGTAGTTTTGATAAATCCCAGTTATTGTTGAAGAATGGGTTTAAGGGAAGTTTAAAAAAGGGACTGAGTTTTCAAGCAAGATTTGTTGTGGCAGAAAGAACGCTTTGGCAACTCTTGTTCGACAAAGTGGATGACTGGTTTAATCCTGTTGCGCCTTACTCTATCTTAACAGCTTCTGTTTATGAAAAATAAAACTTGCATTAAACAGAGGGATATAACCGATTGTGGTGCTGCTTGTTTGGTGTCGGTTGCTGCCCACTACAACTTAGAATTGCCTGTTAGTAGAATTAGACAGTTTGCTGGTACCGATAAAAGGGGTACGAATGTGTTGGGGTTGATTGAAGCCGCCGAGCGACTTGGCTTTCAAGCTAAAGCGGCTAAAGGCTCTTTGGAAAGTTTACTAAAAATTCCTTTGCCCGCCATTGCTCACGTGATTTTGAAAAATGGTTTGCATCATTATGTAGTCATCTACAAGGTTGTAAAAAATTCCATTACTTATATGGATCCAGGTGATGGTGAATTTCATAAAGAATCGTTGAGCGTATTTCAAGAAATTTGGTCTGGTGTAATTGTCTTGCTTTTGCCCGGTGACGATTTTGTTGCTGGTAAACAGAAAACGAGTAATAACAGCCGTTTTTGGCAATTAATTAGGCCCCATTCTTCTATTATGGTTCAAGCTTTAATTGGGGCAGTCATCTATACCATACTTGGCTTGTCTACTTCTATCTATATGCAAAAGATTATTGATTTTGTATTGGTAGAAGGGAATACGCGATTGTTGAATCTATTGAGCTTGGGTATGATAGTTATTTTAGTTTTTCAATTGGCTATAGGATCTTTTAAAACTGTTTTTGGTTTACAAACAGGCCAAATGATTGATGCTAGATTAATTCTGGGTTACTATAAACATTTATTAAAATTACCACAACGGTTTTTTGATACAATGCGTGTAGGTGAAATCATCAGCAGAGTAAACGATGCAGTTAAAATAAGAGAGTTTATTAATTCAGTTGCCTTAAACCTAATCGTTAATATATTAGTTGTTCTTTTTAGTGTATTGATCATGTTCTTTTATTATTGGAAGTTGGCTTTGATTATGCTTGCCATCATTCCCATTTATGCTGTTATTTATTGGATAAGTAATAAAGTGAATAAAAAATGGCAAAGACGCTTAATGGAAGAGAGTGCCGAATTAGAAAGCCAACTAGTGGAAAGTTTGAATGGCGTAGGGACAATTAAGAAATTTGGTATTGAACAATATTCCAATGATAAAACCGAAAGCCGATTTATTGCTTTACTTAGAACTATTTATAAGACCAGTATATATGGAATGTACTTGGGTATAGGAGTTGAATTCTTCACGAGATTATTTACTATAATACTCTTATGGCTTGGTTCTTATTTTGTAATTAATCGAGAATTATCTCCCGGGGAACTTTTATCTTTTTATGCATTGGTGGGCTATTTTACTGGTCCTGCTTCTTCTTTGATAGGTGCTAATAAAAATATTCAAGATGCATTAATTGCTGCCGATCGTTTATTTGAAATCATCGATTTAGAAACGGAATCAAGTGATGAAGCCAAAATAGATTTAACGCCTGAATTGATTGGGGATATCGTTATTAAGAATCTGCATTTTCGTTATGGCACAAGAATCACTGTTTTTGAAGACCTAAGCCTTCAATTTGAAAAAGGGAAAACTGCGGCTGTAGTAGGCGAAAGCGGAAGTGGTAAATCAACATTATTATCGCTCTTGCAAAATTTATATCCTTTGAATAAAGGCAATATAACCATTGGTGGATACGACTTACAACATATCAGCAATCGTAGTTTACGAGAAAGAGTAGGAGTAGTGCCCCAAGACATTGACCTCTTTAATGGAACTATTATTGAAAATATTGCCATTGGTGATTATGAACCCAATATGCAAAAAATACTTTTTCTTTCTGCAATCTTAGGAATAGATGATTTTATTAATCAATTACCCAATTCGTATAATAGTATGGTGAATGAGCAAGGAGTTAATTTGTCTGGTGGTCAAAAACAACGATTAGCTATTGCAAGAGCTCTTTATCGTAACCCTGATATTTTAATTTTAGATGAAGCAACTAGCAGCCTTGATCCTTCAAGTGAACAAAAAGTGCAAGAGGCCCTCAATTGGTTTAAGGCACAAGCTAAAACCATCATCATCATTGCACATAGACTAACCACCATAAAAAACTGTGATATTATTTTAGTGCTTAATAAGGGCAAATTGGTTGAGCAAGGGCCACATCATTATTTATTGTCAACCAATGGACATTATTCAAAACTTTGGAATTATCATACTGCCAATATTTAAATAGATTAATTATGCAAGCATCAAACCAAAAGCATTCAGGGGTTGTGTTTTTATTATTTCATGCCTTTATTTTCAATCTGATCATTTTGCCTGCTGGATTATTTTATTCTATTTTATTTAAGGTAGACTATGTTAGTGCTGATGAGTGGGTGAATAGTGTAGGCTTAAATTTAATCTCATGGCAGGTTTTTGAATATGCACTAAAGGAAAACTATTCGCCTAGTGGATTAAAATATGAACTGAAAAAATTTTCTTTCCTGCTTTCAATTGACCAATGGCTCCAAAAAAGACTAACAACACCAAAAATCAGATACGCTTTATTCCGAAGTCTATTTTGGTTGTTCATCTTGATCATTTTTGTAATCCCCTCGATTTCAACATTCATTTTTGACTTTCGAATGCCTTATACTTCTCTGCGATTTACTTTTATTTTGCTACAGCTACTTTGTTTGGTGTATTACTATATTCAAAAAAAATATCCAACAGATCCTTTTGTACAAAAAGAACCTATTACCAGTCCATGGATATTAGAACTGCTCTTTTTAGCCATCTTTAAAAAGAAAAAATTTTAATTCAACTGCGGATCAATAGGGTAGTTGGTCATTTGCGCGTATTCACCTCCGAGTTGTTGCATGCTTCGTTTCCAAATTTGATCGGCTTCCAATGAAAAGCTGATGCCTACATCGGGCGTGGTGATGATCCAACTTTTTTCTTCTACTTCTTCTTGTAATTGTCCTGCACTCCATCCACTATAGCCTACAAAAAAGCGAATTTGTAAATCGGTTATTTCTTTGTTGTGTAATGCGGCAATGGCTACATCAAAATCTCCTCCCCAATAAATGCCCTTAAATATTTCTATCCCTTCTGTAATGATATCGGGTCTGCGATGAATAAAATGGAGGGTCTGTTGTTCTACTGGGCCTCCTTCGTACACCGGCAATTTTAATCCATCCGCTATCTCTACTACATCTCCTAAAATTTGGTCGGTTTTTTTATTTAAGATAAATCCAATATCGCCTTCTTCATTGTGATCGCATATTAACACAGCGGTCCTGATAAAATTTGGGTCCTTTAAAAATGGGTCGGACAGCAATAAAATGCCTTTGTTTAGTTCCATATCTTACAAAAAGATAAGAATAATATTTATTTTTCGTATCAAATCTAAAAAATCTAGTTAAAAAAAGCCCTTGGTTGCTTTACTGTTATTGGCTAGGGCTAAATAAATCTATATTTGTTGCGCATGAAGAGAACTTTCCCCATTATTGTCATATTGATTTCACTTTCACTGCTTGGGTTATTCCTTTTGCAGGCTTCTTGGTTTGATAACCTTATGGAAGTGACAAAGTCTCAGCTGAGTGAAAAAATTAATACCGTTGGAGTGAGCGTAGCCAACGATATTGGCAAAACCACTCGTTCTTCGCAGCCACTTAGATTAAATAGAAGAGGGGGGTTATTACTGGGTTCTGAATTGCAAATCAAACTCTTTCACCAGCCTACCGTTGATGAACGTTTTACCATGGAGGAAGTGCGTACGAAAATTGAAAAAGAATTTGATCGTGTTCAATTAGGAAAATTAAATTTTGAATTCGCTGTTTCTGATGGTGAAGGTGACTATGAATTTTATTCTCCTGGCTACGAACAAGAGTTTTGGGATACCATCAACAACAAGCGCTACTACTGCGCCATTTTACGCGAAACTGATAATTTGGCTTTAACCGAAACAAATGAGTTATTAGTTATTATTGTTCCCGATGTTGAAAATCAGGTATGGGCTTCGCTTCGTTGGATCTTAGTGGGAGCCATCACTTTCATGCTCATTATTATTGCTGCGTTTTATGTAACAGTTAAAACCTTATTGAATCAGAAAAAACTGTCTCAAATAAAAAGTGATTTCATCAACAATATGACGCATGAATTTAAAACACCGTTGGCTACTATTTCTTTAGCGGTGGATGCCTTGCGTAGCCCTAAAGTGCAGGCCAATCCTGAGAAAGGCGCCTATTTTACCAATATTATTAAAGAAGAAAATATCCGCATGAACAAACATGTGGAAACCATTTTGCAAGCGGCTTTTTTAGAGAAACAAGAACTGAATTTAAATTTATCTAAGGTTGCGGTACACGACATGATTCAAGAAGTGGCCAGTACTTTTGAATTGCAATTGAATGATAAAAATGGGAAGATTGATTTCTTGCTCAATGCTAGCAATGATTTTATTAGTGCTGATGATGCTCATTTTAGAAATTTGATTTCTAATTTAATTGACAATGCTATTAAATATTCTCAGGACCCTGTGCACATTAAAATTTCTACACATAGCACCAAGAACCATCTTGTTGTTCGTATAGAAGACAATGGTATTGGTATGAGTAAAGAATCTGTTAAGCGGGTATTCGAAAAATTTTATCGTGCCCACACCGGTAACTTACACAACGTGAAGGGCTTTGGATTGGGCATGAGCTATGTTAAAACAGTGATTGATGCGCACAAGGGTAAAATTAAAGTAGACAGTGCTGTTGGCAAGGGAACCTCTTTCACTGTAGTGATCCATCGCCGTACGATAAAAATCGATACTCATTTGCCAATGCATATTGGTATATTTTTTTCCAATTTTCTCCCACAATGGCCGATACCAATAACAACAGCGTGCTTTGTGGTTGATGAAAATTCGTGATTAATGCGCGTATGATTTTGAATTCATAGCCTGGTGCAATAATGATTTGTGTCTTTGTAATGATTCTTGTTGCATTATTTTTTTGCATCCATTCTAGTAAAGATTGCAACGACTCTGTAGCAGTATATGCTTTCGGTATGTTTTCGTAAGGCTCCCACTGCGTTACTTGCAATCCTGCAGCAGTTACCAATGGATTCCGAATTGTCTTAACCCCAATCCAGTAAAGGCTTTCCAGCGTTCGCAGCGAAGTTGTTCCCACTGCTATAATACCTTTATCTAAGTATGCTATTAATTGCTCAATGGTTTCAGAACTTACGTCAATAAACTCTGCGTGCATTTCATGGTCTTTCATTTGCTCCGCTTTCACGGGCTTAAATGTTCCTGCTCCCACATGCAGTGTAACATATGCTTTGCGTATATTTTTTTCAGATAATTTTGAAAACACTGTTTCGGTAAAATGCAAGCCTGCTGTTGGTGCTGCCACCGATCCATCGTGCTTAGCATAAATGGTTTGGTATCTTTCTTTATCGGACGCTTCTGTTGCCCTATTTAAATAGGGTGGTAAAGGAATATCTCCTGCAATATGTAATACTTCTGCAAAGCTTAACTCCGCTGGCTCCCAGCTGAATTCAATTAAAAAACAATCGAATTCAATTAAAAAACAATCGGGCAATGCTGCTATTTTTTTTGCAAAAAATTTCAATAGTTTTTTTTCGGGGCTGTTGGAACTGTCTGAAAATTCCAGCGCTCCTTCCTTCCATTTTTTTGCACCACCCACCAGGCATTTCCATTGAACAGACCCCCTCTGCAACATGGCAGTGGTGATGTCTTCATACTGATCGGCTGGTTCCAAACAAAACAGTTCAATTAAGCCCCCTGTTGGCTTTTGAAACAACAATCTTGCTTCCACCACTTTGGTATTATTGAACACCAATAAACTCTCCGAAGGCAGTTCGTTGGCAATATTGGCGTAAGTATTTTCCCGAATTGAGCCAGATTCCCAGATCAGCAATTTGCTCTGGTCTCGCTGTTCCAGGGGGTAACGGGCTATTTTATGTTCGGGAAGCTCATAATTGAAATCAGCAATATGCAGTAATGACGGGTGTTTCATGGGTTTTCTTTAGCAATTCACGGCTTATCCACAGCAATTCACAGGTTATACAGTGCTATAAGCGCCAATTTGTCTGAAACGCAAGATAGGAAAGCATTACAGCTCTACAAATCTTGTGGATAAATACAACACCCCCATTTTTGGGTTAAAAGTGGGAAAAAGTGTTATTTTGTGTCAACAAGTGGTAATCTTGGAAATATTTATACACTTATGATCGGATTTCACGGAGAATATGAAGCAACGGTAGACGCCAAAGGGCGCTTCCTTCTTCCGGGCGGACTAAGAAAACAGTTGCCTGAAGGAGAGAGTCGCTTTATTCTGGGCCGTGGCTTCGAAAAATGTCTCACGCTGTATCCAATGAAAAGTTGGGAATTGATTATTGCCAAGATTAGTCAGTTAAATGATTTTGATCCAAAAGTACGTCAATTCAGACGTCAGTTTTTAGGCGGTGCTACCGAAATAGAATTGGATGCGGCGGGCAGAATGTTATTGCCTGCTTCATTAAAAGAATTCGCTGGCCTTTCTAAAGACATTGTACTTGCTGCCGCTATGGACCGTTTTGAAATTTGGGATGCAGCCAAGTACAAACAGCTCTTTGAGGATTTCTCTTCGGAGGCTTTTAGTAGCCTTGCGCAAGAAGTAATGCAGGAAGCAGATAAAAAACAAGATAAATAACCAGCATGGAAAATATACCTGCTAGCGATTATCATGTTCCTGTTCTGTTCCATGAAACCATTGATGCATTGTCCATTAATCCCGACGGGGTTTATGTAGACTGCACTTTTGGTGGGGGTGGTCATAGCAGAGGCATTCTAGAAAAATTAGGCCCCAATGGAAAGTTGGTGGCTTTTGATCAGGATGCAGACGCTCAACAGAATATTCAGAATGAGCCCAGGCTCTTATTTGTTCCGCAAAACTTTCGCCATTTGCATCGCTTTCTTCGCTTGCATGGAATTATGCAGGTAGATGGAATCTTGGCCGACTTAGGTGTGAGCTCTCATCAATTTAATGAAGGGGAGCGTGGCTTCTCCATCCGTTTTGAAGGCCCAATGGATATGCGCATGGACAGAAGGCAAGGAGTAACTGCAGCTGATATTATTAAAACCTTCAGCGAATTGCAGTTGCACAAAATGTTTGAGCAATACGGTGAAGTAACCAATGCTAAAACCTTGGCCGCACATATTGTTCAACAAAGAACTCGCTTGCCCTTTGCTACTATTGATCAGTTTAAAGCAATGATTGGCTCCGTTGTAAAAGGAAATCCAAATAAATATTTAGCACAGGTTTTTCAGGCCTTAAGAATGGAAGTGAATGATGAAATGGGGGCCTTGAAAGAAATGTTGCAGCAATTGCCTGCGGTGTTAAAACCCGGTGGCAGGGCGGCTATCATCACTTTTCATTCTATTGAAGATAGAATGGTAAAGAACTTTTTTAAACAAGGAAGTTTTGATGAAGTAATAGACAATCCTTTTGTTTCTGTAGAAAAAGTGGAAGTGTTTAAACTAGTGAACAAGAAGCCTATTACGGCTGGTGAAGTTGAATTGAAAAGGAATACAAGAAGTAGGAGCGCAAAGCTACGTGTAGCAGCGCGCGTTTAATATATATACCGTGCCCGAAAACAAAACAAATCCCAAGAACCCTTTAAAGGGGTTGCTCAACTATGAGTGGATTGTGAAGAACATTGGTTTCTTCCTTTTCCTTTCTGTTTTAGCAGTATTGTATATAGCCAACGGTCATATGGCCGATAAAACCATACGCCGCATTAATGCAATCAACAACGAATTAAAAGAGTTGCAGTTTAAATACAAAACACTCAAAAGTGAGTTGATGTATAAAACAGAGGAATCTCAAATTGTTCAGTTGGTGGAACCAATGGGTTTAAAAATAAGTAAAGACATGCCTGAGCGCATTAAACAATAATGGAAGTAAAACGCGACATATTATGGAGAGTCTACCTCAGTTATATACTGATGGTGGTTGCTTGCATAGCCATTTTTGGCAAGGCGGTTTACATTCAACAAGTGGAAGGAGCTAAGTGGAGAAGCATGAGCGATAGCTTACACCAACGCATTGATGAAATTGAAGCAGAGCGTGGTACCATCTACAGTGAAGACGGTCAAATGTTGAGTACTTCTATTCCGCAGTTTGACATTTTTATTGATTTCAGGGTTGCTGGTTTAAGAGAAAAAAATGGTTTGCGTTTTAGAGAAAATATTGATTCGCTCAGTTTTCATTTAGCGCAATTATTTAAAGACATGAGCCCTGTAGAATACAAGCGCGTATTACAACAGGCTTATAAAGCGCAAGACGGTTACTTTCCACTCAAGAAAAAAATCAGCTTTACGCAATACGATTCATTGCGCAAATTTCCTTTATTCAAATTAGGTCGTTACAAAAGTGGAATGATTGCCAATGAAAGAACCATTCGCCTGAATCCCTATCAGATGCTGGCTTTCAGAACAATTGGTTTGGCGCGTGATTCTAATAAAGTGGGTTTAGAAAAAACCTATGACGCGGTATTGAAAGGTAGAAATGGTAAGCAAACAGTACGTTCTATTGCCGGGGGGATTGGAGTGCCCGTGGATGATACTTACCTTATTGAGCCAGAAACCGGAAAAGACATTGTGAGTACCATTGATGTGTTCATTCAAGATATTGCTGAAGCAGCATTAATGAAAATGATGGTGCAGAACGAAGCAGAAAATGGTTGCGCCATTGTATTAGAAACCAAAACAGGTAAAGTAAAAGCCATTGCGAACTTAGGTAGAATGGCCAATGGTACTTACTGGGAAAATTTAAACTACGCCATAACACCAAGTGAACCTGGTTCTACTTTTAAGTTGGCTACTTTAATGGCGTTGTTAGAAGACCGCAAAGTAAACTTAAACCAAACCATCAATTTAGAAAATGGGGTTTGGCGTATTGCTGGTCAAACCGTTTACGATTCTGAAAGACACGCAGAAAATATTGTGACGGTTAAACAAGCTTTCGAATTGAGTTCTAATGTGGCCATGGCTAAAATGGCGGTGACCCATTATTCAAATAATCCTCAAGGGTATTTAAAGCACTTGCGCAAAATGAGAATGGATACCATCACTGGTATTGATTTAGTGGGAGAGCGTAAGCCAGTGATTCATCGCCCTGGTTCTAAATTATATGGTCCTACTACTATTCCGTGGATGAGCTTTGGATACAACTTAGCCATTAGTCCTTTGCATACTGCCATGTTGTACAATGCCATTGCAAACAATGGTACCATGATGCGTCCTTATTTAGTGAGCAGCATTAAAGAAGAAGGGGTATTGTTGAAAGATATTCCTCCTACTGTTTTAGATACACAAATTTGTAGCCCTGCTACACTAGCCATGTTGAAAGCCAGTTTGGAAGGGGTTTGTATAGCAGGCACTGCAAAGTCTTTATTTGCAGGAACGCCGTATAAAGTAGCTGGTAAAACGGGTACTGCTTTAGTGGCCGATGGAAATAGAGGGTATGCCAATAAAATTTACCAGAGTTCTTTTGCTGGATATTTTCCTGCAGACAATCCTCAATACACTTGTGTAGTAGTAATCAAGAATAAACCATTCGCTGCTAATTTTTATGGCGCTTCGGTTGCGGGTCCGGTGTTTAAAGAAATTGCCGATCGTTTGTATGGTACCTATATTAAAACAAACAAAACTTTGATTGCTGGTACCAATAAAAAAGACAGTACTTATTTTAAATACAATGGCTACAAGGCAGACCTGGCTTATTTATCGGAGAAATTGCAATTGAAAATTTCCGATTCAACTGGTAGGGCCGATGAGTGGACCAGCTTAAATAAAAATACAGCTGCTGCAGTAATGCAGAAAATGCCCGTCAATAAAAATGCCATGCCTCCTTTAAAGGGCTTGGGATTAAAAGACGCCCTGTATCTCTGCGAAGAAATGGGATTGATGGTGCAGGTGAAAGGAAGAGGTAGGGTGTTAGATCAATCTATACTTCCTGGTCAGCCCATTGCAAAAGGACAATTGATTCAAATAAACTTAAACTAGTACGCATACCATGAAAACACTTCAGCAACTACTCGTTCAACTAAAGCCACTGCAGGTTGCAGGTTCGCTTGAATTGAGTATTGGTGCTATTGAAATTGATTCAAGAAAAGTGGAACTGGGTACTGCGTTCATTGCCATTACTGGTGTGCAAACTGATGGGCATGTATTTATTCATAAAGCCATTGAACTGGGCGCAGTAGCCATTGTTTGTGAAACAATGCCTGCTGATTTAGTAGCCGGTATTACTTATGTTAAAGTAGCGAATACACAAGAAGCAGCGGCTCGTATGGCCGTTGAGTTTTATAATCATCCATCTGCGCAAGTAAAATTAGTGGGTGTAACTGGCACCAACGGAAAAACGACCATTGCTACTTTACTGTTTAAATTATTTCGTCAGCTTGGATATAAATGTGGTTTAATTAGTACGGTGCAAAATCAAATTGATGATGCCATTATTCCAGCTACGCATACTACTCCAGATGCAATCAGTTTGAATGCATTGTTGCAGCAAATGGTGAACGAAGGTTGCAGTTATGTATTCATGGAATGCAGCAGTCATGCCATTCACCAACATCGCATTACTGGATTGCAATTTGATGGCGCTTTGTTTAGCAATATCACACACGATCATTTAGACTACCATAAAACTTTTGACGAATACATTCGCGTTAAGAAAAAATTCTTTGACGATTTGCCTGCTACTGCATTTGCTATTTCTAATGCAGACGATAAGCGTGGTGAAGTAATGTTGCAAAATACTGTTGCTGCTAAATACTTGTACAGCCTTAAAACAATGGCTGCTTTCAAGGGAAAAATATTAGAAAATGCATTGACCGGCTTAGTGATGACCATTAACGACCAGGAAGTGCATTTTCGCCTAATTGGAACTTTTAATGCCTACAACTTATTGGCTGTTTACGGTGCAGCCATTTGTTTGGGTAAAGAAAGTCAAGAAGTACTTACTGCATTAAGCATGCTTACTGGTGCAGAAGGTCGCTTTGATTATATCATTAGTGCCAATCATATTATTGGTATTGTAGACTACGCGCATACCCCTGATGCATTAGAAAATGTATTGGCCACCATTAAAAAATTGCGCAAGGGATATGAGCAAATTATCACCGTAGTAGGTTGTGGTGGAGATAGAGACAAAACCAAACGTCCTATTATGGCGCAAGCTGCCTGCGATTTAAGTGATCGCGTGATTTTGACGAGTGATAATCCTAGAACAGAAGATCCTGAAGCCATTCTGCGCGATATGGAAACAGGATTGTCTAGTTCGGCTAAAAGAAAATACATCACCATCGTTGATAGAAAAGTAGCCATTGAAGAGGCGGTTAAAATTGCAAAACCCGAAGACATCATTTTGGTGGCTGGTAAGGGTCATGAAAAATACCAAGACATTAATGGAGTGAAACATCCTTTTGACGATAAACAAATTTTACAAAACGCATTTAGCATCGTTACCCCTTAAACCAATAGTATGTTATACCAATTATTTAACTGGCTAAAACAAAGCTTCGATATCCCCGGGGCAGGACTATTTCAGTTCCTGACTTTTAGGATTGCAATGGCTATTGTGTTGAGCCTGGTAATTGCAACGGTATATGGTAAGCGCATCATTTTGTTTTTACAAAAAAAGCAAATTGGCGAATCGGTTAGAGACTTAGGACTCGCCGGTCAAGAACAAAAAAAGGGAACACCTACCATGGGTGGTATCATTATCCTATTAAGCATTTTGATTCCAACATTGTTGTTTGCCAACTTAGATAAAGTATACGTGCGCTTGATGATTTTGTGTACCGTCTGGTTGGGATTAATTGGTTTTTTAGACGACTTATTTAAAATTCGAGCTAGAAAAGCTGCTCTACAAAAAGGAGAAACCTACAAGAAAAAAGACTCCGATGGTTTAGCGGGTATTTCAAAAATTATTGGTCAGATAGGTTTAGGAATCATCATTGGTACTACGCTTTACTTTAGCAATGCAGTTACCGTAGAACGCGAAATCATTGGCTCTGATAGAAAAGTATCTGTATTACAAGAAGGCGATCGCTTTGTAAAAGACTCTTCCATTATTGTTCGTCAAATGAATGGCATTGAGCGAAAGTTTGTTAAAGTAAAAACACCCATCACTACTATTCCATTTGTGAAGAACCATGAATTCAACTACAGTAAGTTGATTAGTTGGATGGGTGATGGTGCGGAGAAATATACTTGGATTGTGTATATCCTGATTGTGACGTTGATTATTACTGCCGTAAGCAATGGTGCCAACTTAACCGATGGATTAGATGGTTTGGCCGCTGGTGTGAGTGCCATTATTGGTGCGGGCTTATTGGTTTTCATTTATGTAAGTTCTAACTACGTTTTTGCCGATTACTTAAATATCATGTACATCCCTAACCTTGGTGAGCTAACCATTTTTGTGGGTGCTTTTGTTGGAGCATGTATTGGCTTCCTTTGGTACAATGCCTATCCTGCTCAGGTTTTCATGGGCGATACTGGAAGCCTTGCACTAGGTGGCATTATTGCTTCTTTGGCCATCATTGTGCGCAAAGAATGGTTGATTCCTATTTTCTGTGGCGTGTTCTTGGTAGAAAATTTAAGTGTGATGATTCAGGTGGGATATTTTAAATACACCAAGAAAAAGTATGGCGAAGGTAGAAGGGTTTTCTTAATGAGTCCCTTGCACCATCACTACCAGAAAAAAGGCTTTCACGAAAGTAAGATTGCGGTAAGGTTTTGGATTATCACCATCATGCTCGTGGTAATGAGTGTGGTATCATTAAAAATACGTTAAGCAGTGAGTAGCAATATCATCATATTAGGCGGAGGTGAAAGCGGTGTAGGCGCTGCTGTGCTGGCAAAGTACAAGGGCCATCGCGTATTCTTATCCGACGGTGGTAAGCTAAAAGAGATTTATAAAGCCGAGCTAACTGCCAATGGAATTGAATTTGAAGAAGGTGGGCATAGTGTTGAACAAATTTTAGCTGCGGATGAAGTAGTTAAAAGCCCGGGTATTTCTGAAAAAAATGAAATGGTAAAAGCCATTCGTGCCAAAGGAATTCCCGTAATCAGTGAAATAGAATTTGCTTATAGGTACAAGGGCGATAGTACTATTGTTGCCATCACAGGCAGCAATGGAAAAAGTACCACCACTGCATTGCTATACCATATTTGTAAAACTGCTGAATTGGATTGTGCCATGGTGGGCAATATTGGTTACTCTTTTGCACGCCAAGTTGCCGAAGATCCAAAGCCTTTGTACATCATTGAAGTGAGTTCCTTTCAATTGGATGATATTAAAACATTCAGACCGAATGTGAGTATTCTCTTGAATATTACCGAAGACCATTTAGACCGATACAATTACCAATTTGAGAACTATATCAATAGCAAATTCAGGATCATTGAAAACCAAACCATGGATGATTATTTCATCTATTGTTTAGACGACGAAACGATCATGCAAAAATTCCCATTACTAACTATCCATACTAACCCACTACCATTCTCTATGAAACAAGAAGTAAAAAAAGGCGGCTACATCAAGGGCGACCAGATGATGCTGCGCATCCAAGAAGAAAGAGTAAGCATGAGTATCTACGATTTTGCCCTTAAAGGGAAACACAACAATTACAACACCATGGCAGCGGGTATTGCAGCATCTACCATTGGCATTCGAAAGGAAAAAATTCGTGATGCGGTCAAGAACTTTCATAGTCTAGAACACCGCATGGAATTTATTGCGATGGTTCGTGGCGTTGAATTTATTAACGACAGTAAAGCCACCAATGTAAACAGTACCTGGTATGCTTTAGAGAGCATGAATAAACCTACTGTGCTAATCTTGGGTGGAGTAGACAAGGGGAATGACTACTCTTTAATTGCCGACTTGGTAAAAGAAAAAGTGAAAGCGATTATTTGTATGGGAACAGATAACAGCAAAATCATTGCGGCATTTAAAGACATCGTACCAATGATTTTTGAAACGGATAGTGCAAAAAAAGCGGTGAACGCAGCCTTTAGAGCCGCTACCAAAGATGATGTGGTATTGCTTAGCCCAGCATGTGCCAGCTTCGACTTATTTAAAAATTACGAAGACAGAGGAACCCAGTTTAAAGAAGCCGTTAAGGAATTATAATGTCTGAAATAAAAGATACCCTATTTTCTCAAATACCTTCGGTGGATGGTGTGCGCAAGCAACTCCTTACCCGAACCAGAGGTGATAAATATATATGGGGTATTGTAGTGGTATTGTCGTTGATTTCTATTTTAGTAGTGTACAGTGCTACTGGTTCATTGGCTTATAAAATGTACAAGGGCAATACCAATATCTATTTATTCAAGCAATTGTCTTTTACCATTTTAGGGTTAATTATTATGTACTTCTTGCATAGGGTTAACTACACGGTATTTTCTAAAGTGGCTACTTTCTTATTTTTTATTTCCATTCCTTTATTGTTGTACACATTATTTTTTGGTGCAAGAATTAATGAAGGAAGTAGATGGATTAAATTGCCCATCATTAATTTAACCATTCAAACCAGCGACTTTGCTAAGCTGGCCCTGTTTATGTACATCTCTAAGATGTTGAGTAAAAAACAGGAAGTCATTAAAGATTTTAAAAAGGGTTTTATTCCGGTAGTAATGCCTGTAGTCATTATTTGTGCGTTAATTATGCCTGCCAACTTATCGAATGCTTTACTCACAGGCGCCACTTCACTCTTGTTGATGTTTATTGGTAGAGTAAGTATGAAGCATATTTTACTTACGGTATTGATTGCAATGATTCCCGTTGCATTTATTGTATCGGTTGCGGTATTAAGCTACGACGGTAAAAAAACAGAAGATATTGCCAAGCCAATTGTGGCAGAGAAAATGAAATCGGTTGGTCGATTTGGTACTTGGGTAAAGCGGGTACAAGATTTCATGTATGCCAAAGACAGTGAAGTGCCTTATCAGGTTCAGCAAGCTAAAATTGCTATATCGAATGGGGGCATGTTAATTGGCTTAGGTCCGGGCAATAGTCAACAAAGAAATTTTTTACCCCAAGCTTACAACGACTTTATTTATTCCATCATCATAGAAGAGTATGGTCTTTTAGGTGGTGCATTTATGATATTTATTTACCTGGTGTTTTTATTTAGGTGCATCAGTATTTTCCGACGATGTCCGTATGCATTTGGTGCATTCTTGGCACTGGGATTAAGTTTTACATTGGTTATTCAAGCGGTTGCCAATATGGCCGTGAATGTAAACCTGGTTCCAGTTACCGGGGTTACGCTTCCTTTAGTAAGTATGGGGGGCTCTTCTTTCTTGTTTACTTGTGCCGCCATTGGTATTGTGTTAAGTGTGGCGCGCAACGTTGAACAAATTGAAGGTAAAGCGCCTTTAGAAACAGGCGTGAATCCTGTAGCGGCAACGAATGAAGATTTGGCTCCGGCGGCCGCCACAGCCAATCCTTTTTCCTCAACTCAAAATACTAGCACCAATGCATAATCGCTTTATCATAGCTGGTGGGGGTACGGGTGGTCATATTTTTCCGGCCATTGCTATTGCCAATGCCTTGAGAAACAAAGTACCTACTGCAGAAATTTTATTTATTGGTGCAAAGGGTAAAATGGAAATGGAAAAAGTGCCTCAGGCAGGCTATGAAATTAAAGGCTTGGATATTGCTGGATTTAATAGATCCTCTTTATTAAAAAATATTTCTTTGCCTTGGAAATTGATTAAAAGTTTTATTCAAGTAAGAACCATTTTTGCTCAGTTTAAGCCCACTGCAGTAATTGGGGTAGGTGGATATTCTACTTTTCCTGTTTTGCGTTATGCGCAGAGCAAGGGCATTCCCACTTTTATTCACGAAGCCAATTCTTTTGCCGGTAAGAGCAATATTTTATTGGGTAAAAATGCAACGAAAATATTTGTTGCAACGCCAGGGATGGAACGGTTTTTTCCAAATGAAAAAGTATTAGTCTCTGGTAATCCTGTTAGAGATAGCATTGAAAATAATTACCTCTCGCGCAAAGATGCGTTGGCTCATTTTAAATTGGATGAATCTAAAACCACCATTCTTGCTGTGGGTGGTAGCTTGGGTGCTGCCAGCATTAACAATGCATTGATGGAACATTTAGCTGCTTTAGAAAAAAATGATTTACAACTGATTTGGCAAACAGGTAAAACCAATGCAGCGCTTTTTCAAAAAGCTGCTGCTCCATATAAAAATGTATGGGTAGGCGAATTTATTACCCAAATGGAATATGGTTATGCTGCTGCTGATATGGTTATTAGCAGAGCTGGCGCTATGGCGGTTACGGAGTTATGTGTATTAGGTAAAGTGGCTATTTTGGTTCCTTTTCCTTTTGCTGCCGAAGATCACCAAACGGCTAACGCCATGCAATTGGTAAACAATGGGGCTGCCATTTTAGTGAAAGACGCAGATGCAAAAAATCAATTGGTTCAAACTGTTATTGATTTATCTGCTAACCCTATGGAACAAGAAAATATGAAGGGACAAATTAGAAAAATGGCTTTGCGTAATGCAGCTGATTTTGTGGCCAATCAAATTTTAGCATCTTTATCATGAGTAAGTTAACTACCATCAACAATATTTATTTCATTGGCGTAGGCGGCATTGGTATGAGTGCCATTGCGCGATATTTTTTATCGAAGGGGGCTATTGTGAGCGGCTACGATAAAACACCTACGGTGCTTACCAATCAATTAGAGAAGGAAGGTATTCTTATTCACTATACCGATGATATTAGTTTAGCGCCTCAGCAACCTGATGTTATTGTTTATACTCCTGCAATTCCAAAAGATCACCATGAGCTGAATCACTTTATTAATCATGGTTTCACGGTAATGAAGCGCAGTGATATTTTGCAGTGGATTACTGAAAACGCTTTTAATATTTGTATTGCTGGCACCCACGGTAAAACCACTGTTACTTCTATGGTGGCGCATTTGTTGCGTCACTCTGGTTATGGTTGCAATGCTTTCTTAGGGGGCATTTCTGCTAATTATCATACCAATTTTTGGAGCCATGAGCGCAATGTGGTGGTAGTTGAAGCGGATGAATATGATAGAAGTTTTTTAAAGCTCTCTCCCAATATTGAAGTCATCACTTCTATGGATCCCGACCATTTAGATATTTATGGTACGGCCGAAGAAGTAGAAAATGCCTTTGTTCAATTTTCGCAAAAATTAAAACCGGGTGGAACCATTGTTGCCAAGTATGGGTTGAGCAGAGCCGCCGAATTACGTGCAGATCACTTGTTTACTTATGATCACCAAAATGAGGCGGCGGATATTCATGTGAAATTGCTTCAAGTAATTGAAGGGTCTTATCATTTTACTGTTCAAGGTAAAAACTGGTCTATTCCCAACTTGGTTTTGCATATGGGTGGCTTGCACAATATTGACAATATGATTGCAGCTATTACTGTAGCAAAGCAATTGGGTATTGATGATGATAAAATTGTTGCTGCTGTTGCCGATTACAAAGGGGTTCGCAGAAGATTTGAATATGCGTTGAAAACAACGGAGCATGTTTTAATAGACGATTACGCGCACCACCCCGATGAATTGAAAGCATTGCTATCTGGGGTAAGAAGTATTTTTCCTGATCGAAAACTAACCCTTGTATTTCAACCACATTTGTTTAGTAGAACCAAAGACCAAGCTGCTGGTTTTTCTGCTACCCTTGATTTAGCGGATGAAGTAATTCTATTGCCCATTTATCCTGCAAGAGAATTGCCTATGGAAGGGGTGAACAGTGAAATGTTATTGAACAATATGAAATTGGCCAGTAAGCAGGTATTGAGTAAAACCGAATTATTAGACTGGGTTAAAGCCAATAAACCTTCCTTACTAGTAATGGCTGGTGCAGGAGATATTGATACGCTGGTGAATCCTGCAAAAGAATTATTAATGAATCATCCCCTTTTATAATTGGTAATGAAAAAGCTGAACTGGAAAAAAATAATGATCAATACTGCTTGGGTGCTGAGCCTGGTAGGGGTATTGGTATTATTGGGTGCTTCCATCCGCCAAAAAAGCAATAAAAAAATTAAAGGGGTAGTAGTTGAAATAAAAGGTGCCGAAAAACATATGTTCATAGATGAACAAGATGTTTTACAAATCGTAAATGATCCTGCACCTGTTACCGGTAGACCTATGCGAGGTGTTCAACTTCGTAAGCTAGAAGAACTGGTGAAGAAAAACCCTTGGGTTAATAATGCCGAAATGTTTTTTGATAATCAATATCAATTACAAGTAAGCATTTTAGAAAGAGAGCCCATCGCTAGAATTTTTGAAACCAATGGCCAATCTTATTTTATAGATACGGCTATGAACAGAATGCCTTTAAGTACCAAATTAACCGCTAGAATACCTGTATTTACTGGGTTTCCTAGTACTAAAAAAATAGATACTGCCTTAATTAAGTCGGTTATTCGTTTGTCTTCTTTAATAAATGCAGATTCTTTTTTAACTGCTCAAATTGCACAGATAGACATTGTTCAACAGCAACATTTTGAAATGATTCCAGTAATTGGAGACCACTTAATTGTTTTTGGTGATGCTACTGATGCCGCAGATAAACTAAACCGATTGAAAGCATTTTATGAATCTGCTTGGTTGCAGCATGGAATGAATACGTATAAAATTATCAGCTTAGAATATAAAGGTCAGGTGGTAGGGGTAAAAAATCTGATAAAAATTGTACCCCCTGAAAACAATATTCCAATTCAAATTCCGTTAACAAGTAAAAGAAATACTCTATGAATCACAATGACGCACCTATCATTGTTGGACTCGACATTGGTACCACCAAGATTGCCGCAATTGCTGGCCGTAAAAACGAATATGGTAAACTAGAAATTCTTGGATTTGGACGCGCCAACAGCAATGGTGTTTCTCATGGTCAGGTTCTGAACATAGACCAAACTATTAAAGCCATTCAGGCTGCCTTAGAAAATTGTGCGCTTAGCAACCCCGATTTAGAAATTAATGAAGTGTATGTAGGTATTGCCGGTCACCATATCAAGAGCTTACAAACTCGTGGTGATATTGTACGTCAGGATGCCGATATAGAAATCAGCAGAGCCGAAGTTGAACAGTTGGTGAATAACCAACGCAAAACTTTTATTCCTGCTGGTGATCAAATTATTGATGTGATTGCGCAAGACTTTCATGTAGACAGCAATCAAAATATTAAAGATCCTATTGGATACAATGGTGTAAAAGTTGGTGCAAACTTTCATATCATTACCGGTGATAGAAATGCCATTCGCAATATCAATCGTGCAGTTACCAGAAGTGGTTTGCAAACCAAAGACCTTGTATTACAACCTTTGGCTTCTGCAAGTGCTGTTATGAGTGAGATTGATATGGAAGCGGGTGTTGCTATTTTAGATATTGGTGGTGGTACTTCAGACTTAGCAGTTTTTTATGAAGGAATTTTAAAGCATACTGCTGTAATTCCTTTCGGTGGCGAAAATATCACCAACGATATTCGTTTAGGATTGGGTGTATTAAAAACCCAGGCCGAAGCAATGAAAGTACAGTTTGGTTCTGCTTTAGCAGACGAAGCCAAAGCCAATGCATACATTACTATCCCTGGTTTAAAGGGAATGCCTGCTAAGGAAATCAGTGTGAAAAGTTTAGCACAGATTATTCAAGCAAGAATGGGCGAAATACTTGATTTTGTTACTTATCACTTAAAGCAAGTGGGTTTAGATCATCGCGCTTTAAATGGTGGTATCATTTTAACAGGTGGTGGATCTCAATTAAAACACTTAATTCAATTAACTGAATATACCACAGGATTAAATGCTCGTATTGGTTTGCCAAACGAACACTTAGCTGCCAATCATATTGATGAATTAAAGAAACCAATGTATGCAACATGTATTGGTTTAATCTTAAAAGGATACAACGATTACGATCATCAATACAAAGAGTTCACTGAGAAGTTTGTAAAGATGGAAGTGCCTTCTGCTTTAAAGAAGAACCCAGTTGCCCCAACTGAAGTGCCTACAGCAGCAGCACCTGTGATGCCAACGGTACCAGTTGAAAAAGCTACTGTTGACGTTACTCCTAGAATTAAATTCTGGGACAAATTCAAGAACAACTTAATTGAATTGTTTAAAGAAGAAGAAGACCAAGTAATTAGATAAAAACCCTAACCCTACCACTATGATTCATTTTGATCTTCCTAAACAGAAATCATCCATTATTAAAGTATTGGGTGTTGGCGGAGGTGGAAGCAACGCTGTTAACTTTATGTTTGAACAAGACATAGAGGGTGTTGACTTTATTATCTGCAATACCGATGCTAAAGCAATTGAACAAAGTAAAGTTCCCAATAAAATTCAACTAGGACCACACTTAACGCAAGGGTTGGGTGCAGGTGCTAACCCAGAAGTGGGTAAGCGTGCAACCGAAGAGTCGCTAGAAGAAATCAAACGTATTTTAGAAGTGAATACCAAAATGGCATTCATTACGGTAGGAATGGGTGGTGGTACTGGTACCGGTGGTGCACCCATTATTGCTCAAATTTGTAAAGATTTAGGCATTTTAACCGTTGGGATTGTAACCACTCCATTTGGTTTTGAAGGCCCGCGCAGACAGTTACAGGCAGAGGAAGGCATTAAAGCGTTGAAGCCTTATGTTGATACCTTACTCGTTATTAGCAACGATAAATTGCGCATGCAGTATGGCAATTTGAAAATGAAAGAAGCATTTTCAAAAGCAGACAATGTGTTGGCTACTGCTGCAAAATGTATTACCGATGTAATTAATAGTCGTGGTCATATTATTGTAGACTTTGCCGATGTATGCACTGTTATGAAAAATGGTGGTGTAGCAATTTTAGGTAAAGCAGAAGTAGAAGGAGAGAACAGGGCACAAATTGCTATTGAAGAAGCATTGTCTTCTCCTTTGTTAAACGATAGTGATATTAGAGGTGCTAAGTGGATCTTAATAAATATTAATAGTGCAGAAGGCGAACACGAGTGCACGATGGACGAATTAGAAATCATCAACAATCATTTGCGTTTGCAAGCTGGTGAAGATGCAGATGTAATTGTAGGTATGGGCTATGAACAATCTTTGGATAAGAAAATTGGTATCACTTTAGTGGCTACTGGTTTTGAACACAAAGATCCATTTGCAAAACCTGCTGCTGAAGCAAAACAAGAAGCAAAGCCTGAAAAGATTGTAATGACTTTGAAAGTGGAACATCCTGCTGTTAAGTCGGGTATTATTACTGCTACTACTTCTGCTGAGGCTGTTGAAAAACCGGCAACTGTAGCTCCAGTAGATAGCAATGCACCTACTTTTGAAACTTTAGAAATTCCTTCTGCTCCTCAAACAATTGTATTCGATATTACCCCTCCAATAGAACCTGCAGCGGCTGAAGCAGTTGCTGAGATAGACACTGTTGAAGAGGTTGTTTCAATGGGTGTTTATATGGAAACACCTGCCATTACCGAAGCTGAGCTAGAGTTAATGCCTACTTTGCAAGGACCACCTGAAGTACATATTTTTGATGAAGTAGAAGATTTGGCTCCAATACCTACAGCCATTCATTCCAATTTTGCAACTGGGTTTTTGAATAAGCCTGCTAATATTTACGCAAGTGCTACTTCTTCGGCTTCACAAGAGCCTAATGAGCCAAGCAAGCCTGAAACACCTGCTCAGCCTATTATTCAGCCAAAACCTGAACCAATTTATTCAGCACCTGTAGTTCCGCCTACACCTCCAACCACGCAAACTCCTCCTCCGCCGGTGGCAGAAGATGAGAATCAATTTGATATGCAGTTGGTAGAGAAACCAGAGGGATATAATACACCGGTAACAGGACCTGTTGCTGCTGCACCAGATGCTGCTTGTGCTGGTGGAGATTATATGGATGATGTGGAAGAGCAAAAAAGAAGAGCCGCTGAGCGTATTCAAAAATTGCGCAACCTCTCTTTCAATGTAAACAACACTGCTGATATGAATGGGGAGTTTGACGCAGTGCCTGCATATGTTAGAAGAAATATGGAGTTGTTTGGCAACACCCTTACTTCTGTAGAAAATTTTTATAGTAAATACACCGTAGGGAAGGATGAAAACAATCAAACACAAATTAATACCATCAACACTTTCTTAGACGGTAAAAAACCCGACTAAGCAACTTAGACTAACCCAACCATTATACTTTCGGATGCCCTGCTCTTTTAGAGCGGGGCTTTTTTATTAGGCTTCGTTGATCCTCTAGTCCCTACCTTTGTTAATATATAAAGCATGTACTATGGCAACTATCATGATTACTGGTGGAACAGGAACAGTGGGTAAGCGGTTAACTGAAATCTTGCTCGAAAAGAGACACTCGGTAATTATTGTAGGAAGAAGCGGCAATCCCAAACAGCCGCCGAAGGATGATGCAAACAGCAACAACTTAAATTTAACCTACGCACAATGGAATATTGATGCCCAATCTATTGATGAATGGGCCATTCAGCAGGCTGATTATATTATTCATTTGGCTGGTGCGGGTGTTGCAGATAAACGTTGGTCGGATGCACGTAAAAAAGAAATTGCGGATAGCCGAATTAATAGTTGTGCACTTATTGTGAAAGCTTTGTCCTCTATCCCGAATAAGGTAAAAGGGGTGATTAGTGCCTCCGCTATTGGCTGGTATGGCCCTGATAATCATGACGGGGCAGACAATGTAGAGGGCGGAGAATTAACTGCGGGCGCTAATAAAATTGGCTTCACCGAAGAAGCAAATCCTTACCCAGATTTTTTGGGTAATACTTGCAAAGCCTGGGAAGACAGTATTGCTCCTGTTACAACCTTAGGAAAGCGATTGGTTATTTTAAGAACGGGAATTGTGCTTAGCAATGAAGGTGGTGCATTGGTGGAGTTTAAAAAACCATTATTGTTTAAAACTGCTGCTATATTGGGCTCGGGCAATCAAATGATCAGCTGGATTCATGTAGACGATTTGTGTAATCAATACATTTATGCAATTGAAAACGAACAAATGAATGGGGTTTATAATGCGGTTGCACCTAATCCTGTTAGCAATAAAACCCTCACCATTGAATTGGCTAAAAAAATATGCGGCTCATTTTATATTCCTTTTTATGTGCCTGCTTTTGTATTGAAAATAGTATTGGGCGAAATGAGTATTGAAGTGCTCAAAAGTGCAACAGTAAGTAGTAGCAAAATCGAAAACGCTGGTTTCCAATTTGCTTATCCTACCATTGATGCTGCACTTCAAGCGTTAACGCACAATTAGTTTAGTTGCCGTATTGGTTTAAGCTAAATCTCTTTTGCTGTGTACTTTAAAGCAAACCACCCAAATAATTAGCGTGTACACACAAGTTAATATTACTTGTTCGCCCACTAAAGTAAGTGCCAATTCATAGCCTTCCTTTGCGTCTTTTCCAAAATTGCCAGAGAATGCAGGGGCTACCAATATATTGTCGGATACTTCAATGGGTAAGAATCTGGTGATGGGCACTTTTTTGTATTTTAAATAAGCAACCAATATGTTTTCGACCACTAAATAATAAAACAAGAATATTCCCAATGCAATGAATGCTTTTTTAACTAAGTAGCCCAATAAAAATGCAATAGACAATTGGGCAAATGTTTGCAAATAAAACATGGGTATATAATGCAATTGCTCTGCTATTCGTCCCAAATTATCTGGATCTGCATATAGGCCAAAAGCCAATGCTACCAGCATATACACTGCCATCACTACAAATGAAATGATTGCTACATCTATTAACTTACTCGCCATGAACTCTTTTCTGCTCCATCCATCTATGATGTTTTGCTTATGGGTTCGGTAATTGTATTCGTTGGTAATTAACATGATTACCAAGATGGCGGGTAATAAAACAAAAAAGGAAGAAAAATATGCAACCGTATGAAAGGTTTCTGGAAAAGCAAATGGATTACCCAATAACATTTTAGCAATATTGTTGGTCATTTCTTTTCCCTGTGTAAACTGGTTGTATATATTATAGAACATATAGTTGATGCTGGGATAAGTAAGCATCACTATTGCCAGCATCCACCAAAATGCTGGATACTTTTTTATTTTCAACCATTCTATTTTTAAGAGCAAGCTCATTGTATTCAATTTAATTGTTAGTCGTTGGTTAATTCAAAGAATTTAGATTCTAGTCGCTGCTTTTTATTTAATAATAAATTCAATGTAATGCCTTTACTAAAGCAGAATTGATTTACTTCTTCTAAATTGGCTGTACCTGCTGGAAAATGAATTTGTATGCGTTGATTGTCTTCTTTGATGCTCAATACATTTTGCATCCCCTCTATACATCCTTTGAGGGCTTGCATATCTGTTGCTGCTACTTCTACAATGTCTTCATTACTCAATACTTCATCAACTGGCCCACTGGTTAATAGTGTTCCTCTTTTGAGGATGGCTACATGCGAACAAATTTTTTCTACCTCATCCAATAAATGACTCGCTATAATAATAGTAATGCCTTTGTTTGCCAGCCTTCTTATTAATTCTCTGATTTCTAGAATTCCAACAGGATCTAATCCATTGGTTGGCTCATCTAATAATAGTACTTCGGGATTACCTAATAATGCCGCTGCTATTGCCAGCCTTTGTTTCATTCCCAAACTATATGTACTGAATTTGCTTTTCTTTCGCTCGGTTAGTTTTACAATTTCTATTACTTCGTCAATGGCTGCATCGTTTCCTCTTCCGCTAATGGCAGAAGTGATTTTTAAATTATCTACCGCAGATAAATAATGATAAAAATTGGGCGTCTCTAATAATGAGCCAATTCTTTTTCTTGCTGCGGCTGTTGGGGGTTGATTAAACCAACTATAAGTTCCCGTGTCTGCCCCTAATACATCTAATACAATACTCATTAAAGTGGTTTTTCCACTTCCATTTGGTCCCAGTATTCCAAATACACTTCCCTTTGGTATGGTTAATGAAACCTGCTTTAGGGCTTTTACTTTACCGTAGGCTTTGCTCACCCCATCTACTTGCAATACTGTTTCCATATAATTATTTTAATCCTTTAACCAGTTTTTCAGTTGCTTGATTACTTTTTCTCCTTTCAAAATACCAAACTTATCGTTGTAATCCCAAAGCATCACTGGTATATCAAAACCTTTCATAATGCCAGTGATATCTCTAAGATAGGCAGATTTTGCTTTGGCTGATGCTAAATTGATGACCCCCGTTTCTGTACAGATAAGTGGTAAATTTTGCTTATCGGCTTCTGCTTTAATCTTTTTAATGCGCATAAATAAGTACTCATAATTGGATTCCCTGGGAAACCGTTCAAATTCCTTAATCACTTCTGAGTCGGCTGCTGCGCCCACCAATTCTGGCATTTTTCTTTTCTTAAAGGGATATGGCAGGCCGGTCATATAGGTTTTCTCCTTGGTCCAATCGGCTCCTTGGTGCGTAAACACATAGGGTTCATAAAAATGAAATGTATACAATAGTTTTCCATCATCTGAAGACAGTTTGCCCATGGTGAGCAATTCATTAATGCCATTGTAATTGGCTCCTCCAATAATGAATATTCTGTCGGGGTCTTCTTTTCTTAATTCTCTTACCAATGTAGTTGCGGTTGATTTCCAAATATCCATATCGGTAGTGGGTTCGTTATACAGTTCTAAAAACAGCTTCTCGTAAGAAAACTCCCGCATATAGTTGATGACCTGTTTCCAAATTTTAATGATTCTTTCTGTCTCTGTTTCCCTATTTTGGTTGTTGAGCTTGCCATAATGGTACACAATTACCAGTTTCAGGTTCAATCTTCTACAGTTCATATAGGTTTCATGCAATTTTTGAAGAATCTGTTCGTTTAATTGAACAGATCCCTCCCTCATGAAGTAATCAAATGCCACTGGTAACCGTACGGTTTCAAATCCAGCTTCGGCAATTGATTCTAACATTGGGCGAATATTGGTCTTTAAAAGTTGGTCTTGGCTTTGCCAGTGCTGTTCTAATAAAGAAATATTTACTCCTTGTCCTAGTGATTGAGAGATCTTACGAAGTGCTTCGGTGGTTTGAGTTTGAGCGGGTTTTAATCCAACCCCAAATAGGAAAAGGTAAATGGTGAGTACTAAAGTTCTTCGTAACACGTTTTAGAATTAGTTTGAATAATATTTTACCAGTTGTAGATAAGTACCCATGATCGACTACCATCGGATTCCTTATGTAAATATAGACCGCGCTAAGCTTTCTAACGAATTAGTTAAGCGCGGTGCCTACTATTCTAATGTGGCCGTTTGGACCCTGATGTTCTCCCTTCCCCTTTTCTGGCTTCTCGATGTGCTTTTTATGAAGGAAGATTGGGTTTTTCTGCTGATCATTCGATTGATTTTCTTTAGCATTTCTTATTTCTTTTACATTTTTGGCACCAAGAAAAGATGGGGCCATGAACTGATATTAAACTTAGTGGTTGGGGTAAATATTGCATTGGTCTCTATGATTTGTGGTATTGTTCCTGTTTCATTGGCTATGCCTTACTATTTATTGGCATCTATTATGATGCTGTTATTGAATACCATTTTATTCTGGAGACCCATTTTTGCTCAACTACATGCGGCTATTTCTTTTACTATTATTTTATTCATGTACTCACTCAACAACCAAACGGGTGGCTACAGTAGTTTAATTTCTAATGGGGGAGGTGTTTACTTTCTGGTTTCTGCTTTTTCTATCATGATTGCCTTTAATAGGTACCAAATAGTAAAAAGAGAAACAGAAAAAAACCTAATCATTGAAGAATCTAACCGTCGTTTATTAGAGCAGAACGAAAAAATAAATGACCAGCACCATATTATTGATGAAAAAAATCGTCGTTTAAAGGAGTTAAGCGATTATCGCCAGAATACGCTAAACATTATGATTCACGACCTCAAGAACTTTATTGGGTCTAATCAAATTTCTATTGATTTAATCAATAGAAAGAGCAGCAATTTAACCAGCGATCAAAAAGAAATTCTGAGCTATATCACTATGGGTAATGAGAAACTACATTACCTAAGTCAAAAATTGGCTGAATCTGCCGAAGCCGATACGGGTAAGATTACTTACCATATGGAACAGTTCGACATTATTCCAGAAGTAGAAAAAGCCGCTATTACCCTAGTAGATGCGGCTAGTATTAAGCAAGTGAACCTTCAGGTTCACCTTTCGCCGTCTGAAGTTATGGTCAATATTGATAAAATATTTTTACGTCATATATTATTCAAGCTACTTTCTAACGTTATTAGGTTTATCCAAAAGGGTTCTTCGGTTAGTATTCATGCCAATGACCTCGATGGGGCCTGCATTATTGAAATCATCAATAAAACAGCTAACCCTATTGGGATGGAAAAATTAGATGAATATTTTAGTCGTTTAACCAATCCCAATCAGTCTGATTTGGCCACCAACCAGTCGGGCATGGGATTTTCCATTGCCAAGCAGCTAACCGAAGATATGGGGGGTTCGCTTACGTACGAAAGCAATGTAACTATTGGAAACTATTTCAAACTCAAATTCAAACTGGCTTAGTTTAAATACCCGAAATCATGAAAACAAAATCTTCCCTGCTCGTACTGTTCCTGCTAATGGCAGGTAGTATTATTGCCCAGGATTTTAAAACCCGCTCTTTGGAAGCTATGGGATATAGAAATGAATCCATAATGGGAATTAATGGCGCCATTTCTTACTTCCTTAAAGTGCAACCAAGGGATGATGTGGACCGCACGAATTTGATTCTTCAGGTGAAGCCATCGCAGGTTTTAAGAGAAGATATGTCTACTATAACGGTTTCGTTAAAAGACGAACCGGTATACACCACTCGTTTGGTTGCTGATGCCATTGATTCGGTAATGACCATTGTAATTCCATTAAATAAACGATATGTACAGGAAGATGGTCGTTTCATTAAAATGAGAATTGATGCTAAAATGGCTATGTCTGATGAGTATTGTAAAGACGTAGACAATCCGGCTATTTGGGTTACGGTAAGAAACTCTTCTTATTTAGAAGTAGTAAAGCAAGATAGAACAACCTACTACCATAGTTTAAAAGAAACCATTTCTGAGTTTAATTCGGTTTCTACCCCTGTTAATGCAGACTTAGACGATCTTACCAGTGGCGCCATTGTATTTGCTTTATTAAAACAAAAAGGTGGGTTAGAAGAAATTGCAACTACCAACTATAGGAATACCGATTCTTCTGTTGGAACTACCGTATTAACTGGTTTATATAGCAAGCTCCCTCCATATATTCAGGCTCAATTACCTGAATTCAAAAACGGCCAAGGTCTTATTAAAAATGTTGTACTCGATAATGGTGATTATATTTTCGTTATTACCGGAAAAGACCAAGAAGGATATCGGAAAGCCATCTATACACTTACTAACTATAAAATTATCAATGGTAGCTTTACGTATACCATGATTGTAGATGCTGGTCCTCCTTCTTATTTTGATAAGAATCAATTGCCAGTGGTATTTTCTTTGGAAGAATTGGGGGGTACGCCCAAACTAATGGAAGGTATTGGGGCACTTAAAACCAACTATGCATTCTCTTTGGCCGATTACAATGCCATTCCAAAGAAACTAACTTTCCACTTGGAAGCCATGTTGTCTTTATTAAAAGAGGGTGACCGAGGTTTCTTAAATGTTTACCTAAACGACAACTTGGTATTTAGTACCGACTTGCACGATAAAACCAGCTTTAATGGAGACATTGAATTAAAGCCTTACTTACTTACCAAAAATAACTCCTTGGTAGTTGAAATGCGTTTTCATGGTGCGGGTGGTATTTGTAAAGAAGGTTTCTCTAATTTCTTTGGATTCATTGATACCAAAACATCTAACCTGGTTTTCTCTGGTGAAAAAGTAAACGAGTTCTACAACTTCTTTAACTACCCAGGTGAATTTAGAAAGAAGTCTTTGCGTTGTATTATCACCCCAACGTTAATGCCCTACTTAGCCCCCTCTTTGGGCGAATTGATTTATCAATTAAATACTGCAACACTGGCTGCTAACTATTTATTTATTCCTGAGTTAGTATCTTCTGATAAAGCCAATCTAACTGATATGGCCAATATGAATGCAATTGCATTGTTGCATAGAAATGATCCATTAATTAAAAACTTTGAGAAGAATCTTCCCGTTCAGTTTAATAGAGATTTCCAATTGTATAAAGATATAAGTGGAGAAACTTCCTACTCAATTAATGACTTCTCTAACTCAGGTATTGCACAAATTTTCCGACAGGGTAGCTCTACTTTCTTGCTGGTAAGTGCATTGGGAGATTCCAGTATTAGTGATGCATTTGAAGGGGTAATTAAGAGCTTTGGTTCTCAATACTCTGCAATTGAAAGTAACGTTTGTATTGCCAATAGTAAGGGTAAGAGTAACTTCTTCTTTAAACTTCCAGACAATGCAGGATTGGTTACTTACCGTGGAGATAAAAATAATATGGCAATGCTGTGGAATAAATACAAATACTTTATGTTGGGTGGTTTAGCCATCTTACTAGTACTTGGATTCTTCTTCATTAGAAAGCGTGTTAAAAAATCTCAAGAGATTGTTTAATTGGTTCCTTAAAAATCCGTAGCGTCTATGCCAGTTTGTGCCTTGAATAATATGATTAGTGTGGGCTTGTTTACCACGGCCAAACTGGAAGAAATTGACGTTATTGCCGATGAGTTTGAATATGCGCAAATTAAAGCGGCGCTTAACTTTGGGTACCTAACCCGAAAATTATATGTATCGTTTTTAGAGCGTTCAGGGTTTCCGTTGGTTGATGTGCGAAACGAAGTGTTAGATGAGAGCTTTGTAGAGCAATGCGACCTGCTGCACTTGAACGCTTTTTTATATTTACCTATGCGCAACGACGGCAAAGGTAATTTGTTGGTTGCCGCTGCCGATCCTATGGACGAACGTTTGCAGGGGATTTTAGAAATCAAATTCAACAGCAAAATTAAACTTGTTGCTGCTTCTGACTTAGACATCACTTGGATGGTACACAAATTAAGAGGGGAGTACTATGTAAAAGAATCGGTGTTTAGCTTGATGCGTAAAGATCCAGAGAGTTCTGGGTTAACTACTTTTACTGATGCCCAGTTGTTGTTTATTTTCATAGCAATTGGCTTTGCTTTATTGGTGCTTACCATCAACTTTGTTAATAGTTTTATTTTCTTTAACCTCTTCTTTAGTTTTGTATTTCTTTTCTCTATCGTATTTAAATTATACATCGCTTTAAAAGGGTCTAAATACGAGCTGGTTGAAGTGGTAACCAAAGAGGAAGTAAAAGCCGTAAAGAACGACACACTTCCTGTATACACCATTTTGCTTCCAGTGTATAAAGAGGATAAATTGATTCGTAAATTAATTTGGAACCTACGAAGCCTAGATTATCCTCGTGGAAAATTAGACGTAAAATTATTGATTGAAGAAGACGACGATAAAACCTTGAATGCGGTAAGAAACCTCGACTTCCCCGCCAACTTCGAAACAATTGTGGTTCCTTTTCATATGCCTAAAACCAAGCCCAAAGCTTGTAACTACGGGCTGTTCTTTTGTAAAGGCATTTACTTAACCATTTATGATGCAGAAGATGTACCCGATTCTGATCAACTTAAAAAAGTGGTTAGTCTGTTTCGTAAACTTCCAAAAGATTATGTGGTACTACAAGGTGCCCTTAACTATTTTAATAAGAATGAGAACCTGCTTACTAGAATGTTCACGTTGGAATATTCTTATTGGTTCGATTATATGTTGCCTGGTTTGCAGTCATTAGACGTTCCTATTCCATTGGGTGGAACATCCAATCATTTTAAATTAGATAAGTTAAAAGAATTGGGTGGTTGGGATCCATTTAACGTTACAGAAGATGCCGATTTGGGCGTTCGCGTATTTGAGAAAAGGTATAAAGTAGGGGTAGTGAATAGTACTACTTTAGAAGAAGCCAATAATGAACCTTTTAATTGGATTAGGCAGCGCTCTCGTTGGATTAAAGGGTATATGCAAACCTTATTGGTGCATATGCGAAATCCGGTTAGATTGGTTAATAAAATTGGTTGGAGAGGTTTCTTTGGATTTAACTTCTTTGTTGGGTTCACGCCTATTACTTTCTTGCTTTATCCAGTATTATTGGGTTTCTATATTATATACATCATATTCGATTTGCAAACAGTGCGGATATTGTTTCCAGACTGGGTATTGTATATTTCTATTTTCAACTTTGTGGCGGGTAATACTTTAATGATTTATGTAAATATGTTGGCTGTATTTAAGCGCAGATTTTACGAGTTAATTTTATTTGCTTTAGTGAATCCTTTTTATTGGTTAATGCACTCTATTGCTGCTTATAAAGGGTTATGGCAATTGATTTATAAACCTTTTTATTGGGAAAAAACCAATCATGGGTTAACTAAAATGTCGCATTCATCATCTGCTGCTGCAGCAGCAAATGCAAATGAAGTATAATGAAGTTCAAAAGTCAACAATTAAGAGTAGTGTCTTTGCTGCTGGTAATTTATTACCTCATATTAGCATGGATGTTTAATAGAACGGGATACGAACATTCTGAACGATTGTTCTATGCAGAGAAATTAAAGCTCTTATTTGAATACAGCGAAAATACCTTGTTAACCTTAGGAACTACCTTCCCTACTACTTCTTTTTTAATCAATGTTATTTTTGCTCCTTTTGGATACTTATTTGCACCAGTAGCTTCTTCCATTGTATTAATGTCTTTCTTGTTCTTTTTTATGGCGAAAGACATTAATGGTTCTGGGTTGCCTGCAAGAACAATGATCATTTCATTAATGGCTTTGTTCTTACTTCATCCACAGTTTATTTTTGCAGCAACCAGTGGAAGAAATATTGCAGCTATTATGCTGTTCACTTATTTGCTTTTTAGGAGTTTATTCTTTTATTATAAAAATCAAACTACTTATTATTTATCCTTAGCCAGTTTGTATTTAGGCGCACTAATTTTTTCGGAGATAAAATTTCTCTGGCTAATATTAGGCTTCTTACCCTTTGTGGTATTGGTTTCTATTGAGGGGATTAAAACCGCTAAAGGAGAGCCGGTTGTATTTCAATACTATCAGGCCTTAAACAATCGATCGCTTAGAAGAAAACTGGTGAATAGAACGGTGTCGTTGTATTTTATTCTTTATTTATTGCCGTTGGCTGCAGTGTTTTTATTTAGGGTATTGAATCAATCACACGCAGGTGACCCCACTTACTTTTTAAGCAGTCAGTATTCTAACTGGCGTGTAACAGGGGTTTCTACAATTACCAATATTTTAGAACGAGGATCAGGTGATAATTTGAGTAAGCAAACCCAAATTATTTTTCCGCTTTTCACCATTTTTTTGGCGCCCATTTTTATTTCTGCAATGATTTTATTCAAGGGTAAATTATATGAGCTCTTGACTATTTTTACCCCTTTGATTTTTACTTCTATTGTATTAATTGATATTCAGTATTATTTAACTACCGAATACTTTGTAATCATTCCTGTACTGTCTTTTGTTGCACTCAATTTTGCATCGGGTATTAAACTAAATCGTTTCATGTCTTCAGTAATTCTTTTAGCTGGTACCGGCTTAACCTTATTGGGTGGGTTGTATTATTTTAAAGAAACTTCCGATTTTGATGAACAGCGATTTGTTAAAATGGTTACGGACACACCTAGCTGGTTTGCTACCAAAAAAAATTCTGAAGAAAAAATATTGGCCGACTATATTGGTTCTGTAAAATCGGCTGACAGGCCTGTTTTAATTGATGATGCAGCTGCTTACGGTGTGGTAGCACATTTACCCAATTTAGAAGGATTGGTTATGCCGTTGCAGAAAAACTTTATTACGGTTATTGAAAATCCCGCTCTTTCTGTAGAGTATATTCTCATTGCAAAAAGGCATAACCTCAAACACAATTTTACGGCAATGAACGCCTATAATATGATTGTAATGAGAGATCGGTTGAACCTTAGGTCCAACCGAGTCTTTGAAACAGAAAACTGGATTGTGTATTCTATTCGTTAGTTGCGAATAGGTCTTCCGCTTTTTAATACGCTTTGTATTCTCTCTAACGATTTCTTTTCGCCACATAAGCTTAAGAACGCCTCTCTTTCTAAATCTAAGAGGTATTGTTCGCTTACCATTGTTTGTTCACTCAAATCTCCACCACACATTACATAAGCCAGTTTACGCGCTACCAATGCATCGTGGTCGGTAGCATATCCACCTCTCCACATTCCATTTATGCCCGCCAGCATGGCACCTAATCCTGATTTGCCCAATACTTTAATATCGGTTCTTTGTACTGGTGTATTATAGCCCGCTTCGTGTAATTCTAAAACCGATTTTTTTGCTTCTGCAATTCTTCTTCCAATATTCATGACCACTTCATCGGTGCCTGGTCTTAAAATACCCATTTCAAATGCTTCGTGTGCAGAGGTAGCCACTTTAGCTGTTGCAATGGCAAAGAATCTTTTCTTTAAAGTATTGGTTTCTGGTTCGTCTTCGTGTAATTCGTCGGAAGCACGCAATGCAAATTCTTTGGTGCCACCACCACCTGGTATTAAACCTACTCCCAATTCTACCAATCCTATATAAGTTTCTGCTGCAGCACAAACTTTGTCTGCGTGTAAATTCATTTCGCATCCACCTCCCAATGTTAAACCATGCGGTGCTGTAACAACGGGCACACTTGAATAACGCAAGCGCATCATACTGTTTTGGAACATACGAATGGCCATATCTAATTCATCGTATTCTTGCTCTATGGCCAGCATAAAAATCATTCCCACATTTGCACCTGCACTAAAATTGGGTCCTTCGTTGGCTATCACCAATCCTTTAAAACTTTCTTCTGCTTTACTGATGGCTTTGTTTACTCCTTCTAAAACCTCGCCACCCATGCTGTTCATTTTGGTGCTCCATTCTAATCCTGCCACTCCATCTCCAATATCGTACATTCTACATGCACTGTTTTTCCAAACTAAATTGTCGCTATGGTTTTTCAAGATTAAGAAAGACTCTCCTCCAGGTATGGCTTTAAATGATTTAGAAGGAATATCATAATACATTCTTTTGCCATGCTCTACTTTATAAAAATTGGTTGCGCCAGTGGCCAGCATTTCGGTAACCCATGGTGCTACTGCATATCCGGCTGCTTGCATGGCTTCTACTGTTTTAGCAACACCTACGGTATCCCATGATTCAAAAGCACCAATTTCCCATCCAAAGCCCGCCATCATGGCATCGTCTACGCGGTATACTTCGTCACTTATTTCTGGAATTCTAAATGAAATATAAGAGAACAAAGAATAATGAAATGCTCGGTAAAATTCACCCGCTTTATCAGGTGCAGCACTTAACATTTTAATTCTTTGCTTTAAATCTTCTACTGGTTTTGCTGCTTCAAGGCTTGCAAATTTGGGCTTTACCCTGGCACCATATTCCATGGTTTCCAAGTTCAGCGTTAATATTTCTTTGCCTGTTGTAGATTTAATTTTCTTGAAAAATCCTTGCCCTGTTTTATCTCCTAACCAATTGTTGGTAGTGATGGTATCTAACCAAGCTGGGATAGTAAAAATTGTTTTTGCTTCATCATTGGGGCAATTGTCTGCAACGCCTTTGGCAACTTTTACCAATGTGTCTATACCTACTACATCTGCTGTTCTAAATGTGGCCGATTTGGGTCTACCAATAATGGGTCCTGTTAGTGCATCAATTTCATCTACACTTAGCTTTTGCTTATCCATGATATGGAATATGCTCATGATGCTGAATACCCCAATTCTATTGGCAATAAAAGCGGGTGTGTCTTTACAAAGCACAGTGGTTTTACCCAAATGAACGTCTCCATAATGCATTAAGAAATCTACTACTTCTTGATTGGTAAATGGCGTAGGAATAATTTCTAGTAAACGCAAATAGCGTGGCGGATTAAAAAAGTGTGTGCCGCAGAAATGCTTTTTAAAATCTTCGCTTCTTCCTTCGGCCATCATATGAATAGGAATACCTGAGGTATTGGAAGTAATTAGGGTTCCTGGTTTTCTAAATTTTTCTACCTTCTCATAAATCAATTGCTTAATATCTAAGCGCTCTACCACTACTTCAATAATCCAATCGCAACTGGCAATATCTTTCATATTGTCGTCGAAATTGCCGGTCTTAATTCTGTTCACTACCGACTTAGTAAAAACAGGAGATGGATTACTTTTTATGGCAGCAGTTAATGCATCGTTCACTAGTTTGTTGCGTTCTGCTGGTTTGGTACTTTCTGCTGCTGCAGCGGGAACCATATCTAATAATAAAACGGGTAATCCAATACCTGCAAAATGACAAGCAATTCTGGAACCCATTACACCGCTTCCTAATACCGCAACTTTTTTAATTGAACGTTTCATTATTGTATTATTTATGGTCAAGTATCTGCCAAGCCTGGCATGGCAAAATTAGTTAGTTATGCAACTATTTTCCGAAGATAAGGTAAATTTTTTCCGGGGGCTGCCTTCTGGGCAAAAAAAAATATCAAATCTTTCGAGGGGAAAAATTTGATATTAAATGAATTGGTTTTTCAGGGGATTTTACTCCTCTGATACGGCAGCACCCTTGTAAGCAAAATACAAGCAAACAAGGTAAACTGCTAACAAAACGTATACTAGCATAATCGGGGGGATTTTAGTTATACTAATTTAAGTAGAAAATGCACTCATCAGAATATTTTTATGTTAACATTTGTGAATAAGCATTATTTTACCTTTTTGTGACAAACTATTGGGCACAATTTTTAGAAAAATCTTCTACAGTTAAATACAAACGTTTTTTAGACCGCTGTTTTCAAATAATTGCCATTTAAAATTTAGGGGCGTCTATTCAGGTGGTTAAACGTATTTTTGAAATATGGAGATTAGTCTTAAAACCATACAGCATCTGGCCCATTTGAGCAGGCTTCAAATAAATGAAGACCAATTGGCGCAGTATCAAACAGATATGCAAAAAATGGTTGTTTTTATTGAAAAATTACAAGAGCTCAATACCGATGGGGTAGAACCATTGTTAATGTTATCCGATGCAAGTACTGCTTTAAGAGAAGATCAAATAAGCGAAAGTCTTAGTTCATCGGATGCATTAAAAAATGCACCATCTCACAACCAACAATACTTTAAAGTACCAACGGTTATTAAAAAATAAACCAACTATGTCTGCAGAATCAATTATACATCTTGAAGGAATTGAAAAAAGTTATTTCATGGGTAACCAGGCAATTCCAGTTTTAAAAGGAATTAACCTAGACATTTATAAGAATGAATATGTAGCATTAATGGGTCCTTCAGGTAGTGGTAAAAGTACACTAATGAATATCTTAGGCTGCTTAGATTCTCCTACTGGTGGCAAGTATATTTTAAATGGAAAAGACGTTAGTAAAATGCTAGACGATGATTTAGCAGAAGTACGCAATACCGAAATTGGGTTTGTGTTTCAACAATTTAATTTATTGCCTCGCTTAAGTGCTGCGGAGAATGTAGCACTTCCATTAATTTATGCAGGCGTGTCTAAAAAACTAAGATTGGAACGTGCCTTAGACGCATTAGACAAAGTAGGCTTGGCCGATCGTTCTCACCACAAATCGAATGAGTTGAGCGGTGGTCAAATTCAAAGGGTAGCTATTGCACGAGCTTTGGTGAATAATCCCTCCATATTATTGGCAGATGAACCTACTGGTAATTTAGATTCTAAAACTTCGGTTGAAGTAATGCAGATATTTGGTAAACTACAAGCTGCTGGTAACACCGTGATTTTGGTTACCCACGAAGAAGATATTGCTGCTTATGCACACCGTGTGGTAAGATTAAGAGACGGTTTGGTGGAAAGCGACAATACAAAACCTTAATTTGCCGAACATTTGAGCAACTCTGTTGTAATCTATGCTCACTTATACATTATGGCTATTAAGATTTATACAAAAACAGGCGATTTAGGCAAAACTTCATTAATTGGTGGAACTAAAGTTCCTAAAAGTCATATCAGAATTGATACGTATGGCACTGTTGATGAGTTGAACTCTTGGATTGGAGTTGTTAGCGATTATACCCCCGACGAACATATTAAAGTTGTTTTAAAAGAAATTCAAGACCGTTTATTTACGGTGGGTTCTTCTTTGGCTTGTGATCCTGAAAAAGAACCTTTGATGAAAATTCCCGATTTAAAAGAATCGGATATCGTTTTTTTAGAAAGCGAGATAGACAAGATGAATGAGGAATTACCTGCTATGAAATTCTTTGTTTTACCTGGTGGTCATTTGGCTATTTCTCAATGCCATGTTGCGCGTTGTGTTTGCCGTAGGGCCGAGCGTTGCTGCGTAAACATGCAAGAGCAAGATATTTTTGTTGAACCCCTGGTGATTAAATATTTGAACCGACTCAGCGATTATTTATTTGTTCTCTCTCGTTATTTGGGGCATCAAATGGGCGTTGCTGAAATTCCTTGGAAGCCCAGGGTTTAATTTTACAATTGTTTATGCTCACGCAAATGATCCGTCTCGCATATGCAAGATCCTAGTGCTTAATGCGGCTAACTCTTCGTTGTGCGTTACAATCAAAAATGTGGTTCCAAAATCTTTATTAATTTGAGTAAACAACTGGTGCAATTCTTTTGCATTGTTGCTGTCTAAATTACCCGTTGGCTCGTCTGCAAAAACAATCAACGGCTCATTAATTAAGGCCCTTGCTACTGCTACTCGCTGCTGCTCTCCGCCAGAGAGTTCATTGGGTTTGTGGTTGATTCGATCTCCTAACCCCAAAATTCCTAATAATTCAATGGCTCTTTTTTTCACTTGCTCTCTTGGATTATTGGCAATCCAACCGGGGATGCATACATTTTCTAAAGCATCAAACTCTGGTAAAAGGTGATGAAATTGAAAAATAAATCCAATATGCTTGTTTCTGAACTGTGCTAGCTTACTACTGCTTATATTAAATAATTGTTGCCCATTTATTTCAATGCTGCCACTGTTGGGGCTGTCTAAAGTGCCTAAAATATGCAGTAATGTGCTTTTGCCTGCACCTGATGACCCTACAATACTCACCATTTCGCCCTTTTCAATGGAAATATCCACTCCTTTTAATACGGTTAAGGGGCCAAATTTTTTAGTGATTGCAGTTGCTTTTAGCATGAAAAGGGTTTATTTATGGAGCAAATTAACCATTTCTTCAGAGATGGGTAAAACTCACATTTGGATATATCATTTATACGGTTACTTTTGCAAAAATAATCGAGACTATGTTTTGGACATTAGAATTAGCAAGTTATTTAGAAGAAGCTCCCTGGCCTGCTACCAAGGATGAGTTGATCGATTATTCTATCCGCAGTGGTGCGCCATTGGAAGTGGTAGAAAATCTTCAAGAATTAGAAGACGAGGGTGAAGTGTACGAGAGCATCGAAGACATTTGGCCAGACTATCCAAGTCAGGAAGACTTTATGTTTAACGAAGACGAGTACTAAAAATAAAAATGGCTAACTGAATTTTCAGATAGCCATCTTTTTATTTTTTGGCTGGAAAAGTCATTTTGAAATAAAAGAGTACCAATGATAATGCCAACACAATTAAGTTGGCTGCTAATACTGGTCCGCTCTTTACATTCACTGCATATACCAGCCATACAATACAACTGGTGATTACAATTAATATCATCCAAATACTTAAGTCTCCTACACTCTTACTTTTCCATGCCAACCAAACTTGAGGCATAAAAGTGATGGCACTTAAGAAAGCGCCAAAATATCCCAATAGGTCTACTAAATTCATGATATCGGTTTTGTATGAATTGAATTATTCTTGATTGGCAATACCTAATTTCTCCATTACATCCATGCTTACTCCTGTGGTTGAATATCCACCATCGTGAAATAAGTTTTGCATGGTCACCATTTTGGTTAGGTCAGAGAATAGGGTAATGCAATAATTAGCACAATCTTCTGCACTTGCATTGCCCAATGGTGCAACTGCATTAGCAAAATCATAAAAGTCTCCAAATCCTTTGATACCAGTACCTGCAGTGGTTTTAGTTGGAGATTGTGATACGGTGTTAATCCGTACTTTTTTCTCTAATCCATAATGGTATCCAAAACTTCTGGCGATTGATTCAAGCATTGCTTTAATATCGGCCATATCGGTATAGAAAGGAAAAGTTCTTTGTGCTGCCATATAAGTAAGCGCAACCACTGACCCCCATTCGTTAATCGCATCTAATTTTTTTGCTACCGCCAACATTTTATGGAAAGACATGGCTGAAACGTCAATGCCTTTCATGAAATAATCATAGTTAGATTCTGTGTATGGAATCTTCTTACGAATATTTACACTCATGCCAATTGAGTGCAATACAAAGTCTATTTTACCCCCTAAAATTTCTTGAGACTGCGTAAATAAGTTCGTTAACTCTTCGGTGCTGGTTGCATCCGCAGGAATAATTTGCGAGCCTGTTTTTTCGGCAAGTTTATTAATCTCTCCCATGCGCATTGCAATGGGTGCATTGGTTAATACAAATGTGGCACCCTCTTCGTGTGCTTTTTCTGCTACTTTCCATGCAATAGAATTTTCGTCTAATGCACCTGTGATAATACCACGCTTTCCTTTTAATAAATTGTAAGCCATACAAGGTTAATTTAGGTGCCGAATATACGAATCATTTCTTTGGCATTCTCCATTGCTGCTGCTGTTGGTTTTTCTCCACTAAGCATTTGTGCAATGGCAGTTATGCGCTCTTCGTTATTCAGTATTTTAATATTCGTTTTTATTTGATCGTTTTTATTTTCTTTATAAACAAAGTAATGGGCATTGGCTTTTCCAGCAATTTGTGGTTGGTGGGTAATACAAATGATTTGTCTTTTTGCAGCCATTTGTTGCATAATGATTCCCACTTGTTTGGCTGCTTCCCCTGAAATACCCGTATCTATTTCATCAAAAATCATGGTAGGCAAGTCTATATATTCTGCCACCAACGATTTGATGCAAAGCATAAGCCTGCTTAGTTCTCCACCGCTGGCTACTTTTCGAATGGGTTCGAAGCGATTGCTTTTATTGGCATCAAATAACAATTCAATTTGTTCTACTCCATATGCGCCCAATGCCACTGTTTGCATGCTCACTTTAATTTGCGCATTGGGCATACCTACTTGCTTTAACAGTGTATTTACCGATGCTTCAAATGGGGCGATTACTTTATTGCGTGCTGCTGTAATTTGTTTGGCTGTTTGCTTTAGCTGGTGCATTAAATCATTGGCTTGCACTTGCTTGGCTAAGATGGCTTCATCAATTGCCACCGCTGCAAATAGCTTATTCGATAATTCAGTTTGTATTGCCAGTAATTCTGCCGTACTGCTTACCCCATGCTTTTTTGTGAGTTTATATCCGTCACTTAATCGCTGGTTTACCCAGTCTATTCTTTGGGCATCAAAATGAATATTATTATTGATGCGCTCTATTTCGTCGGCTATATCTTGTAACTCAATTTGACTTGCTTTTAGTCTATCAGATAAAGCTGGTAGCTCTGCTACCAAAGTTTGCATGGTTTGCAAACTATTGTTTAATTGCTTTATTCTTGCAACAACTGGATCGTCTGCACTAGCCAATTCCAACGAAACTTTGTCTAATACCGTTTTAATTTCTTCGGCATTCGAAAGCAATTTTAATTCCTCTTCTAATTGCTCTAGTTCATTTTCTTTTAAGGATAATTCTTCTAGCTCGTTGCAGAGGTATTGATTGTAATCGGCTTCTTTTTGGAGTGCGGCTTTTTGTGCTTGTAATTCATTAAAAGCGGCCAATACAGCGCTCCACTCTTTAAAATATTGTTGATGGGTAGCCAATATGTTTTCATTGGATGCCAATGCATCTATCACAGTTCTTTGAAAATCGCTATCGCCCAATTCTAAGGTATCAAACTGTTGGTGTAAGTCTACTAGTAAGCCTGCTAGTTCTTTTAATTGTTGCAGTGTAGCAGGGGTGTCATTAATAAAAGCCCTCGATTTTCCATTGCTTCCAATTTCTCTTCTAATGACTACACTGTGGTCTGTAGTTGTTGCTTCTTCAAAATCGTGTTGTTGCAAAAAAACTTGAACTGCTGTTTTTTTACCTGCTGTAAAATAGCCTTCTATAATGCATTTGCGCTCTTTGTTTACCAACACACTGGTGTCGGCTCTTTCGCCAAGTATCAAACTTAATGCACCCATTAAAATACTTTTACCTGCACCCGTTTCGCCGGTGATAATATTAAGCCTTTCATCAAAATCAATGGTTAATTCATCTATGATGGCATAATTCTGTATGGTTAACTGACGCAACAAATAAATAGTTTTTAATAGAGTAGCAAGTTAACTAATTTCCAGAACACCTTGCAATACCCGATTTTGCTCTTTGATCTAATGAATCCTTGTATTCATGGTCTTCCATGCTAATACATTTTTGATAATATTGAATAGCCAAGGCTTTCTCTCCTTTGTTTTCATAGATTTGTCCTATTTGAAAAGCAGCTCTTGCAGCATAGTATTCTTTTCTGTTTTCCCCTAATTTGATGGTATTTAGATAATTTTTAATGGCATCCTCCTTTCTACCTAAATCGTCGTAAATGCGCGCAACTCTATACACGAATTCTACGCTTTCTTCCTCTTTACTAAAGTTGTTCAACGATTTGCCTGCTAATTGTTTTAATGCTTCTAAATGGTATCCACCATCGCTCAATAATCGGGCTTTTAATAAAGTTATATTGGGCCAAATCTTTTCTTTAGCATCTTTTAAAGCCTTTTTGTCTGCATCGGAATAAGTAGCGCCTTTTACAATTGCCAACTGTTTATTGGCATTGGCTTGTTGCATATTTCCTTGCAAAAAATAGCACCAACTAATTTTTTGGTACACGTCTTTTACATAAAATTTTCCTTTGAATTTTTTGGTGTACTGTTCAAAATAATAAATGGCTTCTGGTGTTTCTAAATGGTACATTTTAGCATACCCCATCAGAAAATCCCAAATGGGTAATGGTAAATATTCGTCCGATTTATTTCTATTGAAAATAATGTTTTTGCTTAGCTCTACTTCTTTGTTGTTTAAAGCAAGGTTGGCTGCCATAAATGCATGCAAATGATTATTTTCTAAGTCTAATTTTTTTTGGTTAATGAAGGTTAAAGCCGCTTCTTTATCATTTTCTAAATAAAAAAGTAAGTAGGTGTACACAAAGGCCGATTCATTAAAAAAGAGTTTAGCCCAAGGATCGTTGCTATAAGTGAAGTTGCGTACTTTCTTCATTCCTTGTGCAATAGAACCCCTCATTCCAAATAAGCTGGTTAGCCATTTATATCCCTTTGGAACGGTTCCAATAACGGCTTCTAATGCACCAAACCATAAATCGTTTGGACTAAACTGAGGAAATTTCTTCTTATTTTCTTTTAATAGTATAAATGCTTTTCGGCAATCCCATCCTGCATCCCAAAAATTTCCAAATTTAATTTGTACGGTTGCTCGTTGTATGCGAATTACTGCTTGACTGTATAAATAAAAAGGAGACGATTTATTTCCTTTTTCTATGAGGGTTAATCTTTCTTGGAATTGTGGAAATAGCGTTGTGTATTCGGCTGGGTCTTCGTTAAAAAACAACGTATAAAAGTCAATGTAATTTTTGAGTAAAACAGGAACCAGGTTATCGGGCTGTTGCAAATGCAATTGTTGAATTTGTAGTTGGCCTGTTTTAGTTTTTAGTTTTCCTATTTCTTGGTAAGCCTGAAAACAACTTGCATTAAAATCAAATTTAGTTTGTGCCCACCCGTTTAAAGTGCTACACAAGAAAATTAATATAATGCTGGCAATTTTAGTCACGGCCTAAAAATAAGAAAGGGCAGCCAAACGACTGCCCTTGAGTATGTTAAATGCGTTTATTTATTTTACATCAACGCTGTCGTTCAAATCTGCATCTACTAAAATACGTCCGCAGTTTTCGCAAACGATGATTTTTTTGTGTAAACGAATTTCGCTCTGACGTTGAGGTGGAATAGAGTTAAAGCAACCGCCGCAAGCATCACGCTCAACAGCAACAACAGCTAAACCGTTTCTGTAGCTGGTTCTGATTCTATCATAGCTGTAAATTAAACGTTCGTCAATATGCGCTCTTGCATCTGCACTAAAACCATTTAATTCAGTTTCTTCTTTAACAGTGTCTGCAATAATTTTTTCTAATTCGCCTTTCTTGTGGTTCAACACGCCTTCTTTAACAGCAACCATTTTCTTGGCATTCTCTAATTGCTTAATTTTTTCTGCCAATTCTTCGTTTGCATCGCGGATATGCTTTTCGCAGAGTTTAACCTCTAGCTGTTGCATTTCTACTTCTTTATTGATTGCTTCGAACTCACGGTTGTTCTTAACGTTCTCACTTTGCTTTTCGTACTTCGCAATTAAGGCTTCGCTATCTTTGATGGCATTTTTCTTTCCTTCAATAAATTCGCCAATACCATTAATTTCTTCTTCAATACGAGTCTGACGTGCAGATAATCCTAAAATCTCGTCTTCAAGGTCGCTTACTTCCATTGGAAGTTCTCCTTTTAATACCTGAATTTCATCGAGCTTGCTGTCAATTTTTTGTAAACGTAATAGGTTTACTAGTTTTTCTTCAACGGAGAAATCTTTTACAGATGCCATATCGTGTTGGTAATTATAAAGTTTATCCCAAAAAATAACGCACAGGATTTGTCTGAACGGTTGTTTTAAGGACGGCAAAGTTAGGGAATTTGCTGGTTATTAGCGAAAAAAGGAGGTCAATCGTGTATTGTTCGCTTTCCCAATGCCCTATATCGGCCACTACCAGCTGGTTGTTGGCGTCAAAAAACTCATGGTATTTAATGTCGGCACTCACAAAAAAGTCGGCTCCAGCTGCAATGGCATCTTTAATTAAGAAACTGCCTGCACCCCCACAAAGGGCTATTTTTTGTACTTTTTTGCCCAATAATGGGGTGTGTTTGACCAATTTTAGACCAAATTGGGTACCTAATAGGCTTAAAAAGGCTTTTTCTTCCAAGGGGGATTGTAACTGTCCTATCATGCCAGACCCTACTTGTTGATTGAAATTGTTCAAAGGAATTAAATCGTATGCCACTTCTTCGTAGGGATGGGCTTCTTTTAAAGCAGTTACTACTTGCTGCTCCAAATAATTGGGTAAAATGACTTCAATGCGGGTTTCTTCCACCTGCTCTCGCACCCCTGGAGTGCCATTGGTAGGATTCGACAATTCCGATCCGCGGAAGGTCCCCATCCCCCCGGAACTAAAACTGGTTTCACTGTACTCCCCAATATTTCCTGCACCTGCTTCAAACAAAGCTGCTTGTACTTGCATGAATTGTGGTGTTGGTACAAAAGTTACAAGCTTGGTAAGTATTGATTTTTTGGGTTGTAAAATTTGGCAATGCGTTAATCCTATTCTTTGTGCTATAACACTGTTTACGCCTCCCCAAACATTGTCTAAATTGGTATGGATGGCATAAATGGCCAGATCATTTTTAATGGCGTAAATCAAGGCTTCTTCTACATAGTTTTTTCCAGTGATTTTAGTAATGCCTTTAAATAAAATAGGATGATGGGCTACTACCAAATTGGCACCTGCTGCCTTGGCTTCTTCCAAAACCGCTAGGGTAGCATCTAAAGCGCAAACTACACCCGTACACTCCCAATTGGCCGATCCGGTTAGCAAGCCTGCATTGTCGTAAGACTCTTGATATGCAAGTGGAGCAAAGCTTTCAAGGGTTTGGGTAATTTGGCGTATGGTCATAAATAATAATTGCTCCAACGAATTTAGCTTCAATCTATCTTTGTTGTATGTCTGCTGCACAATTTCTTTTTAGCGATGGTAAAATACTAAAGCACGATAAGCGCTTGATATCGCCCAATAACCGTTCTTTTAGATATGGGGATGGTTTCTTTGAAACCATGAAATGGCATAAAGGGAAAATTTTATTAGCGCAGTTGCATATGGAACGATTGTTTCATACCCTACATGCATTGCATTTTAAACCACCGGCTTATTTTACGGATGAATATATTATGAATGCAATTCAAGCTTTGGTAGCCAAGAATCAGCACCACCAGTTGGCAAGAATTCGTGTTACCATTTATCGCGGCGATGGGGGAATTTATGATGAACAAAATCATTTTCCTCACTTGCTTATTCAAACCTGGGCGCTGAATGCTATGAACAATCGCTTGAACGAAAATGGATTGACCATTGATATTTATGCTGCGGCTGTAAAGCAAGCAGATCATTTTTCGTTGTTGAAAACGAATAATTATTTAGGCTATGCCATGGCTGCTTTATGGGCTAAAGAACAGCATTTGAATGATGCTATTTTGTTGAATCCACAAGGCAATATTGCAGACGCAACTATTGCGAATGTTTTTTTAATTCAGAATGGTTCAATTATAACGCCTGCTTTATCGGAAGGTCCTGTTAGCGGTGTAATGCGAAAATACTTGTTGACTCAATTGCGCGAAAAAGGCTATGAAGTAAAAGAGGGCGTTGTTACTGCTGCAGATTTAGCCAATGCTTCTGAAGTATTTTTAACCAATGCCATTTATGGGATGCGTTGGGTGAAGGAATCTGGCAAGAATGCGTATTCGCACCAGTTAGTGCCGCATTTGTATAAAGAAATTATTGCCCCTTTATTTGTTTAATTTTTATTGGGTTTCAATGGCATTATTGCTCGGTTGAACTTTTTATTGCTAATTCTGTTGAATGCTAAAACGTTTTAATGAAGCCCTCCGTTAATATCATTTGGTTTAGAAGAGACTTGCGATTAAAAGATAATGCAGCTTTATACCATGCATTGCAATCGGGAGTTCCTGTTTTACCTATTTTCATTTTTGATACCACTATCTTAGATCAATTACCAGATAGGGCAGATAAACGTGTTGCATTTATTCATGCTGCTATTGCTGAAATGCAAACTGAATTGGTGGCATTGGGGAGCACGCTTCAGGTATTTCATGGAAAACCTTTGGAGGTTTTTACTCAATTGGTTCAATCGTATCATGTCCAAACTGTTTTTACGAATCATGATTATGAACCCTATGCGCAAGAGCGTGATAATGCAATTGCCGATTTGCTCACTCATGCTGGTGTTGGTTTTGAAACCTATAAAGACCAAGTCATTTTTGAAAAAGAGGAAGTAACCAAAGACGATGGCAAACCTTATACTGTGTTTACTCCCTATTCAAGAAAATGGAAAGCCAAACTTACACCTGATTTTTTGAAGCCTTACCCTACAGAAAAATATGTTGATGCTTTTTATAAACAAGCACCCATTGCAATTCCTTCTTTGGCTTCAATGAATTTTAAAGAAGTAAACATGGAGTTCCCCTCTAAGCAATTGAATGAAGAGATTGTTCGCAAGTACAGTCAGAACAGAGATTTTCCTGCTTTAGAAAATGGTACTTCAAAAATGGGGGTGCATTTAAGATTTGGTACTGTGAGTATTCGCGCACTAGCTACCATTGCTGCTGGTTTAAATGAAACTTATTTGAACGAGTTAATATGGAGAGAATTTTATCAAATGATTTTATGGCATTTCCCTAAAGTAGGAAAGGGGCATGCTTTTAAAGCAGAATACGAAAAAATAAAATGGCGCAACAACGAAGAAGAATTTCAAAAGTGGTGTGAAGGTAAAACTGGTTACCCTATTGTAGATGCAGGAATGCGTGAATTGAATGCAACTGGTTTCATGCACAATCGAGTGAGGATGATTGTGGCTTCTTTTTTAACCAAACATTTACTCATAGATTGGCGTTGGGGCGAAGCTTATTTTGCCAATAAATTATTAGACTTTGACTTGTCTGCAAATAATGGTGGATGGCAATGGGCTGCTAGTAGTGGTTGTGATGCGGCGCCTTACTTTAGGGTATTTAATCCTTATTTGCAAACGGAGAAATTTGACAAAGAATTAAAGTACATTAAAAAATGGGTGCCCGAGTTTCAGGAGTTTAATTATCCGCAGCCTATTGTGGTGCATGAAGTGGCGAGGAAAAGAGTACTCGAAACTTATGCTGCTGCGTTGAAGCCTGTTTAAATTTTACATTAGTCTTGGCTGTGGGAAACATTTCCACTTTCGCTACAATCCTTCTTCGAAGTCTTAAATGCTCAGTGAAAATTTTCCCACAGCCAACTATATATAATCAGGCTTCAATGCAGCAACATATTAGTTGGTCCTTTGCGTTGTGAGCATTTATGACGTTTACGGATTGCAGCGAAGAAAAGGTTTTCCTGAAGTGTTTGGAATCTTTTTTTAATTTTAGTTAAATGAATTTGCGTGAAACTCTATATTAAGAATATGGTTTGTGGCCGCTGCAAACTAATTGTGAAAGCTGAGTTGGAGAAATTGGGGTTTTCATTAAAGTCTATTGAATTGGGCGAAGTGGAGATAGATGAATCTATTGATACTGATCAAAAAAAAGTAATAGCTGCAACATTGTCCAGCTTTGGGTTTGAACTAATTAATGATAAGAAAAGTAAAACTATTGAACAAATCAAAAATTTAATTAGAGATTTGGTTCACAGCAAAAATAACGAGCTAGAAATAAATTTATCTGAATACATCAGTCAACACCTTGCCATAGATTATACTTCTTTAAGTAATCTTTTTTCTGAAGTTGAGGGAACTACTATTGAAAAATATTTTATTCTGCAGAAAATTGAAAGGGTTAAAGAACTATTAATGTATGATGAGCTTAGCTTGAGCGAAATTGCTTTTTTACTCAATTACAGCAGTGTTGCTTATTTAAGCAATCAATTCAAAAAAATCACTGGTTTAACGCCTTCTCATTTTAAGCAACTCAAGAATAAGAAGCGTAAACACTTAGATGATTTGTAAATCTTACAAATCATACCCATAATTCTACAACGTCAGCTATTTGAGTAAATAGATCTTTGTACCCTTAAACAATTAAAATTGAATACAATGGTACATCAATATCAAATTACTGGAATGACTTGCGGGAACTGTGTAGCTAAAGTTAAGTCTGCATTGCTAATGGTTCCCAATGTATCAGAAGTTGAAGTTTCTAAAGAATCGGGTTCAGCAACCATAACTATGGAAAAACATGTTGCTTTGAACGTGTTGCAAAACGCACTAGATCCTAAATACCAAATTGCTGCTTTGGGTCATGCAGAAATGACAGAACAAGCTAAAAGCTGGTTTGAAACTTACAAACCTGTTATATTGATTTTTGCATATTTACTAGTTACAACTCTCCTCATCCAGTTTTCTCGTTCTGTGTTTGATTGGATGCAATGGATGGAACATTTTATGGCAGGTTTCTTCTTGGTCTTTTCTTTTTTTAAGCTCTTAAATATAACAGGCTTTGCAGAAAGTTATCAGATGTATGATATAGTTGCCAAACAGTTTAAAGGATGGGCATATATATATGTTTTTATTGAATTGGCACTTGGCTTGGCTTTCTTGCTTAATTTTAATCTTGTTATTACCAATTTGATTACATTATTGGTAATGAGTATTAGCATTATAGGTGTATTGCAATCTGTGCTCAATAAGAAAAAAATACAATGTGCCTGTTTGGGTGATGTATTTAACTTACCGATGAGTACGGTAACCATCATTGAAGATGCTTTAATGATTGGTATGAGTGCGGTAATGTTGTTGATTCATTTTTTGTAATTTTTTAAAATTTAAATACTATGCGCAGTTTCTTATTTGTAATGATTGTTATGTTTTTTTCAACGCAAGCTATAGCTCAGCACGAAAATCATATGATGCCAATGGATACCGTTGTTAAAGCCAAAAGTCCGCGTACTTCAACCATGGCTTTAGTTGGTGGGAATCATGTTCATATTGATTATGGTTCTCCTAGTGTTAGGGGTAGAAATATCTGGAACGGCTTGGTTGCTTATGGTCAAGTTTGGGCAACCGGCGCCCATAAAGCAACCTGGATTGAGTTTTCTAGTGATGTACAAATCAATAACAAACTTGTTCCGAAAGGGAAGTATGGTTTTTTTACTATTCCCGATAAAAACGAGTGGACATTGATTTTGAATAAGGATTGGGATATGCATTTGGCTGATGCATATAAAGCTGAAAGTGATATGATTAGAATTATAACTAAGCCAAAGAAGAATAAAAATTTAACAGAGGCACTCAAGTATCAAGTGATTAAAACAGGCAACGACAAAGGAAAAGTTGAAATAAGTTGGGAGTACTTAACTGTTTCCTTCGATTTTCAAAATGTTAAATCATAGCCCTTTTAATTATGCGAATTAATTCAAATAAATTATCCCGTATAGTAGTGATTATTTTTTTCGTTTTTGTGGCCAATCATTTGGTAGCACAAAAGCGAGTGCGGTATGATTTATTTGTAAAAGATACGTTGGTGTCATTTGCAGGTAAAACAAAAAGGGCCATTGCGGTGAATGGGCAAATTCCAATGCCTACCCTTACTTTTACCGAGGGTGATACTGCAGAAATTTTGGTGCATAATCTACTAAAAGAACCTACTTCCCTCCATTGGCATGGTTTATTTTTACCAAATAAAGAAGATGGAGTTCCCTTTTTAACTCAAATGCCCATTGCCCCTGGTGCGCAGCATTTGTATGAATTCCCCATTATTCAAAATGGAACCCATTGGTATCACAGCCATAGTGGTTTACAAGAACAAATTGGTATGTATGGCTCCATGGTTTTGAATAAGCGTTCTAGTGATACATCATTTAGAAAGGGGATTGATGATTTGCCAACCATACCCATTATTTTAAGTGAATGGACCAATTACAATCCAGAAAACGTGCACAGAATGTTGCACAATGCGTCTGACTGGTTTGCCATTAAAAAGGGAACTACTCAAAGCTATGCTGAAGCAATTAAAGCTGGTCATTTCAAGACCAAATTTAAAAATGAGTGGAAACGAATGTTGGCAATGGATGTAAGTGATATTTATTATGATGCCGTACTCATTAATGGTATGGAAGAAATTTCATTGTCTTCTTTTAAAGCGGGTGATAAAATTAGGTTGCGGGTTTCAAATGGTGGTGCATCTACTTATTTTTGGCTTTCTTATGCTGGGGGTCCAATTACTGTTGTGGCCAGTGATGGAAATGACGTTGTACCTGTTATAGTGGATAGACTCATTATTGGTGTGTCTGAAACCTATGATGTCATTGTTACTATACCTGCTGCAAATACCTCTTTTGAATTGTTGGCTACGGCAGAAGATCGAATTAAATCGGCCTCTCTTTTTTTAGGACTAGGGATTAAAAAAAGAGCAGATCCATTGCCTAAGTTGAAATATTTTGAAGGAATGCAGATGATGAACGATATGATGAAAATGAATGGCGATATGGATGTAATGGGGATGGATATGAGCATGCAAAAAATGGATATGAATTCAGTTATGTACTCCGAAAGCAGTGATATCAACACTTTAAATTATACTAAGCTTAAATCTCCTGTTAAAACAAATTTAAATGTAAAGGCCCCAGTAAAAGAATTTCGTTTTGAGTTAACAGGTAATATGAATAGGTATGTATGGAGTATGGATAATAAAGTGCTTTCTGAGTCGGACAAAATTTTAATAAAAAAGGGTGAAGTTGTTCGCATTACTTTATACAATAATTCAATGATGAGACACCCCATGCATTTGCATGGTCATGATTTTAGAGTGGTGAATGGACAAGGCGATTATGCTCCACTAAAAAATGTATTAGATATCATGCCTATGGAAACCAATACCATAGAGTTTGAAGCCAATACAGAAGGTGATTGGTTTTTTCACTGTCATATCCTTTATCATATGATGGCAGGAATGAATAGGGTTTTTAGTTACGAGAAACAATTGGATAACCCATTATTGCCCAACAAAAAATGGGCATATAAGCAGTTGCAAAAAGAAAGTAACCGTTTTCACTTAATGGCGCAAAATGATTTTGCAACCAATGGAAACGATGGAATGGCTATGATACAAAATACTAGATGGAGTATTTCTTCAGAATGGCGCTTGGGATATAATGATATGCATGGTTATGAAAGCGAAACCCATATTGGTAGATATATCGGTAGAATGCAATGGCTAATGCCTTTTATTGGGTTTGATTGGCGATTTAGAAAACTGGGCATTCACCCTGTTGAGAAAAACATCTTTGGTCAAAAAAATACGAAAGACAGCAGAACACAAATTAGTTTGGGTTTGGCTTATACATTACCATTGTTGGTTACGCTGCAAACAGAAGTGTACCATGATGGTAATATACGCGTACAACTAAAAAGAGAAGATATTCCTATTTCTAAAAGAATCCGAACTGCTTTTATGGTTAATTCTGATAAGGAATATATGTTGTCTGCAAATTATATTGTTGCAAAGAATGCTGGACTTCGAATTCATTATGATAGCGATATGGGTTTTGGGATAGGATTATCTATGAACTATTAGTTGTACCTTACAGCTATACTTTTAGATATGTTTTGATTGCGGCAATCACATTTATCTAAAATTTATTTATGAAATTCTCTCATTTCACTTTAGTACTTGTACTAAGTCTTTCTCTTGTGGCTTGCGCTACCACTGCTAAATTTCCGGTTTCAACTGTAGTACCTGCAGCAGAAATAACTGCAAAAAAGAGTACTGATGCCAATAAAAACAATACGCTTGAAATTACGGCTCGTAATTTGGCTAGTCCCGATCGGTTGGTTCCTGCTGGGAGTAATTACAGTATTTGGGTAGTATCAATAGGGCAGGGCACCAAAAATGTGGGCCAGTTATTAGTGAGCAATGGAGACAAAGCCACTTTTAAAACTACTACCGCTTTTGATTTTGACGAAGTGTTCATTACTGTTGAAAATCAAAGCGACTTAACATATCCTACTGGGGTTGAAATTTCCAGGACTAAGTTTTAAAATATTGCATGCATCAGGAAACATTTTTTCTACTTCAAGAAATCTTCACGCCTTCGCTACAATCCGTTAACACGTCTTAAATGCTCGGCGTGAATTTTCTTGAAGTATATAACTATTGATTAAGCATGCGTCAGGAAAATTTTTTCTGAGCATTTAAGACTTCGAAGAAGGATTGCAGCGAAGAAAAAATGTTTGCTGATGCATGCATTGATTGATGGCTGCAGCGAAGGCGTGAAGTTTTCCTGGCATATTATTAATTAAATGCGTGTAAGCTTTTCAACTGCTGCGTGGCCTTCGCTGCCTAGGTTGAGCGAAAAATTGTTTACGTAGAGATTGATATGCTGCCGCATTACGTCTTCGCTCATTTCTTGTGCATGCTCAATTACATAGGGTGCAACGGTAGGATAGTTGGCAAATGCGTATTTGATGCTTTCATTTATTAATGCATCCACTTGTTGTATGATAGTGGGGTCAATGGTTTTCTTGGCAATGATACCCCCTAGTGGAATGGGCAACTGTTGGGTTTCTTCCCAATAAGCGCCAAGGTCTATGATCTTTTCTAATCCCCTTGATTCATAAGTGAATCGATTCTCATGTATAATTACCCCTGCATCTACTTCACCATTCAACACCGCGTTTTCTATTTCATGAAATACTTTGAATACTTTTTTAGTTGCGTTGGGATATGCCAAACTAAATAATAAATGTGCAGTGGTATTTTCTCCTGGTATGGCAATGGTCATTTGATTAATGGCTTCTTGCGTGTAGTTCTCTGGGGAATTAATTGTACCGGGTTTGGTTATTAATAATGGTCCAACTCCCTTGCCTAATGCGCCTCCGCTGTTGAGTAAACGGTATTGATGGTGCACTTTATTCCATACCCCATAGCTGATTTTTGAGAAATCCATCTTGCCTTGTATTGCCCATTCATTAAGGGTTTGCACGTCTTCTAAAAATACTTCAAAGCTTATTCCTTGGGTATCTATTTTCTGATTTACTAAAGCATCAAAAATAAAAGTATCGTTGGGGCAGGGAGAAAATGCCAGACTAAATTTCATAATTACGAATTGTTTGAGCAGCCATTCTTTGCAGATTTATTTCACGTTGTACAGCTTATCAACATATTGAAGCAACACTTTGTTGAGGCCTTCTATGCTCTCTTTCATTAACCATTTGCTTTTATCTCTTTCGCCTACATAATTAGAAATAGACCTTATTTGTATAAAGGGAATACCGGTTTCTCTTCCTACATAATGGAGTGATGCGCCTTCCATACTTTCTACTGCAGCCCCGTATTTCTTTTTTAATGCTGCAATTCGAGTGGGTTGGGTGGTTACTTGATTCACCGTTAATCCATCTACTACGGGTAAGTTCAATAGGTTGTATTGTTTGATCCATGGATTGGGCAGTTTTCTTTTTTCGAAGGGATGATAGCTGCTCTTTTCTAGCTTCATATCGAATAGGTCTTTCCAAACTCCTTTTTCTTCTACTCCTGTATCGCCCAAGATTTCATTGTTCACTACCACTATTTGCCCGGGTGCATATTTTTTGCTGAAACTGCCTGCTATTCCTGCCTGAATAATTAAATCGGGTCGTTCTTCTATGGCCAATCGGGTAATGGCTACTGCGGAGGCCAATAATCCCACCCCTGACTGATAGAATTGCAGTTTCAATCGATTGCTTTTGCCTATATACAATTCATTCACGTTCACAAATGTGGGCATCCATTCTGCTGTTGTGGCCGATGTTATGACGATCCTCATGCTGTAAAGTTGACGAAAAACACGCAACTTTCTCCATTTTTGTACCTTTGCAAAAATTTTTAACGGTATGGTGTACCTGACCAGACAAGAACATTTTAATGCGGCACATAAATTATTCAATCCTGCTTGGTCTAAAGAACGCAATGAGCAGGTTTTTGGAGTTTGTGCCAATGAAAACTGGCATGGTCACAATTATGACCTTTTTGTTACTATTAAAGGTATTCCTGACCCTGATACGGGCTTCTTGTTCGACGTAAAAGCATTGAGTAAACTCATTAAGACCCACGTAATTGATCTTTTGGACCATAAGAACCTTAATTTGGATGTGCCTTTTATGGCGGGTAAAATGTGTAGCACCGAAAACCTGGCATTGGCAATTTGGAACCAATTGGCCCCTCATTTACCCCATCCGGTAAAGCTCCATTGTGTCAAATTGTACGAGACCCCCCGAATTTATGTGGAATATTTTGGGGAACAAGTTTAAACAATTTGCTTTTAGTTGCGTTATATACTCATAAATCTGCCTAAATACATCTTTTTTGGTTTCTGGTACGTATTTGGATAGGTTTACAGAACAATTGGTTTAGACACTTGATCAGCACACTTCTGAAACAGTACTAAACAAACAAACGTTCACCTGGCTTTTGACTTAAGATTAACGAACAATGAATAACAAAAGAATCACTGTTTTCCGTAAGGAACATTTTAATGCTGCTCATCGACTGAATAATCCAGCTTGGTCTGCTGAGCGCAATAAAGCGGTTTTTGGGTTATGCAATAACGAGAACTTTCATGGCCACAACTATGAATTAATTGTTCAGGTGTCTGGTGAAATAGACCCAGAAACTGGGTACTTAATAGACTTGAAAATATTGAGCGACTTAATTAAAGAACAAGTATTAAACCGATTTGATCATAAAAATTTGAATCTAGATACGCAGGAGTTCAAGGACTTAAATCCTACCGCGGAAAATATTGCGGTTGTTATTTACGACTTAATAAAAGCTAAGCTAGACGAGCGTTACACATTAAAAATTAGATTGTATGAAACAGAACGAAACTTTGTCGAATATCCGACTGAATGGTGATAAAATTATTTTCACTGATGATGAGTTAATGGAGGAAATGGGAGACAACCATATCAGTACTTCTGTGGATACTCCTATGGTTGCTGGTGCTTTTGATAAATCGGATGAGGAGAAAATTGCGATTATTCAAGATCATTTTAAAGCCATCATGGAAACCCTTGGTTTAGATTTAACAGATGATAGCTTAAAAGGTACGCCTAAGCGTGTGGCTAAAATGTACGTGAAAGAAATTTTCAGCGGCCTCAATCCTGCCAACAAACCTGCTGTTGCTTTATTCGACAATAAATACAAGTACAACGAAATGTTGGTGGAAAAGAATATTTCTTTTTACAGCAACTGCGAACACCATTTTGTGCCAATCATTGGTAAAGCACACTTAGCTTATATAAGCAACGGTAGAGTAATTGGTTTGAGTAAGCTAAATAGATTGGTAGAGTATTATGCAAAGCGTCCTCAAGTACAAGAGCGCTTAACCATGCAAATTGCCAAGGAATTACAAAAAGAATTGGGTACTGAAGATGTGGCAATTGTAATTGATGCAAAACACCTTTGTGTTGCTAGCAGAGGAGTGGAAGACGATACTTCTTCTACCATCACTTCTTTTTACGGCGGTAAGTTTAAAGACGAAAAACGCAAGGAAGAATTTCTTCGTTACCTAGAATTAAAGACCGAGTTTTAAAAAATCATTTACTTTGCCATAAATTTTTAATTCATGGCAAAGCATGCTTTTGTATTCCCTGGTCAGGGCGCTCAGTTTTCTGGAATGGGAAAAAATTTATATGAAGCTCATTCCTCTGTAAAAGAACTGTTTGAACAAGCCAACGATATTTTAGGCTTTCGTATTAGTGATACCATGTTTGCTGGAACCGACGAAGAATTAAAGCAAACCAATATTACCCAACCTGCTATTTTTATACATTCTGTTGCTGTTTTCAAAACCATTGAAAACGCAAAACCTGATATGGTTGCTGGTCATTCTTTGGGTGAGTTTTCTGCCCTTGTTGCCAATGGTGTGTTGGCTTTTGATAAAGCACTAGAGTTAGTTAGCATTCGTGCTAAAGCCATGCAAAAAGCCTGTGAATTGAATCCTTCTACAATGGCTGCAGTATTAAACTTAGCAGATGAAAAAGTAGAAGAAATTTGTGCGGCTATTCAAGGTGAAACGGGTGAAGTAGTGGTGGCGGCTAATTATAATTGTCCTGGGCAGTTGGTGATTAGTGGCTCTATCAAAGCCATTGATTTAGCTTGTATTAGAATGAAAGAAGCGGGTGCAAAGCGTGCATTGGTGCTTCCTGTTGGTGGTGCTTTTCATTCTCCTTTAATGGCACCTGCTAAAGAAGAATTGGCTGCTGCTATTGAAGCTGCTGTATTTAATACTCCTACTTGTCCTGTTTACCAAAACACTGTTGCGAAAGCGGTTTCTGATGCTTCAGAAATAAAACAAAATTTAATTAATCAATTAACGGGTGCAGTTAAATGGACCCAGTGTGTGCAAGCAATGGTAGCCGATGGAGCTACGGAGTTTACTGAATGTGGTCCTGGTAAAGTATTGCAGGGATTGGTAGGTAAAATTGCTGGTGCAACCATTACCACTAATGGCTTTAGTTAATTATTGCGGCTAATTTAATTTCAGGGCTTTTAGTATACCATTGTCCCAAACGGGTAATACCGCCCTTGTGCCTGTTGTATAAGTTGCAATGCCAAATGTATCATCGTAGTCCCATACTCCCCAACCAATTCCAAACTTGTTGAGGTAGGTAGACATATCGGTCATGTAATTGAGAATGCTTTCGGGTGGAGCTACTTTTTTGTGTACACCAAATTCATTGCAAATTACATCTACTTTTTTTTGTGTACTCCAGTTGTAAACGGTCTGCATAATTTTATTAATAGAATCGGCAGCAAACTGTTGTTGGCCATACCACTCAATTTGAAACTTGGCTCCTGCATTAGATGCATTGGCTGCCAATGTACTCACATTGGTAGGATTGCCTGGGTAGGGAAGAAAGCGGATAAAAGAATAGGGTGCGCCAATCCAATCTGCTCCTTGGTGCGTGTAGGTGAATGGTTCGTAAAAATGAAAATTGTAAATGATGTTTTTCTTTGCAATGGGTTGTAATTGTATTAGCTCGTACCAATTGCTGTGGTTTTCTGCAGTCACAATAATATAATGATTGGGTGCAGCTTCTCTAATAGAATTTACTATTTGCTCTTGATAAGGTGCCCACCAATTTTTGTCGATGCCCGATACCAAACGTTCTGCGCCAATATGCGGCTCGTTCCACACTTCAAAAAATACTTTTGATGTGTCGTATCCTTTAAAATGGTTGGCTAAGTTTTTCCAAAACTGTCTAAAAGACAATCTTGCTAATGGGTCTATAGCCAATCTTGCTTCAAAATTATCACCTGTTGCATGCATTTCTAAAACAACCGATAAACCTGCAGCAGTAATGCCCTTAACTGCATTTTCTACATGTACTAAATTGGCTGCTTGCAATTCTTCTATCTTACTCGGATTACTAATAACAGATGGCCCAATGGGCAGTCTTACATAAGTAAAACCTGCATCTTTAATTTGTTTAAAGTGGTTGTTATTGAATCGATTAGTATATTGTCCTGCATCGGAATAATCATTAAACCAATTAGAGAGATTGATTCCTTTGGCTAATTTGTCTACTGCTGTTCCTTTGGGGCCAACAACTGGATCTGCTGATGTTCCTGTTTTAGAACAAGCCGCAAATAATACTGTTACACCAACCAGTAAACCAATAATGCCTTTGTTCAATCTCACTTTGCTGTTTTTAGTTGATGCTGCAATTGATCCACTCCGGATCAAAATTGGCATTGTATTTTTTATAAAAATGTATAGCGGGCTCATTCCATTCTAACACCTGCCAAACCATCCCTTTTAGCCCTTTCTCTTTACACTCTTCTATTAAACGATCAAAAAGCAGCTTTCCGATATGTTGCCCCCTCATTTTTTCTGTAACTAATAGGTCTTCTAAGTACATTCTTTGTCCTTTCCATGTACTGTATCTTATATAATAGAGTGCAAATCCATGGATTTCGTTGCTTCCGTCTTCCTTTGTTTCTTCGGCTACAAATGCCCACCATACTGGTTTCTCTCCAAATCCACTTTCTATAAAATGGTCTAAAGTTACCGTTACTTCGTCTGGTGCTTTTTCGTAAACTGCCAACTCCTTAATTAATGTTAATATTCTTGCACAGTCTCGTGCTTCGGCTCTTCTGATTTGGATATTCATAGTTTGTTAAGGGCTTGTTCAAAATCGGCAATAATGTCTTCTACATTTTCTATTCCAACACTGAGTCTGATTAATCCGTCTGTAATATCAAATTGCAAACGTTCTTCTTTGGATAATCCCATATGACTCATACTGGCAGGATGCGATAAAAGGGTATCGGGTGTTCCGAATGAAATGGCTCTCACACAAATTTGTAAAGCATCAATAAATTTTTTGCCTGCTTCTAATCCACCTTTTAATTCAAAACTCATTAAAGCCCCTGCTTGCTTCATTTGCTTTCTTGCAATAGCATAGTCTGGGTGTGTGGGTAGTCCGCAAAAATTTACTTTTTCTACTGCTTCGTGGTGGGCTAAAAAATTAGCAACCTGTACAGCATTACTACAGTGTCGCTCCATCCTTAACTCTAATGTTTTTAATCCATTGGTTAATAAAAATGAATCGAATGCGTTGCTATTGCCTCCTAATAATACATGCCATTTCCAAATGGGCCCGTTCATTAACGCTAGGTCTTTTCCTAATAATATTCCACCTACCGCCGTTCCATGTCCATTTAAAAATTTGGTAGTGCTGTGCATTACAAAATCTGCTCCCCATTTAAAGGGTTGCTGCAAATAAGGTGTTGCCGCAGTATTGTCTACAGAAACTAAAATATTTTTTGTTTTTGCAATAGTGCAAACTCTTTCAATATCTATACAACGCAGGGTAGGATTGGAGGGTGTTTCAATATGAATCAGTTTAATAGAAGGATATTGAACAAGGGCCGCTTCAATTTCTGCTTCATTATTTAGGTTGATCATAACTGTCTCAACACCTGTATCGGCTAATACTTTGTGCAAGAGTTCGTGTGTGCCACCATACAATGCATGATGTGTTAACACGGCATCTCCTTTGCTTAAAGTACCTAGAAACAACGTGCTCAATGCTGCTTGACCGCTTGAATGCAATAGGGCTTTCACTTCTAGTGGATCCCCTGCCTCGTTCTTTAGTCCAAATGTTTCTAGCGCTGCAATAATTTCTTCAGCAACGGTAAAACTTGGGTTGCCCCATCTGCTGTATATTTTGGTTTTGTCTTTTCCTGCAAAACGCTCACTGCCTTCTGTTGCTGTATCAAATGTAAAAGTTGAACTAGCATAAACAGGTGTTAAGTGTGCATGGTCTGCATTGGCATGGCCAGATGCATGTATTGCAGTAGTTCCAATTCCTTTAAACTTTTTATTCATACCCTTCGGTTCTTTTAGAAATTCTTATTGGCTATTATTCACTGTCGTAAGCCCACTTAACCCATGTTGCACCCCAGGTAAATCCACCCCCGAATGCTGCCAAAACAATATTGTCTCCTTTCTTTAATTGTTTTTCCCAATCCCATAAACAAAGTGGCAATGTTGCAGCAGTAGTGTTGCCATACTTCTGAATATTAATCATCACTTTCTCTTTGGGTAAACCCATTCTATTGGCAGTAGCATCAATAATTCTTAAATTGGCTTGGTGTGGTACCAACCATGCAATATCGTCTGCTGTTAAATTGTTTCGCTCTAATAATTCTGCACTTACATCGGCCATGCCTTTTACTGCAAATTTGAAAACAGCTTGTCCCTCTTGGTATGCAAAGTGTTCCTTAGCCATTACTGTTTCTACCGTTGCTGGTTTTAAAGACCCACCCGCTTTCATATGTAAATATTGTCTGCCACTTCCATCACTGCGCAAGATGCTGTCTTTAATGCCCACTTCTTCTTCGGTTGGTTGTAATAATATTGCTCCTGCTCCGTCTCCAAAAATGATGCAAGTTGCTCTATCGGTATAGTCTATGATGGCACTCATTTTATCTACCCCAACTATAATTACATTTTTATAGCGGCCACTCTCAATAAACATGGCTCCTGTTGTAACGGCATATAAGAACCCACTGCATGCTGCACTCAAATCAAATCCCCATGCATTGGTTGCCCCTAATTTATCGGCAATGATATTGGCGGTTGCAGGAAATACCATATCGGGTGTAACAGTTGCACATATAATGCAATCAATATCTGTTGGGGCAAGATTTTTCTTGCGAAGTATTTCTTGAATGGCAGGTACAGCCATATCGCTGCTTGCTTTGCCGGGCTCTTTTAAAATTCTTCTCTCTTCTATTCCTGTTCTGGTTCTAATCCACTCGTCGTTGGTATCTACCATTTTTTCTAAATCGAAATTGGTCAACTTTGTTTCGGGAACATATCCTCCTACTGCGGTAATTGCTGCGCTTCTTTTATTCATTTATTATCAGGGTTATATAAAAGGTTGAAGGTACGGCTAATTGCTTTCTTTTTGCTATTTTCGTCTCAATTATGATAGCTTTTGTTCGTGGTCAATTTGCAGTTAAAACACCTGCCCGTGTGGTGGTAGATGTGAATGGAGTGGGGTATGATCTTCAAATAAGCCTAAATACCTTTTCTGCCATTAGCAATAAAGAAAGCGGGCAATTGTTCACTTATTTGCATATTACTGAGAACGCACATACCCTTTTTGGTTTTGCAGAATTGTTGGAGAAAGACCTTTTTTTACAATTGATTAGTGTGTCTGGAGTAGGTGCTTCTACGGCGCGTATGATGTTGTCTGGTATGAAGCCCGATGAAATAACCCGTGCTATTGTTCAGGGAAACACCAAACAGCTAGAAGGAATCAAGGGAATTGGTAAAAAATCGGCTGAAAGATTGATTGTAGAACTAAGGGATAAGCTGGCTAAACAGCACAATGAAAATATTTTACCCGGATTTGTTACCCCGCAAATAGATTCGGATGCAATAAATGCCTTAATTTCATTGGGCATTGGCAGAGTAATGGCCGAACAAGCCGTTAAGAAAACCATGCAAACATCCCCCGAAAACAGTTCATTAGAAGAAATTATTAAACTAGCACTCAAAAACCTATAGCCATCGAATTGAGCTTTACTTAACCAAGCGGGACTGTTGTTGAAGTATTCCTACACCATTGTATTTTTTTGTTTGGCCATTTTGTGGTGTAACAATTCTTTTGCCCAAACTAAAGACAGTTTGCGTTTTCCTATTCAAGACAGAAGGGGCGATGCAATAAGTGCACCCAACAAAAATCCATTCGATATTAAGGATACTGGATTAGTAAAAAGAAAGACGGAATACGATCCTAAAACCAAGTCTTATTTTGTTAGTGAAAAAATTGGCAATATTTGGTACCGCAAACCGGCTGCTATTTCTTTTGAAGACTTTTGGAAATTGGAAGCAAAGAAATCGGAGAACGATTATTTTAAAAAAAGAGCCAATGCCCTTTCTCTGTTAAATCAAAAAAGTAAGCGGCCTCCCTTACAAACTTATCCTAAATTATTCGACCGCATATTTGGATTAACTGGCCAAAACCTGAAAGTAGATATTCGTCCTTCTGGTGAAGTAAATGTAATGGCTGGATATCAAGGACAAAATATCAAGAATCCTACTTTGCCTGAACGTGCTAGAAAAAATGGTGGCTTCGATTTTGATATGAATGCCAACCTGAATTTGAATGCCAATATTGGCGACAAACTCAAATTCCCCATCAACTATAATACCCTTACCAATTTAGGTTTCGACAACCAATTGAAATTAGATTACAAGGGTATGGATGATGAAATTATTAAGAGTATTGAAGCAGGTAATATTTCTTTTCAATCGAAGGGTACCTTAATTCCTAGTGCACAAAACTTATTTGGTGTTAAAGCGCAATTGCAATTTGGAAAATTATTTGTGACAGGTGCTTTGGCCAACCAACGTTCATCTAGGCAGAGTTTAAATTTACAAGGAGGTGCTGCTACTCAGTCTTTTCAAAAGAAATTAGATGAATATGAAGAGAACAGACACTTTTTATTAGGAAAATATTTTAAAGACAATTTCAATAAAACCATGCGCAATTTGCCTGTTGTGAATTCTCAGGTGCAAATTCAACGTATGGAAGTTTGGGTAACCAATAGAACTGGGGCAACTACCGATGCAAGAGATATTGTGGGTTTGATGGATTTAGGCGAACCTGCTCCATTTAATACTTCTATTCTATCTTTAACCAGTAATCCTTTACCTGCCAATGGATCCAATAATTTGTATGCTTCTTTAGCAGGTGATCCCAATGCAAGAAATCCTGCGTTCATCAATAGTTTATTATTGACCAAGGGCTTAAGACCAGTAGATGATTTTGAAAAAACATTTGCTCGAAAATTATCTACCAACGAATATTATTTTAATGCACAAGCGGGTTTCCTTTCTATTAATACCCAGTTACAAGCAGATGAAGTGTTAGCAGTTGCTTATCAATATACCTACAATGGTAGGGTGTTTCAAGTGGGTGAGTTTTCTCAGGATATTTCTTTAGATTCAAATAAGGGGGTTCAAAAAGTATTGTTCTTAAAATTATTAAAAGCCACTTCACAAAGAACCAACCTGCCTATCTGGAGTTGGATGATGAAGAATGTTTATTCGCTTGATTTATTTGGCGGGATTGAAAGAACCGATTTTAAATTAAATGTATTATACGAAGAGCCCAGTGGTGGGTTAAAAAGATTCTTGCCTGAAACGGCTCCTGCTGTAGACGGTCAACCACTTTTGCGTATTTTAAATTTAGACAGACTCAATAACCGAAACGATCCACAGCCAGATGGCGTATTTGATTATATAGAAGGCTTTACCATTTTGCCCCAAATGGGTAGGGTGGTGTTTCCGGTATTAGAGCCTTTTGGTAGAGACTTAGACACACTTGCATTTACGGGCTTGCCTCAGGCTACCAAGGATAAATATGTGTACTATCAATTGTATGATTCTATTAAAGCCATTGCACAAACATTTGCCAATGTGAATCGATTTGTAATGCAAGGTCAAGTGAAAGGATCGGGTGGTAGTTCTGAAATTTATTTGAACACATTTAATATTCCACAAGGTTCGGTATCGGTTACTGCAGGCGGACAAGTATTAAGAGAAGGCGCAGACTTTATTGTGGATTACAATTTGGGTACAGTTAAAATTTTAAACCAAGGTATTTTAAGTGCGAACATTCCAGTTAAAGTAAACTTTGAAAACAATATTGGATTTGGTATGCAGCAAAGAGGATTTGCTGGATTACGGGTAGATTATTTGGCAAGTAAAAAATTATCGGTTGGGGCTTCTATGGTAAGATTAGGCGAACGCCCTTTCTTTACTAAAATGGGTTATGGTGATGACCCTATTAGAAATACCATGTATGGGGTAGATTTTAGTTATAGATCAGAATTGCCTGGATTAACAAGATTATTAGATAAGCTTCCTTTTTATACCACTAAAGCCAAATCTTCTATAAACGCGTATGGAGAAGCAGCGGTATTAAAGCCCGGCCATCCACCACAAATAGGAAGAGGAGACCAAGGGTTAATTTTCATTGATGATTTTGAAGGAACTCGAGCTTCCATTGATTTGCGTTTTCCTTTTGTGTCTTGGGCTTTGGCTTCTACACCGCAAGGGAATCCTCGTTTTCCTGAATCTACTTTAACCGATTCAATCAATTATAATTTTAACCGAGCAAAAATGGCTTGGTACAATATTGAACCCAATTTACAAGACAAGAATAGCCCGAATAATCCTTTGCGCAGAAATTTGGCCGAGCTAAGTGACCCTCGTGTTCGTCAAGTATTTACCAACGAATTGTTTCCTCAGCGTACTACCAATATTACCGACGTTCAAGCTGCTACTTTTGATTTGGCATTTTATCCAACTGAAAAAGGTCCATATAATTTTGAAACCCGACCTGGACAAATTAATGCCAATGGTCGTTTGAGTAATCCAACCACTCGCTGGGGTGGTATTATGAGAGCGATTGATCAAACAGATTTTGAAACAAACAATATTGAGTTTGTAGAATTCTGGATGCAAAATCCTTTTATCACCAATCCTGCAAGCAGGGGAGGAAAATTATTTTTAAACTTTGGTAATATTAGTGAAGACATTTTAAAAGATGGACGTCGCTTTTATGAAAATGGAATGAATACGCCTACGGTTCCTGCTTCGGTTGATAGCAGTAATACTTGGGGTAAAACACCAGTGAATCCTATTCAAATTACACAAGCATTCAGCAACGACCCTAATGATCGTATTTTTCAAGATGTGGGTTTTGATGGAATTGATGATATAGCAGAGCGAAGGAAGAAAGCATACATATTGCAAGAACTTGCCAACAATTTTGGACCTGCCTCTGCAGTTTATCAGCGTGCATTTCAAGATCCTTCTAACGATAACTATCAGTGGTACAGAGACCCTTCATTTGATGCCATTGGAACGGGTATTTTAGGCCGCTATAAAAACTTTAATAATCCGCAGGGCAATTCACCTGTTGCTACTTCAGACGGAATATTTACTTCAGCAGCAACTTTGTTTCCTGATAATGAAGATTTGAATAGAGACAATACCTTAAACGAATCTGAATCTTATTATGAATATGAAGTACCCTTGGCTCCAGGAATGGATGTGGGCAGAACGCCGTATATTACCGATAAGAAAAGAGTTACGGTTAACTCTGCTGATGGAGTAACCAGAACAGAAGATTGGTTTTTATTCAGGGTCCCCATTAAGGGCTATACCAGAAAAATTGGAAATATTCCCGACTTTAAATCAATTCGTTTTGTACGTTTATTCATGACCGATTTTGAAGACTCGGTTGTGGTTAGATTGGCTCGACTAGATTTAGTGAGAAACCAGTGGCGCCAGTTTATTTATAATTTAGATACTACAGGTTCTTATACTCCAATCAATACTACAACTGGAACTTCATTTAATACGCTTGCAGTAAACTTAGAAGAGAACAGCAGTAGAACACCTGTGAATTATTTAATGCCTCCGAATGTAGAACGTGTTCAACTACTGAGCAATAACGGTGTAAACCTTCAGCAGAATGAACAAGCTATTTCTATGCGGGTAAATAATTTACAAGCGGGTGATGCAAGGGGAATATTTAAAACATTGAATTTGGATATTAGAAGGTATACCAAATTGTCTATGTATTTACACGCAGAATCTATTACTGGGCAACGACCAGTAGTAGACAACGAAATAAGAGCAGTTATTAGAATTGGGCAAGACTTTTTAAACAACTACTATGAAATTAAAGTTCCCCTTAAAATAACTGCACCCGGCATTTATCCTCGTGGGCAAGAAGCGAGGGTTTGGCCAGAAGAAAATAATATTGATTTCTTGCTGAGAGACTTAATTGATTTAAAATTAGAGCGAAATAATTCGGGTGCTTCGTTAAGCAATATTTATAGAAAAATCATTGGCAATAAAACCATGTCTATCATGGGTAATCCTAATTTAGGAGAAGTGCGCGGATTTTTAGTTGCTGTAGAAAATCCTGCTAAACCCAATGGGGTAGCCATAAGTGCTGAAGTATGGGCGAATGAATTAAGGTTGTCTGGTTTAGATGAGAAAGGAGGCTATGCTGCACTTGGTAGAGTGGATTTGGTATTGGCCGATTTAGGAACCTTATCTGTTTCTGCAAATACCTATACACAAGGATTTGGTACCATTGAACAAAGAGTGAATGAAAGAGCCAGAGATAATTTAATGCAGTTTGATATTGCAGCTAATATTGATGCAGGTAAATTGGTCCCTAAAAAAGCCAGATTGTCTGTGCCTATTTATGCAAGTATTAATCGTTCAACTTTAACTCCTGAATTTGATCCATACGATATGGACGTGAATTACAGAGATAAGTTAAATGCGGCTGCCCCAGATAAACGGGACTCTATCAAAAGAGCGGCGGCCGACATAACCACCATCAAAACATTAAACTTTACCAATGTTCGAGTGCTGCAAGGGCAGGGGAGAGCGGGCTTATTAAGCTTGAGTAATTTTGATTTTAGTTATTCCTTTACCCAAACAGAACATACCAGTCCGGTTATTGCACAAAACAAAGTAACCAGACATAGAGGTGGTTTGGGATACACTTATATTGGACAAAATAATTTTATTGAGCCATTTAAAAAAATGATAAAAGGCAAGAGCCCTTGGTTGGCATTTGTGAGAGATGCTAATTTTAATTTGAAGCCTTCTTTCTTAAGTTTCCGTGCAGATATCAATAGACAATTTGGAGAGTTTATTCCTCGTATTGTTAATACAGTAAATAGCAAAGTAGATAGAGTAGATACTACTTACGATAAGTATTTTACGTTTGATCGTTTTTATAATTTACGGTGGGATTTAACCCGCTCTGTTAACGTAGATTTTAACGCAACCAACAACGCTAGAATTGACGAGCCTTTTGGAAGAATTGATACCAAACTTAAAAAAGATTCTGTGAGAACAAATTTCTTTAAAGGTGGTAGAAATACCTTGTATCAGCAGAAGGCCATTATGAATTACAATATTCCATTGAATAAGTTTCCTTTCTCAGATTGGATTACCGCCCGGTACAGTTATGGAACTTCATATAGTTGGATAGGGGCAAGTAGAATAGCTGTTAACTTAGGAAATACCATTGAAAATTCGCAAGAGAACAATTTGAATGCGCAGTTCAATTTTGGCAATCTATATGCCAAATCTAGGTGGATGCGTGCCTTGGATAATATTCCACCACCGCGTTCTAAGAATGATCCAAAGAATGGCAAAAGTGCACTACCTGCAGTGAATCCATTGGGGTCAGTATTTCCTACTAAAGCAGAAGTGATAGCTGGATTAATTGGTCAAAAAAGAACCGATGCCTTAAAGCGTTGGAGACAACAAAGAAGGGATATCAAAAATGCAGAAAAAATGTTGCGACAAGCAACTACGCCAGAGCTTGGAGGGCTTGAAAGATCGGCGGGTAAGTTCATAACCATGTTTAAAAATATTTCTATTAATTATGGCGAAAACTTTAGAAGCAGGTTGCCGGGATATATGGATAGTACTCATTTTATTGGTCAGAATTTTCAAACCATGGCACCTGGTTTAGATTATGTGTTTGGTAAACAACCCGATGCCAATTGGATCAACAATAAGATTTCAAAAGGCTTGTTAACCAAAGACAGCACATTCAATTTCTTATACAGACAAAGTTTTGAACAACGGATGAGTATTACCGCACAAATAGAACCCATACGCGAGTTATTGATTGATATTAATTTAGATAAATCATTTACCAAAGACTATACCGCACTAATTAAAGACACTACAGGTTCGGGCAATAATTTTGGGCAATTGAATCCATTGTTTAATGGCGGTTTCAGTGTTTCTTATATTGCCTTCAATACCTTATTTGGTAGCAGTAATCCCAATGAATTGTCTGCTACATTCAAGGAGTTTGAAGCCAATCGTTTGGTGGTATCTAGAAGAGTAGCTGCATTAAATCCTTATTGGCAGCAATTGCCTGCGAACCAACAATTTACTTCTGATGGGTATGCCACCGGATATGGCAGGTATGCACAAGATGTATTAATACCTTCTTTCTTGGCTGCTTATACTGGGAAAGATCCTAACACCATTGCTTTATTAAGAGAAGGTGCAAGTAAAATAAGCGCGAATCCATTTAGTGGAATTATTCCTAAGCCCAATTGGAAATTAACTTATACCGGCCTCACTAAAATACCAGCAATTGCTTCTATGTTTAGCAATTTTACCATTAGTCATGGCTACAATGGTCAGTTGAGTATGAATAGTTTTAGCAGTGCACTACTGTACCAAGATCCATTCAGGTTAAGTGCGCCTGGATTTATTGATACTACTAGTGGAAACTTTATTCCATTCTTCTTGGTTCCCAATATTAGCATGGCAGAACGCTTTGAACCATTATTAAAAATTGATTTTACTACCATTGGTCAATTCAATTTCAATTTAGAATTTAGAAAGAGCAGACAACTTAGCTTGAGTTTAATAGATTACCAATTAAGTGAAAGCAGAAGTACCGAATGGATTGTGGGATTGAATTGGAGAAAGAGAGGATTTAAATTGCCGTTTAATATTACAGGTAAAGGGTTACAAAACGACTTGAATTTAAAACTAGATGTTTCTGTAAGAGATGTATCTATCAGCAATAGCAGGTTAGATCAAACCAATGCCTACGGTACGGGTGGCCAAAAAGAAATCACTATTCAGCCTGCCATTGATTATGTAATCAATAGTAGGATTAATGTGAAACTATTCTTTGATCAACGCAGGGTTACACCGTATATTTCTACATCAGCGCCTATTACAAATACAAGGGCTGGAGTGAATGTGCGGATTTCGTTGGCACAATAAAATTAATTAGTTCAATAAAAAAGGGTCAACAGTGATGAACTGCCGACCCTTTAACTTTTTAAGCCTATCTAAATGGGTTAGTTTTTTCGGAAAGCCCACTTGCCTATTTCTTTCCAGCCAACCTTTTTACCATACATTAAAATACCCGTACGATATACTTTTCCACTTAACCAAGTAGTTAATAAGAAACTTCCAACTAAAGTGAGCATACTTGCAGCCAATTGCCAATAAGGTACGGTGCCTGGTACTCCATATGCAATTCTAGCCATCATTACCATGGGAGAACTAAATGGAATAATACTTGCCCAAGTAGCCATACTCGTGCTTGGATCTTCCACAGCACGACTCATAATAATGAAAGAGAAAATGATGGGCATTGTAATCGGTAACATTAAACTTTGAGCATCTTGTGGATCTTCGTTAACTACTGAACCAACAGCCGCAAATAAAGAAGCATAAAATAAGTATCCACCCAAGAAGTAAAAAATAAAGCAACTGATAATTAATGGCCAGTTGGCAGTACTCATGGTGTTTTGAAACTTATAGAGTTTCTGCGCTGTTTCGCCTGCTTGTGCCATTGAAGCGCCAGGTCCCATTTGTGCATTGGCTTTTTGCAATTCAGCTACTTGCTGAAGCACATCTTGCGGAATAAAAAATTGTGAAGCAGCAATGATGCCAAAAATCAATATGATCCAAACAAAAAATTGGGTTAACCCCACTGCGCCAATACCAATGATTTTTCCCATCATTAATTGAAAAGGTTTTGCACTGCTGATCATCACTTCTGCAATACGATTGGTTTTTTCTTCCATCACCCCACGCATAACCATGGCGCCATAAATAAACATCGTGATATAGATGAGCATGCCTGATCCAAATCCAATTCCATAAGAGAGTGCAGCACTGCTTTCTTTTACAGAATCACCAGACTCTTCCAATGATTTCATTTCCGCAAACTGTGAAGATGATTTGATGGAATCTAGCTTTGCTCTATCTATACCTGCCTGCTGCAACATTTGGTCTTCAATGGCATCATTAATTCTGTCTTCAATTTTAGATTCTAAGCTTAAGCCAATTCTTTTTTTAGATCGAATGATGTATTCTGCTTTGGCTGTTCCCTCAAATTTTGGAATGATAATAATATCGGTATAGCCTTTCTTTGAATAGTTAGCAGTATCTACATCAGTAGGAAATTCAAATTTGACATCACTTGCATCTCTTAAGTTTCCTTTAAAGAAACCATTCTGGTCTACTACCGCAATTTTATGCATTTCTTTATCTGTTGCGGCAAGGAATGCAGCTCCTGCTATAAAGCCCACCATAATTAAGGGGGTGAGAATGGTAGTCAGTAGAAAGCGCTTGTTCATTACTCTACTGAGGTATTCGCGCTGTATAATAATCAATATCTTGTTCATATAATTAGTTGTCTATTTTTTGAAATGCTCTTGCAGTTGCGTGTGTGCCTTCTACCTGGCTAATGAAAATTTCATTGAGGGTAGGAAGAATTTCATGAAAAGATTCAATGGTGCATTGGTTGTTTAAGAAATGGGTTAAAATATCATTGCTTTTATATCCCTCATTAATTTGCAATACCAATTCATTGTTGTTTACATTCACAATGTTGAAAGCTGGTGCGCTTAATGTTCCTGGCAATTCATTTAATTTAATACTGAACTTATTTTCTTTGAACTGCTGCTTTATATTATGGACTGTTCCATCTAAAATTTTCTTGCCCAAGTTTACCAAAACAATATGGTCGCAAATTTCTTCTACCTGCTCCATTCTATGTGTACTGAATATAACGGTACTGCCTCTTTTAGCCAAGCCGTATATTTCTTCTTTAATTAGGTTGGCATTGAGTGGATCTAAGCCACTGAATGGTTCGTCTAGAATAATGAGTTTGGGTTCGTGTAATACCGTTGTTACAAATTGTAATTTCTGGCTCATTCCTTTACTAAGGTCTTCAACTTTTTTATTCCACCAGGTTTCCATTTCCAATTTCTTAAACCAAAACTTGATTTTTTGCATTGCTTCTGCTTTGCTCAAACCCTTTAGCTGTGCTAAGTACATGGCTTGCTCACCAATTTTCATTTTCTTGTACAAGCCCCTTTCTTCTGGCATATAGCCAATCTTGATAATGTCGTTTAATGGATCAAAGGTTTGTCCATCAAATTGAATATGACCACTGTCTGGATAAAATATCCCTGTTATCATTCTCAATAAGGTGGTTTTACCTGCACCATTTGGCCCCAGTAATCCAAAAATACTTCCTTGCTCAATGGAGAAACTAATATCGTCTACCGCTTTTTGGGTGGCGTAATGTTTTCTCAAATTGGTTAATTCTAAAATTGCACTCATATGCTTATTTATATATGAACTAAATGTAATGATTAGTGTTGCCTTTCAACAAAATATTACAAGAACGGGCTTGTTTTTGAGTAATTTTGCATAAAATATTTAAAGCAAGCGAAATGAAGGGTTTATTAAGGGGGGGGAGACTACTTTTATTGGGAACATTACTTGTTGCATTATCTAGTTGGGGTTTTTTGGTACATAGAACCATACACCAATTAGCCGTTTATCAACTTCCAGCTGAAATGGCTGGCTTTTTTCACAGCAATATGGCTAAACTGGTGTACGATGCGCCAAGAGCAGATACCAGAAGAAATACCGATAGCACCGAAGCGCCTAAGCATTTTATTGATCTAGAACCATTCAATGAAAAGCCTGCTTATGATTTGCCCCATGATTTTAATAAAGCAATAGCAAAATATAGTATGGATACCCTAACTAAATATGGGTATGTTCCTTATCAAATTATTGTGCTGAAAAACCAATTGACCAATGCATTCAAAATGCAAAACAAAGATTCTATTTTGTTTTATGCCGCAGACCTTGGTCATTATATAGGTGATGCAAATGTTCCTTTGCATACTACCATTAATTACGATGGGCAGTTAAGCAATCAACAAGGGTTACATAGTTTATGGGAATCTATGATTCCTGAATTGGAAATAGATCAATACAATTTATACAGTGGACATAAAGTTCGTTATTTAAGAAATCCTATAAAAGATGTTTTCCGCGCCCTCAAAAGAGCCCATGGATTGGTACCTACTATGTTATCAAAAGAAGTGGAAACCAGTTTGGCATTTACCGATTCTACTAAGTATCGCTATCAAATGCGAAACGGAAAAAAATCTAGGTCTTATACCAGTGCTTTTGCAAAAGCGTATTCCGAAAAACTACAACCTACTATTAATCAGCAGCTGCTTCATTCTGCAGATATGATTGCCGATTTTTGGTACACAGCATGGGTAGATGCAGGCAAGCCTGATTTAAGTGGCATCACTAATTGGACTCCTGAAAAGAAAGAACAATTTGCAGCAGAGCAAGCAGCGTATCAATTGAATTCTTTAATAAAGGAAAACTTATTAGAGGCAAAGAAAAAATAAATGAATTTGCCTTGCTAGCTTTTGGCCGTCCATTGCGGCGCTTACAATACCCCCTGCATATCCCGCACCTTCGCCACAGGGATATAGATTATTGAGTTGTGGATGAGTTAGTGTTACTGCATCTCTTGGAATACGAATAGGTGAGGAGGTTCTGCTTTCTGTTGCTACCAATACGGCATCATTGGTATAGTATCCTTTCATTTTTGTGCCAAATATTTTTAATGCACCCTGCAAACTTTCTCGAATAAAGTTGGGCAGTACTTCTTTTAAATTGGCAGCAGCCAACCCAGGTAAATAACTGCAATCTGGTAAATTACTTGACGGCTTGTTGTTGCAAAAATCTACCATTCTTTGCGCAGGTGCTACAAATTTCCCCCCTCCTGCGTTGTAAGCTTTTTGTTCTACCGATTGTTGAAAATCCATTAGTAACAATGCATCGGCCGATTGCTTGTTGAAATAGTTTAACGCATCTGTTTCTGCCACTTGTACTACCATGCCGCTATTGGCAAATGGGTTATTTCTTTTGCTAGGACTCCAACCGTTTACCACTAATTCGCCGGGGTCTGTGGATGCGGTGGCTATAATCCCCCCGGGGCACATACAAAAACTAAATACACCTCGTTGGTTTACTTGTTCCACTAAGCTATAAGATGCTGGTGGTAAAAAATTACCCCTAACATCGCAATGGTATTGAGCTGCATCAATAATGCTTTGTGGATGTTCTATTCTAACGCCTAGTGCAAATGGTTTTGCTTCAATTAAAATATTTTTTTGGTGCAACAACCTAAAAATGTCTCGTGCGGAGTGTCCTGTTGCCAATATATACGCATCTGCCGAAAAATGATTGCCATTGGCTGTGATTAGCCCGTGTATGGCATTATGCTTAGTAACCATATTGGTTACCTTGGTTTCAAAATGAACTTCGCCTCCTGCAGCAATAATTTGCTCACGCATGGCAGAAATAATCTGTGGTAATTTATTGGTGCCAATATGTGGATGCGATTGGTATAATATTTTTTCTTCGGCACCAAACTGATAAAATAATTGCAATACCTTATCTATGCTGCCTCTTTTACTACTGCGCGTGTACAATTTTCCATCACTATAAGTGCCTGCGCCACCTTCGCCAAAGCAATAATTACTATCGGGGTTAATAATGCCTTCTTTATTGAGTACCGCTAAATCTCTTCTTCTTGCTTTAACGTCTTTGCCTCTCTCTAGTATAATTGGTTTAATGCCCAATTCAATCAATTCCAATGCTGCAAACAATCCTGCTGGCCCTGCACCAATAATAATGACTGTTTTTGCTTTGGTTTTAATGGGATCTAGCGGAATACTGATTCTTTCTCTTTCTACAAAAGGCTCATTTATAAAAGCCTTAAGGGTTAGGTTGATCCAAACTTGCTGCCTACTTCGGGCATCGATGGATTGTTTGAGGGTTCGGTAACCTGTAACCGCTGAAATAGCAACGCCAGCTGACTGTGCAATCAATTGATGCACTAGTTCAGGTAAGGCAGCTTCTTCTGGCTTTAATTTTAACGTGATTTGTTTTTGCATACTGTCAGGTGTTGATCCTAAAAAGTAATTGGGTAGTTTAGAATGGCAAGTCGTCTACCACTTCTCCCGGAGGTGGCATATCGTTGTAACTGGCTGATGGCGGCATGTCTACATCACTAGTCAATTTTACCGTTTCCATTCTCCAGGCATCTAAGTTGGTGATATAATTTTCGCGACCATCTTTCATCCACTTGGTTCCTTTAATATTGAACATCACTTTTACTTCTTCTCCTAAATTAAAGCGATCGGGCATGGCTGTTTTGTCTTGCACACATTGAAACTTTACATAATTGGTAATGGTTCTTCCATTAATATCTTCTGATTTCTCAATTACAAATTCCCTGGTTTTAAAGTTTTCCGTGCGTTGTACTATGTCAAATTTAGCAACCAATTTGCCGGTGATTTCGTAACTCATGTTTGTGCTTTTATTTACTGCAAAAGTAGGTTTAATTTTTCCAATTATTATTGTACCTTTCTTCACTTCAATGTTTATTCATGCGTATTCTATCAATTTTTTATAGTGGGTTCATTTTGCTGTTGTTGGCTTGTGGTACTACTCAAGTTCCAAAACAGGTAAGTTATTTGGGTTACCCTGTATCACCTAAAATTAAAGCGGATACTGCTTTAATTAATTTGTTACAACCCTATTCAATGGAAGTAAACCGTACCATGAATAATGTAATTGGGTTTACGCCCACAACAATGACCAAGCGTTTACCTGAAAGTGGCTTGGGCAATTTTATGGCAGACTGTATGAAAGAAATGGCAACCCAAAAATTTGGCTTACCTGTAGATATTGCTTTCATGAATCAAGGAGGCATAAGAGCCAGCATTAATAAAGGAAATATTACCATCGGCAATGTATATGAATTAATGCCTTTTGATAATTTACTGGTATTACAAGAGCTCAAAGGGTCGGTGATTGAAGCCTTAATGAATCATATTGCCGCAGACGGTGGTTGGCCTATTTCTAAAGGTTCTTCTTTTAAGATTAAGAATAAACAGGCGGTAGATATTATCATCAATGGAAAGCCACTTGATCGCAATGCTACTTATATAACGGCCAATTCAGATTATATAGCACAGGGTGGGAGCGATGCCGCTATGTTAAAACCATTCCCTTTTCAAAACAAAGGGTATCTTATTAGAGACGCATTAATTGAATACATCAAACAAATTACCGCTAGCGGTAAACCAGTTGATGCTAAAATTGAAAACCGAGTAACCAGCAGCAACAATGAATAGAAGACATTTTATTAAGCAAACCGCATTGGCAAGTTCTGCAGTAATGGCTAGCACTGTTGCTGGAACTGCTCTATTGAGCGCACAAGGCATACCCGAACAATCTTTGCTCACCATTTTGCATACCAATGATGTGCACAGCAGATTGGATCCTTTTCCAATGGATGGGAGCAGGAACCAAGGATTGGGCGGAGTAGCAGCCAGGTCATCGTTAATTCAATCTATTCGGGAAGAAAACAATCCAACCCTTTTATTGGATGCGGGAGATATTTTTCAAGGCACCCCTTATTTTAATTTGTACAAGGGCGAACCTGAAATGAAAGCTATGAGCAAAATGGGGTATGATGCAGTTACCATGGGTAATCACGATTTTGATGCGGGGATTGAAAATTTTGCGAATCAATTGCAACATGTAAGTTTTCCAGTGGTCATAAGCAACTATGATTTCGCTAGTACGCCCATGGAGTATAATTATAAACCATATACCATTATTCAGAAAGGAAAGCAGCGCATTGGTATTTTAGGGGTTGGTATTGAATTAGAAGGCTTGGTTCCAAAGAATTTATATGGCAATACTGTTTATAAAGATCCCATTGTTGCTGCCAATGAAACAGCTGAAATATTGCGTCAAAAAAAATGCGATTTAATCATTTGCTTATCTCACTTAGGGGATAAATACAGCGATAATAAAGTGAGTGATGAAATACTGGCTAAAGAGAGTCGGAACATCGATTTGATTATCGGGGGGCATACCCACCGCTTTTTTGATCAACCTAGAAAATATACCAACAAAGACGGTGGGGATATTTTGGTGAACCAAATGGGCTGGGGAGGCATCCAAATGGGTCGTTTGGATTATAATTTTTCGTCTATCAAAAGGAAAATTTCGCCGAAAGCCCATACTGTAGTTATAATGAGAAAACCTAACGAATAAAAAAATTTTTTTTTCAACATAAAGTCTACATATTCGCATCCCTATTTTATTTTTTAAACATATCCACATATGGGGAAAATAAGATAACTTGTAGCAGAGACATAACTTAACTGATTATATAAAATTGTTCACTTTTTTGTATGGCTAAGAACGCTGAAAATGTTTGGATCAATTGTTTAAAGATTATTAAAGACATTGTAGAATGGCAACATTTTAAAACATGGTTTGAACCTATTACTCCTGTAGAATTAAAAGGGAATGTATTAATGATACAAGTTCCCTCACAATTTTTTTATGAGTACTTAGAAGAGCACTATGTTACTTTGCTTGCTAAAACTTTAAAACGTGAATTGGGTAAAGATGCTCGACTAGAATACCGTATTATGGTAGATAGTGGCAACACCAATAGCAGAAATGGTTCTGTTGATATTCCTGCACGTGGTCCTAAATCGATCAACAACAATGAAATGAATTTTCCATTGGTGATTGATAATCCGGTGAAGAATCCTTTTGTAATTCCTGGTTTAAAGAAAATGCAAATTGATCCTCAATTGAATCATGGGTATATTTTTGATTCATTTATTGAGGGAGATTGTAATAGGGTTGCCCGCAGAGCTGGTAAAACAGTAGCGGAGAAACCAGGCGCCAACTCATTTAATCCATTGGTTATATATGGTGGAGTTGGATTAGGCAAAACCCACTTGGCTCAAGCAATTGGAAATGATGTAAAAAGAATGCACCCTTCTAAAGTGGTGTTATATGTAAGTAGCGAAAAATTCATTAACCAATTTGTTGACCATAGTCGCAATAATGCCATTAATGATTTTATTCACTTCTATCAGTTGATTGATGTGTTGATTATTGATGACGTTCAGTTTTTTAGCCGAGCAGAAAAAAGCCAAGATGCTTTCTTTGCCATCTTTAACCACTTACACCAAAGCGGTAAACAGTTGGTGTTAACTTCTGATAAACCACCTAAGGATTTAGATGGTATGCAAGAGCGTTTGTTGAGCAGGTTCAGATGGGGACTTAGTGCAGACTTGCAAGTACCCGACTACGAAACAAGAATTGAAATTTTAGAAAAGAAAATGAAGAACGACGGACTAGATATGCCTAAAGAGGTAATCAAGTACGTTGCATACAATATCAATACAAATGTGCGCGAATTAGAAGGCGCATTAATTTCTTTATTGGCTCAATCTTCTTTAAACAAGAAAGAAATAGATGTAGAGTTGGCTAAGAAAGTATTGAGAAACTTTGTAAAAACCAGCAGTAAGGAAATTACTATTGACGCCATTCAAAAAATGGTCTGCGAATATTTTGATGTTCCTTACGACCGTTTGCTTCACAAAACACGTAAAAGAGAAATTGTACAAGCCCGCCAAATTACTATGTACTTGGCCAAGGCTTTTACCAAGAACTCTTTGAAGACTATCGGGGAGCATTTTGGAGGCAGAGACCATACTACTGTTATTCACTCTTGTCAAACAGTGAAAGACTTAATGGACACAGACTCTATTTTTAGAGAAAATGTAATGGAATTAACGCAGAAAGTGCAGTTAGCTGCTATGTAATTAAGTTTAGTTTCGCCTGAAAATACTGTGCATCCTGTCTCTTGTAGACGGGATGTTTTATTTTATGATTTTTTGCATCATTTTTTGGCAGTTAAGCGTAGGAAACTTATTTTTGCAGCCCTCTCCCAAAAGGAGTAAGGACGGTGAGGTGGATGAGTGGCTGAAATCAGTAGTTTGCTAAACTGCCGTACGGGTTAAACTGTACCGCGGGTTCGAATCCCGCCCTCACCGCAGATTAACTAAACACTAATCTGCAAGCAAACTCAAGAATGATTTTCTCCGGCGAAAATCAGGATAACAAAGTCTCGGGAAGTAGCGCAGGCCGGTAGCGCACCTGGTTTGGGACCAGGGGGTCGCAGGTTCGAATCCTGTCTTCCCGACAAGAGCATCAAGAAATTGGTGCTCTTTTTTTGTGCCTAAACCCCTGTAAATAAAGGGTTTCACAAGATTGAGTACTTTAGTTAAAGTTGATTAGTTGTGTTTTCTTAAAGAGCAAGAAATACCCCAAATGTGCCTGTCACATTAAAATTTGGGTATCAAATGGGTATCAAAAAACAGAAGGGTTCTGTATCTGTAGAAAATTACAGAAACAGAATAAGGTTAAGATGGCGTTATCAAGGAAAAAGGTATTCTTTGAATTTAGCATCGTACAACAAGCCCAATTTAACTGCATCTAAGAAGGTTTTGTTGCAAATTGAACTTGATATGGCATCAGGGAATTTTGATGATTCTTTGGTTAAGTATGGCGCTAAAGAAGCTAAAGTAGAGGATGTTCTACCTAAAACTTTGGTTGAGTATTTTGAATTTTGGGTATCAAATTACAAGCAGTTGGACTGTAATAAGAATTCTGATTATTTCCACTTACGAAACACGCTTAGGAAATGGGGTGAAATTGAACCCTCTGAAATGCTTTCCAAATTAAATACAGAGAAGTATTGTCCTAAAACATACAACGAACGTTTATCAATTTTAAAAGGGTTTTCTACTTGGATGTTAATGAAAAAGTACTGGAATTCTAATCCCTTTGAAGGAGTATCAAGAAGAAAGGTTAAAAAGACTGAAAAAGCTGATAGGATTCCTTTTACTGAAGATGAAATAAAACTAATTCTCGAAGCTATCAAAAATGACACTTATTGTCCAAAGAGCTCCAGATACAAACACTCTTTCTATTACCCTTTTATTTACTTTATTTTTAAAACAGGTGTCAGGAATGCTGAAGCAGTAGGATTGAGGGTTGGTAGCCTTGATTTTACGCAAAATAGGATTGTTATAAAAGAGGTATTAGCAAGAACTGTTAATGGGACACATGCTGCTGCAAGAGTTCGAAAAGAAACAAAGAATGGTAAAATTAGAGTTCTTCCATTTACAGATGATTTAAAGGCATTATTAGCTCCTCTATTAGTGGGTAAGCTCGAAGATGACTTAGTCTTTACTTCTGTTTCAGGAAAACCAATTGATGATAGAATGTTTCAAAGGCGAGTATTTTCAGTTGTATTAAAGGGATTGAACTTGCCCCATAGGGTTTTATATGCTTGTAGGCATACATTTGGGAGTAGATGTATTGAGGCAGGTATAAATCCTGTAATGACTGCATTTCTAATGGGCAATAACCCAGAAACTGCATTAAGGAACTACACGCATCAAATAAATATTCCTAGCAGTTTGCCTGAGATTTAAATGGACAAACCCTACATCTACAGCTATGGTAAATAATGTTTATGATGTCAATAGGCAGAAAAGAACCATCAGTAAGTTAATTGCATTGGATAATGGGTTTGTGTAGGCTTTATCATAAGCCAGTTTAAAATAGTTTGAAATAAGTTTTTTAACTTACTAGTATTAAAAGCATTTATATGGTAATAATCATGGTTTTATCTAGTATACTGTCATTGATAGTTTTAGTCATTATTACCTACTCTGTTTATAATACGAATAAGAGTAATGAGAAGATAAAAATTTACCAGTATATGCAAACAAGGGTACTGATTGAAATGGCAAGAAAGGAGGGGGTTGTAATTAATTCAGATGAATTGTATACTGATGCGAAGAATGCATAATTAATTTCAAACAATCTTTTATTATTTTTTTTGATAATTAAAAATAGTGGATGAGAAATATACCCAATGTGACCTATTTATTAGGCGCAGGAGCAAGTGCAAATGCCTTACCTGTTATTAATGAATTACCTAGTAGGTTAAAGATATTTAAAAAATTACTCGAAGATAGATGTGTTGATGAGCATCAATCATTATTCTTACTTGAATTATTTAATCCAGAAATTAAAAGTATTGCAAGAGAATTAATAAGTGACATTGAATGGGCCCTTCAGGAACTCTTATCACATTCAACAATAGATACTCTCGCAAAAAGACTTTATCTAATAAGTTCTAGGCATAATGATTTAGAAAGATTAAAAAGGTTGCTTTACATATATTTTCTATTTGAACAAGGTTATAATGATACTAATATCAGAGAGTCTACAATTAAAGAAGCACCTGATAAGCGATATGATAGTTTTATTGCGACTTATATTTCCCCCAAAATTGATAAGCTGGAAATGCCTGGTAATATCAAGATAGTTACATGGAACTATGATATTCAAATGGAATTAGCTTTTTCAAAATATTTAGCTGTTACAGATTTAGATAGAGTACAAGAAAGGCTTCAGATTTTCCCAAACTCTTTAAGGTCAATTGACTCTTTTGATGAAAAAAGTTTTGGAATTGTACACTTAAATGGAATTATAAATGGTGTTTTAGGTTGGAATTTCTCTGATGATTTTCGAGTTGATTTTTATGGATTAGACCAATCAAAAAAAGGGTATTTAGAAATTATATGTCAGATATATAAAAAGCTTGAGAAAGAACATTTACGTTATTTGACTTATTCATGGGAAGACCCTCAAGAATTTTCAATTACCTTCAAGGAAAAAAATAATCTAAAAGGAATAGCCTCTAAAATATTTGCAAATACTGACATTTTAGTTGTTGTTGGTTACTCGTTTCCAATTTTTAACAGAAGTGTTGACAAAGAGTTGATGCGAAACTTAAAGAAAGAAATTCAACATATTTATATTCAGGATACAAAGGATAATGTAGAAGATATTAAGAACATATTTATTAATTCGTTCTCAGATTCAATAGGGTTGGTGAAAGGGAGATTGCCAAACATAATTTCCACTGTAAATTATACTAATCAATTTCATATTCCAGCTGAGATGAACCTTTAATTAATTTGTTTTTGTTGAGTTATTTAATGAATATTTTGCTTGGACTGATGCCATTCTGGTAATTTATGCATATTACATAATGAATATATAACTCTCCTGTTGCTACGTTATTCATACTTCATAGCTTCTGCTCTAATCTCATCAATATCCATTGATGCTTGTGCTTTTGGAACAACTTCGAAACTTGCTTTTACAATTAACCCAGAGCTAATTTTGCAACTGACATAATATTCCTTCCCAAATTTTACATCTAAATACGCTGATTGAATTGTTTCTGCTGTAGAATGAAATTGAGTATTCCCCTCTTGAAACACTTTAACTGGTATTACTGTGTAGTTTTTAAGTCTGCCACTCTTCAATCCCTTAAAGAGAAAATTTGTCATTAATAAATGATAAGTTGAAAGCGAAGAAACCTTGTCGACCTTCCTATATACATATACAGTTGCATAAGGTAATGTATCATTGTTTGATTGAGCAGTTAAACTATTCAATGGTAATAAAAATAAAAAAAGAAATAAATATTTAATCATTATTCAGTGTTCATTAATTAAATAAATTTTTAAAACCAGCTTGCTTCAATATAGTGAAGGTTAATTTCAATTTTTTAAATAAAGTATACTTTAATTGTACTTCTTGTCTAGAATTTCCTTGATTTCTTTTATTTCTTCTTCAGTAACCCCATTCTTTTCTAATAGCTTTTTGAGATACATAGCAGAACGTTCAGTTTGCCTTGCAGTTGTTTTTAAGAATCTAAACATCCTGATAAGTGTAATTAAAATGAAGACGAAAAAAGCAACACTAATTACTAGGGCAATTACAACAAATCCTTCTTCCATGTTTTTTGGTTTAAGTAGTTAAAAAACTGGGGGGAGGGCATACACAAATTAATAAAAACAACACAAATAATCATAATTTTTATGTTTTCTCAATTACTTAGTTTAAATATTCTAAACACGTTTTGTTTTTTATATATCCACCAAGATAGTTTCTACATGTACTGTAATTGATTGATAATTCTGTTGCTGCTTCAATCAGACTCTTATACGTTTTCCCAGTACACGTATCAATTATTGGCTTACATAATTTATTGTTTAGTCCTGTTTTAAATGCATGTCTAATATTTTCTGCATGGGTACACCATTCTAAATTATCAATGCTATTGTCTGTTTTGATTCCATTCAAATGATTAACTTCTGGTTTATTATGAGGGTTTGGAATAAATGCCTTAGCAAGTAAAATATGGATAAATGTGCCTAATTGTTTTCCTTTTTTTGATAACCTAACTTCTACATATCCACGATTATTTATTCTAGTTTTTAATGCCTTACCTTTTTTAATGGTTAATCCTGAAGGCGTTACTTGCATTTTATCCACCCTCTTCACTATGCCATTAAGTGAAATTTCATATTGCTCCTCGAAACCTACAACTGGTTTCCATACTTCTATATCTGTATTCATTGACTCATATTTTTATACGTCCATACCTGTAACGTGATTTGATTTTTTGATAGACACAAAAAGCCCTAAAGCGTTATAAAACACTTTGGAACATCTTGTTTAATAAGATTTTGCAATAAAGGGATTTCGTATTCGTAGGTCTTGCTCTATGCTTTACCCTGTGTTGCTACTTTTCCCCACTGACCTGTTCTCTCAGGTAGTAGCACGATACTTTTAACCTTTATCTTTTTTCCTGTCAGCAATAACTACTTTCACGATGATAGGGGTAACCCTCACGCTACTTTACAAGCCAACTTTTGGCTTCCTCTATTTCCTTTTATGGTTGTTGAAAGCCTGAATTCTGGAATTTTTGATGTAAAAAGTACTTATCTGTAATGGACAAGTATCCTGTATTCTGGTAAAAAAGTAGCTCTTTGCTACTTAGAGGATTTGTTCTTTCTTCTACAATTCTAATATAAATAAAATAAATAAACTAGTGAAGTTTATTTAATTGAAAGGATGAATCTGAGTTAAAGCAAACGATTTTGTTTTAGGAACATATTTGTAAATAAATCTTTTTGAAAGAAAAACAGGATGAAAACTGTATTCACTAAACATGTATTCATTTTTATTCAGGTCAATAAAACCATGTTTGCAAATATAATTTGAGCTAGTTTTTTCAAGATGAATAGCAACTACAGCCATTAATGTTGGAATTTCTTCTTCTTTTGTAATAATTCTAGCATTATAGTTTTCAGTAAAATTATCTACAATTCTTTTGACCTTATAGAGATGATATTTTTTATTTTTTTGTGCTTTATCAACTATTTGATTCTTCTTTAAATTTTCAATAAAGTACTGTGTGTACTTTTCTGAAAAGGGTCCAGCAAAATCATACTTGGGATAAATTTGTTTGGAGCCTTTTTTATTGATATATCCACATTTACCATCTTCTTTAACTGAAGCTACTTGGTGACGAAAATCATGGGCAAACTCATATGTGGGCTTAATTACAAAATCGCCTTCTTTATTTATATAACCCCATTTTTTTTCCAAACAGGCTGGAGCTAGTCCTTCATTAAAATTTCCAACATCAAAGTATTTACATTGGATTACTTCATTTCCCTTTAAATCTACGAAACCCCACTTGTTGTTTGATAATACTGGTATTAAGCCATCCTCACTATTCATGCAACCAATTCCTGAATATTTGAATTCACTAACTCTTTCCCCTTTCTTATTAATTAGGCAATATAAATTACCCTTACGAGCAAAGAATAGTTCATTTCCTTGAATGTGAATTTCATCGTACTCATACTCACATATTTGTACTCCTTTTTTATTTATTATTGCATATTTATCAGTTTTGCTGCATTTTAGAAAAGTGTAATTGTATTGAAAATCATTAATTGTACTAAACTTAAATGGAATAGCAACTTGCCCTTTGTCATTTATAAAACCCCACTTACCACACATCTTAACTGCTGCTAAACCATTACTTAGTTCTCGTGCATCTTCGTATACTGGAGGGCATATTTGTATAATTTCACCTTCTGAGTTTTTAGTGACCAATCCATATAACCCATCTTTTGTCTTTCCTAATAGTATGCTCATATGATTTTATTAACAGTCTAAAATTAAGCTCTTTAGTATATTATTTAACCTAGAATCTTAGTCAGTCAGTCAAAATCTAGCAAACAAGATTAATTGACTAATTTTAGTTTACAAATAAAGCAAAATGTTTGAGTTCTATAAAGTACTACAAAGCAATAAAAGGGTATCTATTTTAAATGAGGCGTATTATGAATTAATTGGAATTCCTGACCCTGATAATTTAATAAAGGGTTTAACTTTTGTCGATTACTTGAAAAGTGAATCATTAAGTAAATCAAAAGAAATTCTCACAAAAATTGAATTACAAATTGAAAATAACAATTCAGCAGAAGGAATAAGTTTAATGATTAATCTGAAACTCAAAGAATTAGAAGACACAATTCTTTCTTTAAACACTGATACTTACTTTAATGACGAATACCATTTCTTTATTACTGATTTAGAGAATATCAGAAATATACTTTTAAATAAGTATGATTTTCTAAGGAAAGGACAAACCAACAAATCAATCGCTAATTCATCTGCAAATAATAAAATTCAATGGTTGGGAAAAACAAACGTTTTAGCCACTTTGTTATATGATTTGTGGAAAGGACAAGAGAAAGGCAAAGGAAAGCCAAATACACCCCCAATGTTGAAAGCTGATAAAAAAGATATTGAACGACTTTTAATTGAAAATTTCATTGATTCAAAAGGCGAACCACTCACAGTTTCTACAATTTCTGATTATTTAAATACTTCTAAGCCTGAAAAGAGAGCTAAAATTGGAACAAGGATTGAATTGTGATTAATTCTGTTCATCTCTGAAACTCATATAGAATAAGGGTTTTTCTTTTTTATTTATCCTAATAGGATAGTATTAGGATTTTTATGCCTGTTCCAGATTTACAGTTTTGTGTCCTAAAATTTAAAAATTATGGCACAAAATCAAACACATTTAGACAGTCAGTCAAAACCACAACATTCTAACTTGACTGACCAAGAACAGCTAGATATGAAGTACGAGGCTATTCAAAAATCAATTAAACAACATGATGAGATAGTAGATGAATGGAATCCAAATGAGCAGGAAGTATTTCCTGTTCAAGGTTCTGTAGATAATCAGATTGATACAGAAGTAAATGACGTTAATACTGTAAAGGGTCAGTTGACTAGTATTGTTAAAAATGACTACAAAGAAAACTTATGTTTATCAGCTGAATACTTGACTTCAATTGCTGAGGATACAATTCCCCATATATGGGAACCTTTTTTCCCTAAAGTTGGATTAGTTGGAATTTGTGGTGCTAGTGAAAGTGGTAAAAGTAGAATAATACGACAATTGTGTTTAGCTATTTGTAATAATGAATCTGATTTTTTAGGGTCTAAATTGAATCTGTTACATAATAGTACACTTTATATTTCTTCAGAAGATAATGAAATTAGCAGTGGAGTTAATCTTAAGTCACAAACATTTAATTATCCAAAAAGTCTAAAAAAAGCAAAATTTGGATTTAATGTTACAAACCCCTTAGAATTTATAAAAAGAGAATTTCGAACATCTAAATTTGATTTAGTAGTAATTGATGTTTGGTCAGACTTTTTTGGAGACAATCCAAACAACTTTGCAAAGGTCAGAGAAAACTTGAATCAATATTCTCAATTAGCATCTGAATTTGAAACCTGTATTTGTATTATTCATCATAATACTAAACATTCTGAGGGGAAAGACCCTAGTAAAACAAATCTAAATGGTTCACAGGCTATTGAAGCCAAGTTGAGAACATTGTTAGAAGTTAGAACTTCAAGTGAAAGCGAAACTATGCTTTCAATAGTAAAAGGCAATTATATACCTATGGATTTAAAAAAGAATAGATTAATACTAAATAGTACTGATAAGCTAAATTATAATTTGAAGGAAATTAAAGTAACAGGATATCAAAAAGCAGAAAACAAGATAAATAAATCTGAAAACCCATTATACATTGATAGAGTAAAAATATTGCTTGAAAGTGGAAATACACAAGATAGAATAGTTGAAATTTTAAAAAAGGAATTTGGTAATGATGCTCCAAAAAAAGGCACTGTTAATCAAATGGTTCAAAGATTAAGAAATAATCAATCAGTAAAAATGTAACGAGTTGACTGACTGACTATATGTTTTAATTATTATTTACTTTAAAGAGCTCCTCATTGGCAATAATATAGTTATATTTTGTTTATGAGGAGCCTTTGTAAATAAACATTATATAGTTAATTAGTCAAGTTTATTAGGTATTAATACTCTACTATATAATTTTTCAATTATTAGTATTTGCTCTGTACAATTAGTTAAATAGCAATTTTCTTCTTTTCGCATAAATTAATCAATTATAAATTTAAACCTTCCTCTAGAAATACTCATAATAGACATAGACATTGGTCTTCAAATTATACCCCCTCCATAGTTATCCTGCCCTTTAAAAAGTACCCCCCCCCTTCATTAATTTTTGTGTAATATTTTCTAGAGTACACCCCCTCATTACCCTACCTAAGGCTTGAGCCACTCTTGATATACCCCCTATGCTAATAACAAAGGAAATCATGATGCTTATACATTGAATAATCAGTGTATTCATTTATTCATCATTAAATACAAAGAAGATGGTAACAGTTACAAACTATGCAGTTCGTACAACAAAAGATGACAGGAGATTTATCACTCTAGAGTTATCTGGAAAAGTCGAGTTAGTTCAGTCCCAAGAGACTGGTAAATTTTATGCTACTCGTAGAAGGTGTTCAATCCCTTCAACCTTTGATGAGCATGTTGCAAAATCAATTATTGGAACTGAAATTGAAGGAGAAATTGTTCGTGTACAATCAGACCCTTATGAGTTTACTAATCCCCAAACTGGAGAAGTAATGTCCTTAGCCTATAGTTGGGCATATCAACCAGTTGGAGAAACAGAAACCATTGGAGAAACAAGGGTTACTATCATGGAAGAAGCTTAAATAAGACAGAGAAAGCAGGACTGAGAAGTTCTGCTTTTTTATTTTAAACATTTCAAATTAATAATTTATGCAGTTAATTACAGCTAGCAGAAAGAATGCAAAAATCAAAATGGCACTTCAAGGCCCAAGTGGCTCAGGGAAGACCTATTCCTCATTACTTATTGCTTTTGGTTTGTGCAATGATTGGAGTAAAATAGCAGTCATTGATACAGAGAACCATTCCTCAGAACTATACTCCCATTTAGGAAAGTATAATGTATTACATGTAGAAGAACCTTTTACACCTGAAAGGTATATTGAAGCAATCAAACTTTGTGAAAATGGGGGTATTGAAGTCGTAATTATAGATAGCATTACTCATGAGTGGATGAATATCCTTGAAGCTCATAGTAAGATGACTGGTAACAGTTATACCAATTGGAGTAAGCTTACCCCAAGACACAATGCCTTTGTGAATTACATCTTGCAAAGCCAAGTACATATTATTGGTACAATTCGTTCTAAGCAGGAATATGTTTTATCTGAAAAGAATGGTAAACAAGTGCCTGAGAAAGTTGGGTTAAAGGGAGTGACCAGGGATGGAATGGATTATGAGTTCACTTTAGTATTTGAAATTGATATTAAGAACAATGCAATTGCTACTAAGGATAGAACATCCATTTTTAAAGGAACACCTGAGTTTGTAATTACTTCTAAAACTGGTAGAATGATACTGGATTGGTGTAATGATGGCGATAAAGTATCAGAAGCAAACAAGGAAGTATTCAAAAGAATAAATAGCTGCAAAAGTCTAGATGAATTATTACAGTTGTATTATCAGCAGCCTGTAGACAACCCAACTATCCTTAGTGCGTTTACAGAGAAACGAACAGAACTAGAGAAACTTCCTACACCATCCCAATTAACTGACCCTACAAATATCAAACCCAATGGAAAACTTAAAGCTGCTCAATCATAGTGAGAGTGAGTATATTGAGCATGACTTGGTGCTACCTATTACCAATCTTCCTGTAGAAGTAAGTACAGATAATCCCTTTATACAAGCCAATACCACTCAAATACCATTTAGTGAACTAAATGAACAGCATATCATTCCTGTTTTTATTAAGGATAATGAGCCAGTAATTAGTTGCCATGATTTTATTAGTGTCACTAGTGATGTAGTTCAGGATATATATGGGCATGAAACGATCCTAAGCCCCAATATCAGGGTTTCGCATCCAATAAAGGGAAGAGTGCCAGAAGCTAGAAATAAGCCTGCAAATGAACTGTTAGAGCATGAAAAGACCTTGTATTATGAAAGGATGGCTTTTATAATTGAAATTCCCACTATTTACGATGTAATAGATGGCAATAGGCTATCATTAACAGTTGGTGGAGTTAAGTCTTACCATTTGGATAATCTCAATTCAAAAAAAGGCAGTGATGAACATTTTAAAGTGTTCATAGGATTCAAGAATCAGGTTTGTACCAATCTATGTGTGTGGTCTGATGGTTTATATGCTGACTTAAAAGTCACTTCCATTGGTCAATTAAAGGCTCTCATTAAAACCCTTCTTGAAAAGTACAATCCTAATTTCCACCTAAGACAAATGGAGCTATTAACAAAGTATCATTTAACAGAGCATCAATTTGCAACATTGATTGGCAGATGCAGGATGTATCAACATTTATCGTATTCCATGAAAAAGGATGTGACTCCTATGCTTTTAGGTGATTCCCAAATTGGAATGATTTGCAAAGACTATTATAAAGATTGTAGTTTCTGTAAAAATGAGGATGGTACTATCAACCTCTGGAAATTATATAATCTCTTTACTGGTGCAAATAAGAGTACTTATATCGACAGTTTCTTAGACAGAAGTGTAAATGCTTATCATTTCATTGAACAGATACGTTTTGCCCTCCAAAACCAAACCAATAACTGGTATTTAAATTAGTAACAAGTCCTGTAGGTGAAAACTTATAGGACTTTTATTTTATTAAAAAATGAGTAATTCTTTAAGATTAAGATTTGTTACTGATAGCTGCTTATTAGTAGTTAAGCAAAATGGTAAAATGGTGGTTTTGTATACCCCATTTAGGGTGTTAACTATTATTCCTGTAGAAGGTCTTACTATCCATACCCAAGTATATGTTGATGCTGTATTTCATCACCATCAATACAGATTATGCTTTCTAATCAATGGGAAGCTTTACCCATACAATTATTTCCAAATTAATGTATCCTTTTAAAAAGAAAATTATGAATGCCTATAATGTCGAAAATGTCGCTGAAATACAAGTAAGTTATAAACCAACTTGCAGTAATAATCCTAAGATATCATGTAGCAATGATGCATTTAATGTTTTGAGGAAGTTTATACCTGAAGAAACAATTGCCCTACAAGAACATTTTCTTGTTATGTTTCTTAATAATTCAAATATCATATTGGGTGTTTGCATGTTCTCAAAAGGTGGAATAACAAATACTTCAGTAGACCCCAGATTAATTTTAGCTACAGCGTTAAAGGTTGCTGCAACAGGTATGATTTTATGTCATAACCATCCTTCAGGTAATTTGAAGGCTTCAGAAGCTGATAAAATGCTTACTCGAAAATTAACAAATGCAGCAGCGTTTATGGACATCAAAATTGCTGACCATATTATTATATCAGGAACAGGGGAGGGGTATTTGAGTTTTGCAGATGAGGGGTTAATGTAATATGAGAAAAATATTTACTATATTTAATCTTTTCTTTGTTGTTTTAAAAGAATAAATATTAGAGGGTTGTTTGATTTAGAAATTAACAAGAATTTTAATAAAGATTATGTCTTTTAAAGATACTTACATACAATATGGAGTTCCTAGTGAAATGGCAGAATACTATTCTGAATTAGGAATTTCAGTCTCTACTTTTAAAAGCACTTCAAATAAACATTTAATTGAGAAATACAAAATATCAAAAGAGAATGTAGTATTTATAAAAGAGTGTCTTAAAAGAGAAGCAATTGATGAATCTATCATTCAATCACTTCTTGAAAACAATAGATATACATGTTGTCTTTGTAAGGGGGAAAAAGGGGATGGTTTTATTATACATCATATCGTTGAATATTCAATTACTCAAGATAATAGTTATAGTAATCTTGCAGTATTATGCCCAAATGACCATGATATATGTCACAGAAAGGGGTTTTCTCTGACTAATAGTATCACTGAAAAACAATTGCGAGCAGCAAAAAGAAGTTGGGAAAAGCAAGTTAAATATGAAGATTCTAAGTTGGCAAAAAAAGCTCCATTTAGGATAAAAAAATCAAATTTAAAAGACATACAACCATTTAAGGAATTAAAATCATATTCTGAAAGCGATGAGGATTTTTACTTTGGGAGAACTAGTGAAATTGAAAAAATTGAATTTAGTCTTAGCAAATATAAAATACTTGGATTGTTTGGTGAATCTGGCACAGGTAAAACATCGATTATTAATGCAGGAATTATACCATTGTTAAAAAGGAAAGGATTTATTATAGTATCTATACGTTGTTTAGATGAGCCAATTAGCAGAATACGTTATGAACTCTTTAAAGTATTAAAAGAAATTAAGGAGTTTAATTCGTTGATTGATGAATTAATTATTGAAGATTCTTTTCACAGATTATTAATTAAACTAAATAGTTTTCTTCAACAATTTAAATTTAATTTACTTATTTGTATTGACCAATTTGAAGAATTGTTTACTAGGGCAAGAGTAGAGGAAAGAGAAAAATTGGCAAAAGGTATAATTGAGTGCATAGCTTCAACTTCAATTATTGGAAAGTTATCTTTTTTACTTTCACTTAGGGAAGATTATATTGGAGAATTATGGGATTGGTCTCATAAATATAATTTAGAAGATGCATGGATACACCAGTATAGATTAAAAAGATTGGAAAAAGATGTGGCAATCGAAGTTGTAACGAGGCCACTTTCACTACTGGGAATTAGTTTTGATAAAGGTTTTGTAGATAAAATAATAGAAGAACTGATGATTATTGGTGATGGTCAAATATATCCACCTTATTTGCAAATTGTATGTTCTGAACTTTTTGAACAATTTAGGAGCCAAAAATTATCTGATAAGCAAGATGTTGTTTTTGATTCAAAATTAGTTAATGATTCTTTATCTGTTGAAGCCATAATTGGTGATTATTTGAGTGAATCAATGTTAATTAATTTAACTCAAGAAGAAAAAATACTAGCACATGGCATTCTTGATTTATTAACTGGTTCTGAAGGATTAAGAGCTTTCTTACGTATCGAAGATATTTCAAGATATTTATCAATATCAGAAGAAAGTGCACTACACATTATAGGACACCTGGTTCAAAAGAAAATTGTTCATCCAGTTGTTGAAAATGATACTATAACTGGATATGAGCTGGTACATGATTTTCTTTCAAAAAGATTTTTTGAAAAGTTGGGAGATGAATCCAAGAAAACTAAAACTGTTTTAGATATTTTTAGAAAGGCATTTAGAGAATGGAAACAGCATTTGGTTTTAGCAAGTAAAGATAGGTTAGATATATTCTATCATAATTATAATCAATTATCACTTAATCATGAAGAGTGGGAATTTATTATAAAAAGCAGCTTTAGTGTATACTGGTATTTTGAAAATAAGTGGATTAACAAATTACAGTTTTCAATTCTAAGAGATATTTGTTTAGAATTAATAAAAGATAGTGATGATAGAATTGTTGAAAATGCAATAAGAACACTATGTAAAAATAATGACATCACTAATACTCCTTTACTAATTGGGATAATTGAATCAACTGAATACAGCGATGTAGTAAAAGAAGTTGCAATTAACCAGTTTGCATTTTATTTAGTCGATATTCGAATTCTTGAAACTTTAAAAAAAGTTATCAAAACAGCGAAAAATTATAAGTTGAGAAAATCAGCTATTTATGCCTTTGGGAAAAATGTAAAAGAGTTACAAAGTCTAGATGATAAAATTATTGATACAGAGATAAAAGTGGTTCTTGAAGCTCTGAATGATTCTATAACAAACGTTAGAAAAGAAGCTGCAACAGTTCTTTCTGTTTTTTTGGTTAGCAAGTTATCTTTAATGCCACTTTTGGATAGGTTGAAAATTGAAACTAGTGTAAATTCAAGAAAAGCCATTGTAACTGCACTTGTAAATATGTATAGAAAGAATATTGGGAAGAAGCCTATTTTTGATACCCTGATGAAAATAATTAACGATAAGTCAGAAGATTATAGAGTAGTTCAAGAGGCAAAGTCTATTGCAAGCGAATAGGTCAAATATTAAAAGTAAACTTATTTAAAGAAGAAGTTCAGCAGGTGTAACTTCTAAAGCTTCTGCAATTAAGGATAGATAAGAAACTGAAAAGTTTACTTTACCTAACTCAACCCTATTTATCTGGGAATAATCCTTGTCATTACATTTAAAGGCTAAATCCATCTGTGTAAGACCCTTTTGGAGACGCAATTCTCTAATTCTGCTCCCAATTTTAAGCAGAAACTCATCATCCCTATAGTATGGCTTCCTTGTCTTCTTTTTCACCCAATAAAGGGAATGAATAAGGATAATTTGTCATAGGGATAATTATCCTTATTTTTAATATATTCTTAAGTCAAATAAAACCTTTGCTTGAATAATATGGATTCAAAGAATATAATACATGATTTCAGTAAAGAAATATATGGTTACCATTATTATGAAATTATTGAAAGATTTTCAAAGATTTATAGAGAAAGATTTGGGGTACATAAATATGAAGAAATAGTAAATCGAATACAAACTTCAAAGACATTCTCAAAATTGAATGTGGATTCAAGATTGAAGCGAACATGGTTAAATGACGTTTCAATTACAGGTCAAATGCTATTAATACCATATTTTTTATTCAAAGGTGGATATACCCAATTTTTGGCCTGTTTACTTGCTTTAGAGCGTTGGAATCAAGAAGTAAATGCACATACTCAAGTACAAGATGAGAGAGAATTGGCTGATATATCAATTTCTATATTTAATTATATCAGTCGAACAAGGGGATTCAAAATATAGGCAATAACCAATTAATTCAAAATTTAAACAATAATACAATATGAGTTTATTAGATTTTTTCAAAAAAAAGCCAATAGAAGTTAATCAAAAAATGCAGGATACTATTCAGCACTATTTGAATAATACACACCTTGAAAGTGCCCAGAAAGCTGCGATAATATATTTAGTCCAATCTGTAAGTACGATTAAGCTTAGAAAGCAAGAAGGTAAAAATAAACAATTGCATTTTGAGTTTATATCTAACATCATTGCTTTATCTGGTATTTCTGTTGAGGACTTTTTATATCATTCAGCTAAATTTAAAGAAGATGAACAATATCTGAATTGGGTTTCACAAAATTTAAGTGTTAACCAAAAAGTTGTATTTGTTATTTTATTGAATTTGTTAATTACTTTTTGTCAGTTTCATAAGGATGATTGGTCTCATTATCACGATACTCTAAGTCAAGTATATAAGATGCTAGATACTGAAGTAGATTTATTTGAGCTAGCTATCGCTGAATTAAAAAAATATAATAGTTGATTCTAGATTTAATTATTATGCAAAATGCCAATGTAGTTAATATCGCTAATTTATTCACGAATAAATTTGATTTTGAATTTCAAGAAATAGGCTATAGTACTTATGAATCAAAAATTGCTAGAATAAAATTGGACACTAGACCAACTAGTTCATGCATAGTATTGGCAGAGAATAATTTAATATCTATTCGATGTGACTTTCAATATCTTATTGATTGGATGAAAAGGAAGAATACAAACAGACTCCAAGTTGCTATTATCAAAGCTATTTTCTCAAAGTCAGCTTTGCTCAGATTATCCCAAACTTTCAATCTTCTTAAGAGGCTATTATTTATTAACATCGATTTGAAATGCTTTAAGAACTATGCTTTCAATAATGGATATTTTAAAGTGTATGATATAAATTCTGGAAGTTTTCAAGAATATGTTGATTGCAGAAAAGTAATTGATAATCCTGCACCTGCTATTGGCAATTCTAAGTTAGTTTATTCATATAAAGGGGAGGTTTTTCATGAAAGAATATTGGAATTATATTGATGAGCAAAAGTATTTTGATAATGGAACAAAAAATTCCCTCCAATCAGCTTCTTTATACAATTGATGGATTAAAGGAGTGGTTGTTACAAAACAAATCTAGATTAAGAGATGGAATTGCCAAACCCTTCTCTACAATTGACCAGGATTTCAATATCTGTTATTGGCAAATCGAATGCTTTTTGGAATATGAACAGTATTTTGGTGAAGCAAAAAATGCTATAAATAATTTAAAAACGATTAATTATCACGATAGTGAAGAGTTAAAGGCATGGTGTACCAAATTTCAAGAACTTGGAGATAAAATGTTTGCATTTGCAATATTTTATTTGTGGTACGATGGAGTTCTTCCTAAAGATAGAATCAAGGTTTATGATTCCTTTTATTGTGAAAGTAAACCTTTCGTAGATTTAATTTTTCTTTCTAATGTTTATGAATTAATAATCGCTGATAATAATGTTTTAATACTCACAGCAGAAAACATTTGTGAAATACAAACCATCATTAGAAAATTTCTAACTATTTGATATTCAATAATAATGTTTGTATGGATATTTTGCATTTTGTTTGTAAAAATGGCTTATGGCATTTAAGTACACCTGAGTTAATTGATAAGTTTGATATTTATCATACTCCATTAATTATTGCAGAAAGAGGCTTTGTTGAGATTCTAGATGAACTATCAACTGGTATATTTAAATATTTGATTCTTGGTTTTCATTATCAACCCATATATCCATATGATGTTTTGATTATTCGTGAAGGAGCAAGTTACAAATGTGTTTCACTTCTAGGTCAGGATAAGGATTCCTTTGTTTGGTTTCCTGATTACGTTTACAAGGCTATGGAGAATAATAATAACGCTGATAGGATTTATATTGAAATTGGTGCTGTATTTCTTTCTTGATATTTGAATAAAATTTATTAAATTCATACTACCCAATTGTTTCGTTTAAATACCCCCCCCCCAATAATTAATTACTTTAAAGTAACTAATGTTCTGTATTTGTAATCTGTTTGAATAAATCTATTATAATTTATATTGTATGGCAAATGATAAATCTTCAGTAGGCGCTATATTTTTATTTTTATTCTATACTGGCATTTCTGTTTTATGTCTTGCAGGGGTAGTACATGCGTATAAAAAACATGATAAACTTGACTTTGTTATTTCATTTTTCCCACCAGCTGCAATTTATCGTGGAGCTGAAATGTTCTGGCATAAGGATAAAGACAAATTTGAAAATGTTAATTGGGAAAATCGTTTAAAAAGCGATGTTCATTTATTAATTATGTTAATGGCAGCTAATCCAGATAAAGCAGATATGGTAAAGTTTAATGAAGCTTTAGAGGGGTATTCTAATAAAATTATGGAATATCCAACTGAACGAATTGATTTCATCAAAGCAGCTGCAAGGCAATACAATCGATTTTTAATTGCAGCTGATACTGATATTAGTACCTTATTCAACAAATTAATCAATGAAGAAAAGTTAGACTCTACTGATTTTATTTGGAGCACGAATTGTAAACCAATATTGGATTCAATTGTGAGTAATTATGAAATTCCAGAATTAAATCTTTCATATGCTACAATGGACTCAACTGTGAAGTCTTTGGTATTAAACTCTTCACCAAATACTTTCACTTCTGACGAAAAGAATAAATTTATTCAGTCTATTAGAATAGTTCGTCAAGCAGAGATTGATAAAATTAACAGGACTTATAAGATGGTTTTTGGGGAAAAACTTGAATAATCTTTTTACTAGGAACTATGCTTTAGGCAATATAATAGCAACCTGAATTTTAAATAAACTTTTGTGCTGTGATGAAAATTATATCTGAATAATAAATTAAAAACTATGGTCTATTTCATTGCATTCTTTTCTTTATTTCTAATTGTTATATTTTTAATTAGTAGGAAAAAGAGTAGAAAAACTATACCCCAAACTTCTGATTTTATTAATAATTCAAATGAATACCTTTTAAGAAAGGCTTTTGAATTACAGGTATCACGAAACTTTGATGACGCTATAAATATTTTAGATAATTTAATCGAGGAGAGAGGTTTTGTTACGAAAGAGACGCTAGATTTAAGAGCCTTAGTGTGCGACCAACTTGGTTTCTTTCTTGACTCAATAGACGATTACAGTGAATCTTTAAAAATTGATAATTCTGATGCAAATAATTTCTTTATGCGTGGAGTTGCAAAGTTTAAAATAGGTGATTATTCAGGTTCCAAAATTGATTTAGAAAAGGCAGTTTCAATTATGCCTAAAATGGAAATTTATAATCAACAATTAAATTTAGTTCAAGCTATAGATAATCCTGAAATGGAAGAATTTGCAAAAGAAAAGGCTTCAAGGGAAGGGTTATTAAAACGAAGAATTAAGACAGCTAAAAGTTTAAAAACACACACAGTGAATAATTCATTATTTGAATCTGGAATTCAGTCTGATTTAATCTTACTAAAGAAACTAGTAAAAGATGACCCCAACAACCTTGATTTAAAAAAGATGTTAAAAGAAGCAGAGCAAAGATTTAAAGATGAAAACTGATTATTTCTTATATGCTAAAAAGAGCAATCTAAAGTCAAGCCTTCAGTAGGAATTGTATAGTAGCAAATATTAAAAGATTCTAACAGTAAATATCACGATTTATATCCCTCTCATATGAAAGAAAAGATACTTGCTAAAGTAAATAGTTTAATTGCAAAATGTGAAGAGTTAGTAACGCTAGCAGCAAGGTTCGAACAAAACTGGACTAGCCTGAATGATAGGCTTCTTGAGGCAGAGTTTAGAGCTTTTAGAACATCTACTCTATCTTTCCTTTCTCAAACTATTGGAAATGAAAAAAAATATTATAAGGATTTTGAATACCATGTAATCTACTTTAAGGTTTATAATCTGACAATTGCTCACAGGCTTTTACAGAATATAAAGAGCGATTTTGAGGAAGGCTGGTTAAATAACATTCAGGGAATTGTTTCTGCTGAAATATTTTCAGACTTTCTAGAAATGGCTGAACATTTGTTGGAAGCAAAGTATAAAGACCCAGCAGCAGTTATCATTGGAAGTGTACTTGAAGAAAATCTAAGAGAGCTTTGTAAGCGAAATAAAATTCCAACAACAACAGTTGACTCCAAAAGTGGAAAAGATAAACCCACTAAAGCAGATGCTCTTAATGTTGAATTATGTAAAGCTGGTGTTTACAATATGATATTTCAAAAACAAATTACTGCGAGTCTTGACTTACGAAACAATGCTGCTCATGGTAAATATGAAGAGTATGACCTACCACAGGTTAAAGCTTTTCTTCAATTTGTAATGGATTTCAATGTTAGATATTTGTAAATTCAATTCGAGCTAAATAAAAAAAGATAACTGTTTCATAAATGAATAGCGAATGGCTGCAATTTTTTGTTTAATTCTTCATATTAACGCCATTGTTTATTATATTTACACTACCCTAATTGTTTCGTTTAAATACTCCCCCCCAATAAGTAAGTTGTTTGCTTCAGTGAAAATTGGATAGCAAACAAAAGATTAATTAAAAGTCAGATTATTTGAATTTTTATGAATACAGATTTAATAAAAGTTGTGTATCGAACTGAACTTGTGGGTATCAGAACGCTTCGAACAAAACATATTGCAGAGGTAACACACAAAGAGCTAAAAGACTACAAAGTATTTTCATCTGAGGATGTAAATATTCTTCAGAATAAAGTAAATACCCACATCGATAAATTAGAGCTGAGATGGAATAGTATAGTCCATAAGAATAATATTGTCAGGACAAAGCAGGAAATACAGGCAGAAGCAGAATTAAGGACAAAGGAAGCTATTGAAAATTTGAAAAGTATAGAAGGTATTTTGCATCATACCCTAGATATTGATGATGCCATTGATTGGGATAAGTTAAAGAATAATAGCCCATTTAATACTGATAATCCTGAGAAATCATTAAAAAAACAAATCTCATCAATAAGGAAGCCAAAGGAACCTGTTTTGTTTGAATTCCCAAAGGAGCCAATTCAGGAAGACTACATGCCCAAGCTGAACTTCTTTGATAACATATTTGTACAAGGAAAAAATAAAAAACTTGCAGAGGCAGAAGAGCGATATAAAGCTGCGTATAGTATCTGGAAAACAAAGTGTGATGAAATCAATTTGCAGAATGAAAAACTAAAAAATGATTATTTAGAAGAAGTCAGAAAGTATGATGCTGAAGTTGCTGATTTAAATATTAAAATTAAGCTTGCAGTTGAAGAATGGGAAGTTGCAAAGCAACAATACTATGAGAATCAATTTGCAGCAAATACTCGTATTGAAGAGCTGAAAGAACAATACTTAAAAATGGATACAAGCGCTATCATTGAGTACTGTGATTTGGTGCTAGGCAACTCAGAATATCCTGATACTTTCCCCAAAAGTTACGAATTAGACTACATCCCTGAAACCAAAATTTTAGTTGTTGAATATTCGTTACCATCGCTAGAGCAGTTTCCAACCTTAAATGAGGTGAAGGTTATTAAGAATGAACTTAAAGAATACCATATATCTGATGCTCAGTTACAGCGTATGTTTGATACTGCAATGTATAATATCACTTTAAGGACGCTGCATGAATTATTTGAAGCTGATATCATTAATGCAATAGAAGCTATTTCATTCAATGGCTGGGTTGAATCAGTAAATAAGGCCACAGGGAATCATCAGAACAATTGTATACTGTCAATCCAAGTAAAAAAGAACGATTTTTTAAATATTAACCTCAGCCTCGTTGACCCTAAAACCTGCTTTAAAAACTTTAAAGGGGTGGGTAGTAGTAAGCTAAGTGGGTTGACTCCTATACAGCCAATTTTGAAAATCAATAAAACAGATAAGCGCTTTACTAATCATTATGATGTTGCTGATTCAATTGATGATTCAACAAATTTAGCATCTATGGATTGGGAAGATTTTGAGCATTTGATACGAGAAATATTTTCTAAGGAATTCAGTACAAATGGTGGAGAAGTTAAGGTTACGCAGGCAAGTAGGGATGGAGGAGTAGATGCTATTGCTTTTGACCCTGACCCAATACGAGGGGGTAAGATTGTAATTCAAGCAAAGCGATATACAAATACTGTTGGTGTTTCAGCAGTAAGAGATTTGTATGGTACAGTAATGAATGAGGGAGCGACGAAAGGAATACTAGTAACTACTGCTGATTTTGGTTCTGATGCCTATGATTTCATTAAAGGGAAGCCTCTCACATTAATGAATGGTGCAAATTTGTTGTATTTGCTTGAAAAGCATGGTCATAAAGCCAGAATTGATGTTCGAGAGGCAAGAGAATCAATGAAATAACTATTTGTAAAGTTTATTATTGCCAAAAATGTTTTATGGAGTTTGATACTAGAAAAACTGAAATAACACATCAGGAATTAAGGTATGCGAGAAATTCACTTGAATATGATATTTATATTCTCCTATGTATTCTTGCTTCAAGCAAATCTTTGCATAAAAATGAGAAAAAATTTTATGGATTATTTATGCAACTGATGGATTTTGAAAAATCAGAGATTTATAATAAAGTTTTTTCGATTGCAATAAGAGTTAGAAATTTTATTGATAATAATAAATTAAAAAGTGAATCTCAGATTGTTGGAACTATTGAGGAACAAATGGGAGAAAAAAAGCCTTTAACATTAAGAGAGGCGTGCAATAAGATAATTCATTCAGAGCATATTAATTTCGATATCGTAAACGCCCAAAGCCACTATGAGCATAAAGGAATTAAAGAATTTATTTATGTGTATGGGAAAAAAGGTAAAAATAATTGGAAAACAACAATTAATCTTTATAAGTTCCTTTCCCATTCAATGGAATCCCTATTCGTTTAATTATATTGCTCAAAAACACAAATTTTGAAAATCTCGATTATGAAGATTAGCTAATAAATAAGTAAACAATATTTGGGTCACGTTTGGGTATCAAAGCTCTTAGAAATAGAATTTTAGTTGTTTAACTAATTGTAATTCAACACGATATTTCAATGCTCGCACCTGGTTTGGGACCAGGGGGTCGCAGGTTCGAATCCTGTCTTCCCGACGAAACAAAAAGAGCCTCGGCAATAGCCGGGGTTTTTTTGTTTTAAGCACGTCGCGAACTTGTTCGCGTAAGTGCGAGAATCAAAAAAACCAAAGAGCGCGAAGCGCTCAGGCTCATTTTGTTTCAGTACCCCCCACAATAGGATCACGGAGCGCAGCGACGTGAATCCTATTGTGATCAGCGAACGAAGAGAGCTAATCCACCCAAGGATCAGCGAACGAAGAGAGCTAATCCTTGGGTGCCACGGAGTGAAACGACGTGAATCCTATGGATAAGCGAACATGAAAACTTATTTTTATTGGGTCAACAACTTTTTGGTAAATATCCAAATTCTAATTTATTTCAATTGTTTGTATTATTATTACTATAATCATCTGATTGTACTAATTTTTAAATTAGTTTTTTGATTTGTAAATATTTGATGTAGAATTATCTAGAAATTAGTTTATGCTAAATAAAACCAATATAATAGTTTTAAAAAAATATGGTGATTAAGTTTTTTTAGGTACAACTGTGTCTGTCTCAATTGAAGATGTTTCAGGAGACTTTATTGAGAACTATTGTTACAGAGTTTTGACTTTTGATTCCATAACTCAAACTTTACACCTTATTCCTGAGGGTAGAGCAAATTCATCTGTATTTGTTCAGACATCAGCTGTGATAAGAGACTCAATCAAAGACATAGAAATTAAGAAAATTTCAATAAAACAATCATCAAATAAACAGTATATCGCAGCTTCCTCGGTTTATAAACATTTTGAGAATAATGAAGAAAAAAATATTATAAATACTGAATATCAATCCAAAGAAGCTTTACCGAATAAAATTAAAATAGAGTGTGATTTGCGAGAAGCTGAATTTGGGGATGGAGAAATAAAATTTTCAGTTTTCTTAGATATAGAAAAAATTGATGTTATTTTTTCAATTATTAATCTTTCATTTCATAGCTATTTTAATTCTATTAAGAATTACATTTGGAAAGCTTTAGGTGAGAAAAAAATTTAATTTACATTAACTTATTTAATTGTTGAAGGTCAATTTAAACAACTGTCAATTGAAGATTCAATTTTGAGTTTTATTGATGAAAGTATTCTAAATAAAATCGATGATAAATGGATTGAAATTGAAATTGATAAATCGTCTTCAAACAGAATAACAAGCGTTGATAAAATAATTGAAATTCTAAACTGTACAGACAAAGATCAAAAATGGTTGTTGAATAAATTATTTGCTTCCGATAAAACCAGACATTATCAACATCTTTCATATTTATCATTACGACATGAGATTAATTATTTTCAATTATCATTTGTCAGTAAACCTTTCTCTTTTATTTTCTTAATCAAAGAATTGGATTCTTTATTTGTTGTTTGGGAAACTTATTCTACAAAAGAAGCTACTTATATATGGAATATGGGAGTGATTGATGAAGAAGTATTCCAGAATGAGCTTACGAAATACTTTGAAATTATACTGTATTTGCGAAATAATAATAAACTGAAATATAAAAAGCATAATTCTCCTGGTTTTTATTGTATAGAGCATAATTATCAACTTCCTGAAAATGGATTTGAAAAATGGAAAACTGAATTTCAGTCTATTTTTTCAAAGTCTATTTAATTTAGTTACTTAACCCCTAGTCAAGTGCTACAATAAAAAATTACAATTATTACTTGAACTTAGATATCCTTGCATATCGAAAAATTAAATATCCTATGTAATAATTAATATTAACTGTATACTAATTTGCTTAAAAAAGAAAAGTGTTCACTTTAAAAGAATCAACATTATGATACCTTTTATGCATTGAATAACCGGTGTGCTAATTTTACAAATGAAGTTAATTCAGAATATCTTTATCGATTTCTTACGTTATATTATTTAGAAGATTTTATGAAATTAGACTTGATATATTCTCCAAGGGCATGTGATTTTGAATAACAAGTAATACGCTCAAATTGACGATTTCTTTTATACTGATGAGCATTAAGTCAGTAATCCCTGTATTTTGTTTTTACGATCAGCCATGTCCACGGTTTGATCATTTGCCACCTGAAAAACTGAGTTAATTAATTGGTCCCACTGATTATGTATGGACGCTACACCAATACCTGATTCTATCCAACATTGACCACGTGTTTCCAATATAAAGTCAATAATGTGTTCCAGAGAAATCTGCGTAAGGTGTTTCCAGTTTTTGTTGGCACCATTCTCTGAAAATAAAACCAGCCTGACAGAATATTGGTTTCCAGAGTGGATATAAATGCCTTTGTCACTCAACACCCTCGCTACGGCATTCAATTCATCTGCTGTTTCGATAAATCCTGCAAAACGCAGTAAATAACTGATAGCATTGATCTTTTTGTCCCGCCATATTTTATTTGGCTTATCTTCTTTACCTGTTTTAACTTCACCTATAATGAAATCTATCCTCGTTTTGTGTGTGCCTATTAACAACGGGTCATTGGCGATATGTAGCTGTCCTGCAATTTCATGGCTGAAACAATTACGTATTCCAAGTACATCGATTTCTGTCATATTGGAAATATGATCTTTTGAAACAATCTCGGGATTGTGTACGATAAAATTCTCAACTGTAAAATACCCGTTAAACCGTAAATACCATCTAACCAGTATTTCTGCTTTTTCTGCGTTCATATTAGGCCCTTTGATATTAACTCGTTAACAATATCACTTACATCAGAAGTATTCACACGATCTACCAACGCAAGTTTGTTCCCTAAACCATTGATTGAAGTACCAGTGACTATTGCTTTTTCCCTATTGTTGGAAATCCAGTATCGATCATGAAAATCATCTGATTTATTATGAATGATTTTGAGAGTTGGTTTATGGGATTGAAGCAGTGATTCTATGGAAGAAAGCAATGAATTATCAATTTTACTAGTGTTACAAGTTGTTATTATCCGTAGCGTTTCCAAGTTGGTAACGTGATTTTTCAAAATGCTTTCAATGAGTTGCGGATAATTAGGTATCCTCGTGGGTGCCAGAAAGTACGGATCAATAATGATGAGTTCGTTGTCTATTCCGAGCTTTGTTAGATACTTGTTCATAATGGTCACTACCTGTGGTTGTGTAGCGCCTTTTGGTACAACGCTTTCATTCAACGGGACTGTATTCATAAACTCTGCGTAGCCATGCTCCGCCATAAACTCTATCACTTCTTCCTTATGGTCATACAGAAAATCGCTGAATGCAGCCACAAAACCCACACTGTAGCCTTTAAAATTAACATCCTTATTTGAAGCAATTTTCAGTAGAATATCGCTGATCGGGGTATCAGGAAATTGTTTTCTAACGATCAAATAGGTTATCTCTTCCATTTTACTTTTATAAATTTTTTATTATTAGTTTTCTTTTGTAAGGCGACGGAATTCTACGGAATAGCTAGTGGCCTGTTTCGGATCATATTCCACTGTAATATTCTCATCATTTCTAAACTCTGCGTTATCTGACCAGTTATAGGAACCTGTGATAACGACCTGGTTGTCAATCACAGCAAATTTGTTGTGCATCAGACCGCCTTTTTGTCCTTTTTTGATCATAACGTTGGGAAGTTGTGATATGTCAACGCCGTGCTTCCTATTAATTCCATCATCATATATAGCGACCTTGACATCTATGCTCTGATTATGTTTTTCTATGAGTTTCTGAAATAGTTTTTCATTGGTGAACCAAGCCATTAACACCCTGATAGATACCTGCGCCTCATCTAGGGCTTTCAGAATCCTGTTTTGTATATCTTTGAAATGGGCTTCATTGATTACCGGGGCAGTATTACCGATAACACCGCCTTCGATGGTAAAATCTCCGTTTTGACTTTGAACAATTGAAAAATTTTCAGGTTGAATGATTTCGTTGAGCTCAGAAACGATTTCAGGATTGTCATTGACAAGCCTCGTCAGAAGGCTCCTTAATTGATTACTATCAGCCAGTTCAGCTAACCGTTTTTTTACATACTCGGTTTTAGTTGGCCGATTGCCGCTTCTTTTTCCAATATCCGGCATCCCTAAGTCATCGTATACGTCTCTAATACCATAATTTGCCAGAAAACGGATGATCTCCTTTCCGGAGCCTTTGGCGACAATAAAGGGTGCTATTCTTTCAATGGCAAAGAGTGTAAGTTTCATGGTCCGAATGTGTTTTACATTCATTAAATATACACCGGAGTCGGGAAAGGTCAAGCAACATCAAGATACTAAATAGTTTAGGATATGAGTATCTTTGGAAGAAGCAAAAATTCTTATAGACTACTATATGGTTCACATCAATTGGAATATATTTAAAGCGAAGTTTAATGGCAGGGAGCGGGAGATTTTTGAAAATCTTTCCTACATGCTTTTTTGCAATGAATACGACATTAAGATCGGCATCTTCAGATTCAAAAATCAAACAGGAATAGAAACGGAGCCGATCGCTGTGGATGGAATGATAACAGGGTTTCAATCAAAATTTTACGACACAAAACTTTCAGATAACAAGGATGATATCCTCGGCTCGCTTAAAAAAGCAAAATCAAAAAACCCCGATATTCAAAAAGTATTGATTTATACCAACGGTGAATTTTCTGAAAGCTCGTTGAAGGATAAGAAAAAACCTGACTATTTAATACAGATAGAAGAAGAAGCTGCCAAGATTAACCTGTTAATAGAATGGAGACAGCCCAGCCATTTTGAAAAACAACTTTCGTTGCCGGAGAATGATTATCTCGCGCAACATTATTTTAGCCTCCAGCCAGGAATCGTTCAGTTTCTTGAAAAATTAACAGCGCACGCAGAACATATTCTTCATGCGATTCATACTGACGCACGTTTTTCAGGCAGGTCAATCAAGATAGACAGAAGCGGGATTGTCGACCAGATAGAAAAAAATAACACCCCTATTGTTATTCTTTCAGGTGAGGGCGGAAGCGGTAAAACAGCGATCATTAAAGAGCTGCTTGCTTGCACCGTGTCACCTACTTATGTTTTCAAAGCGGCTGAATTTCATGTTCAAAGTATTAGGGCATTTTTTGCAGATTACGGCCTCTTTGGCCTATCAGAGTTTTTAAGTGCTCACGATGAAGAGAAAAAGAAAATTATCGTTATCGATTCGGCAGAAAAACTGGCGGACATCAGCAATCAGGATCCGTTCAAAGAATTTCTTTCAGCATTACTATCCAATAAATGGCAAGTGATCTTCACTACCCGAAACAGTTATCTTGACGATCTGCGTTTCCAGATGATCGAAGTATACCGTTTGCCGTTCGGGCTGGTTCAATTGGACATTCTTTCGGAAGAGGAGTTAAGAGTGCTAGCGCAAACAAATCAATTTACGTTGCCAAGCGACCAACGCTTGATGAACCTGATACGCAACCCGTTTTACCTGAATGAATATCTTCAGCATCATAATGAAAGCAGTCAACAAATGCAGATTGGAAATTTCAGGCAATTGTTGTGGAACAAAAAGATCCAGCATTCCTCTGTTAGAACGGGCAATATTCATGTTGAACGCGAACAATGTTTTCTTACGTTGGCAACGAGACGGTGCGAGACTGGACATTTTTTTATCAACGGTGAAGGTTGTACATCGGAAGCCTTAACACAGCTGGCAGCCGATGATGTGATTCAATATGAATCCAGACAGTCGGGCTATTTTATTACGCATGATATTTACGAGGAATGGGCATTAGAAAAAGTTATTCAGTCTCAGTACCAGCAAAGAGAAAATTTACCAGATTTTTTTTCAAGGATCGGGAATTCATTACCAGTGCGGCGTGCATTCCGGACATGGCTTTCTGAAAAACTGGCCGAAAAAGATACTATCGTCATCGACTTCGTCAACAAAGCTTTTGTATCAAAGGATGTGGAAGCATTCTGGAAAGACGAGTTGCTGGTAAGTGTGTTGCTTTCAGATCATGCAGACTCTTTTTTTGAATTGTTCGAGAATCAATTACTGACCGACAGTCGGGTTTACCTACATAAAATAATTTTCCTTCTTAGAACTGCCTGTAAAGAAGTGGATCCTTTTATTCAGCAGTTTCTTTTGCATGGTAGGAAAGGGGATATTAGTGCGGGAGTAATCTACACCCAGCCCAAGGGTCGCGGCTGGGAGGCTGCTATTCTTTTCCTGCACAAAAAACTGAATGCAATCACTCAGGAAGATCTAACCATAATTATCCCATTTTTATCTGATTGGTTAAGTAAAAACGATACTGGTGCAACAGCGAAAGCGGCAGGTCTTACAGCACTCCATTTTTACAGGTTATCTGAAACAGATTCTCATTCCTATCCTTCACAAGTCGAAGAGGGCCTGTTGACTGTTGTACTGAAAGCTACAAAAGAATTGCTGCGAGAACTTGCCGACATCAGCGAAGCGTTGTTGCAGGAAAGCTTTAGCAGGCGGCAACCTTTTGATAGTTTAAGAGAGATGGTATTAACGAAAAACTATGAGGCATTGTTATTCATCATTCTCATGCCGGATTATACCATGCGGTTTGCGAGACAGGTTTGGTTCTATGGCCACGAACCCCGTCACCCTTTTGATTCAGGCGGAGTTGGCGTTGAAAAATATTATAATATACGCAGCCACTGGCACCATGAGTATTTCCCAGCTAGTGCTTTACAGACTCCTATGTATTACCTGCTGATCAAGCATACCCAGCAAACTATAGATTTTATTCTGGAGATAGTTAACCAAGCCATCAAATCTTATCATACTTCCGGGTTTGATGAGCACACCAGGGAAATTGATGTTGTTATCGGAGATAAAAAAACAAAACAGATCATCAGTGGTGGTATATGGTCGATTTTCAGGGGTAATGGGTCTCCAGTTTCTCCCTATCTTCTACAGTCGATTCACATGGGGCTTGAGAAATTTTTACTAGTAAGGCTCAAAGCAAATCACGTTGAAGAGGTTAAACAGCATTTGCGTTACCTGTTGGAAAAAACAAAGTCTGCTTCCATCACCGCAGTTGTGGCCAGCGTCGTACTCGCTGAATACGATAAGTTATTTGATATAGCCAAATTGCTATTCGAAAATCCTGAATTTTTCCGCTTTGATAACAGCCGGTTGTTACAAGAAAGCCATGTGAAAAGTCTGTATGCTCTAGGGGCGATGGGTGACGCACGGAAAAAACAATACAACGATGAACGTCTCGCCACCTGCGAGGATCCCCATCGGCAAAAATCATTGGAGCATATAGCGTTGCAGTATCAATATTTTAAAGCGGAAGAAACCAGTGACGAGGAAGCCGAGCGAAGAACCAAAATGATTCAAGGTATCATTGACAGGTTATATGCGTCCATTCCAGAAGACAAGGCAACCACGGAAGAATTCCAAATCCTCAGGCTGCTCTTAACCCGGATTGATCGGAGGAAAATGAATCCAGAGGTTACTAAGGTCGAACGTGGTTTTCAAATAGCATTTAACCCGACGCTTGAACCAGACCTAAAACAGATGTCACAGGAAAGCGTAACCAAGGTTGATAATCTGTACAAATACACCCGAGTTAAATTATGGGCTACCCATCATTTTGATAAAAGCAGGGAACAAGGTGCATATCCTGAATTTGACAACGGACCACAGCCGGCATTGCAACAAACCAGAGAAGTTGTCGAACGTATCAACCAGCCAGATCCTACGGGTCAGTTCGAATTATTTAATTACGGGCTTCCCGGTTTAACTTGTGCTGCCATATTGAAAAAGTACGGCGACCAGTTGAAAGCCACCGACCTTGATTTCTGTAAGCAGGGAATACTTACCTATGCAGCTGCTCCTTTACAGCATGGCTACGAATACCAGATCGCGGACGGAACGGAAGCCGCTATCAGTGCCATGCCCTACCTGTACAAATACTTCCCGAACGATGCTACTATTTTTAATTCCATCCTATTGTTTGTGCTCTTTGATACATCCCCTATAGGGGAATACAAACGGGTGTGCGACTATGCTATTGAAGCTTTGCGTGATTCCCTGTTTGCGGCTTCACCAGAAAATTTCAACAGGATTCTTTCTGCATTTACCAGACTGAAACCGTCCTATGACTCCTTTGTTAAGAAAAACAGCAAACCATATGGAATTACGAGGGCACAAATAATGGAGGATTTTGAAAAGGAAATAGATGGTAAAATTGATGAAGAAGAATTATGGTCGCCTCTCAGCAACGACCTAGATTTTAAAGAGCTGGGCATTGGGTCAGCGGATACGCTGTTTCATCTGTTGCCCGATAACACTAATGACCCTACACACCTGCACATTGCTAAACAAATTTTGGAACAATATCTGCCTGCCATTTTAAAGGAAACAAGATATAGTGAAGAAAATGAAGAAGGTGATTATCATATTAATATGCGGCTTACGAAAAAATACGCGCGTTTCCTGCTCTTGCGTAAAGCATCTGATGTAGCCGAATGGACGGCGACGTTGACCCAATCGTTCCATGAATCTGACCAGATGGCGAGGCTTATTTCAGATATTGTTTCAGTAGAAGATGAGTTACATGCATATGATTCTTTCTGGGTCATCTGGGAGCAGTTGTATCCTTTTGTAAAGGCAGTTGCGATCAAGAACCGTTACCACAGCCTACAGGAATTGATCTATAACTACCTGCTTGCCTGGCCCTATTGGAAAGAAACAGCAAAGTCATGGCGCAGCCTGAAGCAGAAAGACGCACAATTTTTTAAACGGGTCAGCGAGGAAATGGGTGCCAATCCGACTGTGTTGTATTCAATCTGCAAACTTCTGAACGATATTGGAAGTGAATTTGTTGGGGAAGGCATTTTCTGGATCGAATCCATCCTTTCCAAGAATCCTAGATTGACAGATGAAGATATTTCCCCCAACACGATCTATTATCTAGAAGTCATTATTCGCAAATATGTATATCTCAACCGGACAAAAACCAAAACAGAAAAACACTTAAAAGAAAAGGTACTCGTTATTCTTAATTTTCTAGTTGCGAAGGCTTCTGTCAATGCGTACCTTCTAAGAGAAGAAATTATGTAAGATTATTAATACCTGACAAAAAATAATAACAATGGATGAACTTTCTCACAATAAAATTGGAAATATCCTTAAGGCCTTTGAAGTCTATGCATTGGGGGATATTAAAAAAACGCAGCAACACGGGATGCCAATTGCTGCCTTTATACTTGCTATGTGCTTCATTGACCAGGTTAGCGGATATGCGTTTGACAATAAAGCCAAGGGACAAAAAGACAACACTTCCAGATCCAAAAAATTTGTAACAGAATACATGAATAGAGTAGCCTCCCAAAGTTATAACAGTGATGACCTGATCAGTTTACTCAGGAACAAACTGGTCCATAATTATTCAGTGTTTGATGCGAAGATTCCAGATCACCCAAAATATGCTTTGGAATTTACACACCCTGAATTACATCTGCGAAAAGATGGGGATACTATTTTCATTAATGCCCAAGGATTTATTTGTGATCTTGAAAAGGCATTCCTACTTTATAAGGAAAAGCTTACGACAGATTCAGAACTGCAGCAGATTGCGCTCGCGCATTATGAAGAATTCAATATTCTGGGAGAATCCCAACGCAAAGTGACTTTTTATGAACCATTATAATTGACCAATGGGTAAAAAGAAAAACAAGAAACTAAAAGACAGATTCCAGGTATTATCCTTAGAGATGGGAGAAAAAGATATTAATCCTGCTACTGGTCACGCTGAAATTAATCTACGCTTCGATCTTGTCAACGGTACGCAGGATGTATTCAACGCATCTACTGGTGAAGTTATTGAACCGGTAAGCATGGCTATGGGTTACATCGGTGAAAAAAAATTTCGTACTACGTCTGAGATCAAAACAAACCAGAACACGCTGTGTTTTACACAAAAGGTCAACCAGTATAAACATCTCGTTGCCATCGACACAAACAGTTTTCTATATACATTCAAAGCATTCAATTTAGAAGTTACTCTTAGTCTGGGGATGGCTTTTGTATTACTTGACAATAATCGAATTGAACCTATCAGGCACATCTTCGCCACATCGGAAAACTCAAAAAAACCAGAGAATGAAAACTGGATGCAACTGATTGAACTCTTGAAACAAAACTGCCAGTGTTCGGATCCAAGGATGGTAGGTATAGTAGTTGACAGCGATCTAGGTAACTTGGCAGATTACAACAGCCGGAAGCTGCCTATTTTCAATGATTACTTTCTACCTGCTGGTTACGAACTACTTTATGCCAGCGATAAGGTGACTGATAATATTTTGAACCAAATGATACGTGCGTGTCACAAAATGGCGACGGAAATGATACCCATATACATTCAACATCTGGATAAAGCGCAAGAATAAGCGACAGGTAAATTTTCTAAAAGTTTTGAAACTGTTGCATTACTAATTAAAATATTATTTCTTTAAATTTCCCCATAGCTATTCAGGTGAATAACTTATATCTGTTTTCATTTCCACCAAGTCTTAAAACATATGAACCCGGTATTCTTAGAGCTTCAAGCATTAAAGTCAGACGACAAGAATAAATTAAATCCAGATTATCATCTTGCAAAATTAATTTCCAAGATAATTTGATTGACACGAAATTCACCATTTATAATAATTAACGTCAATATAAAACTGCTGGTAAAAAATGACCCAACGAAAACTGCCAATACTAGGACGAAAGTTGGTATACTACTCACTAAATGGTTGAGGGCCAGCCTTAAACCGGGGTTGTTTAATAGATGAGTATGAAGGCTTTTTTTGATACCATATGCGGATTCGCACATCACCACTTCACATATCAGTATCTGCCTCACCATGCAAAGCGAGTTTCGAAATTAAGAATGTGAAATATTCCTGCTTAATAGGACAAGATATATGAAACTTGCCAAAGTGAGTATCAGGTCAACAAATGATGAAGTGAAGAACGTTCTCGCCGATTTTAACTGCATAAAATATTTTCCGACGGTTGTGAGAAACAATGAAATTCAATAAACTGTAAGGAGAGTGTTAGATGAATTGATATTTTAACGAGGGATAACCTTTTTGTTTATAAAAACTATTTACGTTCAGATCTGTAATCTTTAATCAATGAGTTGATACAGAAATTGCCGTATTCACCTGAAAGATATAAGACAGAACATGTTCTTGTGACACTTGGCTATCTAGTTAATAAACTGGTGGCTTTGAGTATTTCGCTAAATATCCGCGTGAAGAAGATTGGTGGTACTCTAAATTATAATAACGAGGATGTTAAGAAACTAATATAAGCGGGTTACTAAAATATTCAACTGCTGTAAATGATAAAAGCCCTCACTAGAGGGCTTTTTATACTAAAGGCTTGCAGGGTAAGTGGTAAGGTTATTTAAAATTGCTGGATAAATTACAGTTACAATATTTTTCATAATGACCTCCTTTTTCTTGTTTTGTATCTGTGTTTCCACAGAGTTGTTCTTGAATAATTGGTTTACTAATTCTTTTGCTTCCAATAAATGCCAAACAATTACAATCAAAATCAGCAATAACTTAAAGAACTTAATGGTTACTCTTTTTCCCTGTGCAAGACCACTTGCGTCAAAATATGAGGACGCAGGTTGTCATACCTACACCATTATGCAAAGATAAGCTACAATGAAAAATTTTCAAAAGTAATTGACAGATTTGGGTGGATTTATACTTTTATAAAAGCTCTTAGAAAAGATTTTCTTCCACTAACTTACAATCTAATTCACTCGATTATGACCACATTAGTAGGCTTTCTCCGCGGCATTAACGTAGGCGGACACCATAAAGTGCCCATGGCAGAACTGAAAAAAAACCTCACTCAATTAGGCTGTGAAAATGTAATAACGATTTTGAATTCAGGCAACTTTGTATTCGAATCAAAAAACGAAGATCTTCCTATTCTAGAAAACAAAATAGAAACAGTTCTAGCTAAATCATTTGGATTTGCTATCCCAGTGATTTTAATCCCCCATAAACAAATAAACGAATTGGTAAATGATGATCCATTTGCCAGCATTGAGGTACACAAAAACATTCGACTATATATTTCTTTTTTAAAGGATACACCTAAGGTAAAGCTTACTATTCCGTACATATCTAATGATCAAGCATTCAGTATTATTGGTGTGAAAGGGAAAATCATCGTAAGTGTTTTAGATATCACTAACAGTAACACCCCAAAAGGAATGGAAGACTTAGAGAAGCTTTTTGGAAAGAATATCACTACAAGAAACTGGAATACGATACAGAAAATAAATAATTGTTGAACATCACAATTCGTTACATGATCAATCAACATTCAATTATTAACTCTTTTGTTAAGAAACCGAATACCCTTTTTTTAGTTGATTCAATAGGGGCATTTATTTCTGCTTTTTGTTTTTAAATTATTTCAATTGAATTTAAAGTTGCACATTATATTATACCTAAAAAGGTATAATTAATAGAAAAAATATAATTTTATACCTAAAAAGGTATAATTGAATAAAATTCATTACATTTATACCTATAAGGGTATAAAATGAAACTTCCAGCTTTTTTAAAAGAACAACGAAAGCAAAACAATCTTACACAAGAAGAACTTGCTGCAAAATCAGGAGTGGGTCTTCGGCTTGTAAGAAAGATTGAGCAAGGTAAAGTTACCATGAGGATGGATAAAGTTAACCAGATACTTGCTCTATTTGGTGCGGAACTAACAGTCAACTTTAAAGAACATAGAAATGACTAAAACTGCCAGAGTAATGTATGATGGGGTATTGGCTGCCTTGCTATCTGAAACAGATGATGGCTATGTTTTACAATACGATGAGCATTATCTACTAAATCCAGCAAGTAAACCCATCAGTCTTACTTTACCATTAAGAAAAGAAAAGTATATCAGTAAAGTATTGTTCCCCTTTTTTGATGGGTTAATACCTGAAGGCTGGTTGCTAGATATAGCAGTTACTCATTGGAAAGTAAAAGCCAATGACCGTTTTGAATTATTATTAGCTACCTGCAGAGATACTATTGGAGCTGTTACTGTTGAATCTGAATAAAATTACACCATGAATAATTGTTGGTTTTGTTATAAAGCAATAGAAGATGTAAAATATCATTCTTCCTGTGCAAAAATTTTTTTTGGCACGAAGGAAGTACCAACGTTACAATTGGATGAAGCATTGATAGAAGCAATGGCTAAACAAACCGTAAACAAACGGATTGCAGTAACTGGAGTACAGCCTAAATTATCACTTACCCTGCAAAAAGAAAATGGCCAAAGTAGATTAACGATTGTTGGTTTATGGGGGGAGTACATCTTAAAGCCACAGCATTATGCTTATCCAATGATGCCTGAAACAGAAGACTTGACTATGCATTTAGCATCATTGTTTAAAATACCAGTTTGCAATCACACCATTTTGCAAGCAAGTAATGGAAGCATGGTATATATCGCAAAACGGTTTGACAGAGTTAAAGGAAAAAAGATTCATGTTGAAGACTTGTGCCAAGTATCTGAATTTTTAACAGAAAATAAATATAAAAGCTCATACGAAAAAGTAGGTAAGCTTGTTGCAAATTATTGTAATAGAGGACTTGACACGCTTCATTATTTTGAAATAATTTTATTTAGTTTCCTATGTGGGAATAATGATATGCATTTGAAAAATTTTTCATTAATGCATAATGAAAGCGGGGTTACGTTGAGCCCAGCTTATGATTTGCTAAATGTTAACTTACTTAATCCAAAAGATTTAGAAGAACTAGCACTTACAATAAATGGTAAAAAAGCTAGAATAAAATTAGTTGACTTTAAAGTGTTAGCGGAAAAGTTGAATATTAATGAAAATGTTTACAACAAAATATTTAAATTCTATAGTAGTAAAAATGATGAAGTAATGAACCTAATTGATCGTTCGTTTTTAGATGATAATATGAAAATAAAGTACAAAGAAATCTGGATGAATAAACAAAAGTTATTTGCTTAGAAATCATCACGAATCACTCATATAAGCCGACTATTTAATTAAAGCTATCTTTGTATATTATAACATAATATGACCTTTCAAGAACTTAATCTCAATACAGCCCTCTACTCAGCCTTAGATGATTTAGGGTATACAACCCCTACAACTATTCAACATAAGGTATTTCCAATAGCAATGTCTGGAAAAGATGTATGTGGGATTGCCCAAACAGGAACTGGTAAAACAATTGCTTATTTATTGCCCTGTTTAAAACAATGGAAGTTTGACAAAAATAAAAACCCACAAATTTTAGTGGTTGTTCCAACCAGAGAATTGGTTGCTCAAGTGGTAGAAACCGTTAAGAAATTGACTTCTTATATGAGTTTGATTGTGGTAGGTGTTTATGGCGGTGTAAATATCAATACCCAGCAATTGGAAGTGGAGAAAGGGGTAGATGTATTGGTTGCTACTCCAGGACGTTTGTTTGATTTGGCCATGAACGGAGCTTTTAAAACAAAGTATATTAAAAAGCTAGTGATTGATGAAGTAGATGAAATGATGAATCTTGGATTTCGCACACAGTTGAGAAATATTATGGATTTGTTGCCTCCGAAAAGACAAAATCTATTGTTTTCTGCAACCATTACTGAAGAAGTAGAATCTTTAATGGAAACCTATTTTAATGCACCTATTCGTGTAGAAGCTGCCCCAACTGGTACGCCATTAGATAATATAGAACAAAGCCGTTTTAATGTTCCTAATTTTTACACCAAAGTAAACTTGCTAGAACTATTATTAGAGCAAGATACATCAATGACGAAAGTTTTGGTGTTTGCAGCAACCAAAAAATTAGCTGATCAGTTGTTTGAATCATTAGAACAGCGATTTGCAGGTTCAATGGGGATCATTCATTCTAATAAAGAACAAAACCATCGTTTTAATACGGTTAAACAATTCAAGGAAGGAGCGTATCGATTTATTATTGCTACTGATATTGTTGCGAGGGGAATTGACATTGCCGAAGTAACACATGTGATCAATTTTGATACACCTGATGTTCCTGAAAACTATATACATCGAATTGGAAGAACAGGACGGTTTGATAAGAAGGGAATTGCCATCACTTTTACCACCGAGAAAGAAATGCCTTTTATTGTTGCAATTGAGCAATTGATGAAATACGAAATACCTGTTAATGAATTACCTATTCACTTGAGCATCTCCGATATTCTTACAGAAGACGAGAAGCCTAAAGTGTATATGAAAGTTCCGTACATTAAGCCAAAAAAGAAATCGGAAGCTGGTCCTGCATTTCATGAAAAATCAGCAAAGAATCAAAAGCGAAATGTAAAAGTGAGGCGTAAAGATGCCATGAAGAAAAAATATGGCAAACCCATCAAAAGAGGAGCAAAAAAATAATCATCAACCAATAATTTTCTAAATTCAAGAATATGAAGAAGAATAAATTCATTGTCCTTTTAACATTGGGGTTTCTTGCTTTTTCAATAAATACTTTCTCCCAATCTTCTTCTAAGCCAACTTATGTAATTGTGCATGGAGCTTGGGGCGGTGGATGGGCATTTAAAAAAGTTGATTCTTTGCTTACAGCAAGTGGTAATAAAGTATACAGGCCTACTTTAACTGGTCAAGGTGAACGCGTACATTTAGCTACCCCTGAAGTTGGATTGAGTACGCATATCAATGATGTAGTAAACACTATTCTTTTTGAAGACCTAAAAAATGTTATTTTAGTTGGTCATAGTTATGGCGGTATGGTTGTAACGGGAGTAGCTGATAGTTTACCAGAAAGAATTTCCAAACTGGTTTATTTAGATGCTTTTGTGCCTGAAGATGGAGAGAGTGTATTTGCTCAAGGTAAAACACCCGAAGGCATGAAGCCCTTGATTGAAAATGGATTTTTAGTTCCAAGATGGGTAAGGCCGAATCAATCAGCTCCAAAAGATGTTCCTCATTCTGTAAAAACTTTTACCGATAAAATCAGTTTAAAAAATCCAAAACGATTATCCATACCTACCGCCTATATACTTACTGTAGAGAAAGGCAAGGACTCTGATAAAGATGATTTTTCTACACAAGCCGATAAGGCTAGAAATAAAAATTGGCCTGTCACAATTTTAGAAGCAGATCACAATCCTCAATGGTCAGCACCTTTTGCTTTAGTAGGATTATTCAATAAGCTTAAATCCAACTAACATTTAAATCTTTCAGCAGTTGCTTTCTCCAAATCTTCTCTATGATCTGGATGCGCTATACTGATTAATGCTTTTGCACGTTGGGTCATATTCATCCCAAATAAATTCACTGCACCATATTCTGTTACCACCCAATGAATATGTCCTCTAGTAGTTACTACACCTGCCCCTTGTTTTAAATAGGGTACAATCCTTGAGATGCCTTTATTGGTGACCGATGGAATGGCTATGATTGGTTTGCCACCTTCGGACAGTGCTGCTCCCCTAATAAAATCCATTTGACCACCAATACCTGAGTATTGATACATGCCAATAGAGTCGGAACAAACCTGTCCTGTTAAATCAATTTCAATTGCGCTATTGATGGCGGTTACTTTCTTATTCAAACTCAACACCCTTGGGTCGTTTACATAATCAATGTCTAATGATTTGATGATGGGGTTGTCGTCTGCAAAATCGTAAAGGGCTTTAGTACCCAACATAAATGAAGTAACACAATAGCCTTTTACAATTTTCTTTCTACTGTTGTTAATGGTTCCATTTTGAATCAATGGAATTACGCCATCTGAAAACATTTCGGTATGTAGTCCTAAATTTTTATGGTTGGTTAAGTTCTTCAATACTGCATCTGGTATGCTGCCAATACCCAATTGTAATGTAGCTTCATCTTCTACCAATTCTGCAACAATCTTTCCAATTTGATGATGAACTGCTGTTGCACCACTTGCATAACTTACTTCTGGCAATGGATCATCTGTCCATACTGCCATATCAAAGCGAGAGAAAGGAATAAACCCATCTCCATGTACCCGGGGCATATTGGGATTCACTTGTGCAATCACTAATTTAGCCGAACGCAACGCAGACTTTACAATGTCTACTGAAGTACCCAATGAACAATAACCATGTTTATCTGGTGGTGAAACGGAAACAATGGCAACATCTACTTTTAAAATATTTCTATTAAACAACAAGGGAATCTCACTCAAAAACACCGGCGTATAATCGCCCATTCCTTCGCTGATTGCTTTTCTATTACTTTCTGAAACAAAAAGTGAATTCATGTAAAAATGCCCCGAGAGGGAAGGATCATTTAAGTTAACGCCTTGTTGGGTTATACTAATTAATTCAACGTTTTGTAAACGCTCTTTTTGATTTACCAACTCATTAATTAATCTTACAGGCGTTGCGGCACTTCCATGTAAGAAAACAGTTGTATTGGATTGAATTTGTTGAATGAATTTGTTGAATAGCTTCGGTGGCGGTTACAAAATGTTGCTTATTTATCATAGGTTTTTTATGCTTGTCAAAATTAATGTAATCATTCAGTTGAGAGTATGATTTTGCGCAGTTCCTTTTTTTTTTTCGATATTTCGTCCATTAAATATTTGTTTAGTTTAAGAAAGTTGTAGCTTTCCTGTTTAAACGATTGCGTGATTTCAGATAACTATATTAATCAGTTACTTGAATCAATTTCTGTTAGAGATTGTGAAAAGTCTTATAAAGAGTTATTCATTGCCCTACATGATAAGCTATATAAGTTCGCGTATGCTATTTTAAAATCTGCTGAAGATGCAGAAGAAGTTGTGTCTGATCTCTTCATTAACGTATGGGTTAAAAGAAAAAGCCTAAAACCGCTCAATAACCCAACTCTATATCTATTTATTGGCACCAAAAATTATGCAATTAATCGGCTGAAATTGAATAAGCGCAATATTTTACCTCAATTAGATGAACTTACCACCAATTTAGAAAGTATCTATTTTAATCCAGAAGAATTGTTCATTTCTACTGAGTTGTCCCAAAGAATATTGGCTGCTATAAATGAACTTCCCCCTAAATGTAAAATCATCTTTAAGCTAGTTAAAGAAGATGGGTTAAAATACAACGACGTTGCTCAACTGTTGGAAATCTCCTCTAAAACGGTTGAGTCTCAAATGGCTATTGCATTTAGACGGATTCGCCAATGTTTAGAATTCAAGAACGAATTCCCTGAAATTCATTCGATTTTGACCCAGAAAAAATAATTTCCCCCCTTTTAGGGGTATATCTCCATTTTCATTGTCCTTATAGGGAACATTCCGTTTATTAATGAAAGAGGAACAATTTTGGATACTCCTGACAAAAAAGCTTTGCGGGGAAGCAACTGCCGAAGAATTGGCCTTATTGCAGGAATACATTAATGAGAACAATGAGCGATTGGTTTCTCATGAAGTATTACAGGACTTATTTTCTGCTAATCCAAAATTAGAAGAAACAAATAAGCAAAAGCTGGAAGATCTTTATTTGAATCATGTTAATCGCTTAAAGTCTCAAACAAACGATTTTTCTGAAAATGATTTGCGCAATGAAAATCACCTTAAAAAAGAGAAAGCTACTTCATCACGTACCTTTCGCTTGATCAAAATTGTTTCATCTATAGCGGCTGTAGGTATTGGTTTATTCTTTATAGTTGAATCCTTTTTTGATGAAAAACAGAATATTGTTCAAGGTACGCGCTCGCACAATGAGGTAAATGTAAGCATGGGCTCAAAGTCTAAAGTAGTTTTACCTGATGGTACACAGGTTTGGATTAATTCTGGCAGCAAACTCACTTATAATGGTTCATTTAAAGGGAATTTGAGAGAAGTTGTTTTAGACGGGGAAGCTTATTTTGACGTGGTTCGTGACATTGCACGCCCCTTTATAGTTCATACTTCAGCTATTGATATTCATGTATTGGGAACAGTTTTTAATGTAAAAGCTTATGATGTTGATAAAACTATTGAAGCTACTTTAATTCATGGATCAATAGAAGTTGTTAATAGAAAGCAACCAAGTGCCCCTAAAGTAATGCTTAAACCACACGAGAAAATCATCTTTAATAAAGACTTGGTGCTCAGTAGAAAAGACGCAAAAACTCAATATGTTCCTAAGCCAACTGAATTACCCATTACATATTATGCGCTGGTTACTCCAATTCCAAAAAGTATTTCTGATTCTAGTATAATAGAAACAAGTTGGGTATATAATAAAATTGTATTTGAGGAAGAGAAAATGTCTGATATAGCTGTTAAGCTTGAAAGATGGTACAATGTCAAAATTGAAATTGCAGATGAAAAAATTCGCAATATTCGGCTTAGTGGTTCTTTTGTTGATGAATCTATAGAAGAGGCATTGAGAGATTTACAATTACTAATCCCTTTTAAATACCAAAACAAAAACAATATGATTACAATTAGTAAAAAATAAAAACGGGAAATGTTCCAGCATTTCCCGCAAAAGTGTAGCAAACAACTCTTGGAGTAAACTCCAAATGACGTTGCATTCTTTTATCATCTAAACCAAAATTATGCAAAAAAGTGTACATCCTAGCCACAAAAAGTGGCGCAGGACGCTTCTTAAATCCTTGCTTATTATGAAGCTTGCCATTGTAATTACCTTATTAACGGTCATGCAGGTAAATGCAACCACCTCTGCTGGTCAAAAAGTTAATCTAAAGACTTCTAAGACGGAAATCAAGAAAGTATTAAAACAAATAGAAAATGAAGGATATTTTCGTTTTCTATACAATTCGGATTTGAAAGACTTGAAAACAAAAGTGAATTTCAGTGCTTTCAATTGGACAATTGACCAATCTTTAAATGGCTTGTTTACAGGAACTAATTTAACCTATAAGCAATTGGGCGGTAATCTTTTTGCCATATTATCTACAAATGAAATAGAAAATGAGCGCATTAAAATTACTGGCAAAATTGTTGGAGAAAACAATGAGCAATTATCTGGTGCTTCTGTTTTGGAAAAAGGGACCAACAATGGAACATCAGCAGATAACAATGGTAACTTTGTTATAACAGTTGACAAAAACGCAACATTAGTAGTTAGTAGCCTTGGATATGAGCCAATTGAAATAAAAGTGGCGGGTCGTTCCATTGTTGACGTTCAGCTTACTTTATCTGTTAAAAAAATGGATGAAGTAGTTGTTATTGGATATGGAACCGCAAGTAAAAGAGATCTCACAGGATCTATTGTAAAGATTGCCGGTAAAGATGTTGCAGACAAACCCAATACCAACCCTGTAGCTTCATTACAAGGTAAAGTTGCGGGTCTTTCTGTTGTAAATAGTGGCACTCCAGGAGCTGCCCCAGATATCAGAATTAGGGGAACAATTAGTATTGGTTCTGTGAGACCTTTATATGTTGTTGATGGTGTATTCAATGATAATATAGATTATATTAATCCTAATGATATTGAATCTATTGAAGTATTAAAGGACCCATCCTCCCTCGCTATATTTGGTGTAAGAGGTGCAGCAGGAGTTATTGCCATTACAACCAAACGAGCAAAAGCTGGTCAAGTAATCATCAATTTCAATAGCTCTTACGGCTTTAAAAAATTGGTGAATAAAATTCAATTAGCCAGTGGCGAACAGTTCAAAACGCTATATGAAGAAGAGAAAGCCAATATTGGCGTAACATCTCCATTTGATTATAGCAACTGGACAGCAAATACCGATTGGATTGATGCAGTAACTAGAACTGGTTCGTTTAGCTCAAGTAACTTAAGCTTATCATCTAGTACAGAAAAAAATAAATTTAATTTTGGTATTGGTTATACTGGGGATGAGGGTCTAATAAAGCATGAAAAATTAGAAAGATTTCAGCTTTCTTTTAATGATGAAGTGAAATTGAATAAATCTATAAGAGTTGGTATTAATTTTAATGCTACTCGTCAAAATAATCCATATAATGCTACTTATATTTTAGACCAGGCACGTAAAGTTATTCCATTAGTTAGCGATGGAACAATTCCTATTAAAGCTAAAAATCCTTATGGTCTTGATAGCACTGTTCAAAATTTATACTATGAGCTTCCATCAATTCAAAATTCTGGTGTAGTAAATCCATTGATTCAACTAGAGAATGAATACAATAAAACAAAAAATGTAGAATATAGAACTGTGGGTAGTGTTTTTGGAGAAGTTAATTTCTTAAGAAACTTTACATTTAAAGCTAGTTTTTATGCAGACATTAGTAATGTAAATATTAGACAATACACACCACTTTATAATGCTTATGATGCTGCTCTTAAACGAGCTTTTTTGTATAGTCGTACTACAACCGTTTCTGAAAATGATCTTTCTTACAAAAAATTTCAACAAGATTATATTTTAAATTATAGGAAAAGTTTTGGAGACCATAATTTGACAGCTATGGCTGGTTGGACAACCTATTATTACGGGAACTTTAATAGATTTGCTTCGGCAAGACAAAGTGCAACAGGAGCAGCAATTCCTGATGATGAAAGGTTCTGGTTCATCAATAATGGGTTTACAGACCCCACAACAAAAGTGTCTAACTCAGATCAAAGAGAAAGAACAACCGCGTCTGGATTATTGCGTGTACTATATAATTACCAAGGGAAATATTTCCTGAATGCCTCTTTACGTAGAGATGGTTCTTCTCAAATTTCTCCTAATAACCGTTGGCAGAACTTTTGGGCTGTTGGTGGAGCTTGGGAAATTACAAGAGAGAATTTCTTCCAAAACCAAAGCATTTTTGATTTCTTAAAGCTTAAAGCTTCAATAGGTGTTTTAGGTAACCAAAATACCTACGGTTATGATTATCCCTTCTATCCAGGTTTAGTTGCTGGTAATGCTGCAGTATTTGGAAACTTAGTTTACAATGCCTATTCTCAATCTTATTTGCCTAATCCCAATTTGAAATGGGAAACTGTTCATGCAAAGGAAATTGGATTTGAATTTAATGCACTTAAGAATAAGCTGCACGTAGAATTTAGCTACTTTAATAAGCTAACAAAAGACCTTATGACATTTATTCCAGGTAGTCAAGGGGTTTCAAATGGTTTAGATAATATAGGAAGTATCAGAAACAGTGGCATTGAACTATCTGCAAGCTATACAAAAGAATTTTCAAAAGATCTTTCTTTAACTGTTAGTGGAAACTTTACTACTTATAAAAATAAAGTAGAGTCATTGGCAACAAAAGAATTCTCAATTGTTTCTGGAGTTAATAGAACAACAGTGGGGTTACCAATTGGGTATTTCTATGGGTATATAGTAGAGGGTATTTATCAGTCATATGCAGAAAAATTAGGTTCTCCAGTTAATACAGAATTTTCATATGGTCCTGGCGACTTGAAATACAAAGATATTAATGGGGATGGGAAAATTAATACAGCAGATAGAACTATGATTGGAAATCCTACGCCTGATTTTGCTTATGGTGGAACAATTTCTTTAAAGTACAAAAATGTAGACTTTGGTATTGATTTAGGTGGAGTATATGGAAATGAGATTTTTAGAAATTGGGGAGGTACAGAATCGCCATTCCAAAGAGTAAATTATGCTGCTTTCAAAGTAAACAGATGGCATGGTCCTGGAACTTCAAATTGGGATCCAATTCTTGCACAAGACCATAGAATTAATTACGAAGCATCTACATATAACATTGAAGATGGTAGTTATTTCAGAATAAGAAATATACAATTAGGATACAATTTGTCTTCTTCATTTTTAAATAAAGCAAAAATTAAATCCTTAAGAGCATTTGTTAATGTTCAGAACTTCAATACTTGGAAAAGAAATTCTGGTTATACGCCAGAGTTTGGAGGAAGTGCAGTTTCCTTTGGAGTTGACAATGCTGGTGGTGCCATTCCATTAACAACCACTTTTGGATTAAATGTAACTTTCTAAGAACAATAAATTATTATTCAATATGAAAAAGAATATAAAAATAGTTTTCTCGATGTTGGCATTGTCTTCCATGATAATGTTGCTCGCGGGCTGTAATAAATTTCTGGACAGAAAGCCACTTACTGCAACTTTAGATGATTTAAATCAGGGTGGTTTAGAAGGTCAGATTTATGGGTTATATAGTAACCTAAGAAACAGCGCAGGCTTTACAACTATTCCATGGTTAGCCATGCATGATTTTAGATCAGATGATTCAGAAAAAGGATCAGATCCATCTGATGGCGCTGAGTGGGTTGCTCCATTTGATAGATACCAATATGTTAAGGATTTATGGGCTAGTAATACTTATTGGGACGACCATTACGCCTTAATCAATTTAGCAAACACCGCAATTCAAACAGCCGATTCCTTAAAGCTTACTGATCCTGCTTCTATGAATAATATTGCTGAAGCCAGATTTTTTAGAGCATTTGCCTACTTTGATTTAGTAAGAAGTTTTGGGGATGTTCCAAAAATTGATTTCAGGGTATATAATGCATCACAAGCGAATATTGCAAAGTCTCCTGCATCAGCAATTTATGCTTTGATTGATGCAGATTTAACTTTTGCTGCAGGTAACCTTCCAACAGTTTGGGGTAATCAATATCCAGGTAGGCTTACGAGCGGCGCTGTTAAAACCTTACATGCGAAGTCGTATCTCTTTAGAGGCAATTGGTCTCAAGCACTAAGTTTATCTCAACAAGTTATTTCTTCTGGTTCATATTCATTGTTTAGTAGTTATTACGGAATTTTTAAAGATGCTGGTGAAAATAGCAGTGAATCTATTTTTGAAATACAAGCATATGTAAGTCCCAATGGCTCTATTAACAACGGATGTCAATTTGCAACAACACAAGGTGTAAGAGGATCTAATGCGAGTGGATGGAATTTAGGTTGGGGTTGGAATACACCCACCGATAATTTAGTTGCTGCTTATGAACCTGGAGATGTTAGAAAAGGATCAACTATTTTATTCTCAGGGCAATCAGATGATCCTTCTACTGGAGGGTATGGTAGAGTACTACCTGGTTCAACTTTTGATGTTCCAGCCGGCCCATTGCCAAGAAAGTATTGGAATAAGAAGATCTATGCTGATCCAGCATATAGAGCATCTACCGGCCAATCAGACAATCCAAATTGGATCAATAAAAGAATTTTTCGTTACGCTGATGTATTGCTAATGGCTGCAGAATGTCATAATGAGTTAGGTAATGGCGCACAGGCAATCCCTTTTGTAAATGCGGTTAGAAATCGTGCAGGATTGGCAAATATTACCTTCACTACACAGGCTGATTTGCGAAATTTGATAAAGCAAGAAAGACGTGTTGAGTTTGGTGTAGAAGGAGAAAGATTTTTTGATTTAGTTAGGTGGGGGGATGCCGTTACTGTTTTAGGTCCATTGGGATATACCAATAAATGTAGGTTTTATCCTATACCTCAACCTGCAATTGATAAGTCTGGAGGTTTGTTAGTTCAAAATCCAGAGTGGTAATTGTTGGGTATACCTTTTACAACTTTTAAATCAGAAATTATGTATAAAACAAATTTTAATAATAAAGTTAATATATTGGCTTTATTGGCAATCATACTATTCAGCTGTCAAAAAATGGATCGCCCTGCTTTAGCTAATTATGTTAAAGACGCCAACCCCCCTGGCGGTCCTTTAAAATTCTATACTGCTTTTGATGGAACTACTTCAGATCCATTGATGAACGCAGTTGATAGCATTAGAGCAACTTTTGCTTCTGCAAACCCATTAACTTCTATTGCTGGTATATCTGGAAAAGCAGTACAGGGCACCGATGGTAAAGCATTGCTATATCCTTCTGCAAACGATTTTAAAACTGCAACAAGCTTTAGCATATCATTTTGGTTAAAAAACACTGCGCAAGCTGGTAGAACAGAATTTCTTTTTTCATTGGTTGATGATACTTATGGTTGGCATCATAGTGCTGCATTTGTATTAGTAGAGAATCAAACACCTACTAAAGCCACAATGAAATTTGGATTGATGGATCAATGGCTTGAAGGAAATTTTGAAAAGCCAATGTTTGATGGTAATTGGCATCATATTGTTTATGCTTATGATCAGGCCACTTCAAAAATGTCTTATTACTTTGATGGTGCATTGGTAACTGGATTATCTGCAGCCCAAACAGATGCAAAGAATGGAGGAAATGCTAGAGGTGCTGTAAATTTTTCTAATGCAACAAATATGGTAATAGGTGGATGGAATAAACATGCAAATATTACTGGCCCTACTGATGGTTGGATTAGTTCTTTCACCGGCGGTATAGACCAGTTTAGGTTGTATAGTAAAGCACTTACTTCAACTGAAGTAGCTGCTTTGTATACGAACAAAAATTAAGTTTTGGCAGTTTTTAACATGAGCAAAGGGCTGATCTTTTAAGTATCAGTCCTTTGTATTTTATATTAAATTCTATGATAAAAGTGCATTCACTTCCAATTAAGCTGCTTTGTAATTTTTTAGTTTTAGTTTTCCTGCTTGGGGCTTGCAAAAATAAACAAACACTGTTTTCTAAAGTAAGCCCAATAACTTCAAATATTTCATTTACCAATGAATTAATAGAAAAGGATGGATTAAGTATTCTTTATTACCTCTATTATTATAATGGGGGTGGTGTTGCAACAGGAGATATTAACAATGATGGTTTAATTGATATTTATTTTACTGCAAATTCTACAGGTAAGAATAAACTTTATTTAAATAAAGGTGATTTTAAGTTTGAAGATATTACGGATAAATCTGGCGTTAAAGGAATTTCTGATTGGTGTTCAGGGGTAACTATGGCAGATGTTAACGCGGACGGTTACTTGGATATTTATGTATCTACTGTAAGTAATAAGTATGGATTAAAAGGTCACAACGAATTATATATTAATAATAAAAATGGAACATTTACAGAAGAATCTTCAAAGTATGGGTTAAATACTGCTTGTTTTTCTACACAGTCTGTTTTTTTCGATTACGATCTTGATGGAGATTTAGATTGTTATATTTTAAATCAATCACATAAACCGCATGCTAATATTGTTAATATTAGCAATAGAGCCAATTATGATTCTTTGTCTGGTGATCGATTGTTTCGAAATGATGTTGCTACTACTGGTAAATTTACCGACGTTACTGCAGCTTCTGGAATTTATCAGAGTAATCTTGGATATGGTTTGGGAATTTCAATTGGTGATTTAAATAATGATGGGTGGGATGATATTTATATTGGAAATGATTTTCATGAAAACGACTACTATTATGTAAACCAACAAAATGGAACTTTCAAGGAAGTTGGGGCTGATCACTTTGGTCACTATAGTAGATTTAGTATGGGAAATGATATTGCAGATTATAATAATGATGGACAATTAGATATTATTACTGTTGATATGCTGCCCCCTGATGAAAAGACATTAAAAACTTATGGAAGTGACGAAAATCCTGACATCTATAAGGTTAAGTTAGAGCGAAATGGATATCAGAAGCAGTATTCACGTAATAGCTTACATAAAAACAATGGCAATGGTGTTACTTTTAGTGAAGTTGGTTTAATGGGGGGTGTTTCAGCTACTGATTGGAGTTGGGCTCCACTTTTTGCCGATTTTGATAATGACGGTAATAAAGATCTTTTTATTTCTAGTGGAATAGTAAAACGCCCAGTTGATTTAGATTATGTTCAATTTGTTTCTGATATGAAGTCTAATAAGGGACTTGATATAACTGATAAATTTGATCAAGAAGTAATTGATAAAATGCCTGATGGTAGTTCTCATCCATTTATGTTTAAAGGTGATGGATTACATCAATTTACTGATGTAAGTAAGGAATGGGGAACTGCAAATATGAAAGGCTATTATACGGGGGCTTCCTATGCAGATTTCAATAACGACGGCAAACTAGATGTAATTATTAACCCAATCAATGAAAAAGCAGTTTTATTAAAGAATACTTCTTCCGATAGTAGTATGGCTATTTCATTAAAGGGAAATACTGCCAATACCTTTGGAATTGGTGCTAAAGTGTATTTGTTTAATCAATCGAAAACGCAGTATCAGCAGTTGATGTTGACACGTGGTTTTCAGTCTTCTACTGCTCCAGAATTACACTTCGGATTGCCTAATGGTCAATTACCCGATAGCATTTTAGTAGTTTGGCCAAATAATACTTTTCAATTGATTAAAAAGAATATTGGTTTTGGAAAGATGCAGATTCAACAAGATGATGCAAAAGGGACTTTTGATTTTTCTTCATTTTTTCAATCTTCTCAAAATCGTTTAACCAATATTAGTAAAGATGTATTGGTCAAATGGGTGCATCAAGAAAATGATTTTATTGATCATAATCGACAATACTTAATTCCACATCAATTATCTACAAGAGGTCCTAAAATAGCAGTAGCAGACATTAATAAGGATGGACTTGAAGATTTTTTTGTTTGTGGTGCTTCCGAGCAGCCAAATACTATATTGGTTCAGAAAGCAAATGGAAATTTTGAAAAAATGATTTTACCTAATTCTGGGATGTCTTTACATGCCGAGAAAGTAGATGCTGTATTTTTTGATGCCAATTTGGATGGCTATCAAGACCTTTATATAGTAAGCGGTGGCAATCAATACGATAATGGCAATCCTGCACTTCTTGATCATTTTTATTTGAGTAATGGGAAGGGAGGATTTGTTCCTTCTGATCATTTAATACCTAAACTAGCTTTTAATAAATCTTCTGTAACTACTATTGATTTTGATAAAGATGGAGACACAGATTTATTTATAACAGGATTAGCAGATGCTGCCAAATATGGAATAGCCCAATCTTCTTATTTATTAGTGAATAACGGTAAAGCGTTATTCAGTGTTGCTCCTAATTCAATAATTAACGCTGACAACCTTGGAATGGCTACCAGTTCAACGTCTGCAGATGTAAACAATGATGGTTGGAGTGATTTAATTATAGCGGGTGAATGGATGAAAATTACACTGTTCCAAAATCAGAAAGGCAAATTTGAAAAAGTCACTATTCCAAACTCAAGTGGGCTATGGCAAACTATTGTTCAAACTGATATAAATAATGATGGGTGGATAGATTTTTTGGCAGGGAATTGGGGACACAATACCAAATTAAGTTCAGGTAAGAATGGGCCTTTAAAGTTATATGTAAAAGACTTTGATAACAATGGATCGCTTGAACAAGTGATGTGTTACACTATAAACAATAACGAGTATACTTTTCTTGGGAAAGATGAATTAGAGAGGGCGCTCCCTGTGCTTAAAAAAGCATATTTAAAATATGGTGAAGTTGCTGGTAAAACGGTTCAGTACATGTTCTATGATTTATTTAAAGATTATATAGAATTAGATGCTGTTACCCTCAGTTCTGTATGTTTTATAAATAATGGCAAGGGAGGCTTCAAAATGGTTGATCTACCAAAGGAATTGCAAATGGCTCCCATTTATTCGTTTACTAAAATTATGAATCAAAATAGTAATGGATATGTTGCGTTTGGAAATTTTTTCGGTGTAATTCCATATGAAGGCCAATATGATGCATTACAGCCTACTTATTTTAATTTTAATCAGCAACAAAATAAGTTTTTATTCGAGGGTATTATTCCTGATTTGCGAGGTGAATTTAGAGATGCAAAATGGTTGTGTAATAGGGATAATAAAAAGCGGTTAGTGGCTACTAGAAATAATAATACGTTAGTTTTTTTTGAATAAAATTTAATGACTCTAAATACCTTTAACAATGTTTAAATTAGGCTCAATCATTATAGTATTGATTTTATTGAGCTTTTGCTCCAATAAAAATAAGCTAGCCCTAAATGATAATGTAGTAGATAACGCTGCTAAAACTTATTATTGGGTAACTACTGGTGATCAATCTCAGTTGCTAACTAAACAATCTTTTATTTTAAAAACTGGGGAAGTTAATAATGCCTTGTCAGTAATTGATATAGATACTGCAACCAAATACCAAATAGTAGATGGTTTTGGCTATACTTTAACTGGAGGAAGTGCTTATTTAATAAATCAAATGGAGAGTAACGCTAAAGCTAGTTTGCTTAATGAGTTATTTGGCAGTAATGAAAATGCTATTGGAGTTAATTATTTAAGAATTAGTATCGGCGCTTCAGATTTAAGCAGTACTGTTTTTAGTTATAACGATTTGCCAGCTGGGCAAACAGATACTTTATTAAATGAATTTTCTTTATCTGCAGACACAATTGATCTTATTCCAATTCTTCAAAAAATTGTAGCCATTAATCCTGCAATTAAGATAATGGCTACACCTTGGAGTCCACCTATTTGGATGAAAGACAATCTAAATAGTATTGGAGGCAGTTTGCTGTCTAAATATTTTCATGTTTATGCTAATTATTTTGTGAAGTATTTACAGCAAATGAAATTAAAAGGAATTTCCATTGACGCTATAACTATTCAAAATGAGCCTCAACATGGCGGGAATAATCCCAGTATGTTAATGAGTGCTAATCAACAAGCTGATTTTATTAAAAATCACTTAGGGCCATTATTTGAAAAAAACGGAATTAAAACAAAAATTGTTATTTGGGATCATAATTGCGACAATCCCAATTATCCAATTTCCATTTTAAATGATCTAGCAGCAAAGAAGTATATTGATGGATCCGCCTTTCATTTGTATAATGGAGATATTAGCGCATTGTCTACTGTATATAATGCACACCCAGATAAATCTCTTTATTTTACTGAACAATGGACAGGTAAAAATGGAACCTTTGATGGCGACCTAAAATGGCATATCAAAAATGTAATTATAGGATCTATGCGCAATCATAGCAAAAATGCTTTAGAGTGGAATTTAGCAAATGATCCATCCTTCGGGCCAAGAACACCAGGAGGCTGTACAGAATGTAAAGGTGCTTTAACAATTGCTGGATCTACTGTATCAAAAAATGTTGCATTTTATATAATTGCACATGCTTCTAAGTTTATCCCCTCCGGATCTATTAGAATTGGGAGTGGGATAGTGGGAAATTTATTCTCTGCGGCCTTTTTAACTCCGGATGGAAAAAAAGTAGTGATTGTCTTGAATAATGGTAATCAAGAAGAGCAGTTTAATTTGCGAATCAATAAGCGTTGGTTAAGTTCGAGTTTAAAGGGCGGTGCAGTGGCAACTTTTGTAATTTAATTTAATTGAGATGAATTATGCAGAATAAACTATTTCATATAAGCTTATGTTTAATAAGTTCAATTATTTTTCATGGTTGTAAAAAAAATAATCAAGTAACTGAAACCCCAATAGTAATTCCACAAGCACTTCTTAATACATCTATTCAATTAAATAATCTTGTTGTTAATTCAAGTGCTAACTATGACGTAAACATTGCTACCAAAATTAAACTTGCCTTTAATAACAAGGTTGATAAAGTAACTGTTCCTCAAGCTGTAACTATATCTTTAAATGGAGTGGAGAATGTTACATTAAATTTTTCATACGAGAATAATGATAGTAGTATTGTTGTTGTCCCTAGTACTCCTTTAAAGCATTTATCTAAGTATTTAGTTAGTGTAAGTACAAGCTTGACGTCTTCGCAAAAAGGGAAATTAAATATTCCTATTTCAATTAGTTTTATCACCAGCATTGATTCTACCAATAAGTTTCCGGTCATATCTGATAATGCATTATTGGATACTATTCAAAAAAGAACGTTTAAGTATTTCTGGGATTTTGCACACCCCGTATCGGGATTATCTAGAGAAAGAAATTCTTCAGGCGAAATTGTAACCATTGGTGGGTCTGGTTTTGGTATTATGTCATTAATTGTTGCTGTTGATAGAAACTTTATTACTCGTGCTCAAGCATTAGAAAGGTTAAAATTAATTGTTGACTTTCTAAAAAACAAAGCGCAAAAATTTCATGGAGCTTTCCCGCATTGGATAAATGGCACAACTGGAGAAGTAATACCCTTTAGTTCAAAAGACAACGGTGCTGATTTAGTTGAAACATCTTATTTAATTGCAGGTCTACTTTCGGCTAGAATGTATTTTAATGAGTCAACTGTTTCTGAAAACACACTAAGGGCTGATATCAATTCAATTTGGGATGGAGTAGAATGGAATTGGTTTAGACAAAATAACCAAGATGTACTTTATTGGCATTGGAGTCCTAATTTTCAATGGGAAATGAATTTAAAAATCCAAGGTTGGAATGAATGTTTAATTACCTATATATTGGCTTCATCCTCAAATAATAATAATATACCTACTTCTGTATACCATAATGGTTTTGCTCGAAGTGGGGCTATGGTTAATAACAATTCATATTATAATATTCAGTTAACATTAGGTCCGGCATTCGGTGGTCCTTTGTTTTTTGCGCAGTATAGTTTTTTAGGAATTGACCCTCGTGGATTAAGCGATCAATACACTAATTATAATAATTATGTAGTAAATCATACTAGAATAAACTATGAATATTGTAAAGCGAATCCTAAACAGTTTTTTGGTTACAGCGAGAATGCATGGGGACTTACTGCAAGTGATATTCCCAATGGGTATGCTGCAAGTTCGCCCACAAATGATTTGGGGGTAATTACCCCTACTGCTGCATTGTCATCTTTTCCATATACACCCAAAGAGAGCATGCAAGCGCTCAGATTTTTTTACTATATGCTTGGCGATAAAATTTGGTCTGATTATGGTTTTGTTGATGCTTACAAATTGCAAGATTTATGGTTTGCCAGTTCTACATTGGCTATTGATCAGGGACCAATTATTATCATGATCGAAAATTATCGATCTGGACTCATTTGGGGCTTATTAACTTCATGCCCTGAACTTAAAGTGGGTATGAGAAAGCTTGGTTTTACTGCGCCATATTTATAAAAATTCATTTATGAAACTTTATAGTATTTTATTTATCATCATTCTTTTGGGATCAGGTGGGTTATTGGCCCAACAGAAAACATATTGCAATCCAATCAATATTGATTACGGATTTACACCAATTCCTAATTTTTCTGAATGGGGCAAACACCGTGCTACTGCTGATCCTGTCATTGTAAATTTTAAAGGAGATTATTATTTATTTAGTACGAATCAATGGGGCTATTGGCATAGTAATGATATGCTTAAATGGAACTTTATTTCTAAGAAATTCCTAAGACCTTGGAACAAAGGTTATGATGAACTCTGTGCACCTGCAGTTGGTGTTATTGGTGATACAATGATTGTTTTTGGATCTACTTATACCAATAATTTTACTTTATGGATGAGTACCAATCCAAAAGCTAATGAATGGAAACCATTGGTTGATTCGTTTGAAATTGGTGGTTGGGACCCAGCTTTTTTTACAGATGATGATGGTAAATTGTACATGTATAATGGTAGTAGCAATGTGTTTCCTTTATATGGAATAGAGTTAGATCGGAAAACTTTTAAACCAATTGGAACTCGTAAAGAAATTTATCACCTTAAATCATGGAGATATGGTTGGCAAAGATTTGGTGAGCATATGGATAATACCTTTTTAGACGCATTCATGGAAGGTGCATGGATTACTAAATACAAAAACAAATATTATTTGCAATATGGAGCTCCAGGTACTGAATTCAGTGGCTATGCAGATGGTGTAGCAATCGGAAATTCGCCTTTAGGACATTTTGAAGAGCAATCGGACCCATTGAGTATGAAGCTTGGAGGTTTTGCAAGAGGTGCAGGACATGGGGCAAGTTTTCAAGATAATTCTGGAAAATATTGGCATGTAAGTACTATCATGTTATCTGTTAAGAACAATTTTGAAAGAAGAATTGGAATTTGGCCAACTGGATTTGATGCCGATGATATGATGTGGACAAGCACGGCTTTTGGTGATTATCCTCATTATTCACCAAAGTATAGAGAAATGGATCAAGTTCCACTACAATCTAATCCGGCATTTACTGGTTGGATGCTATTGAATTATAGAAAGCCTGTTAGGGTTTCTTCTACACTGGGAGGATATAGTGCAAATAATATCAACGATGAGCAAATGAAAACCTATTGGAGTGCTGTTTCTGCCAATCAATCTGAGTGGTTGCAATCTGATTTGGGTTCTATTGTAAAGGTAAATGCAATACAAATTAATTATGCCGATCAAGATGCTACATTTTTGGGTAAGCAAACCAATTTGTATCATCAATACAAAATATTTGCTTCAGATGACGGTGTTAAATGGAACTTAATCATCGACAAATCATCTAATAAAACAGATATTCCACACGAATATGTTGAATTGGAGAAGCCAATTCTTACTCGGTTTCTTAGAATGGAAAATGTACATATGGCATCAGGTAAATTTGCCATTAGTGGTTTTAGAGTGTTTGGTATTGGGAATGGACCTAAACCCCCACCAGTTAATCAATTTATGGTACTAAGAACTGAAAAAGACAAAAGGAGTGCTTGGATTAAATGGTCGCCAGTTGATGATGCCTATGGGTATAATATTTACTATGGAACTAGTCCTGATAAGTTATATAATTGCATCACAGTTCATGATATAAATGAGTATTGGTTTAACGGAATGGATTTGAAAAAGCCTTATTATTACACTATTGAAGCAATTAGTGAAAATGGGCAATCTGATAAATTTAAAATTTTAAAAGTGGAATAATGAAAAACATAATAAAATTTGCTTTGACTTTTGGTTGGCTTTTTATTTTAAGTGAACTGAGTGCACAGGATGCTAAAATGAATGCATTCATCAACCAGTTGATGGCTAAAATGACATTAGAGGAAAAATTGGGTCAGCTTAATTTACCTAGCTCTGGCGATTTTGTTACGGGTGCTGCTGCCAGTTCTGATATTGCTAAGAAAATTGAAGCCGGTAAAGTAGGTGGCTTATTCAATATTAAATCTGTTGCTAAAATTAAAGAGGTACAAAAGTTAGCAGTTGAAAAAAGTAGACTCAAAATTCCGTTGATGTTTGGAATGGATGTGATTCACGGATATGAAACGGTGTTTCCCATCCCTTTAGGAATGAGTGCAACCTGGGATATGGCTTTAATTGAACGTAGTGCAAGAATTGCGGCCAACGAAGCCAGTTCAGATGGAATTAACTGGACTTTTTCTCCAATGGTAGATGTTTCTAGAGATCCAAGATGGGGTAGAATTTCAGAAGGAAATGGAGAAGATCCTTACTTGGGTGCGCAAATTGCCAAAGCAATGGTGAAGGGGTACCAAGGCAATGATTTGTCTAAAAATAATACCTTGCTTTCTTGTGTAAAACATTATGCGCTGTATGGTGCTGCTGAAGCTGGAAGAGATTATGGTACTACCGATATGAGTCGTGTAAGAATGTTTAATGAATATATGTTGCCTTATAAAGCTGCAGTAGATGCCGGTGTTGGCTCTGTAATGGCTTCCTTTAATGAGATTGATGGATTGCCTGCACACGGCAATAAATGGTTGTTAACCGATGTATTAAAAAAGCAATGGGGTTTTAAAGGAATGGTTGTATCCGATTATACCGGCATTAATGAAATGATTGCACATGGGGTTGGAGATTTAAAAACAGTTTCTGCATTATCTATGAATGCGGGCTTAGATATGGATATGGTAGGGGAAGGATTTTTAACCACTTTAGGTGCTTCATTAAAAGAGAAAAAAGTTTCACAAGCTCGAATTGATGAAGCGTGTAGAAAAATTTTAGAAGCCAAATACAGATTGGGTTTATTTGAAGATCCTTATAGATATATTGACGAGAATAGAGCAAAAACAGAAGTGTTTTCTGCTGCCAATAGAAAAGAAGCAAGAACCATTGCTGCACAGAGTTTTGTGTTATTGAAGAATGCCAACAATACTTTGCCTTTAAAAAAATCTGGCTCCATTGCATTAATTGGACCATTAGCTGATAATAAAGAAAATATGGGTGGTACTTGGAGTGTAGCCGCTAATTTAAGTAAAGCCACTTCTTTGTTACAAGCATTCAAAGAAACTATTGGAGACAAAGTAGCTATTCATTACGCAAAGGGTTCAAATTTAGATGCTGATGCCAAATTTGAAGAGCGTGCTGGTATGTTTGGTAAGTCTTTAAAGCGAGATGAAAGAACCGATGACCAACTATTGAATGAAGCTTTGGATGCAGCTGCCAAGTCTGACGTTATTGTAGTTGCTGCTGGGGAGAGTGCTGAAATGAGCGGTGAAGCAAGTAGTAGAAGTAACTTGGATATTCCTGGTGTTCAAAAGAATTTAATTAAAGCTTTATTAAAAACCGGTAAGCCGGTTGTATTGGTATTGTTCACAGGAAGACCATTAACCCTTACTTGGGAAAATGAATATGTTCCTGCTATTTTAAATGTTTGGTTTCCTGGTTCTGAAGGTCCTTATGCTATTGCTGATGTATTGTTTGGCGATGTGAATCCTTCTGGAAAATTATCTGCTACTTTTCCTCAGAATGTTGGGCAGGTACCTTTGTTTTACAACCATAAAAACACTGGCCGTCCTTTGCGTGGACCTTGGTTTCAAAAGTTTCAGAGCAATTATTTAGATGTGAGCAATGATCCATTGTATCCTTTTGGTTATGGCTTAAGCTACACGAGTTTTAGTTACAGTGATGTAGTATTAAGTAGTTCAAAAGCAAAAGGGAATCAAGCGGTAACTGCTTCTGTAACCCTTACCAATACTGGCGCATACGAGGGAAAAGAAGTGGTACAATTGTATATAAGAGATTTAGTTGGTTCTATTACCAGACCGGTTAGTGAGTTAAAAGGATTTCAAAAAATTAGTTTGAAACCCGGTGAATCTACTAAAGTAAGTTTTACCATAACGCCCGAAGATTTGAAATTCTACAATTATGATTTGAAATACGATTGGGAAGCTGGCGATTTTGAAATCATGATTGGTACCAATGCGCAAACTGTTAAAAAAGCCAATATTAATTGGAGTAAATAATTAGCCTTACTATTCAAATAAACAATATGAAATTTTTTGTACCTATTCTTTTAGTTGGATTAATCACCACTACTGCTCATGCGCAGGTTAAACCAGAATGGACTGCAGTGTTTAGTAAAATAAACGCTGAAATAGACCAACACTCTAAAGCTTATAGTAGTTTAAAAACCGCCACTGAAACCATTGGACATCGTTTAACTGGTTCGGAGAACGGAAAAAAAGCAGAAACTTTTGCATACAATTTATTGAAGTCTTATGGCTTTAAAGACGTGAAATACCAACCATTTGAAGTAGAGAGCTGGAGTAGGGGAACACTGTCTGTAAAAATTGGCACCGACCTCAATAACTTACAAACTGTGAAGTCTGTTTCTTTGGCCCATGCTCCTGTAAAAGCCAATGTGAAACTAGAATTGGTAGACATGGGTAATGGATTAGAAGAAGATTATATCAATAACCCAGGTAAAGTAACTGGTAAAATTGCGGTGGTGTATTTAGGTATTTTACCAGGCTCTAAAACTGGTTTAAAAAATCTTCACCGTTCAGAAAAAACAGCTTTGTCTACTAAGTATGGTGCAAAAGGTATCATCATTATCAATACTGCAACTGGTGGTATTTTATTAACTGGTACTGCATCTGTAACGGGTAAATTAATTCCCGATCCTGCTGTTTGCATTGGCAAAGAAGATGGTTTAAAGTTGAAGGAAGACATGAAGAAAGCAACACATTATGCTTCTATTGATATGACCAATCAATCTGGTTTAATTAAAGCAAGGAATGTGATTGCTACTATTAAAGGAAAAACAATGCCGAAAGAAAAAGTAATTGTTGGTGGACACTTAGATAGTTGGGATTTAGCTACTGGTGCCATTGATAATGGTATTGGTTCTTTTGCTGTAATTGATATGGCTAGAACGTATATGGCCTTAAAATTACAGCCTGAGCGTACTGTTGAATTTGTACTTTTCATGGGAGAAGAAGAAGGCTTATTGGGCTCTAGGGCTTATGTAGATCAGGCTATCAAGAACAATACATTAGATCAAGTGCGTTATATGCTTAACTACGATATGACCAATGATCCTAAGGGATTTTCTACCACTATTGCAGAGAGTAAAGAGTTGTTTGTAGGTATTGGTGCCATTGTGCAAGCAGCTGATACCAGTTATAAAAATTTATTTAATAATGGAGCTGGTTTGCACAGCGATCATCAACCTTTTATGTTACAAGGTATTCCTACTGGTGGTGGTGCAGGCGGCAGATTGCCCAATAATGCAGGTCTTTGTTACCATGCAGACTGCGACGACTTTAAATTGGTAGACGAAAAAGGCTTAAAGAATACAGTGCGCAATGGCGCTATATTATTGTATGGCATTGCAGATTCTAAAGAATTAAAATCTAGAAGGTTCACCGACACTGAAGTGCGCGACTTTATGATTAAGAACAATCTGAAAGAAGCATTGGAAATAGCTGGTGAGTGGAGGTGGAAATAATTATGCTTCCCCTCTTTTATTAAATAGCTTTTGTATTTGCAAAGACAAATAAACAGTGATGACGGCGCAGATAATTCCTGCCCCTACATCTAGTGGAAAGTGTTGTGCCAAATAAACCCTGGAATAGCCTGCTAACAATGCAGCGGTGAATCCAATTAGCCAAAAATAAGTATAGGGTAGTAGTAAACAGCCTAGTAAGAATAAGCTAAATGCGGTGGTAGTATGACCTGATGGAAAGCTATTATTGCTGTGTACGGTTACTCCTTTTACGGTATGGATGGGGCTATGAGTAGTTGATTCAATTGCTGCAGTTGGCCTGGCTTCGTTGGGATAAATAATTTTTTTCCCTGTTTGAACCAGTAAGGTAGAAAGTACAATGGCGCTGAGTATCAGCGGCAATAATTTTCGTTTAAAAAAAATAAAGTACAGCCCTACTGGTACCCAGAATATACCATCTCCTGCATGGGTAAAATATTGAAAAAAGAAATCGGCAGTAGATCCTAGATTGTGGTTCAATAATAAAAACAAGTCTTCTTTGCCTCCAAGAAATGAAAATAAAAGCAGGATTATTCCTGTTGCAATACTGAGGGTGGCTCCTGTTTTAAAAGCTGATATATTCATACGTAAATATATTAAATAACGCCCGCAAGTTCTAGGCTTCTCTTTTTTAAGTGAACAATATCTAAGTCATCTATAATTGCGTCTGGCGTTAAAACCAATGAAGTGTTGTTTTGCTTCCACCAATTATTGTTAATGAGTTTATTGCAATGCAAAACGCCAATTAAATATTTTCTTTCTGCTTGTGCATGCCATTCTTCTATCCATTCAAAATCTTCTCTGGGTATGTATTTCCAATCATCAAAACTTACATACACTTTCAAATAATAGTCGTTGGATAGTTCATGAGGTTGATGGTGGTATAATTTTTTATACTCGTATTTGTAATTATATCTTAATGCAGCAATATCACTTAGTACTGCAGATGCAGTTGGGAAGCTTCCTGCTCCTTTTCCATAGAAAAATTGTTTGTCTGCAAAGCCCGATTCAATAACAACCCCATTGTATTCATTTTTTACAAATGACAATGGGTCACTCAATGGTACAAATTGCGGTAATACAAATGCAGCTACTTTTCCATTTTTTAACTTTTTTGCTTGTCCAATTAACTTGATATCAAAACCTTTTTCTTTGGCTACTATTGCATCGGATCCCTGTACATTTTGAATGCCTGTAAATAAAATTTCAGTTGGTGCACTTACAATTCCATATGCATGGTTTAATAAAATGGTCCATTTGTTTAGTGCATCATATCCCTCCACGTCTAGCTTGGGGTTGCTTTCAGCAAACCCTAGTTGCTGTGCCAGCAACAGCGCTTCTGAAAAAAATAAGTCGTTGTCATAATACTCTTCTAAGTTTCTAATTACTGGAATAGAAGCGCAAGCTGCCGCTTCGTATAAGAAAGGAAGGTCTGTTTCTTTTTGCAAAGCCAATAACGCGGGTAAATTATCGGCAATCATTTTTTTGCTCGCACTTACTACCGACTTTCCATTTTTTAATGCGGTTGATACAATATCAAACGCAGCCACTGAATCATCAATTACTTCTACTATTACATTAATTTCCGGGTCTTGCAACAATTCGTTTTTATCGGAAGTAAATAATGCTTCCGGCGCATTTCTTTTCTTGGCTGTATTCTTAATACATACTTTTTTGATGCTCGCTTTTAATGAGGGTGTTTGTTGCAATACTTTGTACAATCCTTCTCCAACTACACCAAATCCAAATAATCCGATTATTAACTGTTTGTGGGTTTCCATTTTGTTTCTTTCTTTTAGGGTTTGTTACTTTATTATTTCAATGGCATCTAAAACATTTGCTAAGTCTGCAATTAGGTCTTCTGCTTCTTCTAAGCCAATAGATAAGCGTATTAAACTATCGCTTACACCAGCTGCTCTTCTTTTTTCTGCAGGGATTGATTTATGGGTCATATTTGCTGGATGTGAAATCAAGCTTTTGATTCCGCCCAAACTTTCTGCTAACTTAAAAAGTTGGGTGCTGCTTACTATGTTAACCGCAGCATCATTGGTATTGTTTACCAAAGTGAATGAAATAATACCACCATTGGCATAATATACTTCTGCTATTGCTGGGTGCGTTTTTAAGTATTGTGCTACTTTTTGTGCTGTTCTGCAATGGTGTTTCATACGCAAATGCAGGGTTTCAATTCCTCTGATCACCAACCAACTGTCAAAGGGGGCTAATACTGCTCCACAAGCATTTTGGAAAAACTTTAGTTTTGCGCCTGTTTGTTCATCCTTCGCTACTAAAATGCCTGCAATTAAATCACTGTGTCCGCCCAAATATTTAGTAGCACTATGTATTACTATATCTGCACCTAGTAATAAGGGTTGTTGTAAAACAGGCGTTGCAAACGTATTGTCTACACAAAGCAAACAGTTGTGCGCTTTTGCAATGGTAGCAATGGCTGAAATATCAGCAATTTTTAAAGTAGGATTGGTAGGTGTTTCTAACCAAATCAATTTGGTATTGGGGGTAATAGCTGCTGAAACTTTTGCAATATCACTGGTATCTACAAAATGCACTTTAATGCCATACTGCTCGTACACTGCAGTAAACAAGCGATAAGCGCCACCATAAATATCATCTACTGCAACTATTTCGTCTCCTGTTTTTAAGAGCTTAACTACTGCATCAATAGCGGCCAATCCACTGGCAAATGCTAGGCCTGTTGCTCCATATTCTAGTTTGGCAATCAAGTTTTCTAATGCTGCCCTTGTAGGATTATTAGACCTTGAATAATCATAGCCCTTATTGATGCCCGGGGCTTCTTGCACAAATGTGCTGGTTTGATAAATGGGTACTGAAATAGCACCCGTAAGCGGGTCTACCGGAATACTGTGAATGAGTTGTGTTGCACTGAGCATGATACGATGTTTTTTAATTTAAAAAATATCGTTCTTGTTAATCTCTAGGTATAGTTGATTGCTTGGTTAGCACCAAAAAAAAACCCACCTGATAAAATCAGATGGGCATATATAATTTTCCTTTCGGTAATAATAAAAGCTTGACTCTGACTTATCTTCCCCGTTGCAGTTTTAGTACAATCAGGATGGAATTGGCACCTTCATACTACAGAGTGAATGTAATATGGGTTGCCAAGGCTTCACAGGGCCAAAACCCTCCGCCTTTCTTGATAAGATTATTAAAGAACTCCTGCAAAGATAGTGCAGCGGATTTAATCCACCAAATTAAAAGTCTACTAAATTAGTAGGATAATATAATTTTCTCTTTTTTAATCCACTTCAAACATTGAAGGCCTTCCCTTGTTTGTATCTTTAACCTCCATTATGGCAAAGAAAGAAATAGGCAAGCAACCCACACTTGAGAATGACCAAGATTATATTCAGGTTTTTGGTGCCAAGGAACATAATTTAAAAAATATTGATATCTCTATTCCTAAAAACAAATTGGTTGTTTTTACTGGGGTTAGCGGAAGTGGTAAATCTTCTTTGGCTTTTGATACCATTTACAACGAAGGTCAACGCCGATATATGGAAAGCTTTGGCGCTTATGCCAGACAGTTCATGGGCGATATGGAAAGACCTGATGTTGATAAAATTACGGGCCTTTCTCCGGTGATTTCTATTGAACAGAAAACCACTAATAAAAATCCCCGATCTACTGTTGGTACCGTAACAGAAGTGTACGATTTTCTTCGTTTATTGTATGCAAGAATTGGGGAAGCATATAGTTATGAGACCGGTAAAAAAATGGTGAAGTTTAGTGAAGAGGAAATTGTAGAAAATATTTACGCTCGTTTTAAGAATAAAAAAGTAAGTCTACTGGCTCCTTTAATTAGAGGAAGAAAAGGGCATTATAGAGAATTGTTCGAAGAGATTCGCAAGAAAGGGTTTTTAAAAGTAAGGGTAGATGGAGAAATTCTAGATCTTACGCCTAAGTTGCAAGTGGATCGTTATAAAATTCATGACATTGAAGTAGTGATTGATCGCTTGCCTGTTACAGATGAAATGCGTGTTCGTGTTAGTCAAAGTGTGCAGCAATCCTTAAAAATGGGTAAAGACTTGTTATTTCTTTTAATAAACGATACCAATAAAACGATTCAGTATTCTAAACAGTTAATGTGCGAAGACACAGGTATCAGTTATGAAGAGCCTTCTCCCAATGCATTTTCGTTTAACTCTCCTTATGGTGCTTGTTCTACATGTAAAGGTTTAGGGAATGTATATTCGATTGACATGTCGGCAGTTATTCCCGATAATACTTTGAGTATTAAAGAGGGTGGAATTGCTCCGTTGGGTGTGCAGCGTGATGCATATATGTTCAGGAATGTAGAACAGTTGGCTAAGAAGAATAAAATCAATTTAGATAAACCCATTAAAGATTTGCCCATTGCGGGATTGAATATCTTATTATATGGTAATCCGGAAGGCGATACTTTAGAAATAGATAATCCCGAAGAAATTGCTGGGATAGATCCGTACAGTGGAGATTTTGAAGGCATTATTCCTATGCTGAAGCGTTGGTTTACGGGCGTTAAAAGTGATGGTATGCGAGAGTGGGTGGAGCAATATATGGAATTGAAATTGTGTACCAGTTGCCAGGGCAATCGGTTGAAAAAAGAAAGCCTTTGGTTTAAAGTAGATGAAAAAAATATTGCTGAATTAAGTGCACTTAATTTAGATAAACTACATCATTGGTTTGTTGGATTAGAAGAAAGGTTGAATAAAAAACAAAACCTGATTGCTAAAGATATTTTGAAAGAAATAAGAGAAAGAGTACAGTTTTTATTAGACGTTGGATTAACGTATCTTTCATTAAGCAGGTCTTCTAGAACCCTTAGTGGTGGGGAATCTCAGCGTATTAGGCTGGCCACTCAAATTGGGTCTCAATTGCAAGGCATCACCTATATTTTAGATGAACCTTCCATTGGTTTGCATCAACGAGACAATCATCAATTGATTCATGCATTAAAAAATTTGCGGGATATTGGGAATAGTGTGTTGGTAGTAGAGCATGATAAAGATATTATGCTGGCTGCTGATTATTTGGTAGACATTGGCCCTAGGGCAGGTAAATATGGTGGTAATATTGTTGCAGAAGGCACTCCTGCAGAAGTATTGGCTTCTAACTCTGATACTGCTCAATATTTAAATGGGCAAAAATCTATTGCAGTTCCTTTAGAAAGAAGAGTAGGGAATGGAAAAGAATTGATTTTAAAAGGGGCAACAGGAAATAATTTAAAGAATGTTACTGTGCGTTTTCCATTAGGAAAGTTGATTGTGGTAAGTGGTGTGAGTGGTAGTGGTAAGAGTACTTTAATTAATGAGACTTTGTATCCACTTTTATCTAAACATTGTTACAATAGTAAAGTGCATCCTATGCCTTTTGTTTCGGTGAAAGGCTTAGAACATATTGATAAAGTAATTGAGATAGATCAATCTCCCATTGGTAGAACACCTAGAAGCAACCCTGCTACTTATTGTGGTTTCTTTACCGAAATAAGAACCTTGTTTGCTGCAGTGCCCGAAGCTAAAATTCGGGGCTATGCTGCTGGTCGTTTTTCATTTAATGTGAAGGGCGGTCGTTGTGATGTTTGCGAAGGGGGTGGTATGAAAGTGATTGAAATGAATTTTCTTCCGGATGTATATGTGAATTGCGAAAAATGCAATGGTAAAAGATACAATCGCGAAACATTGGAAATTCGTTACAAAGGAAAATCAATCAGTGATGTATTGAATATGACGGTAGATGAAGCCTGCGATTTCTTTCAACCAGTTCCTTTCATCTATCGTAAAATTAAAGTATTACAAGACGTTGGCTTGGGTTATGTTACATTGGGCCAGTCTGCGGTAACACTTAGTGGGGGTGAAGCGCAGCGCGTAAAACTCGCTACTGAATTAGGTAAAAAAGATACCGGTAAAACATTTTATATTTTGGATGAACCCACCACTGGTTTGCATTTTCAAGACATTAGTCATTTACTTGATGTACTGAATAAATTGGTAGACCGTGGTAATTCGGTGCTGGTGATTGAGCACAATTTAGATGTGGTTAAAATGGCCGATCATGTGATAGACTTGGGTCCTGAAGGGGGTGATGGAGGTGGTCAAATATTATTTGAGGGTACACCAGAAAAAATGCTCTTGCACAAAACCAGCCATACTGCTCGCTTTTTAAAAGCAGAAATGAATTAACTTCAAACCATGAATTTAAACGACTTAAATTTTTTGCCTGAATGGGACGAAAGCAGGTATAAAGTAGGACCAGGAGATGCAGCAGAAGAATGGCGCAGAGGTCCTGCTAGGGCTATTGCCAAAGCTATGTACAATCAATGGAGAGAAGTATTTGGTTTGGTGATTGCTTTTGCTGAAAACCTAGCAGATGATGGTGAGGAAACACATCCTGCATCTACTAAAGCGCTAATTTATGAGAACGTTATGATTGTTGCACCTAAAATTATTGGTGCCATCAGTATGGATTTATATGTGCTCAAAATGGAGAACGCTTCTAATATTAGAACCAATGCCAAACAAATGATGGAGCAGATTGGTTTTGCAGTTCTAATGGGCTGGGCCGATGAATCGCATAAACAGGTAATTGAAGAAGCACTGTATAAATTTAGAGAACTCTACAAACAATGGGTAAGCACTTTTCAAAAAGATGCTTATGAAGACGAATGGGGTTTATTTGTTTAGTAGTCTGATTTCTTTGAATGTAATGGTCTCCAAATTAAATAATAGTAGGCAAGTATTAGTATTCCTATTGTGAAAGGAATAAGGGCCAAATGTTTAAATGTATAATTGCCCCAAAAAGGAAGTTGATCAAAACCGAAAAATTCACTAACCATCCAATAAGAATTGGCTGAGATCCAAACGGTAATTGCCAGATTATGACATAGTTCCGACACGTATTGTCTGGTTCTGTAGGCAATTACGATTGATATAATGAGGGTAGGTAAAATCATTGTTGTCCCTAGCCATTTTAGACCCAAACACCAAGCAACGTCTTTGAATAACCAGAACACGATGTGTAGGTTTTCCATCTTTCTATACTTTAATGGAATATTGTATTGGTTGTTCTTTACCGAGGGGGCTTGCTCCATGCCTAATTCATTTGAGGCACAATATTAATTTTTTGTAATCAATTAGCGGCTTAAAATATTTTTGAACCGTTGTATATCTGCCAATGGATGAATAGGCTCACCTTGCAACATATGACGGCTAAGCTGATTGGCAAAATAAGGCGCTAAGCTGCAACCCTTGGTGCCCATGCCATTTAATACCCCTATATTTTTTTGAATGGGATGAAAGCCCACAAACGGTCTACGCTCTATATTGGCTGGTCTTTCTGATGCTATATGGTCTACCACTTCATAAGGAAGCTTTAGCCAATTGGTTAATTGTTGGGTTGTTTTTTCTAAAAATGATTGAGTTGGCTCAAGGTGATCGTATTTCCATTCATAGGTAGACCCAATCCAAAACAAATCATCTTTCCAAGGAACCACACTAATTCCTTGTTTATATATATTGTTTCTTGGCAAGTTTGGTATGGATGCAATTATGGCTTCCCCTTTATTGGTTGCATAGGGGAGTAGTTCAAAATATGGATTATTAATTCCCCCTGTTCCCTCGCAAAAAATAATCTGTTTGGCTTTGATGCCTTTCCACTCTATACTATTTGGATGAATGGTACAATCTTCCCAATTAAATTTTTCGGCTATCAAAGCATTTTGTTGGGCTAATTTTTTTCTAAATGCACTTAGCATTTCTTGCAATTGAATTAACCAGCATGGATGAATTTCTCCCACTCCAAATAATAAATGAAAATAAGCTTCCCATTTTTGTTCATCTGCCTCACTTAAATAGGTTGTTTCCTTGGGTAATCTTTCCGAAAACGCCACCTTGTTTTGTGGGGTTGCATGAAAGTCAAGAATATTGCATTGACTAATTAAATGCGTATTCAATTCTTTACCCAATTGCGTATAGGCATCTACTGCAAATGGCATAAATAATTCTATTTCCCATGTGCGTACGATTCTTCTTCCAGTTACCGGATTAATGACCCCGCTTGCTACTTTAGTTGCACTGTTCGGGATGGATTCGTCTATCACTAATACTTGTTGTCCTGCTTTCATTAGGTTCCAACTCAGCATAGTGCCACACAAACCTTGTCCTATAATAATCGTATCAACCTGCATAGTACTATTGTTCTATTCTTAATTTGATTGCATTGGAATGTGCATTGAATGCAGGCGCATACATACTCTGAATGCTTGCAAAACCAGCTGTATACAATCCTTTATGTGTTGCCCTTATGGTGTAAGTAAATTGGTAATTTCCCTTTGGTAAATAGCTGAAGTAATAATTATTACTTACATCTTTAGTGCTTTGGTAATAAAATAAATTTTCTTGAAAACGATATCCACTCAATTGGGTGGTAGGTTCTGTTGCGGCAGGTCTTAAATCTTTTAAATGAACATAATCCATATCTCTGTCTATTTTCATGGATAATGAAACAGTAATTAATTCTCCTACTTTTACCGGTTCATTTTCATTCAATTCTATCCAAGCTTTATTTCGTTCAACCAATAATTTTTTATTAATCAACATTGGTCCAGTGCTTGCAGTAATTTCATCCATATTGGCTAAATACTGCCAGTAAATACTTCCATAAGAGGGTTGATCGGAAACCATATTTTGCGTGGCAGTTGTAACGGTTATATTTCCCATTTCTGCTTTTACTTTATCTCCCTCAATTCTCTTTTTAAAATAACCAGATCCTTCCATTGTTTTTTCTGTTGCCGTACCAATGGTTGTTTTACCTAATTCTATTCGTACTGCTCTTTTATTGCTCATCCATTGTTGACCATTGGCTACCAAGCTGTATACTGCATCTGCTGTTGCAATTCCAGTACCCCAATGGTTGGTTTCTTTATTGAGTATTAACCAAGTAAGCATTGCATTGATTTGCTTTTGATAAGGTTTGGTGGTTGTTTCGTTGTTGATTTCGCTGAAGCAATCTATCATCATGGTTTGATGTACTATTGGCATTGCATACCAACGCAAAGTCAATCTGTTCTTCCAATACATTCCTTGTTGCTGGTTGGTTACTGTGTTTTCTAGTAAAGCTTTTAGTATTTTGTTAGCAAAATCAATTTCATTATTCCTTTTTGCAATTAAAGCAATCATTGCTTGTGCATATTGATTTTGTTTATTCCAGCTGTTGCGGGCTATTTGCCAATAGGCTTTATAAGCGGTATCATTTTGAATAATGTTTTCTTTGTAAAAACTTCTCATGTACAAATAATCCAATTGACTGCTTTCAATTTGTACGGGTTTGCTCTTTTTGTATTCATGTCTAATGGCTTCATCGGTAAATGCCAACGCTTTCATTAATAATGGTCTTAACTGCGCCGATATAGATGGTGTAATGGCGCCGATTCTTTTTAATTTGCCGATGCCTGTTAATATGTAACGGGTGATGTATTCGTCTGAACGACCACCCTCGAACCAACTAAAGCTTCCATCTGGTAGTTGTAGTTTAGCTAATTGAACTAGCCAGGCTTCGTTTTCTTTGGTAATGGTTTGTATATCCATTAGATTGGCCAATTCTCTTAATAAAATACTGCCCGTTTTGGCATCCATTACCCAGGGTGTTTCTTGTAATAATATTTGTTTTAGTTCTGCATTATTTTCTAAAGGATTGTTTAATGCTGTACTATCCTTTTTCCATTGTTCTAAAACGGTTGCAATCATTGGGTATTTATTCAATACATGCAATGCCATACAGTTGGCATAAATGCGATTGATTTGGTGAATTGCGGAACGCTCTGGATCTGTTTTTAAATAGCCCAATGCTTGTATGGCATTCCAAATAGGTTGCGTAGTGTATTCTACTGTTAATCCTTGTGTACTTATTCCTTCGCTTTGATTGTTGAGTAGTTTTTCAAAACGAAATTGTTGGGTCGTATCTTTTTGTAAATAAATGGGTAAGGTTTCTGTAACCAATTGCCTATTACTTAAAACAGCAACCGTATTTTCTTCCCCATCACTTAACTCATTCGTTCTTGCTATAATTCGATACCTGAGTGGCTTATTATAACTAAAAGGAACTTGTATAGGAAACTGTGCAATGCTCGACTGCCCTGCTTCTACGGTAAAATATTGTTGCGGAAAAACATTTTGAAACCATCCGTCTACAGATGTTTGTGTAGTTGCGTCTATTAACTCTAATGCAATCGTGCCCGTTAATTCTTTATTGGTTAGGTTGGCAATTTTTACACTCAATTCCATCTGATCGCCCTCTCTTAAAAAGCGAGGGATATTGGGTTGCACCATCAAACTTTTTTGTGTTTGCAATTTTTGTTCGGCATAGCCTGTTGCCAAATCCTTGGTATGTGCAAAGCTCATCCACTTCCATTGGTTTACTGCATCCGGAAACTGAAAACTGAATTGGTATTTTCCTGAACTGTCTGCATATAGTTGCGGAAAAAAGAAGGCAGTTTCATTAAAGTTGGTTCTTACTTGAACCAAATCTTGGGCTTGCTTATTGCCAGGTGGTGGTGAAGCTGTCATTGCTTTTTTTGATTCAGCGGCCGTGGTTTCATACAGCCTTTGTTCTCTTATTCTCCAAGCCAGATTAATAGATGACAAAAGACTTGGTCGCTCATAAGGTTTAGCTTCGCAAAAACATTCATTGTTGTCAAATTGACGGATTGTTTCTGTTCTAAAAATACTGCTGCTAAAATTGGTACTGCTGTTGTTGGTATTCCATAAATTCAAAGGATCCCATTTGTTCGGATACAAAGCATCTAAACTTGCATCGTACATAGCAGTTAATAATTCAGCAGCTTTTTCTTTTCCATTGAGTCCCTCTATTTCAATTGTCCAAGTTTCTTTGGCTCCCGGTTCGTTGATATTTCTAAAAGATCCTGTTCTAATTTTTAATTCCTTATTGTTGAATGGTACCGCAATGGCTTGTTGATGGGTAAATAATCTACCCATTAATATATAGGCTTCAGTAATAACCATTCCTCCTCGGTCTTCTGCTGTAACTATTATTTGTTGCTGTGTGAGTTTATTTGATTGTACAAACTGATATTCTTCTTTGCGTTCTGATTTCTTTATTTTTTTGGTAACATAAGTGTTTTCTATTGGGTAATTGGTAACAGCCAAAATACTATCCCCTGGTATATTATAGTTATTGGAATAATAATTAAAAGCATGTTTACTTTTTGTTCCCTCATTCACATCATAAATGGTGATTATTTTTTCTGCAGCTATTGGTAAACCAAAGCTGTCAATTGCTGTTGCTTTTATTTTGTACATACCAGTCTCCAATTGATTCATGGGAGTTGGCGTTTCTTCTGTGGCCCAAGTATCTGGGTTGGTTTCGGTTTGGTATTCGTCTGTTGGGAAATATTTTTTGTAAGTGTTTTCATCAAATAAATGCAAATCAGATTTGCCCCAATATTTTTTTCTTACAAGCCTATTTGGTTCAATTACTTTATATAACGCAGTTTGAATAGGCGTATTTTTTTCATTGCCTAATTGATCTATTGCAGTTGCATTGATTGTTTTAAATCTTTCTTTGTTTACTGCAATGGGATGGTTAATGACCAGTTGCCAGGCTGTTTTAGTGGCTGTTAAGTTTATATTACCCGATTGGGTTTCTCCATTTAAATCGGTGATATCTGCTTGTATAATATAATTAACAGAAAAATCACTGGATAGTTCCTTGGTAGAATCATAAATGGCTTTAAATGAAAGGGTATAAGCACCTTTTTCGTTGGTAATTCCTATTCCACTAGCTATTACTGCCCCTGATTGATAAATCGGGTCCATATTTCTTGCAATCGGGTAGGGGTATCTGCCATATTGCTTCACTGTGAATTTAACCTTGGCGCCATTCACGATATTACCTGCATAAGCTTGAGCTTTGATGGTATAATGAATACTGTCATTTAATCGGTAACCTATTTTGGGTTGATCAAAAATAAGTTTAATGCTAGGTCGTTTGTATTCTTCTACCTTAATGTTTTTACTAGAATAATTAAACAATTGTGCTTCAATACCAAAATTGCCTGTTAATCCATTTATGGGTAAAACAAAACTACCCACGATGGAGCCATAGTGATTAATGGGTAATAACAGTGAATCGATTCTTTGCCTATTGGCATTGGTTAAATATATTTTTACTGGGTTTTTCTCCTCAACAATTTTACTAAACTTAGTATCGTAATCTTTGGTTAATGCTATTCCTTTAAATTGTACCGCCTGACCTGGTCTATAAATAGATCGATCGGTGAAAAAATAAATCCTGCGATTGTTTTGCTCATAAGTAATTCTTTCGTTAGGCTGATTGCTGAATTCTTGGTAACGATATTCATATTCACTAAAAATGAGCTGGCTTTTCTTTTTGTTGACTTCTATTTGGGTATTCCCATTTAATTTTTGTGGTATGCTGAACTGACCGTTTTTATTGGTCTCTGTTTGATGTATTAAAACCGTATTCGTGGTAACGCTTTTATAGTCGTATTTGGTTTCGTATATTTTTACCTGTGCTTGCTCTACCGGTTTACCAGTTGAATACGCTCTAATAAAATAATGGTTGTTGTCTTTAAAGTATACCCAATCTGCTACTGCAAAATGCATGTAACCAATTTTGTTAACTGCCAAGCTGAAATCCTTCCCTGTACTTGTTAATACAATATAGTTGCCCTGTGGTAATGGGTCTATTTTGATTTCGGTATAATGTGTTTGGTAATCATTTGCCTGCAATAAGGGGATGGTTTGTTCTTGCACCAATTCTTGTTTGAGCAATTCCTTTATTTGATTGTCACTTGAATTAGTCTTTAGTGTAAAATTTGTATTTACTTTTAATACTTTCAAAAAAAGGGTATCGGTATTTTTATAACTCAGGTATGCCCGGAATGGTTTTTGGGTTTCATTAATCTGCTCTATCTCCATCCAAATCTGCTTACTTTTTATTTCATTGAATAAGTCGGATAGTCCACTTGTTTTATAGTGGGTGCTGTCTACCTCTTTAGCTGCTTGATCAATAATACTTATTGCTTTTACTAATTCAAATTGATTAATTGTATTGTTCAATGCATGATATTGCTTCCCTTTTTCAGCAATTGTATTGGCTATTAAAAACCAGGCGCTTGCTTTTATAGAAGAAGCATATTCTGAATAGGTATAGTTTTTTAACTCTGTTAATAATTCTTCTTCCTTAATTAATTGATTTTCTTTTTTCCAGGTTAATAAATCTAATTTAAATCTCGCCACTATGTTATTTCTTTGCTCATGTTGGTGCAATTGAAATATAGCGTCATAGAGTCCTGTAATCTTCTCTTTGTTTTCCTTGCTTCCATCATTACCTAAATCATTGCTGTAATACTGTATTTGCTCGGCTATTAATAAATGGTATAAACTGTAATTTTTCAGCGGCTCTGATCCACCTAAAACAATGGCTGAATAGGTATCAATATAAATTGCCTGTAATTCTTTATTTGATTGGTTTGCTGCTTTAAAATGCATTTCAATGCTGTCTTTAAAAGCATTACTGTTCCAGTTTCTTCTACTTAATAATGTCCATTTTTGTTTAGTATAGTAGTCGTTGTATTTTTTGGCAATAATGATATGGAGTACCGCCTGCATTATTGGTGAGTTGGCTTTTTTTAGTGCACCCTTAAAAATGCTGAGGGTATTGTTGAATCCTTCTTCTGTTAGTTCATTTTCCAAATCTGCCTTATACACCAGGGCTTTTATTTGCTCTGCTTCTTGCTTTTCTACAACTGCTTTTTTATACAATTGGTCTACTTTATCTATAGCAGTTTTGGTTAATCGCTCTTTTAAAATGAGGCTATCAATTATTTTATATGCTGCGGTGTAATTTGTTTCTTTCGATTGTTGTGCTTTTGCTATTAAAATGGGTAAGCAAAAAAATAACGATAGTATTATGCGCATGTATAGTTAATTATTAATCTTCTGTATTGATGCAAGATGAGGCATTTTGCATAAAAAAACCCGAAGCTTTGATGCTCCGGGTTTGATATTAACAAATGCTTTATTTATTTTTTTAATGCTGCAGCCATGGTAATGCCAATATCTGCTGGGCTTGCTACTACTTCAATACCACATTCTGCCATGATTTTCATTTTAGCTTCTGCGGTATCTTCTGCTCCTCCTACAATAGCGCCCGCGTGCCCCATTCTTCTTCCGGGAGGTGCTGTTTGACCTGCAATAAATCCAACAACAGGCTTTGTTTTATTGTCTCTAATCCAACGGGCAGCTTCTGCTTCCATACTACCTCCAATTTCACCAATCATTATAATGCCATCGGTTTCAGGATCGTTCATTAATAATTCTACTGCTTCTTTAGTTGGGGTTCCAATGATTGGATCTCCACCAATACCAATAGCCGTGCTGATTCCTAATCCTGCTTTTACCACTTGGTCTGCTGCTTCGTAGGTTAGGGTTCCACTTTTTGAAACAATTCCAATTCTTCCTGCTTTAAATATAAAGCCTGGCATAATGCCCACTTTTGCTTCTTCTGCAGTAATTACTCCAGGACAGTTTGGCCCTATTAAACGGGTATTGCTTCCTAGTAAGTAATTTTTTACTTTAACCATGTCTTGCACTGGTATGCCTTCTGTTATACAAACAACTAAAGCAATTCCTGCCTCTGCTGCTTCCATAATGGCATCTGCCGCAAATGCCGGTGGTACAAAAATAATACTCACGTTTGCACCTGTTTGCTTTACCGCATCGGCTACTGTATTAAAAACGGGTTTATCTAAATGGGTTGTTCCACCTTTATTGGGAGTTACACCACCTACTACATTGGTTCCGTATTCAATCATTTGGGTTGCATGGAATGTTCCCTCTGTTCCGGTAAAACCTTGAACAATGATTTTGGACTGCTTGTTAACTAATACTGACATAGCCTATCGTTTCGGAGATTTTTAAATTTTGGGGCAAAAATAGGTGAAAAAAGCCTTGGAAAAAGCTAAATGTCATTCTGCCACAAATTAAATATGGCATTCGTTTTGTATATTCATTTCTTCAAATATTAAAACATGAACACAAAGAGAATTACCCTTATTGTCATTATCGGATTAATTGTATTAATTGGTGGTTGCGGCATGAGTGGTTATAATGGGTTGGTTAAATTGGATGAAACTGTTAGCCAGTCTTGGAATAACGTACAAAGTGACTATCAGCGAAGAGCCGATTTGATTCCTAATTTGGTGAACACAGTTAAAGGGGAAGCTAATTTTGAGCAAACAACTTTAGAGAATGTAGTTAAAGCAAGAGCAAGTGCTACTCAAATGAAAGTGGATGCCAAAGACCTTACTCCTGAAAAACTACAAGAGTTTCAGGCTACCCAAGGTCAATTGTCTCAGGCTTTAGGTCGTTTGTTAATGGTGACTGAAAACTATCCTAATTTAAGAGCCAATGAAGCATTCCGTGGTTTGCAAGCGCAATTAGAAGGTACCGAGAATCGTATTAAGGTTTCTAGAAACGATTTTAACGCCGCAGTTGCTGCCTATAACGTGAAAGCAAGGTCTTTCCCTATGAATATTTTGGCCAGCATTACTGGTTTTAAAGTAAAAGAAGGGTTTAAAGCCGATGCGGGTTCTGAAAAAGCACCTGAAGTAAAATTCTAAATCCCTTGCATGTTTGGATTATTCAAAAAGAAACAGCGGGAATATTTTACCCCTGCTGAAAAGGAAACTATTGTTGCTGCAATTCAACAAGCTGAGCTTCGTACTAGTGGCGAAATCAGACTATTTGTAGAGTCCAAATGTGAAATGGTTAATCCTGTTCATAGGGCTAAAGAAATATTTTATCAATTGAAGATGGATCAAACAGCATCCCATAATGGGGTGCTGTTGTATTTAGCTATGGACGATCATCAACTGGCTGTTTTTGGCGATGAAGGCATTCACCAGAAAGTGGGTCATGCATTCTGGAACAAAGAAGTGGAGTTGATGTTGGCTGAATTTAAACAAAAGCATTTTGTAGAAGGTATTGCCCATATTGTTAAAGACATTGGGGAGGCCTTGGTTACCCATTTTCCTTATGATGGTACAACCGATAAAAATGAATTACCTGACGATATTGTTTTTGGAAAATAAATGAAGAAACTACTACTCATATTACTGTTGTTGGCTAATTTGTCGGGTGTTTTTGCGCAGAGCGTTATACCTCCTCCCAATCCACCCAGACTAGTGAACGATTTAGCAGGTGTGCTAAGCAAAGAGCAGGTGGCTATTTTGGAAGAAAAGTTGGTTGCACTAGATGATAGTACTTCCAATCAAATTGCTGTGGTAATACTCAAAACTTTAGAAGGATATGAAGTTCAAGAGTATGCCAATAAATTATTTAGGTCTTGGGGCATAGGGAATAAGAAAACCAATAATGGGGTGTTGATTTTAGCTTCCATTGAAGACCGAAAAATATGGATTGAAGTAGGTTATGGCTTAGAGGGAGCCATTCCCGATATTACGGCCTCGAGTATTTACCGAAACGAAATTGTTCCAGAATTCAAACAACAAAATTATTACAGAGGAATTGACAATGCCATTAATGCTTTGTCTAAAGCCGCTGTAGGTGAATACAAAACCAAAAGAAATAAACCGAGTAGTGGTAAAGATGGTGGCGGTTCTATTCTAACTTTTATTTTTATTATCATCGTAGTCTTCTTGATTTTAGGAATTGGTGGTGGAAGAGGCGGCGGCGGAAGAGGTGGTGGAATGATGAGTAGAAGAGGTGCTTCAAATGTTGCAGAAGCTTTATTGTGGTCTACACTCTTAGGTGGTAATAACCGCGGTGGCGGAGGATTTGGTGGTGGAGGCGGTGGCTTCGGCGGAGGTGGATTTGGCGGATTCGGTGGTGGCAGTAGTGGCGGCGGTGGTGCCGGCGGCTCATGGTAATTACAATAAATATGCGGTGGCTTTTAAACCCTATAATTTCAATTATTGTATCATTCGTGCTTATGCACCAAAATAGTATTGCCCAAAACGCAATACCTACAAGTGATTTCATTGTAACTTATACAATCAACAACAATACTACTTTTCATATTCCCGGTCAGCCGTTTTTTTTACAGTCTAATAAAATTACGAGTACGAAGTTTAACATACTTAGCGCAGCAGATGAATATATGCAGCTTACTGCAACAGTGCAATCAGTGAAAGGAAAAATTTTTGCTTTTGGGCAGGAACAAATTTTTAATAGTGACGATACTGTGGGTTTAAATAGCAACGAATTGGCTTGGTTAAAAGAAATAGTGAATAAGCCCAAAACAATTGAAGTAAAACAATTTCACGCTGTACAATCCCCCATAAAAACAAATCCCCTTTTTGATATTGAACAGGAAGATGCAGGCAAGTATTTTTTACCATTTGCTTCTTCTGTTGTAAAAGCAGGGCTTAGTTGGTCCGATTCTACTTTTAGTGATAGTAGTAAATCCGTTCATCAATACCTGATATTGAAAGTGCAAGACAATAAAGCAACTGTTTCTGTTTTATCCGATTTAGTTATCAAAACTACTTTTGCGCTGTCTGGTCAAAGAATTCACCAAAACCTGAAAGGCATTGCTCGCGCGGAGCGAATTTATACTATTAGCGATGCTAGAATGATTTCAGAGTCGGTCTCCACTAAATTATCTGGTAGTAGTACTAGTAATGGAATAGATATCATTCCACTTACTATAGAATTAAAAGCTACCAGTTTTATTGAATGGAAATAAAAACGCCCCGAATGAATCGAGGCGCTGGTACTTTTTTATTTGAAAATCTTAATTCTTCATTTTCTCTTTTACATAGTCGGCCAATGTTTGAGCACCTGCCGCTTCTTTTTTGGTAGCCAATCCTTTTAAGAATACATTATTGATTACTGGATCTGTTTGAGGCCTTGCAGGGGCTGGTATTTCATTTCTAAATTTTACCACTGCATCTACTCCTGCTTTAAACTTTACTTCATCAGTTACTTTAGACAAAAATTCTACAATAGAAGACAAAGAACTAAACTTTGCTTGTGACAATGGCATTTTATTGAAATTGCCCATGATGTATTCGTAAGCTGATTCATCTCCATTTGCAATAATTACTGAACTGATTGCAGTGCTTAATCTTCCTTTTGCAGGAGATTTTATCAATTGATTGGCTAGTGCGTAAGCTTTCTTGCCGTCTAAATCATTTAATGCCAATAGTGCTGCACCTGATACTGAATAAGAAGAGTCGTTGATGTACTGTTCAAATTGACTAGCATATGCTTGATTTTTTTTGGTTCCCAAAATAGTGATCGCATCTGCTCTTACTAATTTTGATGCATCTTCCTTTGCCATTTTTTCTATTAATAATAGGGTGGCATCGTCTAGTTTTGCATTTCCAAAACTGCCTAATGCTTTCATTCTTATTCTGAAATAAGGATCCTTTAAACCAGCCGCTACTATGGCATATGCTGCCGGATCTGTAATTTTTTTAGCTGCCATATCAATGGCTTCTCTTCTATCTAAATAGTGGCCTCCGTATTTAAATTGGTATGCATATTCTTCAATTGTTTTTGTTTCTTTTTTCTCTGCTAATAATACCTTGTCTGCATCTACATTAATTAAATCAGGTTTGGTAGCTGAAGTAAAATAAAATGTATCTGCTGCATTTTTTGCCCATACTAAATGTCTTTTTTTACTTGCTCCATTGTACACATCAATGGTAACAGGCAATTCAAATAGTCCGTTGCTTTGGGTTTGTTTTATTACTACCATTGCTTTTTGTGCTGCTGCATCATAGCTATTGCTGATTACTAAATTTGGATGTCCATTATTGAAGTACCATTGATTAAAAAACCAGTTCAGGTCTTTTCCTGTAGTTGCTTCAAACGCCAATCTTAATTTGTGGGCACTTCCTGTTCCAAATTTATTATCGGTTAAATATTTGTTCAACGATTTAAAGAATGCATCGTCTCCTACATAATTTCTTAGCATATTCAAAATTCTTCCGCCCTTGCTATAGCTTACTACATCAAACATGTCTTCCTGTGTGTTGTAATAAAAACGCACTAAGTGTTTTGACGCATCTGCTTTGCTATTTAAATAGCCATTCATTGCACTCCAGTTGGTAAATGCTGCTTCGTCTTTTCCAAATTTATATTCTGCCCATAGGTACTCACTGTAATCGGCAAAACTTTCGTTCACTGTTAAATTACTCCAGCTTTCTGCTGTAACATAATCTCCAAACCAATGATGAAATAATTCGTGTGCAATGGTGCTTTCCCAGCTATTACCATCGGTTAATTCTCTGGCGTCTTGCTGTGCAGATTCTTGGTGTAAAGTGGCTGTTGTGTTCTCCATTGCACCACTCACATAATCTCTACCGGTTATTTGACTGTACTTAACCCATGGATAGTCTACGCCTAATTTTGTTGAGAAGTATTGCATCATTTCTGGGGTGTTACCAAAAATTTTCCTTGCTACTTTTTCGTAGGCTTTCTCTACATAATAACTAACTTCTTTTCCTTTGTAATTGTCTTTAATAACTGCGTATTCTCCAACACCCATAAAGAATAAATATGGAGCATGGGGTAAATCCATTTTCCAACTATCTGTTCTGGTTCCATTGGCGTTCTTGGTTTGCTTTACCAACTTACCATTGCTTAGTGTTACATATTTTGCTGGTACTGTTAAATTAAATTCCTGTGTTGTTTTTTGATTGGTTTTGTCAATAGTTGGTACCCATACTGATGTTGCTTCAGTTTCGCCTTGGGTCCAAATTTGCGTGGGCTTGGTCTTATCTTCTCCGGTGGGATTAATGAAATACAAACCCTTTGCGTCTGTAATAGCCGCGCTCCCTTTAACTTCTAATTCATCGGGCTTTGCTGTATAATCTACATAAACTGTATAGCTTTCATTGCGCGTATAAGTTTTATCTAAATTGATTCGTAATACCCATCCATCATATTGGTATTTGAGTGGTGTATTCTTTCCCGCTTTTACAATGGCTACTTGTTTTATATCCATTCCTTTTGCGTCTAATTGCAAAGAATCTGTTGAATAAAAATGTGGCTTTAACGTTATCCAGACATTTCCGTTCAACCTAGACTTACTGTAATCAAAACTGGCGTTCAACTTAGTGTGTACCAAATTGTTTATTTTCTCTGGTACTGCTCTATAGACTTTTGGTGCTGCCGCTTTTTGTTCTTGCGCCATCAAATTGCCCACTTGAACTAGGGCAATTAGTAGTAATAGTTTCTTCATAATTGGTATTAAGTAGTAAATTTGAAAAAAGCAAGATTACATGTTCATCCGTTGTATTGTACGCCGTTTATCCTTTTTAACCGGATTTTTATTAATGGCGTTTTTAGTGAATGCCCAAAATAATTTCTTGTATATACAATCTGAAAATAATCAGCCTTACTATATACAGCTTAAAGGTAATGTGCATTCTTCTAATGCAAAAGGCTATCTATTAATTCCCAATTTATCGGATGGAGAATACAGTATGGTATTGGGTTTTCCTGCTGGAGCCTACAAGGAGTACAACTATAAATTCTCAATAGCCGGCAAGCCAAAGGGCTATTCCCTTAAAATTACCCAAGAAGGGGAGTGGATGTTGATGGACATGGTTTCATTGGCATTAATAAGAGGGGAAGCGCCTGAACAGCCCATCACTGCACTGCCTGCTGATAAACAAATTGAAAAATTATCTGAACGCTCTACCGAAGCTGGTTTAGAACAAGTATTTAAAGTTAAAAATGGTACCAAGTACGAAAACTTGGTAATATTGATCCCGATTCCCAAACCCATAGTTGTAAGGGAAGCGCTGAAAAAGAATAATCAGTAATATGCCCAGGTATTTTTTGGAATTGGCTTATAAGGGCACTGCGTATCATGGGTTTCAAATACAAGACAACGCACCTACTATTCAATTGGCTATTGAAAAAGCCTTGTTTACTTTATTTAAAACAGAGATTGCATTAACGGGTTCTTCTAGAACAGATGCTGGCGTTCATGCACTGCAGAACTATTTTCACTTTGATACCGATTTATCTATTACTAATAAGCATGTTTATAATTTAAATGCCATTTTGCCTGAGGATATTGCGGTGAAGTCTATTAATGCTGTTGCCGATACAGCACATTGCAGGTTTGATGCGGTTGCTAGATCCTATTACTATTATATATACCAGCAGAAGAATCCCTTTTTAAAAGACAGGGGCTGGTTCTATCCTTACGAATTAGACTTATCACTTTTGCAGCAAGCAGCTGCTCTTTTAATAAACCATTCCGACTTTACCAGCTTTGCCAAGCGCAATACTCAAGTGTTTACCCATAATTGTTCTATTCTTATTTCGGAGTGGAGCATAGCCGCCGATCAACAATTCATTTATCATGTTCAGGCCAATCGCTTTTTGCGCGGAATGGTCCGTGGATTAGTGGGCACCATGCTTAAAGTTGGTAGGGGTCAAATATCATTGGATGATTTTGAGAAAATCATTCTAGCGAAAGATTGCACTAAGGCCGACTTTAGTACGCCTCCTCAAGGATTATTTTTAGCTAAAGTGATTTTTCCTTAATTTTTTTTATTGCTTGAAAGCCTTGTAAATAAAAGGTTTTAGCAAACAAGCATTATTTAGTTTCAAAAAACATTTGTCGGGTAAAATATCCGTCCTATATTTGCATCCCGCTTAACAAAAAGGGGATGTTCTTTAAAGGTTTTTAGGAGAGGGGATGAAGAAAAAAAGACGAATAAAATTTTGAAAAAAGTTTGCTAGTTTAAAAAAGGTTTGTATCTTCGCCGCCCGTTCGGGAAAAG
>NCGN01000009.1 GCA_002281575.1 Sphingobacteriia bacterium 28-36-52
TTGAGCCCTTTGTTGGAAAACACAATAAAAAATTTAATTATTAACCAAAAATGTCAAACCTTTAACATCATTTAATCCAAGAATTAGGGGGTTAATACAGATTCTCTTTCTTAAACAAAAAAGCCGTGTCCATATGCAACTGTTGTCCACTCAACTTGTGAAAAATCGAAATAAACAAAAGGAGAATTAAAGAAGTAAAGTATCTTTTCATAAGGTTACACACAACGGCATGTTGTGTGCTGTTTTATTCAGTCCAAAGTAGGAAGTTGACCACATTATAGATTGATCGCTTCTCTTCAACAACATCTCCTTGAAACATGTCATAGAAATATCCATTGGTAAAGGCTTTTCTTTTCTTAGACATTTCAAATACTAATTGTTGTATTTCTCGCTTCATTTCAACTGTCATTGAGGTAAAAATATCGTCAACCATTTCCTCCGCCCAATTTATCTTTATATAATCAGATTGAGGCTTTAGAACCACATGAATAGGGTTTAAGAGAATTGCGTACAAGTCAGGATAAATTTTGAATGTCTCGATGGCTAGCAAGGTGGTCAAGTAAGCTTTGGGTTGAATATAATTTTGGTTTCTGTCCATTTCAAGAGTCATTATGTGCTTTTTATAGTCAAGAGTACTATCATAAAAGTCTTTCAAGATTTTTACCTGTCTTTTCAAATTTTCAGTTAGAAGAAGTGAGTTTCGTATTAATCTATACTTGGGTAATAATTCTGTTTTTAAAAAAGTAATGTAATTTGTCCGTGCAATAATGTCATTATTAAAATTTGTATCAACCATACATTTTTCAAATTCTGATTTAGTCAAAACTGAACTGTCACAGGTATTGGGAACAAGTGTCAAACATTGTCCACATAAAGAAAAGGTCAAAAAAATGTATATACAGATTAAAATTGAACGCATAACATTCTAATTATCAAAAAAATCAATTTGGTGTTGAAATTATTAAAAATCACAAAACGGTTTGCAGCTTGGCGAAGGTGGCAATTTTCACCACAAATGTTGATGCGGAGAACGAAACCGCTACTTTTGCCAAACCCGTGTTATCGGCTGCTATTCTTTCGTCAATATGGTTTAAATTTTTCAAATGTCTTTCCGTTAAATTTATATACTCCGTTTTCGTGTGTCCCAAGCCATAGGTCGCCATTATTGTCTTTGTAAATTGAAAACACGGTAATGTCTTTACCATTATATTTGACAGGGTAATGTGTTATTTGCTGTCCATTATAACAATATACTCCTTTGTTGTATGTTGCCATCCATAAGTCATTGTTATCTTTTTCCATAGAGATAATAGCAACTAAATCACCGTCCTTCTTTCCATCTAAGCTACCTAATCCTTTTTCTTTTAAGTATTTGATTGTATTGTCTTGCCGGTATACATTGAAGCGATGCAACGAGTTACTGAACCAAAACTTGCCATTGCTGTCTTCAATAATTGAACGAATACCAAAACCTGTTTCGACATCAAACTCCATCTCATTTTCAGAAAGCCAAGTAAAAGTTTTTCCGTTATACAAACATACACCCAGCGCCCCTGTACCAAACCAAACATTTCCTTCTCTGTCTTTATAAATAATGTAAACATCATAAGGACTATACTTCACATTGGGGAATTTTGCAAAATAGTCATCACCTTCTTTGGTTTCAGGAAATTTAAGTCGGTGTAAATATTTGCCATCATAACGATAAACCAACCCCGAATTCTGATAGCCCTTGAACCACAAATCATCAGGTTCTAATTTCCATTCATTATTCGAATTATTTGCAGAGCTGACCTTGATGAAATTTTGCCCATCGAATTTGCTTATTTCTCCACCGTTATTGAAATAAATATTTCCCAGTTTGTCTTCCTTAATTTCATCAATTCTATTTTTTTGCAAACCGTGTTTTGTAGTGTAATTTATCAAAGTCTTACCGTCATACTTATAAACTCCAGTTTCCCAACTACCAAACCAATAAGTATTTTTCTTGTCTTGATAAATCACCATAATACTACTTCCAAGTTCTTTTACGGTGTCGCCGTTTACATTAATTTCTTTTAAAAGGACAGAATGGTTCTTTGAATTAGAAGTCTGCCCATTGCACGAAGTCAAAATGGATAGAATGCTAAAAAATAAGACTGTTGTTAATTTCATTTCTGTCTGTTTATTGTTTAGTACTGTCGATCTTAGAATAGCCGATAACGGTTTCGGGCTTGGCGATGTGGCGTAAATCGAAGCACAAATATTCAGTTTTGTGTAAAAGTTCAATCGAAGAACTGAACTATATTTTAGCATTTCATCCGCCATATTGCCAAACCGATGTTAGCAAATCGTTTTATTTATCTTTTATTAGTTGAGGTATATTGCTATATTTTACGAATAGTATTCCATCAAATCGTTCTTTTGCAATAAACCTCGCAGTATTTCCTCCACTTTCCATTCCCAATAAAGATTCATTAATAAAATTATTTTGCTTATAATTCCTTAAGTTCAAAATAAATGCTTCTCTATTGAATCGATTTAAGTGATAAGCTAAGTAATTCTTATCATTATGCTCAAAGTCAAAACTTCTATTATAATCAAGATTCTTACCACTGTATACATCAACTCCCAATGAATAATATTTGTTAACGTAGGTTTCTTTTAAGCTGTGTCCCATCCAATTCACGCTGTTGTTTGGTTTGGGCTTATTCTCGATATGACTATTTTGTGCCCAAATTATGATTTTTGCTTCGGGATTATTTTCTTTGAACCATTTAATTGTTTCAAATAAAGATTTATCCCGAATATTGGCAGAAATAGGCCAGCCCATCATACTTCCAAATTCAATTTTTGAATAGGTGTCTTTAAAAATTTGATTAGATTTTTTAAGGGCTTCTATTTCATTTTGAGTTGTTCCTGATTTCAACAGCCTTTTTTCATTTTCTTTCATTATTTTAGTATACGTATCCAGAAATGAGACGAATTCATCTCTTTGCTTGTAAAAACGTATTGTGTCTTTGTCATTTTCATATTGATACAGTTTATTGAAATTTCTAAATTTCACTTTTACTGACTTTGCAAATACAGAATCAATTGGCATTAATATTTGAGACATTCGATTTATTAAAAAATTTTGTTGAGGCTGGCAATCAAAACCTTGAATCTTTAATTTTTTATCTTGAGATTTGACATACTCCATTAATTCTAAAATCTCCTTAGAATGATAGTAAAAGTTTGAAGTGAATGATAATGTTAAATCTTTAGTTGATAAAGAATCAAATTGTTCCCAAGCTAAAGCACCGTCACCAAAACCCGATTCGAAAAGAATTAAATTAAACCCTAATTCTTTATGCAAGAACTTGACCAAGTCTGATTTAACCCTGAAAACTTCTCCAAGCCCGTGAGTATTTTCACCTAGTGCAATTATCTCAACATCTTTTAATATTTCACGAAGTGCTGGTAAAGTATTAAAATCTCTTAAATCTGATGTAAACTCTATTTTGTGGTTAATTAAAGTTTGTGCTTTACAAGAAGTAGAAAGAAATAGTAAAATTATTATCAAAATTTTGTTCATATAGATACTTTAAAATATTTGCTAACACTAAAATATATGCTATTCAAACTTTGAAAAAGAAAATGATAGCTTTATAATTGAGCAGTTTATTATTATAGTTTTTGAATTGTTGTTTCGTAAATACAGATATACATTTTTCATTTATTTCATAGCAATGCTCCATGACTCCCATGCATAATTTTACAGGGTCAGTAATGAATTACAAACGAAATAATTGGGGAAGGAATAAATTGGGGTAATTCAATTTATGAATAAAGTTTAATATGACGAAAAATTGGAGTGAATTTTTTCGTGCGCATCTAGATGGGGTGAGGAATTGTCTACTTCTCAAACGAGGAATTGTCGTCGCAACTACGTTGCTCCGACTTTCTGGTGGGGGGCTTAATAAAGCCCCGCGGTTGCAAAGCAACCGCTGTCTTTTGCGTCCTTCATCAGCTTACGCGAGCAAGCTCGCGACGCTGCCTTGAACGCAAAAGCCCCAACATCTTGCAATGTCGGGGCTTTGTAGCGAGGATGGGAATTGAACCCATCACCTCAGGGTTATGAATCCTGCGCTCTAACCAACTGAGCTACCTCGCCGGAATATCTTATTCGGGGTGCAAATATAAGGGGTTTAGCTAAAAAGAAAAAGCTAGTAGTTCAACAATTTGCCGATTCTTTCGGCTACTTTGTTGGCAGTAGGTAACATGGCCGATTCTAATGCCACATTAATGGGCACTGCGGGTAAGTTTTTGGCGCCCATTACTTCTACTTTGGCGTCTAAAAAATGGTAGCAATCGTTAGAAATTCGCAGTGATAGTGCTTCTGCAAATGAATTATTCTGTTGTTCCTCACTTAACACCAATACTTTTCCGTGTCTTTTAACTGCGTTAAATATCGTGTCTTCGTCTAGTGGGAATAAGGTTCTTAAGTCTACAATTTCTACTTGCCCTGGATAGCGTTGTGCGGCTGCTTTGGCCCAATACACACCCATTCCATAAGTGATTACACAAATGGTCTCTCCTCTTCTTACGCTCTCTATATTGGCCGGCACAATAATATTGGCTTTGCCCAATGGCAATATATAATCCTTGGATGGTTCTGTTGTGCGGGCATCATCCGTTCCAGGTACTTTGCTCCAATAGAGTCCCTTGTGCTCCAGCATAATCACGGGGTTGGGGTCTAAGAAAGCGGCTTTCATCAATCCCTTCATATCCGCCGCATTAGATGGATACACTACTTTAATTCCTTTGATGCTTAACAACGTACTTTCGATGCTTCCGCTATGGTATGGTCCGCCGCCGCCGTATGCGCCTACTGGCACGCGCAGCAACATTTGTACGGGATATTTTCCGTTCGATAAATAGCAGGACTTCGATACTTCGGTTACCAACTGATTAAAGCCTGGATAAATATAATCGCCAAACTGTATTTCTACAATTGGTTTCATGCCCATGGCCGATAAGCCCACGGTTGATCCTATGATGTATGCTTCTTGTATGGCTGTGTTGAATACGCGGTTCTCTCCGTATTTTTCTGCCAGTGTTGCGGCTTCTCTAAATACGCCGCCCAATCTTCCGCCCACGTCTTGACCATATAAAATGGCTTCTTCGTGTTCTTCCATTAGTTCGTCTATAGCGTGCAAAGCAGCGTCTACCATGAGTATGCGCTCTGCTCCCTTCGGCATTCTTTCTCCTTTCTCTTCTCTTACGGGTGTGGGTACAAATACATGTTCTTCTACCGATCTAATATCTGGTTCTGCTGCGGCTTGGGCTCTTTTAAAATCTTCCAATACCAGGTCTAATGCGTCTGCTTCTATCTGATTAATTTCTGAATCGGTAAAGCCAACCCCTGTTAAGAGTAATCTTAATTTAGGGAGTGGATCGTATAAGCCGTGTTTTAATAAGTCTTCGCGGCTGCGGTAAAATTCTTTTCTTACCCCACTGGTATGGTGGCCTAATAAGGGTACTTTAGCGTGAACCAATACGGGTTTGCGCTCGTTCCTTGCATAGTTCACCGCCTGCTCCATGGTTTCAAAACAACGCATGAAATCGCTGCCGTCTACTTGCATTCGCTTCAATCCCTTAAAACCACATGCATATTCATAGGCATTCATGGTTCTTATTTCATCTGCTGTGGCACTAATGCTCCACTGGTTGTCTTGAACTAAATATACAATAGGCAATTGCTTTAATACCGCAAACTGCAATGCCTCACTCACTTCTCCTTCACTCATACAACCATCGCCCAATGAACATACTACAACGGGTGATCTACCGTCTTCCGATTTTCTTAATCGACCCGGTAAATTCTTTTCTAAATGTTGCACCCCTTGCGCCAATCCCGTGGTGGGTATGGCTTGCATGCCTGTGGCACTACTCTGGTGTATAATGGATGGTCGGGTTTCGTCTTTGCTACTGGGGTGGCAATAGTAAGATCGTCCTCCGGAGAATGGATCGTCTTGCTTCGCCAATAATTGCAGCATTAATTCGTAGGGAGTAAAGCCTACTGCCAGCATTAAGCTGTCGTCTCTATAGTATGGGCTCACCCAATCGCAGGGCTCCAATTGCAGACCCGTCGCCAATTGTATGGCTTCGTGTCCTCTGGAAGTGGAATGCACATATTTACAAACCGCACGATTGGCATCGTAGGTCTCATTCATAGACTTTGCAGTCATCATGAGTTTATAAGCCTGTAATAATATGCTGGGTGTTAACATTATTTAATTTCGAGTTCAAACATTTTTTGCGTTTCCAAGTATCCTTCCAAAACATCTCCTGATACACATTCTCCCACTCCTGCCGGTGTTCCAGTATAAATCATGTCTCCTATGTTCAATGAGAAATACTGTGATATATGTGAAACAATATGGTCAAAAGAAAATATCATGTCTTGTGTATTGCCCAACTGCACTTGCTCTCCATTCTTGTTCAATGAGAAATGAATAGGATTAGTCAGCATTTCATTCGACAGCAATATCCAATTGCCTGCTACCGCTGAGTTGTCCCAGGCTTTGGCTTTCTCCCATGGAAGTCCTTTCTTTTTTAAATTGGCTTGTACGTCTCTGGCCGTGAAATCGATGCCTACCGAAATGGCATCATAGTATTTACTGGCTTGATTCTCGGGTATGTATTTACCGTTTTTTGCTATGCGCAAAATCAGTTCTATTTCGTAATGTAACTCGTTCGAAAACTGGGGGTAATAAAATGGCGTATTAGGCTGCAATAACGCAGTCTTGGGTTTCATGAAAATCACCGGCTCCTCCGGTACGGCGTTGCCAAGTTCTTTTGCATGATCGGCATAATTTCGGCCAACGCAAAATATTTTCATAGTACAGCTCATTATGTTCCAACACTAATAACTATGAAAGAGGGCCCTTTATTATGTAAAGCTTAAATTATTTGCCATATTCATGGTTTTTTCTAACCCAATGGCTGCAAATGATTCAATAATGTCTCCGCAAGCGACTATTTTTTGGTTCACCATGTATTGTTCTTCTGCCAGCCATTTGCCCAAAACAAAGTCTACCTGTCTGCCCTTGGGAAAATTATTACCAATTCCAAATCTAAGTTTGGGGTATTGATCGGTGCCGAGTATCAGTTGAATATCTTTTAGGCCATTGTGCCCTGCATCGCTTCCCGATCCCCTTAAACGCAATTTATTTAATGGCAATGCCAAATCGTCTACAATGGTTAAGGTTTGTGGTATGTCTATTTTTTCTTTGTCTAACCAGTATTTAAATGCCCGCCCACTCAAGTTCATATAGGTAGTAGGCTTTATGCAAATAAAAGTTTTACCCTTCCATTTTACTTCGGCTATATCGGCTAAGCGATCGTTCTTAAAAAATCCATTGTGCTTGCGAACAAATGCATCCAATACATCAAAACCAATATTGTGGCGAGTATGCTTGTACTCCTCCCCTATATTTCCTAAGCCTATGATTAAAAATTTGTTCATGCTTTGCAAAAGTAATGGCTGTTAACAAGCAAGCCAATTCCAAATTGTAATTATTCCTCATTAATGGTATATTTGAACTTTAACAATACCCCTTATTGTGATCAGCTTCATTATTAAACTCTGGAATGCCATCGCCAATATTGGTGTTACTGATGAGTTGGTATTTTTAGAGAAGAAAAAAACGCAGGTTACCAACCTCGTAGTTACATTGGGGCTTCCTTTGTTTCTTTATTTCTCTATCGTTAATTTTTTTGACGCAAAGTACTTGTTGGCTTCACTTAATTTCACCCTATTTGCTGGTGGCGTTTTAATTTTGATTACGCAGTTTAGACAGAAATACCAGTTGGCTCGCTTTTTAGTTATCATTGTTACTACGGCCATTTTTACTACGCAGTGTATTTTGTTTAGAAATGGCAACGAACTACTCCTGCTGGTGAATATTATTGTAGCCATCATTTATTATACCGAAACAAAATTCATCGTTTTTATTACAGCAGTGAATGCCCTTTGTTTCTTCTGGATCAGGTACGACGCGGCTTTCAACCCAGCCATGTATGATTCTGTATCTAATGGCAGAGTTCTTTTTAATGTAGTTTGTGCCCTAATATCGTTTATTGTTGCTTTGCAATATTTTAAGTTTGAACAGATGGCTGCACAAAAAGCCATTGAACAAAAAAATGCTGAATTAGAAGCCCTCAATAAAACCAAGGAGAAACTATTCTCTATTATTGCACACGACCTTCGCTCTCCTATTGCACAACTTAAAAGCACTCTAGATTTAGTAAATAGAGCCTATATTTCTAAGGAAGAATTTCACGACCTCTCTCATCATTTCACCAAACAGATAGACCAGTTGCAAGACAATATGAACAACTTGCTTACCTGGAGTCAAAGCCAATTAAATGGAATCATTACTAAGCCACAGGCGGTGAGTGCTTCCATAGTTATTCAAGAAGTCATCGATTTATTAAAGCAACAATGGCAGGCCAAAGAATTACAAATTCAATTTCAGCCATTTGAAGAAACCGTTTGGATGGACCCTGATCATTTAAAATTAGTTGTTCGAAATTTATTATCGAATGCCATCAAGTTCAGCAATAAAAAACACCTGATTGTTTTTAATCATTCTACCAACAACAAAGAATTAACCATCTCTATTAGAGATACGGGTATGGGAATGCCTCAAGAACAATTAGAAATGCTGTTTACTTCAGACGCCATTCAATCTACCCACGGTACCGATAAAGAAAGAGGCACAGGTTTAGGTTTAAAACTGTGTAAAGAATTCCTCGACAAAAACAACGGAGAAATCTGGGCCATTAGTGAGTTGGGTATTGGCAGTACTTTCTTTTTTACTGTTCCCTTGTTCAAATAATGTTGGCTTAAAATTGCTGCATTAGGGTATAAAAAAAAGTCCCGAATGCAAGCAATCGGGACCAAACTATCAATGGTTGGATAATTATTTCTTTTTCTCGTCTTTTGCAGCTGTTGCTTCTTCCTGCTTTAACTGACGAGTCATTACTACTGATGCAATTGGAATACGTGGTGAGTTCAAGATTTCCATATTTGGAGTCTTAACATCTTCAACACGAATATTTCCGTTTAACTCTAAGCTAGTAATATCTACTTCAATAGTAGAAGTTAGGTCCTTAGGAAGTGCTTTAATTTTTAAAGACTTCATTTTAGTTACCAACTTACCACCACCTTTAACACCTACAGATACGCCAGTAAACTTCAATGGTAATGTTGCAATTACTTTTTTATTGTCTACTAGCTCTAATAAGTCTACGTGGATTAAGCTGTCTGTAACTTTATCAAACTGTAGGTCTTTCAAAATACACTTGTATTTTTTTCCACCTACTGAAACTTCTGCCAATTGGAATTCACCAGTGTATACTAATGGCTTAAATGCCTTAGCTGGAGCATAGAAATTAATCTCCTCCGCACCCCCGTAAATTACACCTGGCACGTTTTCTTGAGAGCGAATCTGGCGGGCGGCTTTTTTGCCATGTTCGGTCCTCAGAACACCTTCGATTGTAATTGTATTCATTGTATTTATTTTTTGGACGGCAAAAGTAAGGAAAATCTTACTTATTACGTCCTTTTAACTGAGAATGAATGAAAAGACTGGTAATACTCTTGTTTTCATAGGCATTCCGAATAGCTATGGCAAACAAATCGGCCACCGAAATGGCTTTAATTTTAGCCGATTCCTTCCTTAACGGGATGGTATCGCATACTACTAGCTCTTCTAACACACTGTTTTCAATGTTTTCATAGGCGTTTCCGCTTAAAACAGGGTGTGTAATTAATGCGCGTACGCTTCTGGCTCCTTTTTCTTTGAGCAAGCCTGCAGCCTTGGCAAGGGTTCCGCCTGTGTCACAAATATCATCTACCAATACAATGTCTTTACCCGCTACATCTCCAATTACCACCATACTAGCAATTTCATTTGCTCTTTTGCGGTGTTTATCGCAAATAACCATTTCGGCGTTAAAATAGCTGGCTATTTCACGAACACGGTTGGTGCTGCCTACATCTGGTGCGGCAAAAGCCAGGTTCTCTAGCTTTAATTGTTCTATGTATGGGATAAAAATAGCTGAACTATCTAAGTGATCCACTGGTACATCAAAGAAGCCTTGAATTTGAGCTGCGTGTAGATCCATCGTAATGATTCTGTCTGCGCCTGCTGCTTCTAATAATGTGGCAATCAATTTTGCTCCAATGGCCACCCTTGGTTTGTCTTTGCGGTCTTGACGGGCAAATCCATAATAAGGTATTACTGCAATTACTTTATAAGCACTTGCCCTTTTGGCTGCATCAATCATCAACAACAATTCCATTAAGTTATCGGTGGGAGCATATGTGCTTTGCACTAAAAAAACATAATCTCCACGGATACTCTCTAAAAAAACGGGCTGAAACTCGCCGTCACTGAATTTTTGGATATTGATTTTACCGATGGTTGCTCCAAAGCGTTGCGCTATTTTCTCGGCCAATTTTTGCGAACCTGTACCAGAAAAAATTTTAACAGAAGGATTCATATAATTGTGGGTAAGGCGCAAAGGTATTTAATTCAAAATGGTTTTTGTATTTTGATTTAACTAATGTTTATAATATGAGGAAATTTTCTATTAAGGATTGGGCGATGGATGATCAACCTCGCAAGAAGCTGATGCAAAAGGGTTCTGCGGCTTTATCTAATGCTGAGCTATTGACCATTTTAATTAATTCAGGGAATGCATTTTTAAGCGCGAACGATATTGCCAAACATTTATTAAATGCTACCGAAAACAACTTACACAAGTTGGCCACATTAAGTGTGAAAGAACTGGTGAACCTCAAAATTAAAGGACTCGGCGAAGCCAAAGCCATTGCCATAGCCGCTTCCCTTGAATTGGGCCTAAGAAGGCAATCGGACACTATTCAGAAAAAACAAGTCAGCAGCAGCAAAGACGTGGCTTCTTATTTGCAAGCCAGTATGCAATATTTACAAAGGGAAGTGTTTGCTATTGTGCTTTTGAATAGGGCCAACCGAATCATCCACTTCGAAATTATTAGCGAAGGTGGTATCACCGGAACCGTGGCCGACCCTCGCATCATTTTAAAACGAGCACTAGAGCACAATGCCACAGGCATTATTCTATGTCATAACCACCCCAGCGGCAACCTAAAACCCAGCCATGCAGACGAAATGTTGACCCGTAAAATAAAAAATGCCGCTGCTTTTTTAGACATCATCGTTACAGATCATATTATTGTGAGTAATGAAGGGTATTTTAGTTTTGCGGATGAGGGGATGCTTTAATAATTCATTCAAATTCATGTGTCTTTCATAAACTTGCTTCACTCGCTACCCAGTATTGCTTTAAAATAATTTATCAATGCATTTGTAAGTACCGTTGAGCAATCCTGAAATGCTCGTTTTCGCATGTTTATGAAAGATGCATCACCAATATTTAAATTACTAAAGCATCCCCTCATACATCTGTCTATGCTTAGCATTACTTTTCCTTGCAAGTTTTGAAAGAAGATGAACTTATTTTTTCTTATTTGGCCATTTCATTAAAGTTCTTTTTTTGGGGTGAATAAAATTGGAACAGACTTCAAAGTTCAAAAATGAATTATTGATTATTGTCGTTGTGTGATGTAAATTCAACTATTAAATACAATTCAAAAAGGAATAACTATTAATAATTTTTTTGAATTCCAATCAAAAATATATGCAATTGAAGGAATGTATTTTGGAAAAATAATTGAAATATTTAAAGTCAATGGTTTATGGAAAACCCAATCAGTTTCCAATTTATATGATATTCCCAAACTGATTGCCGATCATAACAACGAAAAGTTAATCGTAGGAAGTCAATATATTTTTAAGCTTGGAAAAGATTTAAAACCAATAGAATTTTAAAGTCCCCTTTCTATTGGGGTATATTGTATCCATCGTCCATCTTGATTGACAATGAAGTCCTTTATCTTTCAATGAGACAAGGTGTATTAAAAATTAAAAAGTTTGACACTCACCCAACATACGAATGGTTCACACCAAAATAACATTGAACGGCGTAAGCAATATGCAAAACCAAGCAATAGTTGATTTCAGCAACATAAAAATGATATGGTAAGGGGAAGTTTGAAAAAAATACCGAGAGAACATTTTATAAATACCGTGAAGTAATTTTTGAGTGAGGCGTAAGCTTAATCAATAATTGAATTGAGCAATAAAAAGGGTTTCAAAAAAATTGTGAAGTGAGCATTTCTGAATTGCTAACCGATAAATACTAATGTATTTCTAAATAATAATAAAGCAATTCAGGGCAGCGAACGAAACAATTTTTTTGAAACCCTAACTATTACATTATGATGTTATGCTTGCGCAGTAGGCCCGCCAAAATGCATCGGTATTTCAATCTGCTCCAAGTCTTGAATAGCCCCATTGGCTTCTTCAAAACGAGTAATATTTTCTTCTAGTGCTTTCATGAAGCGCTTGGCATGCATGGGCGTAAAAATAATACGAGACTTTACTTTGCTTTTAGGCGTGCCGGGCATTACGTTTACAAAGTCGATTACAAACTCTGCATTGCTATGGGTAATAATGGCGAGGTTGGCATAAGCTCCTTCAGCTACTTCTTCTGAAATTTCTATATTTAATTGGTTGTTGGGTTGCTGTTCCATACATGAATTTTGAGTGCCAAAAGTAGGGCTTAAAAACCTGATTTCCATATTCAAAAAGAAAGGGGCCCGTAAGAATACAGGCCCCCCATGAGAATTAAAACTGAGAATGAAAAACTAACTATTTATCCCACCACATTTTAGCATCCTGAGAGTTGGTGTTATACAACGCTGCAGCTGCGGCATAATTGGTTGGGTTATATAAAGGTTCGTTTGGACCATAAGGAAGTCTTCTTGGAATTGCTTTTCCAGCACCAGGTGCAGGAGTTAAAGCAGGGAATCCAGTTCTTCTCCACTCAGACCATCCTTGTAAACCATCAGGATAATGAGCTAACCAACGCTGCTCACCAATTTTAGCATTGTCTGCTGCAGTGCCAGTTAAAGCAACTGAAGGTTGTGCTAAGTATGCTGAGATTGCTCCTGCATTGGTAATACCCCATCTGTTCATTTCTGCAGTTACACCATTGTTGTACATGGTAGTTGCATTTTCAGTGGTCCATCCCAATTTAGCCCCTTCTGCCCTCGCCAAAAACATTTGACCAGCAGAAATCAAGCTCAACGGCATAGTTTGAGGAGTAGCAGTGTAAGCAAACAAGAATCCAAAACTTGGATTGGTGGTTTGCCATGCCAATGCATCTGCTCTAGTTAAACCATAAGGAAAACCCTTTGGATTATTAGCAAACTTATCAATACGAGGATCGCCCAAAGCAGTTAATTTATCTGCTATAGTTGCACTTATCGCATAGTCAAAACGCTGGGTAATTACATAATAAGCATATACTGGGTTATTATAGTTACCTCCAGGATAAGTAATGGAAGCGTTATCTGTATTCGCATCAATTACACCACCAGCAACAGCTGCGGCAAATTCAGCTCTACCCAAAGTTGGGTTTGCTTTAGAAATACGCAATGCCAAAGTAGCAATTAAAGAGTTTGCAAACTTTTTCCATTTAGTTGTATTTCCAGCATACATGATATCGCCCTGAACTGCAGTACCAGTAGTAAACTGTGCATTCGCCGCTTTTAATTCAGCAATTAATGCAGGGTAAATGGTCTCCTGCTTATCGTAAGGAATGGTACCATTACCTTTCAATGCTTGAGAATAAGGAATATCACCGTACGCATCTGTTAAAACAGCAAAATAATACGCCTTTAAAATTCTCGCAATGGCAATTTGGTTGGCGTTTGCACCAAACTGAGCTGCAGTTGCAGCTGTGGCTGGGTCAGTATTGGTATTGATGATATTCTGTAAATCGTACAGAGGCCCAGCATAAAAACCATCCCAGTTAAGTGTTGGTGTAGCATAACGAGACGCATCGGTGTACTGGGTTTCAGACATATACTGCGCGTATAATCCTGCAGAAGTGTTGATTCCATTTCCCCAAACGTTACCACCCACTCCGGCTAATACGTTGGTTAATAAGGCTGAAGTAATAGGAACGGTTGTTGCATTTGGATTTCGGTTAATATCACCAAAATCACTAATACCCTTGCTACAACCTACCACTAAAGTGGCACAAACCCCTAACGACAGCACAGCTTTTTTTATATTCATACTTTTCATGATAAATGTTTTAGGGTTTTAGAATGTTACCTTAACGTTAAATCCAATTGTTCTTGTACCTGGCATTTGACCATCTTCCCCTTGTACGCCACTGATTTCAGATGGGTCAAAGTTTTTAGAGTCTCTGAAGATAAAGAATAAATTACGTGCAGTTAAAGCAACTGATGCACCTTGGATTGATTTACCAAACTTCCCTAGTTTTTGAGTTGGAATAGAATATCCAACACTTAACTCGCGCAATTTTGCATAAGACAATTTGTGTACAAATGGTTCAGCAATTTGCTGGAAGTAAAATTGGTGGAAATAATCATAGGCATCAACATAAATATCAACTGGAGTTCTTCCGTCTCTAGCATCAACACCAGTTACACGAACACCACCACCTGCTGAAACTGGATCACGCTTAGGGTTACCCTTGTCGTTCAATCCTGCTGTTTCGTCTAACAATCCAGAAAAAGTTCCCCAATTCTCAGATAGAGAGAAGAAACGTCCACCAAATTGGTAATCGAAAGTTAAAGCAAGGTTGAAGTTTTTGTAAGTAAAGAAGTTTTGTAAACCTCCAGTTAACTTTGGTACTACACTACCCCAATCTTTAGTTGCATCTCTTTGGTACCAACCTAAACCTCCACTGAATCCATTGGTAGTAATCAATGGTTGGCCAGCTGCATTACGCGCAATTCCACCACCTCTTAACATACCCCACTGCTCACCCACAAAATGGAAAGCACGTGCAAAACGAGTTCCAAAAGCACCACCTGCTAGCGTGTAACTGGTTAAACCTGGAGCCAACGCTCTTACTTTATTGTCTAATAAGTAGGCAACAGTAGTATTTACTGTCCAGTTAAAGTTTTTCCTCTTCATTAGGTCTACACCCAATTCCAATTCAAGACCAGAACGGCTAACCCATGCAGCATTGATGGTTTGAGAAGTAAAACCTGAAACACCAGAAACAGCAACTCCTAGAGGTTCGTCTCTGTTGTTCTCGTTATAATAAGTAAGATTCATGCGTACTTTGTTCTTCGCAAAACGCAAATCTAAACCTGCTTCCCAAGTAGTAGTTAAAGCACCACGTAAGTTAGCATCAGGAGATCCATCAGGAGTTCCCATTAAGAAGTTAGTACCCCATAATAATGGATTAACTGAGTAGTTCAAGTTTAATGCATAAGGGTTCAAAGTCTTAGGTTTCTTACCCCATGATGCAAACGCTTTACCAAAGTTCAACCAAGGCAATGCGCTCTTAGTAAACTCAGAAAATACAAATGCACCACCTACTGAAGGTGACAACAATGAATTATTTGAAGTTGGTAAAGTAGAGAACCAGTCGTTACGAACTGCCCAAGTTAAACTTAGGAACTTTCTATATTCTACATCTCCAAATGCAAACAAAGAATTTGCTTGTTGGTCAGATCTACCATTTGAAATAGAAGGTACTGCTTTGGAATTTGAAATTGCATATAAACCAGGTACGTTTAATCCTTGGTTGGTATTCATGGATACTGCTCTGTTGCGAATATTCAAACGGTTCGCACCCACATTCGCCGCTACTATGAAGTCTCCAAAAGTATTATTGTAAGACAAAATACCTTCAAAGTTCCACTCATTATTGATGGTGTTACTTGTAGCATAAGATGCAAGAATTCCTGATTGTCCCGCAGAAGATTGAAGAATATTAGGATTAATATTTTCTACGTTTCCATTGAACTGATCCTTACGGATGCTACCCTTGAACTTTAAGTTTTTAGAAAACTTAACAGTTAAGTTGATGTCTCCATATAAACGATCACGACGTTGATCACGTTGAATGTTCTCAAAATAGGTAAAAGGATTATACCAGTAGTTACCAGCCCAAACACTGTTCTGAGGTGCAGCAGCACTCCAAGCTCCTGGATTTCTGCGGAAATTCCATGAAGGAATGGTTCCTATTGGCGTTCTGATTCCAGATAATTCTTTTAAAATACTCATGTCCAAATCTCTGTGAAACCACTGGCTAAAGTTACCAGAAGCGTTATTGGCATATCCATCAGTAAAATCACCAGAAATGACTTGACTGGTATATGTCAAATTTGCTCCAATGGTAAAAATGCTGCCTAAATCCATTGAGAAATTGGCATTTAAGTTATGTCTTAAAGACTTTGAATTAGGCAACATACCCTTAATGTTCTGGTTGGTATAAGAAACCCTTAAGCTTTGACCAGCGCCATTGCTTTGAGAGAAACTTACATTGGTATTAGCAGTAACACCTGTGTTCCAAAAATCTCTTGCATTGTTTGGTTGAGGAGTAAAGCTGGCCGTTTTTCCTGATCTTGAATGACCTGGAATAAATGCATACCAAGGAATATACTCAGAACCATCAATTTTTGGTCCCCAAGAAGCATCATCGGTAAAATCGCGGTAACGCTTACCATTTAACGCTTGCCATTCTGCTGGCATAGTTGGGTTATAGGTAAAAGTTAACCAACCACCATCACCACCACCATATTCATTTTGGTAGTTCGGCATGAAAGCAGCTTTGTCAAATGTAGTAGATTGGTTTACTTCAACACCAATGCCTTTGGATGCTCTGCCTTTTTTGGTAGTAACCACAATGGCACCGTTACCAGCGCGGCTACCAAATAATGCTGTTGCGTTAGCACCTTTTAATACAGTGATATCTTCAACATCATCTGGGTTGATATCGAAAGAGTTGGTGATAGTACCATCAACAATATAGATAGCACCTTGATCACTTAATGATCCTCCACCTCTGATACGTAGAAAACCCTGATCGTTCAATTTAGCAGAAGACTGACCTCTGAATTGTACCCCAGCAACTTTACCCGCTAATGCGTTGTTTAAGTTGGGCTGACGAATTACATTCAGCTTCTCATCGTTAATTACTTGAGAACTAAAAGGAGTTGTTCTCTGTGATTTTTTTACGCCGAAAGCACTTGTTACAAATACTTCCTCTAACTCTCCAGCTAAAGTGGTTATTTTAACATTTTGGTATCCAGTAGTTGCGGCAAACTCGAATGGCGCATGGCCTACGGCAGTTACCACAACTAGAGATCCTTGCTTCACTTTAAAGCTGAATTTACCCAGCTCATCGGCACGTGTGATGTTTTTTGTGCCTTTTTCCTGCACGGTTGCGTTAGGCACTGGACCGCGATCATCGGTCACCTGCCCCTGCACGAGGACTGTTTGAGCGAAGGTTGTTATGGTACACAACAACGCAAACGCCAACAGTGTCAGACTTTTTCTCATGTGTTAAGTTTTAGTTTTACAAAAATTGTTAAAGGATTTAACAATACCGCTAATGTAGGAAATTTTCTAATACTACCGTCTATATAAATTATCTTTTTCTTAATACTGATACTAATGACTCTACAAAGCTATTTTTTGACCATTCCCCCTTAATTGTGGTAATTTTGCCGAATGTTAGTATTAGATGGCAAGCTGGCTGCGGCCGCTGTAAAAGAAGTTTTAAAGGCAGAAACTGCCGAATTAGTTAAAAAAGGGAAGCCTGCCCCACATTTAGCCGCTATTTTGGTCGGAAATAATGGAGCTAGTGAAACCTATGTGGCCAGTAAAGTAAAAAACTGCGAAGAGACTGGTTTTGAGTCTACCTTAATAAGACTCGACGCACAAACGGACGAAGCTACCCTTTTAGGAACCATCCAATCCCTCAATAACAACCCCGATATAGACGGCATTTTGGTACAATTGCCTTTACCTAAGCATATTAGTGAAGAAAAAGTAATCGAAACCATTGACCCAAGAAAAGATGTGGATGGATTTCATCCGAGTAATATTGGAAGACTCGTTCAAGGTTTACCCACTTTTATTCCTGCTACCCCTTATGGAATTATACTGTTGTTAGCTCATTATAATATTGACACAAAAGGAAAACATGCGGTGGTAATAGGTAGAAGCAATATTGTAGGAAGACCTATGAGTATTCTATTAAGTAGCAATATCCCTCAAGGCAATTGCACCGTTACCCTTTGTCATTCGCATACCCCTAACTTAAAAGAACTTTGCTTGCAGGCTGATATTGTAGTAGCTGCATTGGGTAAGCCAGAATTTGTTACTGCTGAAATGGTTAAAGAAGGAGCCGTAATTATAGACGTGGGTATTACCCGTATAGATGATGCCACTGCAAAAAAAGGTTTTAGAATTAAGGGAGATGTGCTGTACCATGAAGTAGCACCCAAAGCCAGTGCTATAACTCCTGTTCCTGGAGGAGTTGGGTTGATGACTATTGCTGGTTTACTCAAAAACACTTTACAGGCTTACCAAAATAATAGAGGATAATGAGCATAGCCATAGATACTACTTTACAATTACCGTTAATGGAAGCTTTTTATACGCTTCAGGGTGAAGGTGCACACCAAGGTAGGGCTGCTTATTTTATTCGTTTGGGTGGTTGCGATGTTGGCTGTGTGTGGTGCGATGTAAAAGACAGTTGGGATGCATCAAAACATCCGATGGTATCTATTGACGAAATAGTTGCAAAAGCAAGTTCACACCCTGGAACATTGGCTGTTGTTACTGGAGGAGAACCCTTGATGCACCAACTAGATGCATTAACCAATGCTTTACATGCTGCAGGTTTTGAAACCAATATTGAAACATCGGGATCTTCGCCCTTAAGCGGCCATTGGGATTGGATTTGTTTATCGCCCAAAAAATTTAAAGCACCACTAGATGAAGTGATTGTTAAAGCACATGAATTAAAAGTGGTGGTTTTTAATAAACACGATTTTGCATGGGCCGAAAAATATGCTGCTTTAGTGAATCCTTCTTGCAAATTATACCTTCAACCAGAATGGGATAAAGCAGCTGAAATGACTCCATTTATTTTAGACTATATTCAAGCAAACCCGCAATGGAGGCTGAGTTTACAGGTACACAAGTATTTAAATATTCCTTAGTAATTATTGGAGCTTTGTCATTCTATTGTCAAAAAGATTTTGTTGAAAGCGGTTCTACAGTTTGATGACAATTAACCATTTATGATCAAGCAACTTTGCACTCACAATAAGTGGGTATGATGAAGTGGATGTTCCTTTCGGCTATTTCAAGTTGTTTTTTTACTACCGTTTTTGCTCAACAACAAGATACTTTATCGGGCAATGGTGCCATCACTGTTTTTACTGCTACCAAAACAGAAAGAGCACTGAGTAATATTGCTGTACCTGTTCAAATTATTTCTCAAAAAACCATTCAACAAGCTGGGTCTTTGCGTTTATCTGATATTCTTTCAGAGCAAACGGGTTTATTTATGACCAATGGTTTCGGAACAGGGGTTAGCATGCAAGGGCTTAATCCAGATTATACCCTTATTTTGATTGATGGTGAGCCCCTAATTGGGAGAATGAGCGGAGTACTAGACTTAAAGCGTATTACCGTAGGAAATATTAAACAGATTGAAATTGTAAGAGGCCCATCTTCAAGCTTATACGGAAGTGAGGCAATGGCTGGTGTTATTAATATCATCACCGACAAGTCTAGAAAAAACACTTTAGGGGTTAGTGCTCGATATGGCACTTATAATACAGCCGATTTTGGTTTGAAAGGTTCTATAAGAACCAACAAAATCAATTATCAAGGGTTTGGTAATTTCTACAGAACAGATGGCTTCAGCATTAGACCCAATAGTAGAGAAAGAAGTGTAGCTCCTATTGAAAGATTTACCCAACAACATAATTTGGGTTATCGCTTTAACGATCGCACCAACTTAAGTTTCAATATTAGACACAACAGTGAAACCATTAAGAATAATATTACGGTAATAAACAATGGCAATTCAATTAATTCTATTGGCGTAGAAAAAAATAAGGACCTCAATGCTACTTTACAAGTGTCGCATAAAATAAATGACCAAGTAAAAAATACCACTCGTGTATATGGCACGCAATTTCAGTCTTCTCAGGAACTGATTTCAGACAATGGTGTTCCCTATTTAGACGTTTTTAAACAACAGTTTGCCAGAATTGAGAATCAAACGGATGTTCATGTAAACAAACAAGTAGAATTCAATTTAGGAGGTGGATATATTCATGAAACAGCCAACAGTACTAGATACGATAATAGTACCAGCATTAAAACCAATAGAATCGGATATATTTATCTTCAGTCGGAATGGAGGGCATTGAACAAACTAACATTTATTAGCGGTGCCCGTTACGACCACAACGAATTATTTGCAGCCGCATTTAGTCCTAAGCTGGCCTTACAATATAAAGTCAATACAAATATTTCGTTGAAAGCCAGTGTTGGCAGAGGTTTCAAAGCCCCAGATTTTAGACAGCTCTATTTAAATTTCACCAATACTGCTGCGGGTAGTTACAGTGTATTTGGTTCGGTAGAAGCACAGAAAATTATTAACGAACTCAATAGAATCGGTCAAATCAGTAGCTTAGAACCATCCTTTTATCAACTCAGTAATTTACAACCCGAATTTTCTACCGGATTTAATTTGGGGGGCAGTTATCAAAATGAACAATGGCATATAACCGCCAATATTTTTAGAAATATTATAGAAAATTTAATCGACAGCAGACTGGTTGCATACAAAACAGGAGGTGCACAAATTTTTAGTTACCTCAATGTAAAAAATGCATTTACCCAAGGAATTGAAACCGATATCAAATTCCGTTACAACAAACAATGGTCATTGTCTGCAGGCTATCAATTGCTTCTTACTGGAGATCAAGCTGAAATTAGTGCCATTAACGATGGTAAAGTTTTTACAAGAGATCAAAATGGGTTCAGTAGAAAGATGGACAGAAGTGAATACGTAGGCTTGCCTAATAGAAGCAAGCATATGGCCAATTTAAAATTACAATACGACTACCAAAACTTTTTTGCCAATACCCGTGCCTTGTATAGAAGTAGTTGGGCCACCACTGATACAGATGGCAATGGCATTTTCAATACGAATGATGCTTTTGCGAAAGGATATATTCAATTGAATATGGCAGCAGGCCAAAATTTTAACAATGGCCTTTCTGTTCAAGCGGGCATAGACAATGCATTGAACTATACCGATGTATTGAATTTACCCAACTTACCTGGTAGAACATTTTATCTAAGTATATCCTATAATTTTTTAAATAAAAATCCTAAATAATGAGCAAGATGAAACAGATGATTTTTGTGTTCGGCATTGTAGTTAGTTTAGTTGCCTGTTCCAAAGACGACAACAGTGGTACCAGTGCTGTAGTTGAAACCATTACAGTAAAAGACTTACCAGCAGATACCATTATTGGTATTACCCCAGGTGCACCTCCTACAGGTGGATTTCCTTATGGTGCGGGTCGTTACACTTTTTACAGTTTAGAAACCAATAAAATAGTTCCTGCTTCTGACAGTGCTAGTAATAAATGGGACCTTGCTTTCAAAGGAACCACTATTGCTACCAATAGCGGAAACAGTGGACCAGGTGGAGCAGGAGCCTTTGTATTTGTAGGTTTATTCAACGATTTAAAAACCATTCCTGCAGACTCTAGTTTTAGAACAGACAATGCGCCTTCGGCTTTTGCTATTACCACAGGAAGCAATAGAGGCTGGTATGTTTATGATGGTATTAACCAATTGGTAACGCCAATTCCTGGTCGTGTATTAGTAGTAAGAACAGCTTCTGGTAAATATGCCAAAGTAGAAATTTTGAACTACTACAAAGGAGGAACTACTCCTGCTACAACAGCTTCTGATGCAATTAAATTAAATACCCAACGTTATTATACTTTCCGTTTTAGTTTTCAACCCAATGGAACAAAAACATTCTAAAAACAATCCATTTTAAAATCCTTTATCTAACCCGGCCAAGTGCCGGGTTTTTTGTAGGTTATTTTTAACAACAATGGGTTATTATTTTTACGAACTTGTTGCCAATGAAAAAGGCTTTATTATTTACAATTGTAATTTTTGGAATCTCCCATTTATTTGCGCAGCAATATGATCCGGAAAAAGTAAATAAAAAAGCATTGGCGCTTTACGATAGAGCCATTGATTTACTAAAAGAAGATGATTATAAAACTGCAGTTCCAATTCTCTTAGATTGCATTAAAACTGATACCAATTTTGTAGACGCTTACCTTTCTTTAGCCGGCGTATTGGGCCAATTAAAACAATACAAACGTTCTGTTCAAATGTATGAACTGGGTAAAGCAAAAGACCCTAATTATTTTAAACCTTACTATCTACCGTATTCAATTAATCTTGCGGGCAATGGAAACTTTGATGCTGCACTATCTGCGGTGAATCAGTTTTTAGAAAACCCTAAACTAAATACCAATAGCATAAGGAGTGCTTCGTACAGAAAAAAGACTTATCAATTTGCTTTAGACTATGCAGAAAAAAACAAAGAGTTGTCTAATTATTATTTTGCACCAGAAAATTTAGGCGATAGTGTTAATTCTGCTTTTTCCGAATACTACCCTTCTGTTACCGTAACTGATAGCTTATTGGTATTTACCAGAAGAGGGAAATATATGCGTGAAGATTTTTATTCAAGCACTTTTATTGCAAAACAGTTTTCTAAAGCAATACCTATTGGTGGAGACATAAATGAAGAACCGCAAAAAGGTGCCATCACTGTTTCGCAAGATGGTGAATGGATGTTGTTTGCGGGCCGATTTGCTGAAAGAGGATACGACAACTTTGATTTATATATTGCGTATTCCACTCCACAAGGATGGAGTGATCCAGAAAATTTAGGACCAGCCATTAATACGGAATTTTGGGAAAGTGCCCCTACTTTAAGCCCCGATAAACGAACCCTTTATTTTAGCAGCAGTAGACCGGGTGGTTATGGAGGAAGAGACTTGTATTTTAGCGAACGTTTACCCAATGGAAAATGGACTACTGCCAAAAATATGGGTGCCCAAATTAATACGCCAGGAGACGACCAAGCACCATTTATACACGCAGACAATCAAACCTTGTATTTTACTTCTGATGGTCATCCTGGTTATGGGGGTTCCGATTTATTTATCCTAAGAAAAAATAATAATGGGGAATGGGGTACCCCTGAAAATTTAGGTTACCCCATCAATACCATAGAAAATGAAGGAAGCTTAGCTGTTTCTGCAGATGGGCTTACTGCTTACTATGCCAGTGACCGCGCAGAAGGTAAGGGTGAATTAGACTTGTATCGCTTTGCCTTACGAAACAATATCAGGCCTATTAGAACCTTGTATTTAAAAGGAATTGTGACCGATAAAAGCAATGGCAAAAAATTACCCTCTTCAGTTGAACTCATTAATAATCAAGATCAATCTGTATTGATGAAAATTCAAACAGATGAAACAGGCATGTACTTTATCACTTTACCTGTTGGCCGTGACTATACTTTTTCTGTGAACAGAAAAGGTTATTTACCCTTCACAGAATTATACTCATTGGCCAACAAAGAAGCAGACAGTGTATACGTTAAAAATATTGCCTTAGAGCCTATCACCATGAACGCTACATTTACTTTCAAGAATATTGAGTTTGCTTCGAACTCATCAGTATTACCCCAATCGGCTTCTATAGAATTAAATAGATTGGTTGCCTTATTAAAAGAAAACAATACCATCCAAGTTCTAATAAGCGGTCATACCGACAATACCGGTAAAGAAGAGGAGAATAAAAAATTATCTGCTAATAGAGCATTGGCCATTGTAAATTATTTAATTGAACAGGGGATTGAAAAAAACAGGTTAAGTTACCAAGGCTTTGGTAGCAGTAAACCCATAGCATCAAATGAAATCCCAGAAGGCAGAGCTAAAAACAGAAGAACTTCCGTGGAAATAACGGGGCTCTAAGTATTTATACGGCTGTAATCGCTCCAGCAAAAAACTAGCTTTATCTAAAGCTTTTTATGCATAGTGATTGCTGGTACAATATTGCCTTTACATTCATTCCTTCTATTGGTCCTATTACCAGAAGAGCATTGTTGGCCGAATTTGAATTGTCAAAAAATATTTTTAGCGCTTCTAAAAAAGAATTGCTCGTAGTAAAAGGAATTGGCGAAAAAATGGTCAAAGAAATTCTTCAATGGAATAATCCTTTAATGGTAGATGCAGAATATGCATTTATTCAAAAGCACCAGATAACCCCTTTGTTTATCACCGATAAAAACTACCCGAAAAAATTATTGGAATGCCCCGATGCGCCTACCCTATTGTATTATAAAGGAACTGCCAATTTAAATGCAATTAAAATTCTCAGCATTGTGGGTACCAGAATGCCTACGCCTTATGGTCATTATATAATTGAAAATTGCTTACAAGCTTTACCAAAAGATGTTTTAATAGTAAGTGGTCTTGCGTTGGGGATTGATACCATTGCTCACCAAACTGCGTTGTTAAATGGTTTCAATACGGTGGGCGTATTGGCGCATGGGTTAGACGAAATATATCCACCACCCAATAAACCATTGGCCAAAAAAATGTTGAAACAAGGCGGGCTACTTACCGAATTTAATTGCAAAACCATTGCAGAGAAATACAATTTTCCTAAACGCAACAGAGTGGTTGCTGGCTTAGCAGATGCAACCCTTGTTGTTGAAACTGCATTAAAAGGGGGGAGCATGATTACTGCAGATTTTGCTTTGCAATACCACCGAGAAGTAATTGCTGTGCCGGGCAAAATAACCGATCAAAGAAGTAGGGGTTGTTTAAAATTAATTCAAGAAAATAAGGCGGCTATTTATACTAATCCAGAAGAACTCATGCTGCAATTAAATTGGGTTGCAACTAGCCCTTCATTGTCCGCAGAACAAAAAGCATTCATTACTTTAATGAAGCAACAAGAAATTTTTTCGATGGATGAATTGTTGCAATTGACTGGGCTCGGGATTGGCAGTTTATCTAGTTTACTTTTACAGTTAGAATTACAACAAGTTATTCAAGTGCTGCCAGGAAGATTCTTTACGCTAATGCCCGCTTTCTATTCCACCTAATCAATAAAGCGAAAGCAATAAAAGCCAAAATGCCCGGCGTTAAAAAAGCATATACAAATTGCGTGGATTGATTATGATAAATCCAACCTGAAAAAAGGGCGCCCGTTCCAATACCTACTTCTAAAGCAATGTACATGGAAGCAATGGCTTTTCCTCGATTAACCGGTTCACAAAGATCTACCGTCCATGCCGTAATAACTGGGCTATTAATGCCCCAACTTAATCCATATAAAACAGCCCCAACCAACATCATGGTTACTGAATGAGACAACGACAAAATAATCATTGCTACTACCAATACTGCAGTAGATCCTATTAATACAGGCACCCTTCCATATTTATCTGATATTTTACCTGCAACAAAACGAATAAACAAAGATGCTACGGTAAAAAAGGCAAAAAATATGCCTTTATTATGCAATCCTAAATGCTCACTAAAATCGGGCGCTACAGTTAAAACAGTTCCTATAGAAAAACACAGTAATAAGGTAATTAAAGCGGGTCGTATGGCCGATGCATCAAAAATTTCTGTTTGATTAATTTTTAAATGCGCTGCTTTAAAACGTGTGGCTTTGGGTAGGGTTTCTTTTACATTGTATAAGATAATAACCGAACCCAATGCTAAAAAAGCCGATACATAAAACATGATATCGTAGCCGAAATAATTAACCAAATAGCTACCCAACATAGGACCTGCTGACGCACCAATGGTATATCCAATGGCCAATGCACCCATGGCTTCTCCCCTTCTAGATTCATGAACTACGTCTGCCCCATATGCAGCTGTTGCAGTGGGTTTAAACCCAGTTGAAAATCCATGTACAAATCGCAACAACAAAAACCCAACAACAGATGTTAGTACCGGATACAATAAACTACATACTACACATACCAAAGAGCCAAATACCATCACCGGAACCCTACCAATGGTATCGGTTAATTTTCCACTAAATGGCCTAGAAATGCCCGCCATTAAAGTAAATAAAGCAATGATTAATCCCTTGTACTCCGCTCCCCCAATCTTGGTTAAATAACCGGGTAATTCGGGAATCATCATATTAAAACTGGCGGAAAAAAGGAAATTGCTTACGCAGAGTAACCCAAATTGAAAAGTAAAAAAACGGTGATTGGCATTCATTAATTGGGATTCCATGCTAACTGCTTACAATAATAGCTGGCGAAGTTAACAGAAATATTTTTGGAAGGAATTTAGCCCATCTACTATCTTTGCACATGGCAACAAATCTCAAAAGCGCTACCAACGGTAGTAACTCCCCTAGATTATTTGGCGAAGGCCTAACATTTGACGATGTACTTTTAATGCCCGCTTACAGCGATATTTTACCCAGAGACGTAAATATCAGTACGCATTTAACCAAGGATATTATCATCAATGTTCCCATCCTTTCTGCTGCAATGGACACTGTTACTGAAGCCAACTTGGCTATTGCATTGGCAAGAGAAGGTGGCTTAGGCATATTGCACAAGAATATGAGCATTGAGAGACAAGCTGAGCAAGTAAGAAAAGTTAAGCGCAGCGAAAGTGGAATGATCATTGATCCTATTACACTATTAATTGATGCCACTATTGGAGATGCTTTGAAGTTGATGAGAGAAAACAAAATTGGAGGCATACCGGTGGTAGACAATGGTGGAAAACTAGTAGGCATTTTAACCAATAGAGATTTACGTTTTGAAACCGATTACAAGAAAAAAGTAAAAGAAGTAATGACCAAGGAAAACTTGGTGACTGCTCCTGAAGGTACCGATATGAAAAAAGCGGAGAATATTCTTCGCCGATATAAAATTGAAAAATTACCTGTTGTTAACAAGCAAGGGAAATTGATTGGTTTAATTACTTACCGTGATATTTTACAAATTCGCAATTTCCCACATGCAGTAAAAGATAGTATTGGCCGATTGCGCGTTGGTGCTGCTTTAGGCATTACCAAAGACTTAATGGATCGTGCAGCTGCGTTGCAACACGTGGGGGTAGATATTGTAACATTAGACTCTGCACATGGACACAGCAAAGGGGTAATTGAAGCATTAAAAGCCCTTAGAAAAAACTTTAAAAAACTACCCATCATTGCGGGCAATGTAGGAACAGGCGCTGGTGCAAAAGCATTGGCTGAAGCTGGTGCCGATTGTGTTAAAGTAGGAATTGGTCCTGGTTCTATTTGCACTACTAGAATTGTTGCTGGTGCTGGTGTTCCGCAATTAACTGCCATTATGGAAGCTACTAAAGCGTTGAAAGCCAAAGGCATTCCAGTGATTGCCGATGGTGGTATTCGCTATACCGGTGATATGGTTAAAGCTTTAGCTGCGGGTGCCAATATGGTGATGATGGGAAGTGTATTTGCTGGTGTAGAAGAAAGCCCTGGCGATACCATTATTTACGAAGGCAGAAAGTTCAAAGAATACAGAGGCATGGGCAGCTTAGGTGCAATGAGTCAAGGAAGTGGCGATCGTTATTTTCAAGACGTAGAAGCAGATATTAAAAAATATGTTCCTGAAGGAATTGAAGGTCGTGTTGCTTACAAAGGAAATTTGAGTGAAATTATTTATCAATATGTAGGTGGTTTAAGATCGGGTATGGGATACTGTGGTGCAAAAGATATTCCTACTTTACAAAAAGCCAGTTTTGTAAAAATCACCAACGCAGGTATGAAAGAAAGCCATGCACACGATGTAGATATTACCAAGGAAGCGCCTAATTACAGCAGAAAATAATTCATCGCCATGGCACTGAACAAGTGGACTTATTTACATCCGCTTACCTTAAGCCTTTTATCTGGGTTATTGTTAACCAGTGCTTGGCCCAATACGGCATTAACCATTGGTTTATTGTTTGCTTGGGTGCCCTTATTATTATTGGCCCATCAAAAAGGTAAATCCTTTCCATTATTAAGGTATGTGGCATTGAGTTTATTGATTTGGAATACTGGTACTACTTGGTGGCTTTGGAATTCAACTGGGTTTGGTGCAGTAGCAGCAATTATAATCAACACTACTTTAATGTGCATTCCTTGGTGGGGCTTTATCAAAATGCGTCAGCACTTTTCTGAATCTTTGAGTCAATGGGCATTGGTTGTTTTTTGGTTAACTTTTGAATGGGTCCATTTAAACTGGAGCATCAGCTGGCCCTGGCTTACCTTGGGAAATGGGTTAAGCGCTTTCACCCAATACATTCAGTGGTACGAATACACTGGTGTTGGGGGTGGATCGTTGCTGATATGGACTATTAACCTCCTCGTTTTTCGGAGTATGGTTGCTGTAAAAGATGTAAACAAAAAATGGGCTATTTATTATAGCAGCATTGCTGTTGCAATTATTGCAATGTTGGTTTTCACTAGTCTACAATTAATGCCCACCAAAAGCATTGTAACCGAGAAAACAAATGTGGTAGTAGTTCAACCCAATATTGATCCCTATCAAAAATTTGAAAGTTTAACAACTGCCGATCAAGTAAACCGATTGGTGCAACTCTCTGTGAATGCCATAGACAGCAATACCACCATGGTTATTTGGCCCGAAACCGCCATGAGTGCAGCAGATTGGCAAGACAATATAAAAGGGAATCAATATTATCAACCCATTTTTCAGTTTCTAGCAGCACATCCTTCTTTACAATTGGTTTCGGGTATTGAAACCTTTAAACAATATGGAACAACTGCTGCAACTAAAACGGCTAGAAAAACAAATGATGGAATTTATTACGATGCATTTAATGCAGCCGTTAGTTTAAGGGCCAACAAAGCACCAGTGTACTATAACAAAAGTAAATTGGTGCCAGGTGTTGAATCACTGCCTTCTTTTTTACGTTTTATGGCGCCCATTTTTGAACAGTTCGGTGGCTCTACAGGTGGATATGGCACTTCTGATACAGCCGTTGTTTTTAGAGACCATATTGCACAACTTTATGCAGCGCCCATCATCTGTTATGAAAGTATTTATGGTGAATATGTTACCAACTATGTTAAAAGCGGAGCAACCATGTTGGCCATTATGACCAATGATGGATGGTGGGGCAATACACCTGGGCACCAACAACATTTGTATTATGCAAAACTAAGGGCCATCGAAAACAGAAGATGGATTGCTCGATCTGCTAACACGGGAATCTCTGCATTTATAAATCCTCGCGGAGAAATAGTACAATCTTTAGCATGGGATAAAAGAGGGTCTATTAAAATGGCTATTCCTGTTGAGCAGACGATTACTTTTTATGTGCGGTACGGAGACCTGATCTTCAAAATTGCTGCTGCCCTTGCTGCTTTTTTTGTTGTAGTTTACTTCTACAAAAAAAGTGCTCATGCAAGCAATTCAAAAACAACTTAATAATACTGATTACCAACTATCTTATGCAGTATACGGAAAGGGAACCCCTGTAGTATTGTTGCATGGATATGGAGAAGACAGTCAAATTTGGGAAAACCAAATTGCAGTCTTATCAGCTCATTGCTTACTCATTGTTCCTGACTTACCTGGATCGGGAAAATCTACCATCACTCTAAAAGGGTTGGAACAATGGTTGCCCAATATGAGCATGGAATCGTTGGCCCGAAGTATAAATGAATTGTTGATAGCAGAAAATTTAACTGCTTGTATGCTGTTGGGGCATAGCATGGGAGGATATATTAGTTTAGCATTTGCAAAACTATTTCCTTCTAAATTACTTGGCCTTGGACTAGTGCATAGTACTGCATATGCAGATAGCGATGAAAAAAAATTAGTACGCCAAAAAAGTATTCAGTTTCTTAAAGAAAACGGTGGCTATACTTTTTTCAAAGCCAGCATTCCCAATTTATTTGGCAAACAGTTTAAAGCAACACAAGCCACAGTTATTGATCAATTAGTTGAAAAAAGTAAAGCATTTGAAACAGGGGTATTGGTTGCTTATACCAAAGCCATGATGGAAAGAACCAATAAAACAGCCGTGCTAGAATTGGCCCAATACCCTGTTTTGTTTGTTGCCGGACCCGAAGATATTGCTGCTCCTTTAACAGATATTCAAGAGCAGGCAACAGTTCCTATTAATTCGTATCTTGAAGTTATAGAGGGTGTTGGCCATATGGGCATGCTTGAAGCGCCCCATGAAATGAACCAACATTTATCTAGGTTCATTCATTTGATTCCTTAATATGAAAATATATTGTTTATTGCTTTTGATGGTACTGAGCAGTACTCTTTCATTTGCAAGACATATAGCGGGTGGTGAGCTGTATTATACCTATGCAGGACCAGACTCTTCTAATGCAGCCAACAGTATTTATACCATCACCCTTCGTTTGTTTAGGGAATGTAATTCTTCAGGACCTTCTTTAGAATCTGAACAGGCAACTGTTGGAATATATGAAGGTGATATCCTTTTTAGATCGTTGCCTTTACCAAGAATTACCGAAGTAAACACCATCAGTTTAAATACGGCTGCATTCCCTTGTTTGGTAGGTAATGTGGGCGCCTGCTACCAAGTTGCTTTGTATTCTGCATCTATTGTGTTGCCCAATAGTGTAATTGGGTATACGCTTTCTAGATTGGGTTGCTGCAGAGTAGATTTCATTACCAATTTATCTGTTCCTGTAAGTGTTGGAAGTAATTATGTAACCAAGATTCCGGGGAGAATTGCATTAGCTGGTGGTACCAATAGTAGCCCTCAATTTAATGTTAAAGACACTGCATTAATTTGCTCACAAAAAAAATTCACGTTAGATTTTGGTGCAATAGATCCCGATAGCGATTCACTTACTTATAGTTTTTGCGATGCGTTTAGCTCACCAGGTGGTGGTGGCACTAATACTCAGCCGCCCAATACACTTTCACAAATTCCGCTTCCGTATCGCGCTCCATTCAGCGGAACAGAACCACTGGGAGCAAATGTAACAATAGACCCAGCAACTGGCATTATCAGCGGGATTGCTCCCCCTCCGGGAAACTATGTGGTAAATGTTTGTATAACTGAATGGAGAAATGGAAGACCGTTTGCAGAACATCGAAAAGATTTTATAATGGCTGTGCAAGGCTGTGATTTTATTGAAGCCAATTTACCCGATAAAATTATTCAATGTGATAATTTTACGGTGCTATTCGAAAATGAATCCAGCTCTTCTGCCATTACCAATTATGTTTGGAGCTTTGGTGATTCAATCAATAATACTCATCCTCAATCTGGTTCTGTTCAACATACTTATAAAGACACCGGTGTTTATAAAGCATTCTTAACTGTTACGGGCCCCAAGGGTTGTATTGGCACTGATAGTGTTGAAGTTCGAGTGTTCCCTGGATTTAAGCCTGCATTCAACATTGTTGGAAGTTGTTTTTTAAACCCATATACTTTTTCAGATTTAAGCAGTTCTGTTTATGGCAGCATTAATTTTTGGAAATGGAATTTTGGAGATGAAGCTGTTTTAAATGATACGTCGAGATTAAAAAATGCCAATTACAAATACGCCATTCCTTCCCTTAAAACAGTGCAATTGATTGTTGGTGATTCTAAGGGTTGTATTGATACAATAAAGCGTGCATTGTTGGTTTCTGAAAAACCTTTATTACAAGTGCCCTTTAAAGACACATTAATTTGTAGCATAGATAGTTTACCCATCAATATTAATAGTTCTGGAATATTTAATTGGGAGCCCAATCTCCATATCAGTAATACCAATTCGTCCAATGTAATTGTATATCCAAAAGACACTACCCAATATATTGTGAGCATTAACAACAATGGCTGCATTAGTAAAGATACCATTAGAGTTAACGTATTGCCTTTTATTAAAGTAACAGCTGGAATAGACAGCACTATTTGTTTAACTGATACTATTCAATTGCGTGTTAAAAGTGATGCGCTTCAATATCAATGGACCAATAATTTAAACGAAACCATTGCTGCTGTTAAAAATCCTTTCGTAAAACCCAATGGCAATACTACTTATTATGTTACTGCCAACCTGGGCAAATGTCAAGACAAAGACAGCATTGATATAAAAACAGTACCCTATCCTATTGCTAATACAAGCAACGACACCCTTATTTGTTTTGGCAATAGGGTGCAATTGAATGCAACCATTACTGGGTCGAGCTTCCAATGGTTTCCATCGCTAAATATGTTTAATTCCAATTCTTTGCAACCATTGGTTGCCCCTGCTAAAACAACCCGTTATTTTTTACGCGTTTCCGACACATTGGGTTGCCCTAAAACCGTAGTAGACAGCATCTTGGTTCAAGTTGCCCCCAAGCCTATTATTTTCGCAGGCAATGATACAGTAGTCAGCACCAATCAACCCTTGCAATTAAATGCAACAGGTGCAGCAAATTTTCAATGGTTTCCTATTACTGGATTGTCTGACCCAACCATTGCCAACCCCATTGCGCAGTTGGGCAGCAATATTGATTCAATTGTTTACAGAATAAGGGCTCATAATGGCAACAATTGCTTTGGCGAAGATTTCATTAAAGTATTGGTTTACAAAGGTGGTCCAGCTATTTATATCCCCTCTGGCTTTACACCCAATGGGGATGGGAAAAATGATGTATTAAGACCCATTCCTATTGGTATAGCTCAGCTAAATTATTTCAAAATCTATAATCGCTGGGGCCAACTCATTTTTAGTACCGCCGAAATGGGTAAAGGTTGGAATGGAATTTTTAATGGTGAACAACAACCTATTGGAACCTATATATTTCAAGCAGAAGGAAAAGACTTTACTGGAAAAATTATTTACAAAAAAGGGACCGCTGTATTAATAAGATAATGATTGCTTTAACGGTTTTTTAGGAGTTCAGGCAACCTACAATCCTTTTTTTGGTTCTTATTGCTTTAACTTGCTTTGCAGTATGTTTAGGAAATTTCTTTTATTCATTTTTTGTAGTGTATTACTCTTCCAACTCAATGCCGCGCATTTAAAAGGGGGGTGGATTCAATACGAATATATTGGAGATGGATCCATTGCCAATAGTTCAAGGTATAGAATTACCGTAAGGCAATATTTAGATTGCAACTCAACTCAAAATCAAAGAGATGCTGTTGTACATATTGGAATTTTTAATGGCGCTTCCAATGCACTAATTGAAACCAGAACTGTTCCTTTAAGTGGAACAGATAATCCTGATAAAACAACCTATGACCCTTGTTTAAGTTCAAGACCAAAAGTTTGTTATATCATTGACCGTTATACAGTTGAAGTTGATTTACTCAATATTGCAGAAGGGTATACATTAGCTGTTCAACGTTGTTGTAGAATTGCCAATATTGCCAATGTAGGTGCTATTTCTGCAACCATTGGCGTAAGTTATACCAATACCATCCCTGGGATTATTAATGGAACTAGTTTTGCTAAAAACAGTAGTCCAGTGTATGCACAAAGAGATACAGCCATTGTATGTTTCAATTCTCCCTTTACTTTTGACTTTAGTGCAACAGATGCCGATGGCGACAGTTTATCATATGCATTGTGCACAGGACTAACTGGAGGCGGTCAAGGAGCACCGCAGCCGAATCCTCCATCCAATCCACCGTATGCAGGCGTACCTTATCAGCCCCCCTATACAGGAACTACACCCATGTCAGCTAACGTTACTATTAATCCTGTCACTGGTTTAATTAGTGGTATTGCTCCTGGCATTCCAGGAGAATACATTGTTGCCGTTTGTGCCAGTGAATTTAGAAATGGAATTAAAATTGGAGAAACCAGAAAAGAAATTCATATTCAAGTTGCAGACTGTTCTTTATCTGCTGCAGACCTTAAACCTACTTATATCACTTGCAACGGTTTTACATTGAGTTTTCAAAATGAATCATCCGGTTCTGTGTCTAATTATCTCTGGGATTTTGGGGTAACCAACAGCACTACAGATATTTCAACTGATCCTACCCCTACTTATACATATGCAGACACTGGAACTTATCAATTAAAATTAAAAGTGACCAATACGGGGGGATGTCAAGACTCTGCTTTTGCAGAAGTGCGTATTTACCCTGGGTTTGCTCCAGATTTTACAGTTACTGGAACCTGCTTTATTAACGAATACAATTTTAAAGACGCCACAGTTAGCCAATACGGAACAGTAAATAGTTGGAGATGGAATTTTGGAGACAATACTACCCTTGCTGATACTACTATTGCAAAAGACAGTACTTGGAAATATCCTGCACCAGTAAATACCAATGTAACATTGGTGGTTACCAATAGTAAAGGTTGCATAGACAGCATCACTAAACCATTTGTTGTTTTAGACAAGCCCTTACTAAACTTGGCTTTTAAAGACACCCTAATTTGCAGTATAGACACCCTTCCTTTATTTGCCAATATTGGTGCTGGAACCATTAACTGGACCACAGATATACCTGGAAGTTTATCAAGAATTTCAAATAGAAATATTGCGAACCCATTGGTTTATCCAGTTGATACAACCCGGTATATTATTACGCTCAACAACAATGGATGTATTAATCAGGATACGGTAACGGTGAATGTGTTAGATTTTATTTCGGTAGATGCAGGTCCTTCCGCAACCATTTGCCAAACAGATACCATTCAATTACAAACGGTAAGCGATGCTTTAAGTTATCAATGGACTTCTACTTCGGGTGCACTTGTTGATCCGGTTAAATTTCCGAGGTTAGCTCCACTGCAAAATGAAACATATTATGTTACTGCGAACTTAGGGTATTGCCAAGCAAGAGATTCCGTACGAATCAATGTAGCGCCTTATCCACAGGTGTCGGTAGGAGCAGATACGGTCATTTGTTTTGGTAATAGACTTAACCTGCCTGCAACTATTATTGGTAGTAGTTTTCAATGGGTCCCAACCAATTCAATGATTAATTCAACTACCTTGAATCCATTAGCAGGCCCTTCTAAAACTACTGCTTACACCTTAACTGTTTCAGATACTTTGGGCTGCAATAAATCGGTTACAGATACCATCATCGTAAGAGTGGTTCCACCCATTGTAGTAAATGCAGGGCCAGATACAGTAGCTTTACCAGACCAACCTGTTCAGTTAAACGCATCAGGCTTGGGACAATTTAGTTGGTCTCCTACAACTGGGCTTAGCGATCCTACCATTGCCAATCCCATTGTTACTTTACCTGCAGGTACCGACTCAATAACCTACACGGTAAGGGTAACCGGTGACGGAGGTTGTTTTGGGGAAGACCAAATGAAAGTAAAAGTATTTGTGGGTGGGCCTGAAATATTTATTCCATCTGGATTTACACCCAATGGAGATGGTAAAAATGATGTTTTAAGACCCGTTACGGTAGGTATAACAAAATTGAATTATTTCACCATTTTCAATAGATGGGGACAGCGCATTTATACATCCACCGAATTAAATAAAGGATGGGATGGCACTTATAAAGGGGAACCACAACCTTCTGGAACTTATGTGTTTCAAGCAGAGGGTATAGACTATTTAGGTAAGCGTGTTTATAAAAAAGGTACGGCTGTACTTATTAGATAGTTTATTTTTGCACCTATGACAAAAACAATTTTTATTACTGGCGCTACGGCTGGTTTTGGTAAAGCAACTGCTGAACATTTTGCTGCTGCTGGTTGGAACTGTATTATTACAGGAAGAAGACAAGACAGACTAACCGAACTTGCTGGTACTTTACAAAATAAGTACCCTGTTCAAATACATACGCTTTGCTTTGACGTACAAAATAAAGAAGCGGTTTTTGCTGCAATTAATAGTTTGCCTGCTGAATGGCATTCGATTGATGTGTTGTTAAATAATGCAGGGTTGGCATTGGGAAGAGACTCTTTTGAGTTGGCCAATTTAGACGATTGGGATACCATGCTTGATACCAATGTTAAAGGGCTTATGTATGTAACAAAAGCGGTACTGCCTTTCATGATTGCCAAAAAGAATGGTCATATCATTAATATAGGTTCTACTGCGGGCAAAGAAGTGTACAAAGACGGGAACGGATATTGTGCATCAAAGCATGCAGTTGATGCCATCAGCAAAGCCATGCGTATCGATTTATTGCCACATCAAATTAAAGTAACTGCCATTCATCCTGGCGCCGCAGAAACGGAGTTTTCGTTAGTAAGATTTAAAGGAGACGATCAAAAAGCCAATGCAGTTTATGATGGATATAAAGCATTGGAAGCAAAAGATATTGCAGCAATAATTTATTATGCTTCTACATTACCTGCCCATGTTTGCATCAACGATTTAGTGGTTACTTGTTTGTCTCAGGCTAACTCCTTTTACTTACATAAATAATACCTATGCAATTAACTGGCAACCCTTCAGCTATTACTCAGTTATTTGGAATTAAATATCCAATTATTCAGGCCGGAATGATTTGGGCTAGTGGTTGGAAATTAGCAAGTGCAGTTAGCAATGCAGGTGGATTAGGAATTATTGGAGCAGGTTCCATGTATCCTGATGTTTTAAGGGAACATATTCAACAATGCAAATTGGCAACCAATTTACCATTTGCAGTAAATATCCCTTTATTATATCCAGACCTTGGAGCAATTGTGCAGATAATTATTGATGAAAAAGTACCTATTGTTTTTACTAGTGCGGGTAATCCTAAAACCTATACCCCATTATTTAAACAACATGGAATTAAAGTAGTACATGTGGTAAGTAGTTCCAAATTTGCATTGAAAGCACAAGATGCGGGTTGTGATGCAGTAGTTGCGGAAGGTTTTGAAGCAGGAGGGCATAATGGTAGAGAAGAAACCACTACCCTTGTTTTGATACCCGCAGTAAAAAAACAAATTCAGATTCCATTAATTGCTGCTGGTGGAATTGCAACAGGACAGCAAATGTATGCAGCAATAGCATTAGGCGCAGATGGGGTTCAAGTAGGTAGTCGTTTTGTATGCAGCCATGAAGCATCTTCTCATATGCAATTTAAAGAAGCAGTTATAAAAGCCGGTGAAGGAGACACTCAATTGAGTATGAAAAAATTGGTGCCCGTTCGATTATTAAAAAACGATTTTTTTAATCAAGTTGCAGCTGCAGAACATAGAGGAGCAGACGAAGCGGAATTGACTCATTTATTAGGTAGAGCCCGAGCCAAAAAAGGCATGTTCGAAGGAGACCTTTCAGAAGGTGAATTAGAAATAGGTCAAGTAGCTGCTTTAATAAATGAAATAAAAACAGCTGGAGAAATTGTAACAGAAATGGTAGCTGAATTTAATGCCTGTGTTGGTTCTATTAAATTGATTTAACCAAAATCAATTTCCGTATTGTCTCCAATATTTAAACTTCTGCTCAAGCCTTTTACAGAAGCATCGCTTCCAATTAATGAATTGTCTAAAACCACTTCGAATAAATTGGTATAAGAACCAATGATGCTATCGCGTATGATAGAATGTTTTACTGTAGTATTGGCTCCTATAGCAACATGTGGCCCAATTATAGAATGTGAAATATCACAACCAGGCGCAATACTTACTGGGGGTATAATAATCGTGTCTTTAAAATCATGTATATATTGAATATTTCCACCAAACTTTTTTAGCAGTGTAGCGTTGCTTTCTAAGAGGCTTTCTTTTTTGCCGCAATCGAACCAACTCTTCACTTTAAATGATTGAAATTTGGCTCCCCTTTTAATCATGCAATCCAACGCATCGGTTAAGTTATACTCTCCTTGTGTTTTAATGTCTTGCATAAATAAATGATGCAGACATTCAAACAAAAAATGCGTCTCTTTAATTTTATACAATCCAACCAACGCCATATTGCTTTTAGGAATAGAAGGTTTTTCTACAACTTGCTCAATAAATCCTTCTTCATCAATAGAAGCCACGCCAAAATTTCTTGGATCATCTACTTTTTTTACCCCCAACATACTATAAGGACTATCCACTACTTCTTTTACATCGTATTCGCAAATGGTATCTCCTAAAACAACAAATACTTCATCTTCACCTACAATGTTCTTAGTTAACTCAATGGCATGTCCTGTTCCCTGTCTTTCATTTTGAAAAACAAAATGCGTGGTTAAATCTGGATAGGTTTGTTTAACGTAATCTTGAATTTTTTCACCTAAGTATCCAACAATAAAAATAAACTCTGTGATGCCCGCATCTCTTAATTGATCTACAATAAAACTTAAGATGGTCTTTCCTGCAATAGGAATGAGGGCTTTAGGTTGTGTATAGGTATGCGGTCTTAGTTTAGTTCCTGCACCCGCAACTGGTATAATAGCTTTCATTGGGAGGTAATTTATCCATGTCCGATTCTCACTTATTCCTATCTATATCGGCCAAATGGGGCTGTAAAATAGTAAATAACGCGTAAATTTGGCAAAAATACACTTCATGCAGAGAGATACACTGGTTTTTGACCTAATTAGAAAAGAGTTAGAAAGACAGCGCCACGGAATTGAGCTAATTGCTTCTGAAAATTTCACCAGCCTTCAAGTAATGCAGGCAATGGGTAATGTAATGACCAATAAATACGCAGAAGGGTATCCTGGCAGAAGGTATTATGCAGGATGTGAAATTGTAGACCAAACTGAACAATTGGCCATTGATCGTTTAAAAGAAATTTTTGGTGTTGAATATGCAAACGTACAGCCCCATAGTGGTGCGCAGGCAAACGCTGCGGTTGCTTTAGCGGTTTTACAACCAGGTGATGCAACTTTAGGCTTAGACCTTAGTATGGGTGGTCACTTAACGCACGGTAGTGCGGTAAATTACTCTGGTAAATTATACCAACCCCATTTTTATGGTGTTACCAGAGAAGAAGGCCTAATTGATTATGAAATGTTAGAAGCAAAAGCCCGTGAAGTAAAACCTAAACTAATTTATTGTGGCGCTAGTGCTTACAGCAGAGATTGGGATTACGCACGAATTAGAAAAGTAGCAGACGAAGTAGGTGCTTTAGTGTTGGCCGATATAGCACACCCAGCGGGTTTGATTGCAAAAAAATTATTGAACTCTCCTTTTGAACACTGTCATTTTGTAACTTCTACTACGCATAAAACTTTGCGTGGACCAAGAGGAGGCATCATTATGATGAACAAAGATTTTGAAAATCCTTGGGGATTAAAAGATGTAAAAGGAAATATCAGAATGATGAGCAACTTATTAGATATGGCTGTGTTTCCTGGTATTCAAGGAGGTCCATTGCAACATGTCATTGCGGCAAAAGCAGTGGCTTTTGGTGAAATTTTATCGGATGAGTTTTTAGTTTACCAACAGCAGGTTCAAAAAAATGCACAAGCTATGGCTAAAGCATTTGTAAATAAAGGTTACCATATTATTAGTGGTGGTACCGATAACCATTTAATGTTGATAGACTTAAGAAACAAAAATATCAGTGGTAAAAAAGCAGAACAAGCTTTGGTACTAGCCGACATTACTGCCAATAAAAACATGGTCCCTTACGATGACAAGTCTGCCTTTGTAACTTCAGGTATCCGTTTTGGGGTTGCTGCAGTTACAACTCGTGGTATGACTGAAACACATATGCCTTTTATTGTAGACTCAATTGATCGGGTATTAATGAATGCAGAAGACGTTCAAATTATTGGCGCAGTTCGTAATCAAGTAAACGAATTCATGGAACAATTCATCCTTTACCCAGAAATGGGCTAATCTAATTCATTAGCTATGCTACAAAGAATACAAAGTATTTGGTTATTGTTGGCTGCCGCAATGAGTGCGCTTAGTTTAAAATTCTCTTTCTTCAGTGGCAATAAGCTAAACGCAGAAACCAATGTAAAAGAATGGGTTGAATATACAGCAGCTAAAGGCAGTTTAAACGCCATTTTAACGATTGCAATTTGCGTGGCTACATTGGTATGTATTTTTATGTATAAAGACAGAAAAAGACAATTGTTGATTAGCTTGATTGTACTGTCTGTTTCATTATTGAATATTTTTTTATACTACAATTCAAGCAAAACATTTACAGAATCCAATACCGATTTAACTGCTTTAATTAGCTTGTCCATCCCTGTATTTTTGGTATTGGCTGCATTAGGTATTTATAAAGATGAGCAATTGGTAAAAAACGCAGATAGATTAAGATAAGTATTACAAAAAAAAAGAAGCGCAGTATCCCCTCAGTTACTGCGCTTTGTTGTTAAATCCATTTACTGAATTAAACTGTGTTAAAACTAACCCTAAATGGTAGTTGGAAAATGGGAAAGTAGACCATGTACAGTAATTAGTAGATAAGTCGCCTGTTTTAGTAGACAAATGATGCTACAACAAACAAAAAGAATACATTCGTATAGTAATACCGCCTTATGTACCAATGCATTATAGCAGATGACCACTTAGTGGAAAGAGCATTACTAACATCCTATATCAAAAAAATACCTTCCTTAGAGCTGGCTGCTGAATGCAAAACAGGGTTAGAGGTTTTGTCTATTTTAAAAGACCAACCAATCGATATTATTTTTTCCGATGTAGACATGCCCGATCTTACCGGAATAGAATTGGTAAAAACTTTAAAGAATCCACCAGTATTTGTATTTATTTCTTCATTTCCAGAATATGCAGCCGAAGGATTTAATTTAGATATTATTGATTTTGCAGTTAAGCCTATTTCGTTCGACAGATTTGTAAAAGCAGTAAATAAAGCTATTGAATACATTGAATTGAAAAAAACGTCTTCTTCTGCAACTGCTTCTATTCAACATGAAGGCACCGAAGAATACTTCTTTATTAAAGACAATAAAGGAATAACAAGGGTAAACAACAACAATGTTTTATACATTGAAAGTATGGGAGACTTTTCTAAAATTTATACCCAAGATCAAAAAACATTGGTGATGTTGGTAGGTTTAAAAAATGCTGAGACACAATTGCAATCAAAAAGATTTATTAGAGTGCACAAACAATATTTGGTGAATACTGAACATATTATTCAGGTATTAGCCAATGAAATTATCCTTACCAATAAAGTGTCTATTCCGTTGAGTAATGCATACAAACAAACCTTGAATGATTCTGTAATAGACAAACTCCTTTTAAAAAGATTCTAGCGATTTATTTTGGGGAACTGTATTGCCATAATACAGCCTTGAGGCTGATTATTTTTTGCAGAAAGCTTACCAGACATAATCGAAAGAAAACTTTTACAAAGCATTAAGCCCAATCCAGTCCCCTTTTCTTTATTTGTACCATATGTGCTGGTCATGGTATTGGTTGTAGTTTTATTGATCTGATCCATTGCTTCTGCAGACATTCCCATTCCCTCATCTGCTATACAAATCATCACTTCTGTTTCGTTATTTTCAACGTTTAACCAAATAGCTTTGCCCGTATAACTAAACTTTAAAGCGTTACTAATTAAATTCCTAATTACCAGTGCCAGTAAATTTTTGTCGGATAATACCCAATCATTTTCGCTGATTGAATTGTTAATCTGGATATTTTTTTGTTTTAATGTAGCACTGAAAGAAGTTAATACTTCTTCTACAATGGTTTTTACAGATACATTTTCTATACTAGTATCAAAGCCCTGCAATTGCGTTCCTGCCCAATTTAATAGGTTCTCCATTAATGCAGATGTTCCTCTAAGTGTATTACCTAACTCTTTTGCATATTGTGCCAATTGATCTTTGTCTATTTCATCATTCTCTAACAAGTATACAAAGGAGATTAAGCTATTAACTGGGCTTCGCATATCGTGAGTTAGAATACCAAATATTTGGTCTTTTACTTTAACCAATTCAGACAATGATTGACGCTGGGCCTCAATAGTAGCATTTAATTCCTGTGTTTTCTTTTTACTTTCATAAAAAAACCATGCTGCAGTAATTACCACAATGGTTAATATTCCCATTAACCACGCTAACTTATTTTTAAAACTTATTTCTAACTTCTTTTCGGCCAATTGTTGGTTTATCTTTTCTTGTTCAACTGCATATTCTTTCTCTCTTATACTAAAATCGAGCTTAAGTTTTTTACGAGTGAATTCGTTTTCCTTTTCCTTATTAAAAATTTGGCTCTCTACCTTCGAAAATCTTTTAAAGTAGTAGAAGGCGCTATCCATTTGCTTTTGGCGCTCATAATAATTGCTTAAACTCTCTGCTGTTTCCCTTTCCACTTCTAACATACCAGATTGTGTAGACATAGTTAATGCACGATGCAAATAATTTAACCCTTTTCGATTGTTTTGTTGTCGGTAAAAAAAACGACCAACTGTGGCATAAGTTGCTGCTAAAATATTTAAGTCTGGACCGGCTAATGCAGCAGCAATTGCCATTTCATACGCTCTTGTTGCATCTAATAGTTGATTCAACTTTTCAAAAGAAGTTGCCATTGCAATTAGCATTTCCGATTTCAATCCCAAATCTTTATCTAATTCCGCTATTGGAATAGACTCTTTCATTAATTTGATTACACGCAGGTATCTGTTTTTTCCTGCATTCCCTATTTTTTGCAACGATTCTTCATCGGCATTCAATAAAATATTGGCAATAACTAATTTAATACTTCCTACTCCTCTTGATTGAAGTCCATCAGCTTCAAACATGGGCAAAGCTTTAGTAGCATACTTATAAGCAGTAGTAAAATCTTTTAACTGAATATACGTACTACTTAAATTATTATAAATACTGGCTTGACCACTTTGATCATTTATTTCAGAAAACAGCTTTATGGCTTTTTCGCTTACATCAATTGCATTAGTATAATCAGTGATTTTATTGTAGATATCACTCATACTCATATAGAATCCTGCTTGCAAATTTTTGTCGCCTTCTTTTGAAACCAACTCAACGCCTTCCTTATATATTTCAAGTGCTTCAGCAAACTCACCCTTACCATGGTGAATAACTCCCAGCCTAAAATAAAATTTTCTAATATTATCTCTATTAGGCAATTTTAGTGCAATTGCTTTAGCAGAATCTGCGTATCGTTTTAATTCGGCTATTGGTCTTTTATTATAAACCAATTCTACATATACTCTTAACAGCATTCGCATTTTAAGCGAATCCATTATTTTGTATTCATTAGAAATTTTAATTAGGCTATCGAGTTTTTGTTTGTCCTGAGCTAGAGCGGTTGACAAAAGTGAAGACAAAAAAAAGAGACAAGCAAGTGGTAGTTTAATCACTAGGGGGGAGTTCGTTGATTATTTAAGTTTAAATATAAAGCCCATATATTCAAATAAATGGGGCTGTGATGCTTTTTTTATTATTTTTTAATTCTGATGGAATTCCGGCATAAACCAGCTCTCCTCCTGCATTGCCAGCTTCTGGTCCTAATTCAATTAACCAATCTGCCGATTTTAATACATCCGTATTGTGTTCAATTACAATCAATGAATGGCCTTGCTCAATTAGTGCATTAAAGGAATTTAATAGTTTCTGAATATCGTGGAAATGCAAGCCCGTGGTAGGTTCATCAAAAATAAAGAGCACATGCCCAATTCCCTTTCCTTTTCCTAAGAAACTAGCGAGTTTTACCCGCTGAGCTTCGCCCCCACTTAAAGTATTGCTGCTTTGACCCAATTTAATGTACCCCAACCCCACATCCTGCAATGTTTTAATGGCTTTTTGAATTTGTTTCTCTTCTTTAAAAAAGTCAAAAGCATCGTCTACACTCATTTCTAAAATATCATGAATAGAAGCATTATTGTATTTCACTTCTAACACTTCTTCTTTAAATCGTTTTCCTCCACATGATTCACAAGTAAGGTGCACGTCGGCCAAGAATTGCATTTCTACTATGGTTTCTCCTTCACCCTTACAAGTATCACATCTGCCACCGTCTACATTAAAAGAAAAATGCTTTGGTTGAAATCCGCGCATTTTAGCCAATCCCTGTTTAGAATATAAATCTCTAATGGCGTCATATGCTTTAATATAAGTAATTGGATTACTTCTTGAAGATTTACCAATGGGCTGCTGGTCTATCATTTCAATCTGTGAAATAGATTCAATATCGCCTGTGATGGCTTTATGCAAGCCTACTTTTTCTGCTGCTTCTCCTTTTATTTTTTGCAGACCTGGATAAAGTATTTGTTTAATCAAAGTAGTTTTACCGCTTCCGCTAACCCCAGCCACCACACAAAAACAATGCAATGGAAATTTGACTGTGATGTCTTTTAAGTTGTGTTGTCTTGCTCCTTCTACTTGAATATAACTATTCCATTTGCGATTTTTTTGCGGAGGGGTAATTGCATATTCCCCAGTTAAATACTTACCTGTAAGGCTTTTTTTATCTTTTATAATTTGATCATAATTGCCTGCTGCAACAACCTCTCCCCCTAAATGAGACGCTAAGGGGCCCATATCAATAATATGATCTGCCTCTCGCATCATCATCTCGTCGTGCTCTACCACCACCACTGTATTACCCAAGTCTCTCAGAGATTTTAAAACACCTATTAATCGTTGGGTATCTCTAGAATGTAATCCAATAGATGGCTCATCTAAAATATATAAGGAGTTGGTTAAATTACTTCCTAGGTTCCGAGTTAATTGAATGCGTTGACTTTCTCCACCACTAAGTGTATTGGCCAACCTTTCTAGTGTTAAGTAACCTAATCCAACATCTAATAAGGTTTTGATTCGTTGATGTATCTCTAGCAAAATTCGCTTTCCAATTACTTGTTCTTGTTCAGACCATATAATTGCATCAAACCAATCTTTTAAATGGCTTACTTGCATATTACAGAGTTCCCCAATATGCTTCCCATGTATTTTAACGTACAGTGCTTCATTTCGTAATCTATAGCCATCACATGCATTACAGCTGGTTCTACCTCTATATCTACTTAATAAAACGCGGTATTGAACTTTATATAGATTTTGTTCTACCTCTTTAAAAAAATCATCAATTCCCAATGCCGCTCCTACTCCAGACCATAATTGTTGGTTCTGCTCTCGGGTTAAATCCATGATGGGTTTATGAATAGGGAACCCCAATTTACTTGCTCCTTTTATAAATTGATCTTTCCACCAGCTCAATTTTTCTCCCTTCCATGGCGCAATGGCATTTTCGAACAAAGACAATCGCTTATCGGGTATGACCAAATCTTTGTCGATTCCTAAAACCTGTCCAAAGCCTTCACATACCGTGCAGGCACCATATGGATTATTAAAAGAAAATAAATTAGGTGAGGGTTCTTCAAACTGTATTCCATCTGCTTCAAATTTATTACTGAAATGAAGCACCTGTTTGCTGTTCACTTCAATAAACATTTCGCCATGCCCTTCAAAAAAAGCGGTGCCAATAGAATCGGCTAATCTATGTAAGTCTTCCTCTTCAAATGTTTTAACCACCATTCGGTCTACCAGTACATAATAATTAGATTGATTGGCCTTCCAGTTTTTTGCCAATGCTGCATCGGTTAATGCCAACATATCTTCAATTCTTTCGGGTACTCCTGCAGCATCTTTCTTTAGCAAATACATTCTTGAAAATCCCTTCTGCATCAATATGCCTAACTCTTCTCTTATTGCTCTATTTGCATGCTGCTTAAACGCAACCAACATTACCAGTTTAGTTCCTTCAGCAAAAGTTGCAATGGCATTCATTACATCGGCCACTTCATCTTTTTTAACTTCCTTACCACTTAAAGGCGAAATGGTTTTGCCCACACGTGCAAATAATAGCCGGAGATAATCATAAATTTCGGTCATACTACCAACGGTACTTCGGGGAGTACGAGTAATTACTTTTTGCTCAATGGCAATAGCCGGGCATAGTCCTTTAATATAATCCACATCTGGCTTTACCATCCTAGACATGAATTGACGGGCATAGGCACTTAAACTTTCGGCATAACGTCTTTGGCCTTCAGCAAATAAAGTATCAATGGTCAAAGACGATTTTCCACTACCAGATACGCCAGTTACCACTATTAGCTTATTTCTAGGAAATGCAACAGTTACATTTTTTAAATTATGCGTTCTGGCACCATGCACCAATATATCGTTCGCAGCTTTTGCCGACTTTTTACTCGTTGCCATAAGGTTCACAAATTAAACAGATTATTACAGCTTTGGTTGAGTAAACCTTAAATAACCTTCAAAAAATCAGCGAGTTAGAATGTGAATAACCTTTGAGCCCTTAAACATGATTTCCACAAAAGATTTATGTATACAAAAGAATTCTATTTTGTTCAAGATTTAAAAAATCGTTGTCCAATATCCTGATTTTAATCCTGACTCAAAAACCTAAACTATGAGAACATTAGACCATGCGTCTGATACAGAACTGATAAGGGCATTTCAAGACGGCGACACCGATGCTTTTGAAACACTTATCTACCGTTATAAAGACAAAATCTTTTCATCTATTTTGTTTTTTGTGAAAGACACGTATTTAGCTGAAGACCTTTTTCAAGATGTGTTCATTAAAATCATTGACACGTTAAAAAATAAGCGATATACCGAAGAGGGCAAGTTTTTACCATGGGCATTAAGAATTGCTCACAACCTTTGCGTAGACTATTTCAGAAAAGTGAAGCGTACCCCTGCAATCAAAACCAGTGACAACAAAGATATTTTTGATGTACTTCAAATTTCTGAAGAAGGTCCTGATGGCAAAATCATGCAAGGTCAAAGTCATGATCGTGTAAGAAAAATGCTGGATCTTTTACCAGAAGAGCAACGTGAAATTATTGTATTGAGGCATTATGCCAATATGAGCTTTAAAGAAATAGCCGAAATTACCAATTGCAGCATCAATACGGCTTTAGGTAGAATGCGCTATGGCTTAATCAATCTCAGAAAAATGATGATTGAAAAGCAAATTGCATTATAGTAGTAAATTATACCTTAACAGATTATCAAGAAAGAAGTTATACCCCCGCTTATTTACTTTGACCAAACGCAGCTTTGGCTGCATCTAAATGAGCAATGAATTTGGCAATATTAGGGTCGTATCCATATTTAATACTACTCAAAGGCTTCCCATTCAAATCGAGAAACATGTACAACGGTTGTGCATTAAAGCCAAACTGGGTGATTTCATAGTCCAAATTTTTGTCTCCTTCTGTAATTACTTTATCACCATCCTTTTTTACGTACTGCTCTTTAACCGGCAAATCGGTAGATTCATCTACATAAAGACTAACCAATACAAAATTATCTTTCATCCGCTGCAATACTCCTGGATCCTTCCAAACTTCTTTTTCCATTTTACGACAGTTGGCACAACTATGTCCGGTAAAATCTAACATGATGGGCTTATTCAAAGCCTTGGCAGCGGCCATTCCCTCTTCTAAAGTAAAATACGCTACCAAACCATAAGGAACATGTAATTTGTCGGCCAATCGTTTGGGAGGTTCTGCAAGATTAACAGTAGTTGAAGATGGTGCTGGCGAACTTCCTATTTGATATTTTAGTGCATCTAAATTAAATTCTTGTGTACCATCGGGAGGTATAAAACCACTTAAATGCCTTAGTGGTGCACCCCATAATCCTGGTAAGATATACAAGGCAAAAGAAAAAGAAGCAATAGCAAAAAATAATCTTGGAACAGATACATAAGGTAAATCACTATCGTGTGAAAATTTCAGTTTCCCCAACAAATAAATACCTAATAAAACAAATATCACTATCCATAAAACCAAAAACACATCTCGGTCTAGTAATCTCCAATGATAAATCAAATCTACATTCGACAAGAATTTCAATGCTAAGGCTAATTCAATAAATCCAAAACTCACTTTTACTGAATTTAACCAGCCACCACTTTTGGGCAATGATTGCAGCATGGAAGGAAAAAAAGCAAACAAAGAAAAAGGCAATGCCAATCCTACCCCAAAGCCCAACATACCAATGATGGGCGCAGTACTTACACCACCCGTGCTGGTTTGTCCCAACAAAGTACCTACAATAGGGCCTGTACAAGAAAAAGAAACAATTACCAAAGTAAGAGCCATGAAAAAAATGCCGCCTAATCCACCTTTGCCTGCTTTTTGATCTGCCTTATTAGCCCAACTATTGGGTAGTTGTAATTCGAATGCGCCAAAAAAAGAAATGGCAAATACTAAGAATATAGCAAAGAATAATAAATTAGAAATAGCACTAGTGGAAATTTGGTAGAGTATATCATCTCCAAAAAGAAGCACTAATAATATGGTTGGCACTGTGTATATACCAATGATAGATAAAGAATACCATAACGCATTTTTTATACCAGCAGCTCTTGTTTTACTTCTTTTCAAAAAGAAACTAACTGTTACTGGTATGAGTGGAAATACACAAGGTGTAATTACTGCCAATAATCCAGTTAGAAAAGTCAATAAGAAAATTTGCCATAAAGTTTGATTGGCAATATCAGTATTGTCACCCTCACCAGCGTTGTTGGAAGGTAAAACTTCCACAGAAAAAGATTCGCTTCCAGTGGGAAATTCATCAGCACGTTTGCCCAACCAATTAAATGTTCCTTTTAATAAAGCACTATCACTACTATTTACTTTTAAAAAATAAGTAAAGTTTGCACTGTCTTCGTAAACCCGATAAGCGGGTACAGCCCCATTTTCAGAGGGAATTTGTAACAGTTCCCCTGTTTCTATTATTGAATCAGATTCGGCTGTATTGTCTAATTGCAAACTCGATACAAATTCATCTTCAACTGATTGTTTTTTTACACCAAATAGTTGAAAACCCTTTTCGAATTTGGCACTAATAGTAAATTGTACCAAACTATCATTGGTTCGTTGGGTTGAAAAAACAAATTGCACAGGTGATTTGTCCTGTGCAATGGTAGCTTTTGCTAATAATACAATTACCAGCAGGAATAATAATTTTTTCATACTACAATAGCTTAATATCAAATTGTTTTTTGGTAGGAGGCAAACACTGTTCATCGTCACATACCATATAATTCACATAGCCCGCAATATTGGTTTTGATACCTGGTTTTACTTTCACCATTTGCGTATAAACCACTTTGCCGCTATAAAACAGTACTTCCATTCCAAAAATCTTGTCATTAATTTTTTCCAGCTTTCCAGTTTCTTTTGTGTTGCCCATTTTTTTAGCCAATGGATTCGAATTAAAAACAACTTTAGTAGGAACTGGCCCCCCTGCAGGCATATTTTGAGAATACATATGCCAAGGCTTAGGCACATTGGCAGTAATGGTTACTTCATATGAATCTGCTGTCTTTTTCTTTGCCTCAAAAGTCCAAGCAACAGGGTCTTTAATTTGAGCAAAACCTAATTGCAATAGGCCAAGCGCAACAACAAATAAAAATAATTTTTTCATAGTATGATATTGACACTTTATTGAATTGATAACAACTTAAATACTTCTAAGCCATCTAGGTTTTGTAAAGCAGCATTCGTTGCTCGTTCAGGATGGGGCATCATTCCAAATACATTGTTTTGCTTGTTTCTGATACCTGCAATATTTCTTGCTGCACCATTGGGGTTTGCATGATCTACAATATTTCCCAATTCATCTGAATACCTAAATAAAACTTGATCATTTTTTTCCAAATCGTTTAAAGTAGCTTCATCAGCATGAAACCTTCCCTCTCCGTGCGCAATAGGGATTTTTAGTGCCCCAGTAGCTGGATTGGTGATAAACACGTTTTTGCAAATAAATTGTTGATTCGCATTCTGTAACAACACCCCTGGCAACAATCCACTTTCACAAAGAATTTGAAAGCCATTACATACACCCAACACTTTTCCACCATTATTGGCAAACTCTATTACAGACTGCATCATTGGACTAAAGCGGGCAATTGCTCCACAACGCAAATAATCGCCATATGAAAAACCACCTGGCAAAACAATACAATCATCGGTTGAAAAAGAAGATAAATCTTTGTCTTTATGCCAAAGCATAATAACTTCTTTATTCAAATCTTGCTGCAAAGCATCTTGCATGTCTCTGTCGCAATTGGAACCTGGGAAAACGACCACACCTAACTTCATGTGTTTGTTAATTTAAGTTACAAAGGTACAATCCAGAAAGAGAAAGAATGCCTAAAATTTGACCAAATACCAATTATTATACATAATCACCCCAATAAGTACAAAAAATAGAAAATTCGGGAATAAAAGTCGTTTAGGGTAAGAAAAGGATGCAGATACAAATGCAGTAAATGGAACTAAACACAAAACAGCAGCATTTAAGCCAGCGTTATTAAAAATAAACGGTGCTGCAGTTAAAATAAAGCACATCACTAACAATGCAGACCAATTTTTTCGCATCTGAATAACCAATCTACTATTGAACTGTTGCCAACTAAAGAATCCAGCCAATAAGACCAATACGAATGCCGACAAACCAGCCATTTCAAGATTACTTAATTGCTGAACAGGAACTGCCAACTCCATTTTTGGCAAAAATTGGCCAATCCTGTTTAATTCATCGGTTAAGTAAAGCCAAGATGCTAGAAAGTAAAAGGGCAATGCGATGCCCATTAATAAAGTAAACCACTCCTGTAGTTTAAAAGGACGCATAATACCTAACGCAAACAACACAGCAACAATAAGAATTGCGGTAGGATGATAGCATAAAATAGTAAGACTAACCAATAGTCCAATATTGAACAATAAAGTTTTAGGGGCAGGATGGTTGTATAGCCTAGTTAATTTAATATAAATCCAAATCAATAAAAAATTAGCGATTAATGCAGGGCTAATAGCTGCCCATTGGGGTAATAAGCCGGTTAACAGCACATAACTCATAGCAACTGTATAACCCGAATTGGGAAACATTTTTTGTTCGGCCAGCAAGAAATTAAGTCGAATAGATTGCAATAGCACCACCGATATGTATATAAAAAATCCTGCGGTATGGATGCCTTCTTTTAAATATTGATTCAGCAGATATGCAAACCAACCGTCTTGATGATTCGCAACAACAGTTATAGGTGTAGTAAAGCCATGCAGGTGCACCAAGAGGCCCAACAGCACTAAAAAAACAATATTTATAATCGATTTATCTCTAAATAAAAATACCACAGTACTGCAAATTAATAATCTATTTTGGCAAAACAGGTATACCCTCTATACATGCAAGGTACAATGGCTTGTCGAGCCCCGGTTTGTTTGGAATGTCTGGGCATAAAGTCATATCCTCTTTCCAAGTTTTTGATTGTAGGGTTTCGGTCAATTTGCCCCTGCGGAGAAAGGGATTGATCGGTTAAAATATTGTTTCGCTTGTCTTGAATATTAAACATGAATCTAATTTGATCGCCCGAATTAATGATTCCATATCCAATATAATTATCGGTATTATCGTCGTATTGTGTTTTACGAATGATATTGCTCCATTCCATTTTACCATTGGGCTCAAAAGAGATAACGGCAATATTATCCGAGAAATATCGGGTAACACTATTAGGACCCATATTATTCATGCCCCATGGAGAACCCCATGGGTATGCATTTAAGCCAGAACCATAAGGATAATACCCACCTAATCCAATTCCTAACCCATTTCCAACATACGGATTAAAGAATGGAGAGCGATTCATCATATCCCAACGATTAAATGTATTCCCCCTTGCGCTCATATAGGCAGATTCTGCAATCATCATAAATCCACCATCTCTTCTTAAAATAAGGTTCTTTAAATAAAAATCATTGAAAGCGGTTTTAGCAGAACCTTCCCCCCTTACATCGGCTCTAAATTCTTCTGAAAAAACGGTAACCGCATTGAGGGTTTCGGTATTGGTTTGTTTATCCCACAACGAATAATACAATCCGTCTATATTGCCTCTTTTTTGTTTACTAAAAAAAGAAGTGATTAATATTTTCTTATTTAGGTTATCTATTTTAATTCGGGTATCATCTAAAAAGATGCTTTTTACTTTTAACTCGCTAATGGTAGAATTAATGCTGCCCAATGGCTTAATCACCAAGCTGACTTTGTTTATACTTTCATTGGTTGCAACACTCGATTCTCTCAAACAAACCAAATTACCATCGTTGTCTATACCAAATTCACCCAAATAATCATTCCGATCGGGCATGGCAATGGCAATTCTCACTTTTTCCAATTGTCTGAGTTCTTTATCGAAAACGCAAGAAGTAACCACATGCTCTTTTTCGTTTCGGGTACTAACTTTAAAAGCAGCCATTTTTTGTTTGTCTTCGCTATTCACTACGGTATAAATTCTATTATTGGCTGTGTAACTCATTCCTGCAGTGGTATCCAACATTAAAGCGTCCCCCATTTTTTTACCATCGGATCCAATTTTGGCAGCCATGATATAGTAAATGTTTTTGATCTGGTACTGATAAATAAAATAAGCAAAGTCGGGATAAGTAATAAAGTCGGTGCCCAGCACTTTTGCTCTATCTGGCAAAAAGTCTAGTTTCACTTTGTTACTCAATTTCATTTCTGCATCGTAAACAGAAAAAAAATGGTCGTCTCGTGCATTCTTATAAATTAGGTATTTGCCGCTGATTTTGCCAATTACCTCAAAATTGAGGGTTCTAGGGTCATCCCGATCTGGTTCAGAATACGCTATATTTTGCGCAGAAACAGAAAAAATGTCCCCTAAAATCAACACCAAACAAAGCAAAAATGACCTTTTCATAAAAGCAATCTTTATATTATCAAATGTACGCTATGTACAGTTTATCTAGTTTATACAATTTACCCATACATTTGTTAAAGATCTAATTGCTTTAATGCTTCAAAGCCTGTTTTGTGAGTAAAAATATCAACAAAGTTTCCGCTGCCGGTCTCTTAATTGCTTTGGGAATTATATACGGCGACATTGGAACATCTCCGCTCTACGTTTTTAACGCAATCATAACCAATAGAGTCATTTCGGAAGAATTGATTATTGGGGCATTGTCTTGTATTATTTGGACTATTACTTTACAAACTACTGTTAAGTATGTATTGCTTGTTTTAAATGCAGACAATAAAGGAGAGGGAGGCACATTTGCCTTGTATGCCTTGGTAAGACGAAGAAAAAAATGGCTGGTAATACCCGCAATGATAGGCGGTGCAGCATTATTAGCAGATGGAATTATCACACCTCCCATTTCGGTTACCTCGGCTATTGAAGGGTTAAAGGAGTTACCCGCCATGCGCAATATTGCTTCTAATACAATTGTTATTATTGTAATTGCCATATTAGCTGCCATCTTTTTCATGCAACAATTTGGTACCGCCAGTATTGGAAAATTGTTCGGACCCATCATGTTTATTTGGTTTACAATGCTGGCTGTTTTAGGCATTTGGCAAATGGGTAATGATTTAAGTGTACTGAAAGCATTAAATCCCTATTATGGAATTAAATTATTGACGCTCTATCCGAATGGATTTTGGTTACTAGGTGCGGTATTTCTTTGTACAACAGGGGCAGAAGCTTTGTATTCAGACTTGGGACATTGTGGTAGAAAAAATATAAGACTCTCTTGGATTTATGTAAAAGCCTGTTTGTTATTGAATTATTTTGGACAGGGTGCATTGTTGTTGAGTAGTCATAAAGGATTGTTGGTAAATGCGGCCAATAAAGCGCAATTTGGCATCAACGCTTTCTACGATTTAATGCCCCAATGGTTTATTTTATTTGGGGTAATCATTGCTACATCAGCTGCCATTATTGCCAGTCAAGCCATGATATCTGGATCATTTACGCTAATTAGTGAAGCGCTTCGATTGAATTTATGGCCGAAAATGAAAGTACGTTACCCTTCAGAGGAAAGGGGTCAATTGTTTGTACCTGGTATTAACCTGTTATTATTTGTTGGTTGTTTAGGTGTAGTTCTTTATTTCAGGGAGTCTTCTAAAATGGAAGCTGCATATGGATTGGCTATTGTGGTGACCATGCTCAGTACAACTATTTTATATTCTAATTTTTTGGTGCTCAAAAGGACTGCATCAGTTTGGATTTATATTTTCCTATTTGGCTATCTTATTTATGAGTCTGCTTTTTTAATAGCACTAATGGAAAAATTTGTTCATGGTGGTTATGTAACGTTATTAGTGGGAGGCGCTTTATTTGCAGTAATGTATGTTTGGTACAGGAGTAGAAAAATTAAAAATCGTTACGTAGAATTTGTTCGCTTAGAGAATTATATACCCATGATTCAAGAACTAAGCAACGACAAAAGTATTCCCAAATATGCCACCCACTTGGTGTATATGACTAGTGCAAATAACCACAATGAAATTGAGCACAAAATCATTTATTCTATTTTGAATAAAAAACCTAAGAGAGCAGATATCTATTGGTTTATTCACGTAGATGTTTTAGACGATCCTTATACCTGTGAATACAATGTTGAGCATATTATTCCCAATGATATCATCAGAATTGAATTTAGGTTGGGCTTTAGGGTAGAACATAGAATCAACCTAATGTTTCGCAAAGTGGTAGAGGAGTTGGTAAAGAACAAAGAAGTGAATATTACCAGCCGATACGAAAGCTTAGAAAAAAACAATATTGTAGGAGACTTTCAATTTATTGTTTTAGAGAAGTACTTGAGCCAAGACAATGAATTGCCTTTCTTAGAAAGAATTGTAATGAAAATTTATTTCTGGCTAAAAGAAATCAGCTTAAGCGAAGAAAGAGGTTTTGGATTAGACCCCAGCAATGTGACCATTGAAAAGTTCCCATTAATTGTGGCACCAGTTGCCAATATGAAATTGTGTAGGGTATTTCCAGAAGGAGAAGACGCTTAAAAACCATTTGTTCAAACAACCGAAAAAACAGAACTTACCGAAACATTCAACATTTCGGTTTGGGTACCATTCTACTATACATTGTTATTGGCTATTTACTAATTGTATTGGTGGGCTACTTAATTCAAGAAAAGCTCATATTCAAGCCTGAAAAATTAGCCCAAGATTTTGAATACAAATACGATGCTCCCTTTGAAGAATTATTTTTTGATGTAACAGAGGGGGTAAGAATAAATGGGCTACATTTTTATGTGGAAGAGCCAAAGGGGCTGATTCTCTACTTTCATGGCAATTCTAGAAGTATTAAAGGATGGGCAAAATACGCTCGTGATTTTTATCGGTATCAATACGATGTAGTGTTGGTAGACTATAGAGGATTTGGCAAGAGTACAGGCAAAAGAAGTGAGCGCGAAATGTTGGCCGATATGCAATTTGTTTATGAAACACTAAAGCAAAAATATCCAGAACACCATATTTTGGTTTATGGAAGAAGCTTAGGCAGTGGTTTTGCCACTAAAATTGCTGCTGACAATTCCCCTCGTTATTTAATATTAGACGCCCCCTATTATAGTTTTATTAAAGTAGCAGAAAGATTCACGCCTTTTATTCCGCATAAGCTCACCCTTCGATTTAAACTACAAACCGATCAATGGATTAAAAAAGTAAACTGCCATACTTATATTATTCATGGAACCAAAGACTGGTTGATCCCTATTAAACAGAGTAAAAAATTACAAAAAATTAATCCACATAAGATTACCTTAATTAGTATTCATGGTGGTGGTCACAATAACCTACCTTCCTTTAATGAGTACCACAATTTTATACGAGATATTCTAAAATATTAAGTGAGCATTTGGCTTAACTTTGCCTCGTGAAAAAAGTTGTCATTGTCTTTTATATCAAAATAGCCCTATTGCTATATGCACTAGTTGGATCCCTCTTATTTATTTTTCAAGACCGATTATTGTTTCACCCTGAAGCGGTAAGTCAAAACAGCAGCTATCAGTTTAATCAACCCTACCAAGAGTCGGTAATTCCTTTAGATGCAAATACCCAATTTCATGTAGTCCATTTTATTGTTCCAGATTCAATTAGAAAAGGTTTGGTCTTATATTTTCATGGAAACAGAAAAAATATTGGCCATTACGCACAGTTTGCTACCAATTTTACCAAAAATAATTATGAAGTGTGGATGATTGATTATCCTGGATTTGGCAAATCAATTGGGGAACTTACCGAAGAAAATTTATACGAGGGAGCGTTGCAATTATACATGTTGGCCAAATTAAGATTCAAGCCTGCTGAAATAATTATTTACGGAAAGTCAATAGGAACAGGCATTGCCACACAGTTGGCTTCGATAAGAGATTGTAAACACCTAATTTTAGAAACACCGTATTATAGCATGGAAACTTTATTGGGAAGGTATTTGTTTATGTACCCTTTGAATAAACTCATGCACTTTAAATTTCCCAGCAACGAGTATATGCAGAAAGTAACTGCCCCAGTTACCATATTTCATGGCACCGATGATGGAGTGATTGCATATAGCAATGCGGAACGTTTTACCAAACACTTAAAGCAAGTAGATGAGTTTGTTCCCATCCCTGAAGGGAATCATACCAACTTAAATAACTTCAAGATCATGCAAGACAAGTTAAATTCTATTCTTCGCTAATAATCAGTTAAGCGATTTCTTTTAGTTTAACTGTTTTTGAAGTTATGCTTAGTTCAACTTTTGCCCCTACTTTTAACGCATAATTTTCGGTATCGTGGCTTACCGGGAATCCAAAACAAACTGGATAATTATATTCGGCAATATGTTCCTTCAGCATTTCTTCAACGGTTTTTCCAAAAGGACGGGTAGTATCTTTTCGATCAGTAAATCCACCCAATATTAATCCATTGAGCTGGCTTAATATCCCTGCCCTTTTTAGTTGAATGAACATCCGATCTATATTGTATGCATACTCTCCTACATCTTCTAAAAATAAAATGGCTCCCTTGGTTTTATACATCATATTAGATCCAACCAAATGAGCCATTAATGCTAGGTTACCTCCCATCAATACCCCTGTTGCCTTCCCCAATTGATTCATAGAATGCGCTGTACAACTGTATGATGCCTTAGCTCCTTTCAAAGCTTTTTGTAAAGACTGTACATAAGGCAGCTTAGCTCCCCCCTGATTAAATGCATTGGCCATAGGTGCATGTAATGAAGCTATACTGCACTTGGTTAATAAATGCGCATGCAAAACGGTGATATCACTAAATCCAATAATCCATTTTGGATTTTTATTGAAAGCAGCAAAATTAAGTTGATCAATAATTCTAGTAACGCCATAACCACCTCTTCCACAAAGAATCGCTTTAATTGAAGGCTCGTTTAATAAGGCCTGCAATTCATCCCTACGCTCCTCATCAGTACCACTAAAATAATTGGTAGACTTACTTCCTACCGTTTTACCAATCATCACCTGAAAGCCCCATTCTTGCAAGGTTTTAACGCAGGTTAAAATTTTTTTCTTTTCCATATAACCCGCAGGGCAAGTGATGGCAATGGTGTCTCCTTTCTTCAAATAAGGTGGAATCTTGATCATGGCTATACTTCGGTTAATTGTACTAAGTTGTTTTGAACAATTAATTGATGCGGCAATCCACACTTCAATGCAAAGTTGTTTTTGATATGACCTACCGGAAAATCAAAGCAAACAGGATAATTAAATGCCGCTACTTTTTCTTTTACGATGGTGTAAATATCTCTTCCAAAAGGAACAGCAGGATTGTCTACTTTAATATTACTAAAGCCCCCTACAATCAATCCCTTTAATTTAGACAACTTTCCTGATCGCAATAAATTACAAAACATCCGATCAATATTGTATAAGGGTTCACCTACATCTTCTACAAATAAAATTTTTCCATCGGTGTTAATCATAGAAGCAGAACCATTGAGATTCTCCAATATTTTTAAATTACCCCCTATTAAAATTCCTTTTGCAGTTCCAAGCCGATTCTGTTCAACCGGAATGGATGGATAGTTGATTTTTCTTCCCTCCAATGCATCTTTAATAGACAATATACTTGCTTGCTGTACTTCATCTGCAGTGGCCCAATCTTTGGGAAAACTGCCACACATTTTGGAATGCAAACTAGCCATATGCACTACTTGATGCAAATGGCTATGTAACACAGTGATATCACTAAAACCAATAACCCATTTAGGGGATTGGTTGAACTGATTAAAATTCAATAAGTCTACCATTCTTACTGCACCATATCCACCTGTTGCACATAGAATGGCTTTAACTTGTGGATCATCTAACATTTGCTGAAAATCCGCAGCACGCTCAGCATCAGTGCCACCAAAAGTATGATCCATCTTTCCAATGGTATTTCCTAGTTTAATTGTATAGCCCCAGCTTTGTATTAAATCAATAGAAGGCTGAATGGTTTCTAATAAGGAAAAACCTGCAGGGCAAGTAATGCCAATGGTGTCCCCCGGCTGTAAATAAGGAGGAACTTTTATTTTTCTACTTTTATTTCCAGCAGCAGAAGCCAATGCGGGCAGGGCCATCAATCCCATTCCTGCCATATGCAAAAAGGACTGTCTTTTCATTTAACTATTTTTCTTGGGTTTAGGTTTGATCAAAATCGTATCTTTTTTTCTACCTGCATTGCGCAAAGACTGATCAATCAACATTTCAATTTGACCATTCACACTCCTAAACTCGTCTGCCGCCCATCTTTCGAGGGCGGCATACGTTTGTTGATCTATTCTTAAAACAAAAGATTTCTTACTCAAAACAATTCATTTAATTATTGATGCAGTGTTCCTGTATTCACTACTGGAGATACCGATCTATCGCCACAAAGCACCACCAATAAATTACTTACCATAACTGCTTTACGCTCTTCGTCTAATTCTACAACTTGCTTTTTAGACAACATATCTAAAGCCATTTCAACCATACCCACAGCACCTTCTACAATTTTACTACGGGCAGAAACAATGGCCGTTGCTTGTTGACGCTGTAACATAGCTTGTGCAATTTCTGGCGCATAAGCCAAGTGACTAATTCGTGCTTCTTTAATAACTATACCAGCTTTCAACATTCTTTCATTTAATTCAGACTCCAACATGGCAATTACTTTTTCTCCACCATCACGTAAAGTTACTGCTGCATGTTCATCATCAATACTATCATAAGGACAAGTGGAAGCCATATGGCGCAAAGCCGCTTCACTTTGATTGGTCATATAACTTGAAAAATTAACCACGTCAAAACAAACTTTATACGTGTCTTCAATTTGCCAAAGTATCACTGCTGCAATTTCAATGGGGTTACCCAATTTGTCGTTCACTTTTAACTTGGTACTTTCTAAGCTTTGCAAACGCAGCGACACTTTTTGTTTGGTGTACAATGGATTTACAAAAAAGAGTCCGTTGTCTTTTACCGTACCTACATACTTACCAAAAAAAGTAAGCACCACGCTTGTGTTTGGTTGAACAACTACCAAACCCAATAGCAAAAAAAAGATTATAATAAAATCAATGATAGAGCCCCAAATAAGCACATATTTTAACCCATCCTCTGCTCCCTTTATTTGTGTGAGGGCATAAATACCTATCACCAATAAAATAGTAACCAATAACAAAACCAAAAACCCTTGCGCTGCTTTAATGGTCTTTTCCATAATTTTCATTTTAATATTAATATGATATCAAAATTATAGCATTTCTCCGAATTTCCAAATAAATCTGCTTTTAGTACCTTTGCCGCCTGCAACAAGCAGATTAGACCAAGAAGCAACCAATCATGAAGCAACCGAAAAGATATTTGATTACCGCAGCTCTTCCCTATGCCAATGGGTTGAAACATATAGGCCATTTGGCCGGAGCATACCTACCTGCAGACATTTATGTGCGCTATTTAAGGGCCCAGAAAAGAGACGTGGTATTTGTATGCGGTAGCGATGAACACGGCACAGCCATTCCAATTCAGGCAACCAAAGAAGGCACCACTGCGCAAGGCATTATAGATAAGTACCATCCTATTATAGAGCAAAATTTTAACGACTTAGGTATCTCTTTTGATATTTATCATAGAACCAGCTCTCCTATTCATCACGAAACTGCTAGTGAATTTTTTACTGCATTGAATAATAAAGGGGACTTAATTACCAAAGAGTCAGAACAGTATTACGATGAACAGGAACAGAGTTTTTTAGCCGACAGATACATTAAAGGAACCTGCCCCAACTGTGGGTTTCAAGCGGCCTATGGAGATCAGTGTGAAAGCTGTGGCAAAAGTTTAAGCCCAGATGAATTAATTAATCCGGTAAGCACTTTAAGTGGCAATACACCAATTAAAAAATTAACCAAGCACTGGTACCTCCCGCTAGATAGGCATGAAGATTTTTTACGCAAATGGATTATTGAAGAGCATGGCAATGATTGGCGTTCTACCGTAGTAGGACAATGCAAGAGTTGGATTGATGGAGGCTTGCAACCCAGAGCAGTTACCCGCGATTTAGATTGGGGTGTTGCATTACCTGATGATGTAGAAGGCGGCAAAGGCAAAGTGCTGTACGTGTGGTTTGATGCACCCATTGGTTATATCAGTGCCACCAAACAATGGGCATTGAATACCGGAAAAGATTGGAGACCTTATTGGGAAGACCAAGACACCAAGCTGATTCATTTTATAGGAAAAGACAATATCGTTTTCCATTGCATTATTTTTCCCGTGATGTTGCAATTACACGGAAATATTTTACCCACCAATGTCCCTGCCAACGAATTCATGAATTTGGAAGGAGACAAAATGAGTACCAGTAGAAACTGGAAACTCGAAATGGAAGATTATATTAACGACTTTATTAAGCCAGAAAATGGGGGATCACAGCTGGCGGATACGTTGAGGTACTACTTAACTGCCATTGCACCCGAAAGCAAAGACAGTGAATTTACCTGGAAGGGTTTTCAAGATGCCAACAACAGTGAGTTGGTAAGCATATTCGGCAACTTCATCAACAGAGCATTGGTATTGATGCACAAACTATGTAATGGGAAAGTACCTCCACTGCACAATGATTTATTTGACGAATTAGATCAAGCAACTATTGGAGCCATTCAACAATCAAAAGCAAAAATTGAACAATTATTAGAAGACTATAAATTCAGGGATGCCCAATTTGAAGTGATTAATTTGGCTAGAATTGGTAATCAATACATGCAGAAAAAAGAACCATGGATTCTAGCTAAGCAATTGGCAGAAAACCCAGCTGCGCAACAATTAATCAACAACTGTTTGCATATCTGTTTACAGTTAACGGCCAACCTAGCTATTCTGTCTAATCCTTTCTTGCCCTTTACTGCAAAGAAAATTTGTTACTTGTTAAAAGTAGTAGACAAGATATTGGATTGGGAAAATGCAGGCAGCATGAAATTATTAAGCGTCGGCTATAGTTTAAGGGCTCCAGAATTATTGTTCCGTAAAATAGAAGACGAAGAAATCACCCAACAAATTGAAAAATTAAAAGCCGCTGCTGTGAATAAAGAACCCATCGTTCAAACAACCCCAGTACCCGCTGTTAAACCCGAAATCGTTTTTGATGATTTTGCTAAAATAGATTTGAAAGTAGGAACTATTGTGGCTGCTGAAAAAGTAGAGAAAGCCGATAAGCTATTGAAATTACAAGTAGACCTTGGCTTCGAAACCCGTACCATTGTTTCAGGTATAGCCATGCACTTTGCACCAGAAGCAATTGTGGGCAAACAAGTAACCGTAGTTTGCAACTTGGCGCCACGCAAAATGCGCGGCATCGAAAGCAACGGCATGATTTTAATGGCCGAAGATGCCAATGGTAAATTGCATTTTGTAAATCCAGAAGACGCAATTAATCCAGGAAGTGGAGTAAGTTAGAATTGGTGCTTAACAATATACCAAAAGCCCATAACACATAATGATAAAATAACCAAGTAATACATTAAGAGCCTCCGCTTAGACGGAGGCTCTTTTATGAAAGCTAATTTAGGAATTAGGTTGATGTTAAAAATCAAATAAACTACCCGAAGGAAATAGGTTAAAATACCTATCGAGATAAAAAACAATTGAAAATATTTCATAGCTCGCATCTAAGCTTTATCAAAACTCAAACACTCTTTCAATTCTTTTTCGGAGTAAGCCAATTTGTATTGCTTCAACACTTCATCTGGCACCCCATTCCATTGATTGGGCGCATTACCTACATAGCCTAAATCTTTGATACCAATTTCAGTGGTGTAGAAACCAGTGGTTACTAAATCGCGCATGAGATTAAAGAAGGAAACCCCTTGTGCCAATTCCTTTGCTGCTTTTTCTGGATAAGCAATACTATCTACTACCGATATTTGTTGCGCTGCGGTCAAGTTCACAAATGCTTTTTCGTAAAGCTTATAACAATGCAAGTCTAGCCAGCGCAATCCACCACGCAATGGGGTTTGATGCGAAGGCATATCTTTTACAATGAACTCTATAAACTCTGGCACTTTAGCATCACTGGCACTTCCACTTACTTCGTCTTTGGGCATAATAATATCGCCCAGTACAGTAATAGTAGCCATTTCATGTTCGTTGAAGAAGTTGGCTTCCTTGGCCATTTTGGCTAAGTAAGCTTTCTCTTCTTGCATGCGATCATCTAATGATGCATCAGCTGAGCCAGCTATATTTTTTTTATCGGCACTGGTGCAGGCTTCTACCAAAACACCGGCACCAACAGTACCAATCATCAGTGCCTTAATCGATTTTCTCCTGTCCATCTTATAAGTTTTGTTTTTTCATTTCGTCAATAATGTATTCACTCGCACGCATGCTTAAAGCAAGGATGGTCCAAGTGATGTTTTTATCTGCCTGTGAAACAAACTGTGATCCATCTACACAAAACAAAGTTTTGCAATCGTGTGCCTGACTAAACTTGTTTAAGGCTGATGTTTTTTTGTCGTTACCCATTCTTACCGTACCTGCTTCGTGAATAATATTTCCTGGATTAGACAAGCCATAATTATTAGAAGCATCATCGTCTGCACCCCAAGTAATGATTGCTCCCATATTGTGCATGATCTCTTTGAATGTTTCCTTCATATGCTTGGCCTGATTAATTTCATACTCCGAATGACGGGTATTGAATCTTAATACAGGAATACCATATTTATCTACCACGGTTGGATCTATTTCACAATAATTTTTGATATCTGGCACAGACTCTCCTCTACCTGCCATACCTACGCCTGCTCCGTAAAAAAAGCGAACGTCTTCTTTTAAAGAAGATCCATATCCCCCCGCATCCTTGGTTTTACCATTCACTTGGTATTTTCCATTTAAACCTTGCATACCCATTCCAAATCCATAAGCAGGTTGGCTCATGCCTCCCCAGTATTCTATATGGTAGCCTCTTGGGAAATCCAATTTTTTATTGTCTAACCACCATGGCGTATAAATATGCATACCGCCAACTCCATCTTCGTTGTAACGCTTTCTACCAAAGAGTTCTGGCAATACACCACCCAAAGCTGCACCAGTAGAATCGTGCAAATATTTGCCTACTACATTGCTGTCGTTGGCCAATCCGTTCGGATGTCTTTTAGACTTAGAGTTTAATAATAAACGTGCGGTTTCACAAGTACTCGCGGCTAAAATCACCACGCGACCATTTACTTGGTATTCTAAATTGTCTACTTTATTTACATAAGAAATACCTGTTGCTAAGCCTTCCGAATTCGTGATTACTTCACGCGCCATGGCTTGTGTAATCACATCTACATTCCCTGTTTTTACTGCAGGCTTTACCAATACAGATCCAGATGAAAAATCTCCGTACACTTTACAACTTCTGTTACACTGGGCACAGAAAAAACAGGCCCCTCGCTCTTCATTTATTTTTTTCGTTAAGATAGATAAGCGAGAAGGGATCACAGGAACACCCACACCTGTTGCAGCTTTTTTAATCATCAACTCGTGTAAGCGGGGTTTGGGTGGCGGTAGAAAAATACCATCCGGATCATTTTCTAATCCCTCATTGCTACCAAATACCCCAATCAATTTATCTACTTTATCGTAGTAAGGTTTTACGTCTTCATAACCAATTGGCCAATCTTCGCCTAAACCATCAATGCTTTTTCTTTTAAAATCTTTGGGGCCAAAACGGAGGGATATACGACCCCAGTGATTGGTACGTCCGCCCATCATACGGGCACGCCACCACTCAAATTTCTGGCTACCTGGTGCTTGGGTATAAGGTTCTCCATCAATTTCCCATCCCCAGTAACAGCCATCAAAATCACCAAAGGGACGATACTTGGTGCTTGCACCTCTTCGTGGTGATTCCCATGGATTTTTTAGTTGAGATGAATTTACTGCAGGATCATAGTCTTCTCCTGCTTCCAGCAAACAAACTTTTAATCCAGCTTTAGACAAAGTGTATGCCGCCATACCACCACCAGCTCCTGAACCCACAATAACTACATCGTATTGCTTAGGTTGTTTTTTAATTTGAAAATCTCCCATATCGCTTTTTTAGTCTTGGTCGTTAGAACTATGAATGTAACAATTTTAATGGTACTGCCGATTAGATTTTTGATGAATGAATGCTACTTATTTTACAAAGTACTCATTAGGAAATGATCGCATTGTTGTCATTCGAATATCCAAGGGAATATCTTTCGCTATTACTTTATTGGTCTTATTATCTACAACAGTCCACAAAGGATAGTCATAGTCTTTAGACACTAGTTTTAAACTGCCGTTTACCCAATTGTACAGGTTGAAAACCCAATAGTTCTGACCATTGTAATTGGTACTGGCACAGCCAATAATTTCAGGAAGGCCATCTCCATTTAAATCGTATTCTTTTTCAGATGAAAAATCTACAAAACTCAATACACGGTATTTGCTTTGTTGGCTTATTAAGAACACTTTGTAATTCAATAGTGCGGTAGTACCCTTTTCAATTGTCCTTATTCTGAATTTAATATCAGGCATGCCATCTTTATTAAAGTCTGCAAACTCAGCAATAGGAATCAAATTTTTTACCCAAAAAGGCACTGTGATTTTTTGTACTACTTTATTGTCTTTATAAAAAAACATCGTCGACTCTTCTAATTTGGCTTTTTGTTCCACTACTACTACAGAATCAATATTGAACCCTTTTTGTTTTTTCAAATCAATCTTGACTACTTTCAATTTCACCGATATGTCTTTAATGGTTGTAATAGTTGCTTTAGTATAAACAATCGGTTTAGACTTGCTAAAAAGGGTTTGAGAAAAAATAGTGGTTCCCATTAATAAGGCACAAAGAAGAAAGAAAAGTTTACGCATAAACTGGTTTGATTCCCCAATTTAAAAAAAGCATTGGGATAGTCCCAAAAAAAATCTCCCCTAGATGAATCCAGAGGAGATGTTTTTTTAGGGCAGGGATTAACTGCTATCGAATTAACTGCAACCCATGCTGGTGCCACAGTTTAAACACTTATAACATGTACCACTTCTGATGGTTAAATGTCCGCAAGTGCTACAAGCAGGCGCATCGCTTTGCATGCTTTTAGCTGCTGCATTTACCGCATCCATTCCGCTATTTCCTGCGGCAGATGAAGTTGCTGCTGCACGCTGTAATTTAGGTGAAGCAGGACCTTCTACAGGAGTAGTATTGGCAGATGGAGCGGTTACTCTAATACTACTGAGTTCGGGCTTTCCCAAAAAAGTAGCATCTCCCTCCTCTTCTCCTGTATTGCCTACAGTAGGTCTGTCTAATACATGAACCAAATCGGTTCTGTTTAGGTATTCATATCCTAGTGCACGGAAAACAAAATCTACCAATGAAGTAGTTGTTTTGATATTTGGATGATCTACCATTCCAGCTGGCTCAAAACGAGTAAACACAAATTTGTCTACGAACTCTTCTAATGGAACACCATATTGCAAACCAACTGAGATAGATATTGCAAAGCAGTTCATTAAACTGCGTAAAGTAGATCCTTCCTTAGCCAGGTCAATAAAGATTTCTCCCAATGTACCATCGTTGTATTCTCCTGTTCTTAAGAATACCACTTGGCCACCAATTTTTGCTTTCTGGGTAAATCCTCTGCGCTTAGCTGGCAATGATTTTCTTTCAACAATTCTAGACAAAGCACGCTTCAATTCTGTATCGGTTGATGCAGTCATTCGCTTGGTCACTTCTTCTAGCAACTCATCTACGGTCAATTTGCCTAAATCTACTATAGTTGATTCTTCAGTTAGAATGGCTTGTGTTGAGGCAGTTTCTTCTGTTTCTTCTTCTGTTTTCTTTTTCTTCTCGCTCTTGTTGCTTAAAGGTTGGCTTAATTTAGAACCATCGCGGTATAAAGCATTTGCTTTTAAACCCAACTGCCAACTCATTAAATAACAATCAGCAATTTCTTCTACCGTTGCCTCGTGTGGAAGGTTAATGGTTTTAGAAATGGCACCACTTAAGAATGGTTGACATGCAGCCATCATTCTAATATGGCCATATGCATGAATATATCTTTCTCCTTTTTTACCGCACTTATTAGCGCAATCAAATACTGTAAGGTGTTCATCTTTTAAGAATGGCGCACCTTCTACGGTCATTGTTCCACATACAAAATCGTTGGCTGCGTCAATTTGCTCTTCGGTAAAACCAATTGCTTCTAATAAATTGAAGTTCCAGTCTTCGTATTGTGCAGGGGTAAAGCCCAATCTTTGCATACACTCATCACCTAATGTAAAGCGATTGAAAATGAATGCAATTTCAAATGCTGAACGAGCAGCTCCATTTAGCTTGTCAATTTCCGCTGCAGTAAATCCTTTTGCAGCTAAACTTGCATTGTTAATATAAGGTGCGTTTTCAAAACTGGCAGAACCAACGGCGTATTGCTCAATGGCTTTTGCTTGTTCTGGATTGTATCCTAAATTCTTTAAAGCCTGAGGTACAGATTGGTTAATAATTTTGAAGTATCCACCACCACTTAATTTCTTAAATTTCACTAAAGCGAAATCTGGTTCAACACCTGTGGTATCACAATCCATTACCAAACCAATGGTTCCAGTTGGCGCAATAACAGTAGTTTGTGCATTTCTATAACCATACTTTTCCCCTAATTGAACTGCATCATCCCATGCACGGGTTGCTGCTTTAAGCATATAGTCGGGGCAGTATTGCGCTTTAATACCTTGAGGCTTAATTTCAATACCTACATAAGCATCAGTAGCATCATAAGCAGCTGCACGATGGTTGCGCATTACACGCAACATGTCTTCTTTGTTTTCTTCGTACTTGTCAAAAGTGCCTAAGAAAGAAGCCATTTCCGCTGAGGTTTTGTATGCTACTCCAGTCATGATTGCAGAAATTGCACCAGCAATTCCACGAGCTTCTTCGCTGTCATATGCAATACCACTTACCATTAACATAGAACCTAAGTTGGCAAAACCCAAACCTAATGTTCTGTAATCGTAAGACAATTGTGCCACTTCTTTAGAAGGGAACTGCGCCATCAAAACAGAAATTTCTAGCACAGTGGTCCACAAGCGAGTGGTGTATTCAAATCCTTCTACATCAAAAATATTATTGTCGTCGTTGTGAAACTTGCGCAGGTTGATAGAAGCCAAGTTACAAGCAGTATTGTCTAAGAACATATACTCTGAACAAGGGTTAGATGCATTAATGCGACCACCTTTAGGACAAGTATGCCATTCGTTGATTGTAGTGTCATATTGGGTTCCAGGATCTGCACAGCGCCATGCTGCATAAGAAATTTTATCCCATACTTCTCTTGCAGGAATTTTCTTCATTACTCTGCCATCTGTTCTAGCTTTTAATTCCCAGTCTCCATTTGCTTCTAAAGTATGGAAAAACTCATTGGGGATTCTTACAGAGTTATTAGAATTTTGTCCTGATACTGTTGCATACGCTTCTCCCTCATAACCATTATCGTAACCAGCAGCTACTAAAGCAGCTACTTTCTTTTCTTCTTCTACTTTCCAGTTAATGAATTCCATTATTTCTGGATGATCTAAGTCTAAGCAAACCATTTTAGCCGCTCTTCTTGTTGTGCCTCCACTTTTAATTGCCCCAGCTGCACGATCCCCAATTTTTAAGAAGCTCATCAATCCACTTGATGTACCGCCGCCACTTAATTTTTCGCCACCGCCACGAATTTGAGAGAAATTGGTTCCAACACCAGAACCATATTTGAAAATTCTTGCTTCACGGGTCCATAAATCCATGATACCACCTTCGTTCACTAAATCGTCGCTAACGCTCAAGATAAAGCAAGCATGTGGTTGAGGACGCTCGTATGCATTGGTAGACTTTTTAAGTTTACTATCTTTAGGATCCACAAAATAATGGCCTTGTGGTTTTCCGGTAATACCATACACTTCGTGCAAACCAGTATTGAACCACTGAGGTGAATTGGGAACACAAGCTTGATTTAAAATACTGTATGCCAACTCATCATAAAATACTTGGGCATCTTTTTCTGATGCAAAATAGCCATAACGCTCACCCCAAACTCTCCAACAATGTGCCATACGGTGCGCTACTTGCTTCACACTGGTTTCTCTACCCAAAGAACCATCGGGCTGAGGAACACCTGCTTTTCTAAAATATTTTTGAGCAAGAATATCTGTAGCAATTTGGCTCCATTGTTTTGGAACCTCTACATTATTCATTTCAAAAACCTTTTCACCATTCGGGTTTTTGATTACGCTGTCACGATAATCGTATTCGAACATGTCGTAGGGGCTAACACCATCATTGGTGAAGCGGCGGCTGAATTGCAAGCCTTTGGGAGCGCGTGGATTAGGCATATCGCAGTTAATGTTTAAAATGTAATTAATGGGTCCCTGCCAAACGGTAATTTGTAGAGGCGGTTGACGAAAATATCTTTCCATTTTCAAAATACAATAGCGTAAATATGCACAGCTTGTGGATAAGGAAGGTTAATAATTTGCTAGCTCAAATCCACGTTGGTTTTGACCAATTATGCACAGGTGTCAATAAGATTATTAGGTAAAAGCGGCTGTATAAACGGTTTACACTTTTAGCCTTAAAAGTTAAACAAAGTTCGCCAATTTTAACAGATAGGAAGATCCCAACTAATAAATGCATTAAACGAAAACTTTTCTGCATTTTTGCAAGACTATCTATTTTGGCATGAAGCACGCGATCTACCAACAAATTACACAACGAAAAAAACACGGGAAGAAATCTTTTGCCGTATTAATTGACCCAGATAAAGTAGACGCTGGTAATATTCAGGAATTGGTAAAATTATCTGTAGAAGCCCATGTAGACTACTTTTTTGTAGGTGGGAGCTTGGTCATTTCTAGTCATTTAGACGAATGCATTCAACAAATTAAAGCCGCTTGCACTATACCTGTAATACTCTTTCCTGGCTCTCCCTCTCAAGTAAGCAAATATGCCGATGCCTTATTGTACTTGTCGTTAATTTCAGGCCGAAACCCAGAATTACTAATTGGGCAACATGTAATTTCAGCTCCTTTTGTTAAAAAATCTGGCTTGGAAATCATGCCAACTGGTTATATGGTAATTGATGGTGGTGCTCCCACTACAGTAAGTTATATCTCTAATGCTTCACCTATACCTGCAGACAAAAGTGAAATTGCCATGTGCACTGCCATGGCAGGTGAAATGCTGGGTATGCAATTGATTTACATGGATGCTGGTAGTGGTGCTAAAAGACCTATCACCGAACAAATGATAGAAAAAGTTGCCAAACATATTGAAGTGCCATTAATTATAGGCGGTGGAATAACAGAGCCAGAAAAAGCTTACTTGAATTGCAAAGCAGGGGCAGATATTATAGTAATAGGCAATGCTATAGAAAAAGATCCTTCTCTTATTAAAGAAGTGAGTGCTGCTATTCATTCTGTTGCCATTGTAAATGCTGGTTAAATCTGTGCATGACTCAGTCCAATTTATTTGATCAAACAGAAGAGAATATACTCCCCAAAGATGGAATAGTGCAATACTATGGCTCTATTTTTTCCCGGGAGGAAGCCAATAATTTTTTATCGCTACTACTCAAACATATTGAGTGGAAAAATGATGAAGTGAAAATTTTTGGCAAACAAATTATCACCAAACGAAAAGTGGCATGGTATGGCTCCAAACCATTTTTATACCGCTATTCAAATACATCAAAAACTGCACTTCCTTTTACCACTGAATTATTAGCAATAAAAGCTATTGTTGAAAAAGTTTCGAATGAAACCTACAATTCCTGCTTATTAAATTTATACCACCATGGTGAAGAAGGTATGGGTTGGCATAGCGATGCAGAGCCAGAGCTAAAACCCAATGGTGCTATAGCTTCCATCAGTTTTGGAGCCGAAAGAAAATTTAATTTCAAACATAAAATTACACAAGAGAAAAAACAAATTATATTACAGCATGGTAGTTTATTGGTAATGAAAGGAACTACACAAAGTTTTTGGCAACATCAACTTCCCCCTTCAAAATTGATTAAAGATGTAAGAATTAATCTCACATTCAGAACCATTCAGGAATGAAAAAGAAACCATTTTTCCTAACGAAGTTTTGGAAGAACTTAGGCCCGGGATTGGTTACCGGATCTAGTGATGATGACCCTTCTGGGATTGCAACTTATTCGCAAGCAGGAGCCCAGTTTGGACTAACTACTTTATGGACCGCATTTATCACTTTTCCTTTAATGGCTGCTATACAAGAAATGTGTGGAAGAATTGGATTGGTTGCTGGGCAGGGACTTTCAGGCACTTTAAAAACCCATTACCCAAAACCTGTTCTGTATTTAATGATCCTATTCAGCTTTCCTGCGATTGTTTTAAATATAGGTGCCAATATTGCTGGTATGGGCGCCGTTGGAAACTTATTATTCCCCACCATTGATGCCAACTATTTTAGTGTTTGCTTTACGGTTATTTTGTTGGTTTTAATTATTTACTTGCCCTATGAAAAAATTGCTGCTGTTCTGAAATACCTCTGTTTGGTATTATTGGTTTACCTTATTGTTCCATTTTTGTACAAACAGGATGTTAATGCAATTTTATTGAACACTTTTTTGCCTAAAATTCATTTTAACAAAGAATACTTGGCAACCTTGGTAGCCATTTTAGGGACCACCGTTTCACCTTATCTTTTTTTCTGGCAGGCAACCATGTCGGTTGAAGATCTAAAGCATAGAAAGAAGAAACTAGTAGTTAATAAAAAAATCATCGCAGAAATGCGACAAGATATAGATACTGGTATGTTGTTTTCAAATATTGTGATGTATTTTATCATTTTAACAACTGGTACTGTCTTATTTAATGCTGGTATTCATCAAATCACTACAGTTGAAGAAGCAGCACAAGCATTAAAACCATTAGCTGGTGAAGCTGCCTACATGTTGTTTGCCGTTGGAATTATTGGAACAGGATTTTTAGCCATCCCCGTTTTAAGTGGAGCATTGTCGTACATGATTACAGAAATATTTTCTTGGGAAAATGGGCTAGATAAAAAATTTCAGGAAGCAAAAGCATTTTATACCATTATTATTATTTCCCTTTTACTAGGACTTACCATCAATTATATTGGTATTTCTCCTATTAACGCCTTAATATACGCTGCCATATTGTATGGCTTAACGGCCCCAGTTTTAATTGCGATTATTTTGCATATTGCGAATAATAAAAAAGTGATGAAAACCTATACAAATAGCGCTTGGTCTAATATATTGGGAGGAACTGCATTTGTATTAATGCTGGCTGCTACAATTGGAATGCTCCTGATGTATATTTTTTAATTTAGTGTATCTTTAAAAGGAACAGCTATTAGACTAAATAAAACCCAATGACTAGGAAAATACTATTGTCGTTTTTAATACTCATCCAATTTTCAATTACTGCTTTTGCTCAATTAAAGGAGGGTGAAGGGAAAGTAAGTGTACAAGGTGGAAAAATATGGTATAGAATTATTGGCAAAGGCAAGGGCATTCCTATTCTTATGTTGCACGGAGGTCCTGGAGGAACAAGCCGATCTTTTTATCAATTTGAATCAATTGGCAACGATCGACCATTAATTATATTTGACCAATTAGGAAGCGGAAGATCAGATTATCATACGGATACTTCATTATTAAAAGTTCCGTTATTTGTAGAACAGGTAAGCGCGTTGGTAAGCAGCCTTCAGCTCAATTCATTCTACTTGCATGGCCATTCATGGGGAACTGCATTGGCATTGGAGTACTATTTACAATATCCAAAAGGAGTTAAAGCCATTATTTTCAATAGTCCTTATTTTAGTACAAAACTTTGGAAAAAAGATGCAGATATTTTAATTAAAACCTTACCTGATAGTATTCAAATTGCAATAGCTGAAGCAGAAAAAACGGGTAACTTTAACAGTGCAGCATATACAAATGCAAATACGGTTTACGCGAAAAATTTTGGTGTTCGAAATACTAGACTTTCTAGTGACTTAGATACGATTATGGCGGCAGGAAATGGTTTTATTTACAACTACATGTGGGGCCCTACCGAATTTACTGCCACAGGAACGCTAATCAAATATGATCGAATTAGTAGTTTACCTAAAATTAAAGTGCCTGCCCTTTTTATTACAGGCGAGTTTGATGAAGCTAGGCCACAAACAGTTCGCTATTTTAGTAGATTAGTCAAGAATAGCCAATTTGGAATAATTGAAGGGGCCGGTCATGGAACCATGCACGATAATAAAGCCAAAAATATTCAATTGATAAAAGATTTTATTGCAACAGTTGAGCAAACAAAAAAATAAACCAAACCATGAAAATTTTAGTTACTACCGACTTTTCATTAAACTCTAAAGCAGCTATACAATTTGCTGCAAACTTTTCTAATCAAATTAAAGGAGCTGAACTTATTTTTTATTCAGCAGTTGAAATGATGCAACCTGCTTCTTGGAATTTATCTTTTTACAAAAAATATGTTACTGAAGAAAAGAACAGATTAACCAAAGACTTAGAAAAATTTGTAAAATCTGCTTTAGGTACAAATAAAAAAGCATTGCTCGGCTGTAAATACATGATTGATTTTACTCAAAATACAGAACAAGCTATTATTGAATATGCTGCCAAAAGTAAATGTCAATTCATTTGTATTGCTACCAATGGTGCGGGTGTTTTAAGAAAATTAATGGGAACGCATACTTCTTATTTGGTTAATCACTCTACTGTTCCGGTAATGGCAATTCCTTCTAAATATAAAACCGTAGCAATCAAGAAAATCACCTATGTATCCGACTTTGAAAACCTGGTTCCAGAACTCAATAAGGTTTCCAAATTGGGTGGTTTGCTTAAGGCTCAAACAGAGGCTTTACACTATGCACGCATGGGTGCTAATCACCCTGAAACCATTAAAAAAACCAAAGTGTTTGCTAAACCTGCCTATACTGGAGTTAAGTACAATATTCTAGAAACAAATATTGAATATTCATTAGTAGAGCGGCTAACTAAATACATTGGAAAGCAACACCCAGATTTAATTATTTTATTTACCAGGCAGAAAAAAGGATTTTTTGAGCAATTATTTTTACCCAGTAAAGCTGCAGAGCTCACTTTCTCTACTAAAATTCCCACTTTGATATATCCAAAAAAATAATACCTATTATGACTTTGGTAAAAATTGCTTCAACAATAGTTATTACTGGCTTCTTACATTTAACTATACAAGCTCAAAGCCAACAAAGAGCTCGTGATTATGGCATCCATATTGGCGTATTAAAAACAGGGAAATTAAATAGTATTACCGATGTAAATGGAATAACAGTAGGCCATAGTACAGTCAAAAAAGGGGATTCTGTAAATACTGGTGTAACAGTAATTCTTCCACATCAGGGAAATATTTTTCAACAAAAAGTTCCTGCTGCAGTTTACACTGGAAATGGGTTTGGAAAACTTGCTGGCAGTACTCAAATTAATGAATTAGGAAATATAGAAACGCCCATTGCACTCACTAATACCTTGAGTGTTTCTACAGCCATGAATGGCTTGATAACGCATACACTTGGCCAAGTAGGCAATGAAAAAATAAGTTCTGTTAATGCGGTTGTAGGCGAAACAAATGATGGTTATTTAAATGATATCAGAGGCCGGCATGTAAGCGAACAAAATGTATTAGAAGCAATTAAAAATGCTACTTCAGCGCAAGTAATAGAAGGTGCTGTAGGAGCTGGCACGGGTACGGTTTGCTTTGGTTTTAAAGGCGGTATTGGAACTGCTTCTAGAAAATTACCTACTAGCTTAGGAGGGTATACCATTGGTGTGTTGGTTCAATCCAATTTTGGAGGTGTATTAACCATTGATGGCATTGGCGTTGGAGAATATTTACAAAAATTCAGTTTTAGCAATGAGCTATTGAATAATGTAGATGGATCATGTATGATTGTTGTAGCAACTGATGCTCCTTTAGACCATCGTAACCTCATGAGAATGTCAAAAAGAGCCATGTTGGGTTTAGGAAGAACGGGGGGCATTGCTTCCAATGGTAGTGGTGATTATGTAATTGCTTTTTCAACATTTGAACAAAACAGGGTATTACACCAAACAAATAATGAGCCGAAAGAAATACGCAATTTGCCTAACGATGCAATCTCCCCAATATTTATGGCTACTATTGAAGCAACGGAAGAAGCAATCATTAATTCGCTGCTTGCTGCTACAGAAACACTGGGTATCAAAGGAAAAAAAGTTGCTGCACTACCTATACAACAATTATTGCCATTATTTATAAAAGAGAAAAAATGAGTGAACGGTACATTAGTGTAAACGGAGAAATAATGCAAGCAAATAGTTTGTGCATTCCTGCATCCGATTTAGCTATTCAAAGAGGGTATGGCATTTTTGATTTTTTGGTTACCGTTAATGGCAAACCCATTTTTTTTGAAGACCATATCAATCGATTTTATCTTTCAGCCGAAGCAATGCACCTTCCAGTCTTGTTGAACAAATTGTCTCTTATTGAAGCGATTGAACAGTTAATGCAAGAAAATAGCACGCTTAATTCAGGTATTCGCATAACCCTTACAGGAGGAGATTCACCAGATGGTTATTCCATAGGCAATCCAAATTTAATCATTAGCCAATCGCCCTTTAATTACCCAAAACAAATATTTGAAAATGGCTTAAAATTGATTACCCACGAACACCAACGACAGTTACCAACTATTAAAACCATTGACTACTTAAAAGCCATTTATTTGCAACCAACTATCAAAGCTGCTGGAGCGGATGATGTATTGTATTTTTTTAACGGAAAGGTAACCGAATGCCCAAGGGCCAACTTTTTTATAGTTACTGAGCTAAACGAAGTGCTTACCCCAAAAGATAATATTCTACATGGTGTAACTCGAAAACACATACTAAATCTAAAAGGTTATACAATCAAAGAAGCCAATATCTCTTTAGAAATGCTGGCTTCAGCTAGAGAAGCTTTTATTAGTAGTTCTACTAAAAATATCCTTCCAGTAACAACAATCAATAGAAATGCAATAGGTGATGGAAAACCGGGTCCTATTACTAGAAATTTATACGAACAATTAATTCAATTAAAAGGTATTTCATCTTAAATTGACCTAACTTAAACAAAATGTTATCCCATGAATAAGCTTACTGTACTAATTGCTGTCATCTGCTTTACGACTTTAATTGGTTGTAAAACAGATAGTACTAAACCAACTGAAACAAACGATTATTTTAAGCAAACTTCTAAAGGAATCCAAAATGGTGGTGTACAAATGATTCCGATTTCAACTCCAAGTGGTACATATAATGTTTGGACAAAAAGAATCGGGAACAATCCTACCATGAAATTATTATTATTGAATGGAGGACCTGGCGCAACGCATGAATATTTTGAATGTTTTGAAAATTTTATGCCTGCAGAGGGAATTGAAATCATTTACTATGATCAATTGGGTTGTGGTAATTCACAAGACCCTAAAGATTCTAGCTTATTTGATTTGGCTAGATATGTTGATGAAGTTGAACAAGTGAGAATAGCGCTGAATCTAAATCAAGAAAATTTTTATTTATTAGGTCATTCTTGGGGAGGTATTCTAGCGATGGAATATGCATTAAAGTACCAACAAAATTTAAAAGGAGTCATCATATCAAATATGATGAGCGATGCCGTAGAATATGGAAAATATGCTGATGAAGTGCTAGCCAAACAAATGGATCCAAAAATTTTAGATACCATTAGAGGTTTGGAAGCAAAAAAGGATTTTACTAATCCAAAGTACATGGATCTTCTTTACAATCATTTTTATACCAAACATATATTAAGAATGCCATTAAGCGAATGGCCAGAACCAGTGAATCGTTCTTTCGCAAAGATGAACCAAGCTCTCTATGTTACCATGCAAGGCCCTAGTGAATTTGGCATATCTGGGAAACTAACTACTTGGTCTATTAAAAACCAATTGAGCAAAATAAAAGTTCCAGCATTGGTAGTAGGCGCTGAACACGATACCATGGATCCTGCACATATGAAATGGATGGCAAGTGCTGTACAAAATGGAACATACCTATACTGTGCCAACGGGGGACATATGAGTATGTACGACGACCAAGCAACTTATTTTAAAGGGTTGATTCATTTTATGAAAGGAGTGAACAAAGGGGAGCAGAAAAATATTGTTCCCTAAACCCTTTTATAACTTAATCCAAAACTTTAAATCTTCATTGCTACCAATTCCTACCACTTGGTAAGTACTGGGCATTTCATTTTCTGAGCTGTGAAATGTAGCAATCCTGGTTCCCGCTGGAAGTTGTTTGAGTTGCTTGTATAATTTTCGAGTATACAAATTGAATAGCTCTTGACTTTGAACAACATTTTGATCAATAGCATCATTGTCTATCAGATTTTCATAAAAGGCATTATAAAAATAAAAATGTTGGTATTGGGCAAAATTGATTTCTGTAAAATTACCAGTCAAAAATTCGGTATTAGATAGTGATAATTCTAGTGCTACCGATTGTGCAATTTGAGTAAGCGATTTCCGCTGTTCAATACCCGCAAATACAGTATTGGGATAAAGTTTAGCCCCTATTAAACAAAACTTACCTACACCACTGCCAATATCTAAAATACGAGTGTTTGAACCAACAGCTAAAAAGGCAGCAGCTTCTTTAGCAACACTTAATGGTGTCCAATGTCGGCTGGCCAATGCCGAAATTTCTTTTGGGTAAAGCTGATTAAATTTTTCGTCAGAACTAAAGCAATCCATTTACAAATATCTATATTATAAAACAGATTTTATTTGATAATTACTCATTGTTAAATAAATAGCACCTGTTTTGGGGCCTGCTGCTTTCATTTTCTTACGATCTAGTTCAGTATCTTTTCCCATGAAGTTAATTGGGATTCGAATTTTTTCAATCTCGAAATTCACGGTAACCTTATCTGGCAAAATTTTTGAGTCGGTATTGTACTGAAAAATCAACAGGTAAGATCCGTCTTTCTTAGTATTAATTTCAGACTCCATCACTCTTTTTAATTTAGTATCAATTAAAATGGTTGCAATAGAGAAATCGGCTCTTTTATCTGTTGGAATTATATTAATTGCTTTGTACAACTTGGAACCTCGCTGCTCCAATCCTCTATCTACGGTTATAAATGAATACTCCAGTAAACTATTCAATGAAAAATCCAGTCCTCTTTTTGGCAACATAACAAAATCATCAGACGAGAATTTCACTTTCTTTCCTTTAACATAATACATCTGGGCCTTTTTAACTGGCATGTTGATAAAAGAAATATCTACTTCTAATTTCAATTGAGTACTAAAAGACAATATAGAATCTAGTCTACTTTTAGCTTTCAATAAATCTGCATCTATCTCTTGTGCAAATAGCCCTATCCATAAAGAATGAAATAAAAATAAAACTGCAACTTTTTTCATTACCCAATGTCTTTTTTGTGAAACCAATAAATTCCTGCCCCCATAAATAATATGCAATAGGCAAAGCTTAGAACACTATTAAAAATGATTTGTTGCCAATTAATAGTATAAGAAAAGAAGTACTGCCAGGTATCATTCAATTTGGCGAAGAATAATTGATTAAACCAATTATCTCCAAAATCAACTTTCAATAATATATTTGAAAGGATTAAGAAAAAGGCCGATACAATCCAAGTCTTGGTAGCTTCTTTAAAAACAATTGCAATGGTTAAACTAGCAACCGAAAAAAATACCATCGACAAAGCACCAGAAACGAAAGACCACTGTAATCTTTTTATAGCGTCATTTGCATCAAAAAAATTCAAGCCATTTAAGTACACCACTAAGTCTCCCTTTCCAAAAAAAGCATAGGACAACCCAAATGAACTAGCAGCCAATAATCCCACAACCAATAAAGTAAACCCAATTGCAACCAGGTATTTACTTAAAATATATTTCCATTTGCTTACTGGTTGAAGCATAATAGTCTGTAAGGTTCTGTCTTTATATTCTGATGTTAAAGTTCCCGAAACCACTATCATAAGTATTAAGGGTAAATGAAACCAAAGGGTATTGAGAATTAAATAAATTAATAAGTTTCCATTCAATAAAGTTCCTTCAAAATAAAATTTCTGCTTTAAATTTTCTAAAAGCAAATCAATGATGGTTGTCCCTTGATAATATGCACTGAATAAAATCAGGAGCTCAATAGAAAAGAGTGCTCCCAAAGCATAGTAAGTTTTACTTTGCTTAAAGAGTTTATATATTTCTGCTTTTATTAGGCTTCGCATTAACAATTGGTTTCAAATAGTTTTTCCATACTCAATTCAGGGGTACAAGAAGTGATATAAATTTGTTCTGCAACTAATAACTGTATTAAAGACGGAACTTCTGCAGCAGCAATCGTTACCAAAGCACAATTCCCTTTAAATTCAACAGGATAGTTTTTTAAACATACTGCCTGCTTAATATTATCTGCACAAATATTATATATAAAAGTATTCTCAGCAATCAATTGCTGGGCTGGACCAGCATTTACCAATTTACCTTCTTTTAATACATATAATGTATGGCAAAGCTTACTCAACTCTTCTATAATATGCGATGACAATAAGATGGCCAACTGTTCTTTTTCTGCTAAATCGGCAATCAACCTTCTTAAAGAACTAACCCCTAAAGGATCTAAACCAGTAAAAGGTTCATCTAATACTAAACATGCAGGATTATTCAAGAGTGCAATGGCTATTCCTAATCTTTGCTTCATTCCCATTGAAAAGTTTGCTACTTTATCGGTTCTATTGGTAGGCAATCCTACCTTAACTAAATGTGTAGCTATTTCTTGTTTTGTTAATTGAAGCCCTTGTATGCTGGCAAATAAATGAATATTATCATAGGCATTCAAGTATTCATACAATGCTGGCTTTTCAATGATTCCTCCAATAGGTTTAACAGATTGGTTGGGTAATACAACCTGACCAGAATCAGGCGTAATTAAGCCAAACAAAATTTTGAATAAAGTAGTTTTACCTGCACCGTTGGCTCCTAATATGCCGCAAATTTCTCCGGCAGCACAACCGATACTCACATTATCAAGAACTTTTCTTTTCCCGTATACCTTGCTGAGACTGGTTCCTGAAATAATCATGCTTGCAAAACTAGTTGTTGATAATTGGAAAAATTGAATTTAGGTTTGTAATTACCCTCAAGGAAGGTACGAGACCAAAAATGTTTTTTGAAACCAAACCAAGGATCTTTAATCATGAAATAGGGCACATAATGAAACCATTTTACTCCCTTGGCAATATAATAGGCTTTTACTTCTTCACCTATCCCTAATTCTTTAGCCGCTTCTAATGCGGCCATCCGCTGGCATTTAGATCCAATATAAGTATCTACAATTCTTCTATTAAAGCCATGCATGAAAAACTGGTCTTTTGCACGCTTGTAATTCTGGTACCTACTCCATCCGTCTGCTAGTACTAGAAAAATATGAATAAACGAAAACATAAAACTCCATGCCCAGAAAAAAATGATCCAATTTGAATAATAGGTATATGCTTCATTCAACTTTACCCAATAAAACCAAGATTCAAGAATAAAAATTGCCAAAGAGTAATACAATAGCCTTCCCACTCTTAAATAAGATAGCAATGGGTGGGGCTGCTTAGGTAATACACTGAAATACATATGACTAAAGTTAACAATAGAAACAAATCAAATCAAAAAAAATGTAATACCAATTTAATAGACTACCTTACAAATATCCAAGTCCACCGGATTCTATCCTTTACCTCGTTCTACTAAGAACCCCAGGATTCTACCCATTTCGTAGCAACACCATTTTTAACCAAATTTAACCAGGCAATAATATCGTTATGCCAAGCTATGAAAGTTTACATAAAATATATGGTCAGCTTACGCTGTAAGCTATTAGTAAAAGAAATTTTGCAAGACTTAGACATTCCTTACCAAAGAATTGACCTGGGCGAAGTATTAATGACCAAGCCAATAGATGAAGAAAAAGTAGAAAATTTCAGGAAAGTATTACTAAAATATGGACTTGAATTAATAGACGACAAAAAAGCGGTGCTTATCAGTCAAATTAAGGGAGTTATTATAGAAATGATTCACTATAGTGAAGACGAACCAGTAGTAAACTTTTCTTCATTTTTAAGCGATAAACTTTCATACAACTATACTTACTTATCTAACTTGTTTTCAGAAATACAGGGTAGTACCATTGAACAATTTATCATTTTACACAAGATTGAACGAGTGAAAGAGTTAATCATATACAACGAATTAAACCTTACTGAAATAGCTTGGAAACTACACTATAGTAGTGTTGCGCATCTTTCTAACCAGTTTAAAAAAATTACAGGATTAACCCCCTCCTTTTTTAAAGCAATGGCCAACAAGAAAAGAGAAGTACTTGAGAATCTGTAAAAATTATAAATATTAAACTCAATACTGTAATAAAAATAATTTATATAATCTGAACCTTTACTAAAACTACCCTATGCTACCGCAACCTGGTGAAAAAGAAACAAGTGATATTGAAAAATCAAAAGTATATATAACGGTGGAAATCATTGAATATATACCCAATTCAATAGTGATCAAAACGATACTAAGAAAATCTACTGGCAATATAAGTGTAATGTCTTTTGATAGTGGGGAGGGCTTGACTGAGAAAAAAACCCCGTTCGATACATTTATACAATTAATTGATGGTCAGGCAGAAATTATCATAGACGGGAAAACCCAAATTCTTAAAACTGGTGATGCTGTTGTAATTCCTGCTCATGCCGCCAATACAATAAAACCCAATGGTCGATTCAAGCTCATTCAAACAATTATCAAAAGCGGATATGACCAAGTATGATAACATTATATAAACACGGGATTATTATTGAAAAAAGAGAAAACAACTTTGAATGTGAAGGGGTATTAAATCCTGCTGTAATAAAACACAATGGAGAAATTCATATGTTTTATAGAGCCGTAAGCAAAGGCAATTACTCAACCCTAGGATATTGCATACTTAGTCATCCAACAGAAGTGAGCTATAGAATGGATACGCCTATTCTAGTTCCAGAACATCCCTACGAAAAAAATGGCATAGAAGACCCAAGAATTGTTTTTATAAACAATGAATTCATGATTACCTACACCGCATATGATGGTGTTAATGCATTGGGTGCATTAATAGTAACGAAAGATTTAAAAACATTTTCTAAAAAAGGTATTATTGTTCCTAAACTAACCTACCCGAATTTTAGTAAACTAGCAGAATCTAAGAAAGACATTAATGAAAAATACCTCAGATACAATGAACACTGGAAAAGTCATGGACAACTAGATACTAATTTTTTACTTTGGGATAAAAATTTGATATTTTTTCCAGAGAAAATTAATGGCTATTTCTATTTTATGCATAGAATAAAGCCCGATATATTAATTACGAGAGTAAAAGAATTAACTGAACTAACTACTACATTCTGGATTGACTATTTCATGCATTTCCAAGATTGCATCATGATTAGTCCAAAACATACCCATGAGATTAGTTATGTTGGTGGCGGTTGCCCACCAATTAAAACAGCAAAAGGATGGCTCATTATTTATCATGGCGTACATGATGAAGTAGAGGGATATATTTATTCGTCTTGCGCTGCACTATTTGAACTAGACAATCCACATATTGAAATAGCTAGATTACCCTACCCCCTATTTCAACCAAAAGAATTATGGGAAATTAAAGGAATTGTAAACAATGTATGCTTCCCATCAGGAGCCATAGTAGAAGACAGTACACTATACATCTATTATGGGGCTGCTGATGAGAGAATTGGATGTGCTTCTACCAACATAAATGAACTAATTGAAGAACTACTTCTTTATAAAATTTAATATGGAAGCACTATTAGATCATATTATACCAGTAGAAATTAAAAGAGAACGTCTTTTTATTGCAACAAAAAGAATTGAATTACCTGTTATAGTAATGGTCACATCTTATCCACCAAGGGAGTGTGGAATAGCCACCTATGCAAATGACCTTTACAACTCTTTATATAACAAATTTGATCAATCATTCTGCATACATATTTGTGCACTAGAACAGGAACATTCCAACTATACTTATGCCAGTGAGGTAAAATATAGATTAGATACCAGTGATGCGGAAAAATACACTCAACTGGCTGAACAATTAAATGCCAACGAGCAAATTCAACTCATTATTTTTCAGCACGAATTTGGCTTTTACCATGGCAACGATTTAGTATTCCAAAGCTTTCTTAAATTATTATCAAAGCCATTCATCTTTGCGTTGCATACTGTATTGGGCAAACCAAACAACGAATTAAAAGAATACATGCAATTGATGTTAAATAGATCGGTTAAAACAATTGTAATGACCAAAAATGCAGCCGATATACTGAAGAATGACTATGGAATTGACTCAGATCGCATTCATATCATCAGTCATGGTACCCATTTAGTTAGGCATACAGATAAAATACAACTGAAGAAAAAACATGGCTTATTAGGAAGAAAAATACTTTCTACATTTGGACTTCTAAATTCAGGTAAAAGCATTGAAACAACATTAGATGCACTTACTGCAATAATCATAAAGGAACCTACAGTACTTTTTTTAATTATTGGAATTACGCATCCTGGTGTTGTAAAAATTGACGGAGAGTCATATCGTGAATCATTGCTATTTAAAATAAAACAATTACACTTAGAGGAACATGTTTTATTTATTAATCATTTTTTAGAATTACCTGAATTATTAGAATATTTACAATTAACAGATATCTATTTATTCACTTCGAATAATCCAAACCAAGCAGTTAGCGGCACTTTCTCTTATGCCATCAGTAGTGGATGCCCCATCATTGCAACTGCTATTCCACATGCGTTAGAAGTACTTGCCAACAATACAGGCATAATTGTAGACTTTAATAATAGTCAGCAATTATCGACTGCCATTATATCTTTATTATCAAATGATGTAAAAAGAGAAGAATTTAGTTTAAATGGAATTCATAAACTAGCTTCAACTGCATGGGAGAATAGTGCGTTAAAACATGCAAATATTTTCAGAGAAACGATTAAATCTGCACTCAGTTTAAATTTTAGTATCCCTGCTATAAATTTGCACCACCTAAAAAAGTTAACCACCAAATTTGGCATTATTCAATTTGCTGTCTTAAACAAACCAGATTTAACATCGGGATACACATTAGACGATAATGCAAGAGCATTACTTGCTATTGGAATGCATTTTGAAAATACCCGTCATTTTGAAAACCTTTATTTAATTGAAATCTATTTAGATTTTATTTCATTTTGTCAACAAGAAAAAGGTGATTTTTTAAACTATGTAAGTCAATTACAAGCATTTACAAAAGAAAATGATCAATGTAATTTAGATGATGCAAATGGTAGAGCAATTTGGGCTTTAGGGTATATTATTGGATTAGAGGAAATACTGCCTAAAAATATAATTTCTAAAGCAAGTGGAATACTGAATAAATCAATTTTGCATTTAAACACAATTCACTCTACTAGGGCAATGGCTTTTATTATTAAAGGTCTGAGCTACAGCATCAAAAATATTTTTAACCAAAAAGCTTATGACACTATCAATACGCTTTCGAATAGAGTGTATCAAATGTATTTACACGAATCATCCCCAAAATGGGGCTGGTATGAGGGCTATTTAACTTACGCCAATAGTCTACTACCCGAAGCTATGTTGCATGCATGGAAAGCTACAGGAAATTTGGAATTTAAAAAAACTGCAAAAGATAGTTTTCAATTTTTATTAAGTCAAATTTTTACTGCAACAGGCATACATGTTATCTCAAATAAAAACTGGCACAATAAGGAAATTGATGGATCATGTAATTTAGTTGGCGGAGAACAGCCCATTGATGTTGCATACACCATACTTTCATTAAATAGTTTCTATATAGAGTTTGACGATGTATATTATAAAGAAAAAATGAAAATTGCTTTTGATTGGTTTCAAGGAAGAAATCATTTAAATGAAATCATCTACAATCCATGTACCGGAGGTTGCTATGATGGTTTAGAAGACAGTTATGTAAACCTAAACCAAGGAGCAGAGTCTACTTTAAGCTATTTAATGGCAAGGCTTGCCATTGACAAATACAATTTTTCGAACCCGTAAAAAAAATACCATGAGTAATCTGTTATACACCATTGCTATTATATTAATCATCCTTTGGGCAATTGGCTATTTTGGATATCATTCAGGTGGTATCATACATATCTTATTAGTGATTGCCATCATTGCCATTTTATTAAGAGTTATAAGAGGCAAAAGCCCGCTTTAAAAATCGTGTTTCTTCCTTGCAAGGATAATCATTCAAGATGAATTATATTTGAATGAATACTCATTTATGCCTACAGCTCCATTCAATATAAAAGGGCTTTCTGATCAGGAAGTGTTAGCAGCAAGAAATCAGTTTGGCAACAATCAATTAACTTTTAAAAAAAACAGTGGGTTTATAGAAGCGCTAAAAAGCGTTTTTAAAGAACCAATGGTAATCTTATTATTAATTGCAGCTGCAATCTATTTTATTACAGGCAATTCAGGGGATGGACTATTTTTAACTGCAGCAATTTTATTAGTTGCAACCATTTCCTTATACCAAGATGCTAGAAGTAAACAAGCACTGGAAAAACTAGAAGATTTTACGCAACCTTTTTGCAAAGTTGTTCGAAACAATTTAATACAATCTTTACATGTTGACGAACTGGTCATAGGAGACTTTCTCTTAGTTGAAGAAGGAAATGCAGTTTCGGCAGATGGCATTATTGTTCAAGCCAATGATTTCTCTGTAAACGAATCAATTTTAACAGGAGAAACATTTGCAGTTAACAAAACTGTAACCAGCACCGATAATCAAGTGTACAGAGGTACTTATGTTGTAGCAGGGTTAGCTATTGTACAAGTTACAGCTATAGGAAATGAATCTAAATTGGGAAAAATTGGGAAAAGTTTAGAATCCATTGAAGAAGAAAAAACACCCTTAGAAAAACAGATTAATCGATTTGTTCGAAATATGGCCATTATTGGAACCATTGTATTTTTGGTGGTCTGGTTCATCAATTTTAAACAGTCGAACAATATTCTCAATAGTTTACTTCAGGCACTTACACTTGCAATGAGTATTCTGCCAGAAGAAATACCTGTGGCATTTACTACTTTTATGGCACTAGGTGCTTGGCGGTTAATGAAAATGGGGATTGTTGTTAAACAAATGAAGACTGTTGAAACACTTGGAAGTGCAACGGTAATTTGTACCGACAAAACAGGCACCCTAACCGAAAACAAAATGAGCATTGCAGCAATATATAATGCTACAATACAGCAAAATTTTAGTTCCGATCAAATTGGTTCCAATCAAAAGGAAAACCAGGCATTGATTGCTTATGCCATGTGGGCAAGTGAACCTATCCCCTTTGATCCAATGGAACTGGCTTTGCATCAATTGTATAAAGAGAATAATGTATTAGATGATCGCCCCAACTATAAAATGATTCATGAATATCCATTAGCTGGTAGGCCACCAATGATGACACATATTTTTGAAAATGAATTAGGTAAGCGAATTATAGCAGCAAAGGGTGCGCCAGAAGCTCTACTTGCTTGTTGTAATGCAAACAGCGAAACAAGAATAGCCACGCAAAATGCCATTAATGAATTTACTGCTGCAGGGTTTAGAGTTTTAGCTGTAGGAGAAGCTTTGTTTTCGGGAACTAATTTTCCAGAAAAACAACAAGATTTCCTATTCAACTTAATGGGGGTTATTGCATTTTATGACCCGCCGAAAGAAAATATGAGTGAAGTGTTAAAACAGTTTTACCAAGCGGGCATTCAGATTAAAATTATTACAGGCGACAATGCAGCCACTACTACTACTGTTGCTAAAAAAATTGGATTTAAGGGTTTTGACAAACAAATTAGTGGAGAAGAATTAATGTGCTTGTCTGAAACAGACTTAAAAACAAAAGTGGCTAACACATTTATATTCACTAGAATGTTCCCTGAAGCAAAACTGAAAATTATTAATGCACTAAAAAGCAATAATGAAATTGTTGCCATGACTGGTGATGGTGTAAACGATGGACCAGCATTAAAAGCAGCACATATTGGGATTGCAATGGGAAAAAAAGGAACAGAGATTGCAAAACAAGCAGCATCCTTGATATTAATTGAAGACGACTTAGCTAAAATGGTTGATGCTGTGGCAATGGGAAGAAAAATTTATACTAACTTAAAAAAAGCGATTCAATATATTATTTCAATCCATATTCCTATTGTACTAACTGTATTTATACCACTTGCATTAGGTTGGATGTATCCAAATATATTCACCCCTGTGCATGTGATATTTCTTGAATTAATTATGGGTCCTACTTGTTCTATCATTTATGAGAATGAACCAATAGAAAAAAATTCGATGACGCAAGCCCCAAGACCATTCACAAGTACTTTTTTTAGTTGGAAAGAATTAACAACAAGTGTTATACAAGGCCTGGCAATTACAATGGGCACATTATATATTTATCAATATGCCGTACATAATGGATACGATTTAAATACTACCAGAACTATGGTATTTAGCTGTTTAGTATTTGCAAATATATTCTTGACTTTAGTGAATAGATCTTTCTATTATTCCATTTTCACTACTATCCTCTATAAAAATAGGCTTGCAATTTGGATGATATTGATTACCCTAGTGTTATTGCTTTCACTAATTTATATTGACCCTTTTGCTCGTTTTTTTGATTTTTCAACAATTGGTTTTACACAAATAGCAGTATGCTTTGGGGTTGGAAGTATATCGGCAATATGGTACGAGTTGGTGAAACTGATTAGGAAGAGCTAAAAAAACCCTTGCTACAACGTGTAACAAGGGTGCCCTCAATCAACAAACTGTGCTAAACAATTTTTAATTACCTGGGATAATATCTATGATAACTGTTCTATTATAGAATCGTTCTTCTGGATATTTATTTTCAAAGGGTGCATTGGCCACTTCTGCACCAAAGCCATACACTTCAAATTTTACTTGGCGTTTACCCAATCTATTAGTGGCACGCTCCAAAATAATCTTAGTAGTTTCTGCTCTATTATGAGACAATTGATGATTGTATTTTTCATCCCCAATTATATCTGTGTGCCCATGAATAATGGCTGTTCCATTGTCAGGAATTAAGGGAGCAACTACTTCAGTTAGAAATTTTTCATAAGCGGCAATTGCATCCGCTTTATCAAAATCAAATAGTATACTATAACGTAATCCTTCTTGTTTTAAACTTTCAGACTTTGCAACACTAACAGAGCTTTCTCTTTTGATAATTTCGCCTGACTTGGCAGTACCAAACATGGTTACCTGATAATTTTTAGACGCGTTATTTCCAAGAATTGTTTTTCCAGGAATTGAACCCTGATCTAAATAATAAGGACCATAGTTTTGAACTACACCAGCTTCATCTTTTAATTCTACCCTCCAAGAATTCAATAACTCTGTTGCACCTTTATTGGTAAAAATTACATAGGTATCTAAAGGATCTTCCTGATAAGACTTGATTTGTACGGGTTTTAGGAATGGGGATGTAGCACCACCCACTTCAAGCAACATTGCCGAAGAATTACTGGTAATATCTACTCTTCTATCACCCTCTCTTAATAAATCTAATTCTTTGGTTCCACCAGGTTGCTCAGAAGGGATAACAGGCTTATCTCTTCCCTCAGTTGTTATTCTTGATGAAGCAATATCATAGTTGTTTACTAAATATTGCTTAATATTCTCAGCCATTAACCTACCCTCTGCTGGATTTTTATCTGCAGCACCTGTTAACAAAATAGACGTATTGGGATTACTTCTCATTCTATCGCCCGTAATGTTTAAAATATTATAATAAACATTCAATTGACGAGCAGACCTTCCTTTATTTAAATTAGCTGGTTGTTGATCTTGTAATTCAGCTTCTTTGAAATCAATTGACTCATTCTTTCCTAGTTGCACATACCTACTTGGTATATCGCTTGAACCCATATTAAAAAAGACAGAATTACGTAATGGAAACATTTCTTTTACTTGTCTTTCTGCAGGCACAATCTTAGGTGCCCTTACAGAGAATTGCAGGTTAGGCTCTTTTACTGTAACTACCCTCACCACTTCAACGGGCGCCAATGGTGTTTGCTTTAAAGGTGCTGGTGCTGCAGTTTTACCAAACTTAAGTGCAAGACCGGCTCTAATGGTATACATATCCCATGTTTCAACTGTTCTAGGCGCTTGAAATAAATTCGTTTGAAATGAAGCAAAAGGTGAAAGAGTTACTTGACTTGGATTGGTTTTTTTAGACAATGGTATATCTATACCTGCTCCTGCTTGTGCAGAGAACATTGTTTTTCTAATATCACTAAAGTCTCCTCTTTGGTCTATTTGCTTGTCTTGAACATATACAAAGTCTTTATTAATATTGATACCAATAGTAGGACCTGCAAATAAATAAAATGCCGAAGAAAATGGTGCCAATCTTAAACTTGGTTCAATAGAGAAATAACTCAAATTAGTAGATAAATCAGCAGGGCAATTACAAGGTGCCATTACTTGATTAAAGCGAGCACTTCTATTATCATATGCAAGATTCAACATAAAGCCAATTACCCTATTCGGACGATACTCCAATAAAAATGAAGCATAAGGCCGTACGCTTTTACCTTTATGAAATGCTGCAGGTACGGTGGTGGCAGCATTCAGCATTTGGGTTGTTCCATTGTACTGATTAATATTAGCTGCTACAGAATATCCAAACCACCACTTTGGTTGTACTCTTTTTTCTGTTTGTGCAAGTAATACTGTGTAACTGATGAGTAATCCAAATAACAAGAAGACTGTTTTTGAATGATTATTTTTGAAGTGTCTCATAAAATATATTTAAAATAAATAGTTAGTTAGGTTATTGAACATTAATAGTAGTATTAACCATAGTTACAGAAGCATTTAAAGAAAGTGCTCGTCCATTTAATATGGTTTGTGTTGTATTTCCCGGAGTAGAAAATGTAACGCCAGCATAAGCAATGATAGTTCCAACCATTGTTCCACCACCTGCACCATTAATGGTTGCTGCGCTACCCACATGCCAAAACACATTCTTAGGTAGACCACCATTAATCATAATAACTGATTTTGCACCAGTTGGTCCAGCAATACCGACTGTTAAGCCTGCTGCTGTTTGGAATACCCATACTGCATTCGGATCTCCTTTTGCATCCAAGGTTAAATTGCCATTGCTGATATTAAATGTTCCACTAGCAGATTTATATACACCTGGTGCAAGTGTTAATCCACCTAATTCTCCAGCACCAGGATCTGTTCCTCCTGGTTTAGAAGCAGGTGAAATACTTAAGTATAAAGCATTGGCATCAGCCAATCCCTGTGCAGCAATAATTGCTGAAGCAGCAGTACCTGGAGCAGGGGGAGCAGTATGAATTCTACCATTGACTAACCCTACATTCAATGGGGTTTCAGTGTAAACATCTCCAGTTATTCCATCGTGAAAACCCGTTATTAAAGTTGAAGCCGCAGTAGTACCAATACCTCCATTATTAATGACTGTATTTATACCTTGATTCGTTATACCGGCATTTCCACCAAATACACCAAATACAATTAATGAAGGAGGCACTACAACAGGTAATATTGTTGTAAATGTCCAAATGTAATCACTAGCTAGTGTGTTTCCAGCAAGGTCTTTAGCCCCAGTGGTAATTGTACCAGTATATACTGTATTCTCTAAAAGACTACTTGTAGGTACAAAGCTTGCTACAAGACCTGAATAAGAAACTGAACCTGAAATATTTGTAGAACCATTCTTTACTAAGAAGCTAGTATTACTAATAGAACTAGGGTCCATATTTTCACTAAAAGTAGCAGTAATCACCTTGTTTAAAGGCACGCTTGTTGCGCCATTTGAAGGGTCTGTAGAGAGCACTGTTGGATTAATTATATCTGCTAATGCAAGAGTAGTAAAAGTCCAACTGTAATCAGTTGCCAACGTATTACCAGCTAAATCCTTAGCTGCAGTTGTAATTGTTCCTGTATACAAAGTAATATTAGCAAGATTAATAGTAGGAACAAAAGTTGCTACACGACCTGAGTATGTAACTGTGCCAGGAACAGTTGTAGAACCATTCTTTACTAAGAAACTAGTATTATTAATAGAACTAGGATCCATGTCTTCGCTAAACGTTGCAGTAATCACCTTATTTAGCGGTACATTGGTTGCACCATTGGTAGGGTCCGTGGAAAGCACTGTTGGTTTAATTATATCTATAGTAGTAAAAGTCCAATTGTAATCCACTGCTAATGTATTGCCTACCACATCTCTAGCACCAATGGTAATCGTTCCCGTATATAAAGTACCACTAGCAAGATTACTAGTAGGTACAAAAGTTGCTACACGACCTGAGTATGTAACTGTGCCAGGAATAGTTGCGGAACCATTTTTTACCAAAAAAGTGGTATTATTTATAGAAGTGGAATCCATATTCTCACTAAATGTTGCAGTAAGCACTTTGTTTACTGGCACACTCAATGTTCCATTGGCAGGATCAGTAGCTATTACTGTTGGTCTTATTGCATCCAACAAAACACCCGTTCTAAATGTCCAGGTATAATTACTCGCAGTTGCATTTCCAGAAGAATCTCTGACACCTGTAGTAATGGTAGTGGTATATAAGGTATTCGGGAGCAATAAAACTGAAGGTTTAAATGCAGCAGTATTACCTGAATAAGTAATAGTCCCTGTTATGGGTGTTGTACCATCACTTAACAAGAAAGTAGATGAATTCATAGTTACAGGATTCATTACTTTACTAAAGCTTGCCGTAATTACTTTATTCAACATCACATCTGTAGCTCCATCAACCGGACTAGTTGATACTACAATAGGAATTGTACCTGTTGCAAAACTCCAAGTATAATCGGCAATCATTGCATTACCTGCTAAGTCTTTAGAAGTTTTAACAATAGTAGCAGTATACACGGTGTTCTCTAAAAAGGGAACAACAGGAGTAAATGTAGCAGTTGTTCCACTATAAGTAACTCCACCGGAAATTACTGTAACACCTTGCTTTAAAATAAAACTACTAGAGGTAATTGTTGCAGGATTCATGGCTGTACTAAATGTTGCTGAAACATTTTTAATTAGCCCAACATTGGCTGCATTATTAATTGGATCGGTTGAAACAACCGTAGGTACAGCACCTGTATTAAATGACCAAACATAGTTTTGAATCATTGAGCTTTTTAAATTGTCCTTAGCACCCGTAGTAATAGTTGCAGTATATACTGTATTACTTTTAAGGGGTACGGACGGAGTAAAGCTGGCTGTAGAGCCAGTATAACTTACTGCACCAGAAACCAAAACAGTTCCTTCTTGCAATAAGAAAGTACTGTTGTTGATAGTTGTAGGATTCATTGGCTCATTAAAAGTTGCCGTGATTACTTTTGTAGTAGGCACATTAATGGCACCCGCAGCAGGGTCGGTAGAAATTACTTCAGGACAAATTGCAATGGTACCTGTTTCTTCCACGCCTTTTTTACAACCCATGCTAAATAATAAAACAATCATTAAAAGTTTTATAGTAGGACTAAAGAGCGCTTTTAGTCTTTTCGGTAAAAATGTAGAAATGCTTTTCATAGTTTGAAAATTAATTACCCAAATATTCAAATATTAAAAAGCGAACTAATTACACAATTGATTCTGTTAATTGTAAAAATCACAGATATGTGAAAGATGTAATTAAAATGATAAATAGTATAATGCTCATACAATAGAAAATTGCAATCTTGCATATAGTATCAGAAAAAAAATTATGAAAAAAAACATTTTTATTGTAGCTATTATTTTATGCGCTCTTAGCATATATACTACTACCAATGCGCAATCTTACAAAAATGGTTTAGGTTTAAGATTTGGCGGATTAACCAGTGGATTAACTTTAAAGCACTTTACCAATCAAACAACCGCCCTTGAAGGAATAGTTAGTTTAGGCAGACAAAGTGTAATTGTAACAGGTCTTTATGAAAAACACGCACCATTAGGTGGGGCAGGAAGTGCAAAAATATTTTACGGATTTGGAGGTCACCTTGGATTTTTTCAAGATGGTGGTAGGTACTATTATAATGACAATAGAATCTATACCTCTTCTACAGTAGTTGGTATTGACGGAATACTTGGATTAGATTTTAAACTAAATAAAGCGCCCATCAATATCGGTATGGATATAAAACCATTTGTTGACTTCTTCGGAGGCAACTATTTTTATATGGATGGAGGACTTAGTTTAAGATATACATTCTAGAAAAACTAAATTATCTTAAACTGCTGGCATCAACTCTTGTGGGAGTCTAGCACTTAAAGCAATAGATCGGATGATCTGGGTCATATTCGGAATATCGATGGTACTTAGTTCATCCGATGCTTTATGATAATATGGATCAACATCAATTTTGGTAGTTGAAATAGTATGCGCAGGTACACCTAATCTAGCTAATGTAGCATTGTCTGAACGGTAAAAAAGATTTTGGCTTGTATAAGGATCTGGATAGAAAGTAAAGTTCGTTCCCGCTAAATTGCCTTGTAATATTTTACCCATATCCGTTTTTTCGTACCCTGTAATAAAAGCACTGTTTTTACCCCACTTACTTTCACTCCCAATCATTTCAATATTAAACATGGCTTTTACATCCAAGGGATTGAATTGCTTAGAAAAATATTGAGATCCAAATCCACCCACTTCCTCTGCTGTAAAAGCAACAAAAATTAAAGTACGCTCATTGTTCTTCGCAGTAGTATAATATTTGGCTAACAACATCATAGCAGTAGTTCCTGCAGCATCATCATTGGCGCCATTAAAAATTGAATCATTGTTTACCATATTTCTAGTATTGATTCCTAAATGATCGTAGTGACCAGAAAAAATCACATATTCATTCGGCAACGATTTTCCAGGAATCATACCCACCACATTGGCTAATGGCATTTCTTGAATTTCATGCTTCGCATCAACGGTAATAGTTTTTACAGCTGTTTCCGTAGTTAATATAAACACAACAGACTTGTCAGAATAAAACATATTGCCCTTTAATTGAGCCAACCTTCCAAAAGTATTGGTAAAAGAAGTATCCACTAAAACAATGGTGTTTTTAGTTAGTCCACTGTACTTGCGCGCCTCCCCAAATAAATTAGCGCCTTTGGCAATTACGGCCACTTCATATCCTGATTTCTCAGTGACTTGCAAATCTTTACTACAGGTTATTGCAATGATTTGTTTGGTATCTAGTGCAGATTCGTTTAGCATACCAGATGCACTTATAAACTTAGGTCTAATCATTGCGAAAGATTGCAAATATTGATTGCTGCCTTTCAATGGCTGTATACCATAAGATTTAAATTCAGCAGCAATGAATGCAGCTGCCTTATCTATCCCTTTAGTAAAAGTTCTTCGTCCCTCCATTTCATCAGCAGCCAATGTACCCACAACTCTTTGTACTTCGGCATCTGTAATAATCGTTTGTAAGTCTTGCGCTTTAGCAGCTACCATCCATCCCAACAAACAAAAGGAAACAAAAAACTTTTTCATATTATTTGATTAAATTATAAACTCATCATTTCTTTAAACTTCACCGTTTGTCTACGGCTAACTTCAATCTTTTCTCCCCCTTTTAAATCGAGAATTAATCCTCCGTTAAAATAAGGTTCAATTTTTTCAATCCATCTTAGATTTATGATATGTTTTCTATTGGCTCTAAAAAACATTCTATCATCCAAACGTTCTTCTAAAGCATTCAACGATTTTAATATCAAGGGCTTATTGGTTCCAAAAAATACTTTGGCATAATTACCTACACTCTCAAATAACCTGATTTCGCCCAATTTTACAAACCAACAACGTTCACCGTCTTTTACAAAAACCTGATCTTGTTCTGTAAGAGGGCCTCTATTGTTGCCACTCAACCCTATTTTTTCTTTGAATAACTCTGCTTGTAATTTTTGAATAGCATCAGATAACCGCTTTGGCTCAATGGGTTTTAATAAATAGTCTAGTGCGTTTACTTCAAAAGCCTTAATGGCATATTCATCGTATGCAGTTGTAAAAATTACTTTGGGCGCTTTCTCTACTTCGGCCAATAAGTCGAACCCCGTTTTACCTGGCATTTGAATGTCTAGAAAAATTAGGTCTGGATTCAGGGTTTCAATTTTCTCTATACCCTCATCAACATTGGCTGCTTCATCTATCACTTCTATATCACCATGGTCTTGTAACAACTTCTTCAGTTCGTTTCTAGCCAATCTTTCATCATCAATAATAATTGCCTTAATTGCCATAATTGCTGATTGTATTATTGTGGTTAAGCCGGTACACCTTGTACTGGCATTATAATTTTTGCTTCAACTGTATTATTCTTAGTTGCTTCAATCGTAAAGCTTGCTTTGTCTCCAAATAACAACTTCAATCTACTTCTGGTACTTTGCAATCCAAACCCTTCAGGGTCAGCAATTTCGGAAATAGTTCCCGAATTTTGTACAATCAATTCATGGTGAGACTGCCTAAAATCTGAAATAATTTTGATAGTCCCCCCTTCTATGGATTTGCTAATACCATGCTTTATGGCATTTTCTACTAAAGTTTGCAACATCATTGGAGGTATGGGCTGATCTAAAGTATCTTCATCAATATCGTACTCTACCATTAATCTGTCTTCAAAACGAATATGTTCTAAAGCTAAATAGTCTTTTACAATATTTAACTCTCTTTCAAAAGGAACCGTCTCTTGTTTTTCGGCCTGCATACTACTTCTGAGCAGATTACTCAATTCGGTAATAGCAGTTCTGGCTCTTTCCGGATTTTCATCTACTAAAGCCCTAATGCTATTCAGTGCATTAAAAATAAAATGTGGGTTAATATGACTTTTGATGGTTTTTAGCTCCATTTCTTTCACCAAACTCTCCAATTTAATTTTTTGAAATTCGGTTTTAGTACCCAATTCAATATAATGCCAGAGATAATAAATAGATACCCAAACTAATATCAAAGGGGAATCAGACACCAGATTCACTAAAAATCGCTTGTCTACTGAAACCTTCGTTTTGGGGTTATATAAATGCAGCCATTCCGCAATGGCCGAGTTGGTTAGGTTAAAAAGTACTAAAATCAACATCAAAACCCCAGTAAACTGCACCCATTTTTTAGACAACTCAGGAGGGAGTAAATGAAATAATTTGATCAATTCCCTTAAAATATGGGTAAAGAATAAGCCTGAAACAATGATTACCAATAGCTTGGGATAGAAAATGCTATTAATTTTACTGTCAAAAACAAAGGCAAAAAACACCATTGTTACGCCATACAGCAGCCAACCACCCATTTGACACCACCAATATAGTATTGCTTTGTTTTTTGTTCTCATGACTTACAAAGCTAAATATAGCTAAGCCCTTGAAAAGAAACAAATTGGATTAAAGGCAAATTCAGCGGCTGGTTGGCTTAAAATAATGTAACAAAAGGCTGAACCTTCCTTTTTATCGGATGTTATTGTATTTTTACCACTAAATTTAGCAGTACATGGAGTTTGTTCCTGGTCCTTTACTCAAGAATATTAATAGCCCTGAAGACCTTAAAAAACTCAGCAGAGCTCAGTTACACCAAATTTGCAACGAATTAAGACAATATATTATAGATGTTGTTAGTGTGCACGGTGGGCATTTTGCGGCTAGCTTAGGAGTGGTAGAATTATCAGTGGCATTACATTATATCTACAATACACCCTATGATCAATTGGTTTGGGATGTAGGCCACCAAGCATATGGTCATAAAATATTAACTGGAAGAAGAGACAATTTTCCTACTAACCGTAAATACAAAGGATTAAGTGGTTTTCCTAAACGTTCAGAAAGTGAATACGACACATTTGGAGTAGGACACTCTTCTACTTCCATTTCAGCGGCACTAGGAATGGCCATTGCAGCCAAGCACAAAGGAGAAAACAGAAAATCGGTGGCCATCATTGGGGATGGTTCCATGACGGCAGGTATGGCTTTTGAAGCAATGAACCATGCAGGGGTTGCAGATAGTGATGTACTGATTATTTTGAACGATAACTGCATGAGTATCGACCCCAATGTAGGTGCATTAAAAGAATATTTAACTGATATCAGCACTTCGCCCACTTACAATAAAGTAAGAGACGAAATTTGGAACCTAATGGGCAAATTACCTGTGGGTAAAAATTTCAGCAGAGAAATGGCTTCAAAAATGGAAGCCAGCATCAAGGGTGTTGTAAACAAAAGCAGCAATTTATTTGAAGCATTAAAGCTGCGTTATTTTGGTCCAATTGACGGCCATAATATTACCAAATTGGTAGACACTTTAAAAGACCTAAGAGAAATACCTGGTCCAAAATTATTGCATATCATTACCACTAAGGGGAAGGGATACGAACTAGCAGAAAAAGACCAAACCAAGTGGCATGCACCCGGCTTATTCGACAAAACAACGGGAGAGATTTTCAAAAAGAAAATTGATATACCACAACCTCCTAAGTACCAAGATGTATTTGGACATACCATGATTGAATTAGCAGAAGCCAACCCCAAAGTAATGGGTGTTACTCCTGCTATGCCTAGCGGGTCATCGCTTAAATTCATGATGGATAAAATGCCTGATCGCGCATTTGATGTAGGCATTTGTGAGCAACATGCAGTTACAGTTAGTGCAGGTATGGCTACGCAGGGACTAAGGGTATTCTGTAATATTTATTCTTCGTTTATGCAACGTGCTTACGACCAAGTGGTACACGATGTTGCATTGCAAAAATTACCTGTTGTATTTTGTTTAGACCGTGCTGGTTTAGTAGGTGAAGATGGACCTACCCACCATGGTTGTTATGATATTTCTTTCATGCGTTGCATACCCAATTTAGTTATTGCGGCACCCATGAATGAAAAAGAATTGCGCAACTTAATGTATACTGCGCAATTGGAAGAAACTAAGTATCCGGTGGTGATTCGTTATCCAAGAGGAGAAGGTGTTATGCCAGAATGGAGAACCCCTTTTGAAGCCATTGAAATTGGAACAGGTCGTAAGTTAAAAGATGGAAAGGAAGTGGCCATCTTAAGCTTTGGACATCCAGGAAATTTTGCACAAGCTGCCATTCGTAATTTAAGAACAGAAGGCATAGATCCAGCTCATTATGATATCCGTTTTGTAAAACCAATTGACGAAGCTTTACTACACGAAGTGTTTTGTAACTATTCAAAAATTGTAACTGTTGAAGACGGTACGGTTGTAGGTGGATTTGGATCGGCTGTATTAGAATTCATGAACGCTAACGGATACAAAGCCGATGTAAAAATCTTAGGAATCCCCGATAGATTGGTAGAACACGGAACACCTAAAGAACTACACAGAGAATGCGCTTACGATGCAGAAGGAATTGCAGATGCAGTGCGGGTGTTGATGAAATCAACAGTGAACATATCTAATAATATATTACAATAAATCAAAAAGGGCAATGTTAAAACACTGCCCTTTTTTTATTCAAAACTTCCTTCTTGTTCTGTTCTTTCTTCTTCGGTTAAGCCTTCGTCGGCTATATCAGCTTCGCGGTTTTCATTCCATTCTACAATGAAATTATTCATGCCTTGGCCTACCAATAATTTCATGTATTTCTGTTGAGACAATTCTAAAATAGACAAGAATAAGAAAATGGCGTGAATTCGGTCTTCACAAATTTCAAATACTTTTTCAAAAGCAACCGTCTTTTCTCTACCCACAAAATCGAGCATATAGTCTCTACTGCCTTCCATGGTATAGTTGTAACGCACAACTGTATGAACAGGTTTGTTTTGTCTATCATGTACGCGCTGCATTACTTTTTCAAAAGCCTTCATTAACTTGAATAAAGTAATATTCTGTATTTCAGTTCCTTCAGATGCTTCCTCCCCAATAGAGGAGATTTCTCTTTGCAAATTCCCTCTCTTCACCATCAACATACGCATGGCTTCCATCTCGGCCATTTGCACTGCAGCTTCTTTGAATTTTTTGTATTCCAGAATTTTATCAATCAATTCTTGACGTGGATCTATTTCATTACCAGAAGCATCAATTTCTTTTCTTGGCAACAACAATCTTGCTTTGATGCGCATTAAAGTAGACACAAATAAAATGAACTCAGAACTCAATTCAATATTCAGCTTTTCAGATCCATGAATGAAATCTAAAAAGTCGTTAATGATTTTAGTGATGGGAATATTATAGATATCTAGTTCATCTCTTTCTATAAAGAACAACAAAAGGTCAAAAGGGCCTTCAAACTGATCTAGTTTAATTTGATAGTTTACAGTACTCACGTTCCGGTTTTTTACAAAGAAAAGAAAACAGGGCCTATTTTAGCCCTGTTTCAAGAATAGTTATCCACCAAAATACCTTAATTCACTTTTTTGAGTGAATCCCTTATTTCAGCAAGTAGTTTTTCTGTTTCCGTTGGGCCTGGAGGAGGTGCTGGTTGGGCAGGCGCTTCTGCTTTCTTCAACTTATTCAATGCCTTTATTACCATAAATACGGCAAATGCCACTATTACAAAGTCAATCAAATTAGTGATAAACTCCCCATATTTTATTGAGACTTCGGTAACGGCAGGGGTAACCACCGTGCCTGCAGCATCTTTAACTACATCAACCGCTTGCTGTAACACCCATTTTTTATCATTAAAATCAACTCCACCAGTTAGCATACCAACCAATGGCATAATGATTCCATCCACAAAGGAAGTAACTATTTTTCCAAAGGATACCCCCATTACAAATGCTACAGCTGTATCTACTAAATTGCCTCTTACGGCAAACTCTTTGAATTCTTTAATCATACCCATAATAAAAAAATTTATACCTGAAATATAGTTATTTCTTCAAACCTGGGAAACGCATTTTTAAATTTTTTAATGTAGTTAGAATCGTTTCGGCTACTAAATATTCTTTGTACCAGTTTTGATCGGAGGGAATTATATGCCAAGGCACTTTGTTGCATTTATTAAAGCAATCTTCATATACCCGCATATATTGATTCCATAGTTTGGCTTCCACTAAATCTTGCTCATTGTATTTCCATTGCTTTGTTTTATCTTCTAATCTTTCTAATAATCGTTGATTCTGTTCTTCTGGACTAATATGTAAATAAAATTTTAGAATATGGGTATGATTATGCACTTCCAGCATTTCTTCAAAATCGTTGATGGCTTTCATTCTTTTAATAGCCAAAGCATCATCGCACCATTTATGTACCCTGGTAATTAATACATCTTCATAATGAGACCGATTAAATACTTGAATCATGCCTTTAGATGGGGCATGCATATGTATTCTCCATAAAAAATCGTGCGACAGCTCTTTTGTAGAGGGGGCTTTAAAAGATTCTACCTGAACGCCTTGTGGATTCATTACGCCAAATACATCTCTGATTAGCCCATCCTTTCCACTGGCATCCATTCCTTGTATAACAATCAGTAAAGAGTACTTTGATTCTGCATATAATAAATTTTGCAACTCGGTAAGATCTTGCAAAATCAAAGCAGTTTTTGCCTTTGTTTTTTCTTTGTTGAATTGCTTGGGAGCCTTCGTACTAATTTTACTTAAGCGAACTGTTTGCATAATTCATTGTTTACTTAAATGTATTGATTTAGAACCGTAAAAACGGCATCTTTGATAAAATTTGACTGTGCAAAAGCAATTACTGAATTGGTTCATTTTTAGTTTACTCTGTCTTATTTGGGGCAGTTCTTTCATATTAATGAAAGGAGGCATGAATGTATTAAGCCCCTATCAGGTTGCTTCCATTCGTATTATTAGTGCGGGGCTGGTGTTATTGCCATTTGCATTAAAAGCTTTACGCAATATTCCTAAGGAAAAAAGAGGCGTAGTGGTATTATCTGGTTTATTGGGAAGTTTTTTTCCTGCTTATTTATTTTGCATTGCAGAAACAAAAATTGACAGTGCCTTGGCAGGCATCATGAATGCTTTAACCCCACTATTTGTTATATTAACAGGCATTTCCTTCTTTCAGCTGAAAGTAAAAAAAATGCAATTAATAGGAATTATTGTAGGTTTCATTGGATTGTCTTTACTAGTAGCGGCAGGGTCCAATATAAGTTTAGAATACTTTTCTTATTCTTTGCTGGTATTATTGGCCACATTATTTTATGGCATTAATGTAAATATGGTAGGCAAACATATGCAAGGCATTGGCTCTTTAGAAATTGCATCAATGGCATTTGTATTTTTACTTATTCCTTGTTCAATTATTTTGTACTTCACCGGTTATTTTGCACTACCCTTAACCGAAGACGCTTATTTGCTCTCTACAGGTGCATCTGCAGTTTTAGGCATTTTTGGTACTGCAGTGGCTTCCGTTTTATTTTATATGTTGGTAAAGAGAGCTGGCGCATTATTTGCTTCCATGGTAACATATGGAATACCCTTTGTAGCCATTGGCTGGGGCATTTGGGGCGGCGAACAGGTAAACCTTATTCAGGTTACCTGCTGCGGAATTATTTTAGTGGGGGTTTATTTAGCCAATAAGAAATAATTAAACGGTCATCATTTCTTTTTCTTTGTTAGCCAAATGTTTTTCTACCAAAGCAATATGCTTATCTGTTAATTCTTGGATCTCTTTTTCTGCATCTTTGGCTGCGTCTTCGCTTAAGCCATCTTTCTGTAATTTCTTCACGTCTTCAATAGCGTCTCTGCGGATATTTCTAATGGCCACTTTTGCCTGCTCTCCTTCTCCACCAGCTTTCTTCACCAATTCCTTTCTTCTTTCTTCGGTTAATGGTGGCATAAACAACCTAATTTGAACCCCGTCATTCTGAGGCGTTATGCCAATATTAGCTGCCATAATAGAACGCTCTATTAATGCCAACATATTCTTTTCCCATGGCTGTATACTGATGGTTCTGGCATCTAAAACAGTAATATTAGCTACTTGTGCAATAGGGGTAGGTGATCCATAATAGTCTACATTAATCCCATCTAACATATTTGGGTTGGCTTTTCCTGCTCTAATTTTAACTAGCTCCACTTCTAAGTGCGCAATGGCTTTTTTCATGGTATCCGTAGCATCATCTATGATCATTCCTAATTCTTCAGACATAATTAAAATTTAAGTGGGGCAAATTTAATAAATGAATCCATACTTTATGCATTAAATGCTTTTATCTTCGCCGTAAATTACCGAATTTGTATGGCAAGTATAGCTGATTTAAAAAGCACTGCAACCCAAGTTAGAAGAGACATCGTGCGCATGGTGCACGGGGTTCAAAGCGGTCATCCAGGTGGATCATTGGGATGTACCGATGTAGTAACTGCACTCTATTTCCATAGTATGAAGCACGATGTTCATTTTAACATGGATGGAAAACAAGAAGACCTGTTCTTTTTGTCGAATGGACATATTTCTCCTTTGTATTATTCTGTGTTGGCGCGTGCTGGCTATTTTGAAGTTAAAGAATTGGCCAGTTTTAGAAAAATTAATACGCGTTTACAAGGGCATCCTACTACCCACGAACATTTACCTGGGGTTCGTATTGCCAGTGGTTCATTGGGTCAAGGGATGAGCGTGGCTGTAGGCGCAGCACTCACCAAGAAATTAAACCAAGACCCGCATTTGGTTTTTTCATTACATGGCGACGGTGAATTACAGGAAGGACAAATTTGGGAAGCAGTAATGTTTGCTTCTCACAATAAAGTAGACAACCTTATAAGTATAGTAGATTTGAATGGCCAACAAATTGACGGACCTACCAGCAAAGTATTGTCTTTGGGCAATTTACGCAGTAAGTTTGAAGCTTTTGATTGGACGGTGCTAGACATGGATGGAAACGATATGGATAGCGTGGTATCTGTATTAGACAAAGCCAAGTCAATGACTGGAAATGGTAAACCCATCTGCATTTTAATGAAAACAGAAATGGGTAAAGGGGTTGATTTTATGGAAGGCAGCCACGAATGGCATGGAATTGCACCAAGCGACGAGCAGTTGGCTAAAGCATTGGCTCAATTACCAGAAACTTTAGGAGATTATTAAAATATCAACCATCTAGGTTTTTAACTAATTAAGTGCGCAGCTCAAAAGGTTGCGCACTTGTTTTTTGCGCAGTAACCCAAGCAGCAGTAAAGGAAATAGCAGTAACGGTCAACAACACCAATAGAAAGTCTAGTGGCAATGTTTTTACTGGATAATAATCAATGATAAATGTGGATCCGCCCAATTTAATTAAGTGGAATTGTTCTTGTACCCAGCATATTCCCCCTCCTAGCACAATGCCGGCGCCTGCTCCAATTGCTGCAAGCAATAATCCTTCTAACAAAAAAATATTCCTAATTCTATTACTAGAAGCACCAAGCGCCCTCAATACTGCAATGTCTTTTTGTTTTTCCAACACCAACATACTCAATGCACCAATCATATTAAATGCAGCCACTACTAGAATTAAAGAAAGTATGCCATAGATCACCCATTTTTCTAGTTGCATAACTGAATACAAAGAAGCGTTTTGTTGGTACCTGGTTTGTATTTGAACTTGTTTGCCTAATACCGTTTGTAATTGCTTTACTAGATTGCTATTGTTTTCTTTTGCATTGATTTCGATGGCACTGTATTCATTGGGTTTTAGCCCCAACATATACTGTACAAATGCCAAATTGGTGAATGCATATTTATTGTCAAATTCTTGTTGCACAATAAATGCACCTGAAGGTATCACTGAAAAAGAATTCAATCCATCTCCAGTTAATAAATTCCCACTCCGATTAGGAAAATATAAAGTAGCTGCTTCAAAAACTTTCTCGGTATTTATTCCAGCAGCGTTTTCAATTCCGCCACCCATAACAATTCCAGGGATATTGGCATTACCCAATTCAAAACTTCCTCTTCTGATATATTGTTGAATAGGGTTTACTTGAGTATAATTATTCTCCACCCCTTTTATGGTAACTATTGTTTGATATGCACCTGTTAATAGTGCTTTTTCTTCTGCTACAAAACTGTACGCTTTTATATCTTCTATACCCTTTAATTGACTTGCTTGTACAGAACTTAATTCAAACGTTTTTCCTTTAACAGGAACTACTTTATAGGCAGGATAAAAATCTCCATACAACCCTTTCACTAAGTCTTCAAATCCATTAAATACACTTAGAATTATAATTAAAGAGGCAGTACCAACCGCTATTGCTGTGATGGCTATCCATGCAATAATATTGATTGCATTGGTGGTTTTTTTAGAGCGAAAATAGCGCCAGGCAAATAGCAGGTTCATTCGCCTTTCTCATTTATTTTCTTAAATACTTCTTCCATTTTAAATACATAATCTAAGGTATCGTCATTATAAAAATGAATAACCGGAATTCTTCTAAGCTGGTGCTTCATTTTATCGGCCAACTCTTTCTTAATTTCCCAAGCTTTAGATTCAATTTTCTTCATTACCGCCGCCGGGTCCTTTACTTGAAACAAACTCAAATAAACCCTTGCTTCAAGCAAGTCTGGTGTTACTTTAACACTCGCTATAGAGACCATTCCCCCATCTATCATAGATAGGTTTAATCTTCTGAATATATCATTGAATTGTTCTTGTAATGCTCCGGCTACCTGCCGCTGTCTTTTTCCTTCCTCCATAATATCAAGGTTTATGGGTGTAAAATTAGTTACTTTGCCTTGTTTCACCATTTATTCCTGTATGAAGCGTTTTGAGCGAATCTTATTTTACCTGCGTAGTCAAAAGAAAAACATTGTATTATACGTTGTTTTCAACCTACTTTCTATCGTTTTTTCATTGATTTCATTGGTGATGCTGGCCCCTTTCTTAGGCTTATTATTTGCCAAAGAAAAATTAATAACCAGCAAGCCTACGCTAAGTTTTACTTCCGACGGGGCAGATGCAATACTGGCGCACTTAAAATATTATTTAAGTATGCTCATTCAAGAAAAGGGGGAAGTATATGCATTGGGGGCCATTTGTATTATCATTATTGTTTCCATCTTTTTCAAAAACGCATTTACCTACTTGTCTTTTAGGGTGTTGGCTCCTATGCGTAACTACGTGATGACCAAATTAAGGTCTGATTTATATGCAAAAATTTTACAGCTACCTATTGGTTTCTTTACCGAACAGAAAAAAGGAGACATCATTAGTAGAATGAGTAATGATGCCAACGAAGTAGAATGGAGTGTTATGAGCACGTTAGAAGGATTAATTAGAGACCCTTTAAATATCTTAATTATTCTAGGCGTATTGGTATACATTAGCCCTGTACTATCCGTATTCTTATTGGTACTCTTGCCATTAACGGGTTTTTTAATTGGTAGAATTAGCAGATCATTAAAAAAACAATCCACTGCATCTGCAGAAGAACTGGGAACATTGATGAGCATTCTAGATGAAACATTGGGTGGACTTAGGGTTATCAAAGCTTTTAATGCAGAGAAAATTTTACGCAATCGTTTTTTCAGTACCAATAATAACCTGAACCATATTCGCAATAAAATGAATTTTAGAAAAGACTTGGCTTCTCCCATGTCTGAATTCATGGGGGTGATGGTGCTGAGTTGCATTCTTTGGTTTGGTGGAAGATTGGTATTAAACAACGAAGCGGGTTTAGAAGCCACTGGCTTTATTAACTATATTGTCATTTTTACCCAAATCATCAATCCTGCCAAATCCTTATCCACTGCGTTTTACAACGCACAAAGAGGTAGTGCAGCCATTCAGCGTATAGAAGAAATTTTACAAGCGCCAATTACCGTTACAGACTTACCGAATGCCAAAACTTTAACGCAATTTGAGCATTCCATAGAATTTAAAAATGTTGGATTCTCTTACAACGACACGCCTATTTTAAAAAACATCAACCTTACTATTCAAAAGGGAAAGACCATTGCATTAGTGGGTTCATCGGGAGCGGGAAAAAGCAGTTTAGCCGATTTAGTTCCAAGATTTCATGACGTAAGCAGCGGTGAAATTTTGATTGATGGCATTAATATTAAAGAGTACACCTTACACAGCATTAGAACTATGATGGGAATTGTAACCCAAGAACCTATATTATTTAATGATACTATTGCTGGTAATATTGCCTTAGGAATTGACAATGTAAACGACCAAGATATAGAACATGCGGCTAAAGTGGCCAATGCTTCCGATTTTATTCATAAAAAAGAAGCCGGCTTTGATACTAATATTGGCGACCGTGGTGGCAAATTGAGTGGAGGTGAAAGACAAAGAGTTACAATTGCAAGAGCAGTGTTAAAAAACCCACCCATCCTTATTTTAGATGAAGCTACTTCCTCATTAGATACAGAAAGTGAAAGATTGGTGCAAGACGCTATTAATAATATGATGCAGAACAGAACGTCCATTGTAATTGCACATAGGCTAAGTACCATTAGGCATGCAGACGAAATTATCGTATTGCAAAAAGGAGAAATTGCAGAACGTGGCACCCACGATAACTTATTGGCCCAAGGAGGTATCTACAGAAAGTTAGTAGACATGCAAGAAGTAAAATAAAAAGCCCCGAAACAATTCGGGGCCGTATCAGATAGTTTGGTTGAACTAATTAATCTTGATTGGGCTTTACCAATCCTAATTTAGCTTCTAAGCTTAATGTAGCATGTGGTACAGCACGCAACCTTGCTTTGTCAATTAAACGGCCGGTAACTCTGCAGATACCATAAGTTTTATTTTCAATACGCATAATAGCTTTTTCTAAGTGGTCAATATAGGTAATTTGACGACTAGCCATTTGGCTTAATTGTTCTTTTTCCATGCTCATAGTTCCATCTTCCATGGTCATGTAACGAGCATCGTCGTTGTCTCCGCCCATTTCGTCTTTACGAGTAATTAACCCCTGTAAATACGCTAATTCTTTTTTAGCGGCATCCAGTTTTTTGTTAATCAGCTCTCTAAACTCTGCTAAGTCTGTGTCATTGTATTTAACCAATGGACCCTGCGGTTTAGGTGCTTCTACTCTTTTTTCTAATGGGGTATAGCCTGGGCTATAGGTAACACTCGACTTGGTATTGATCTTAGGTACTTTCACGTCTTTTATAGGACCTGGCACTTTTTTTACTGGTTTTACAGGAGGTGCAGGTGGGGCTTTAACCACTGGTTTTGCAGGTGCGGCTGGTTTTGCAGGCGCAGGGGCTGGTGCAGCAGGTTTTGCTGGAACAGGAGCTGCTTTAACTGCAGGCTTTGCTGGTGCTTTTGCAACTGGTTTAGCAGGCGCTTTGGCTGCTGGTTTGGCAGCAGGCTTAACTGGTACTTTTGCAGGTGCTTTGGCCGCTGGTTTAGCAGCTGGCTTTGCTGGTGCTTTTGCAACTGGTTTAGCAGGCGCTTTGGCTGCTGGTTTGGCAGCAGGCTTAACTGGTGCTTTTGCAGGTGCTTTGGCCGCTGGTTTAGCAGCTGGCTTTGCTGGTGCTTTTGCAACTGGTTTAGCAGGCGCTTTGGCTGCTGGTTTCGCTGGTGCTTTTGCAACAGGTTTTGCAGGCGCTTTGGCCGCTGGTTTAGCAGCAGGCTTAGCTGGTGCCTTTGCAGCAGGTTTTGCTGCAGCTTTGGCTGGAGCCGCCTTTACAGCTTTTTTGGGAGTTGCTTTGGGGGCTGGTTTCTTTGTAGCCATAGGTCTTATCCTTTTTTGTTTACAACCACGGTTAATGCAATGTCATTTACTTCTATTGGTGTGCCAGACGCAAGATCTAACACCCATTCAATGCCATCTGCCAATATTTCGCGGCAAATATAGTCGTTAAATTTAATAATAGAAGGCTTTAGGGGGGTGCCTTCTGGTAACTGTACGAATATACGGTCTGTTAGTTCAAAACCCGATTCTTTTCTAATATTTTGTACACGATTTACGAATTCTCTTGCTTCACCTTCTTGTTTTAACTCCTCGGAAAGGGTAATATCTAAGGCAACGGTCAATTTTCCCTTAGAAGCTACGCTCCAACCCGGTATATCTTCGGCAGTTATTTCTACATCGAGCATATCAATGGTGAATGATCCGGCAGAAAGGGTAAGCTCAATAGACCCAGCACTTTCCAATGCAGCAATTTGGTCTTGGGTAAACCCAGCAATAGCTGCAGCAGCTTCTTTCATTGAAGCACCTAATTTGGCACCTAGGGTTTTAAAATTGGCTTTAATTTTTTTGCTAATCACTCCTTGAGTTGCAGTGATGTATTCCATTTCTTTCACATTCACTTCTGCTTTTATTAAAGCTTCCATTTTTTCTAGTTGCTCTTTCATTTGAACATCTAGTACCGGAATCATTACTTTTTGTAATGGCTGACGAACTTTAATATTCACTTTCTTACGCAACGACAAAACCAATGAACAGGTTTCTTGTGCCAATTGCATACGCTCTTCTAATAATGGATCTACCATTGATTCATCGTAAACGGGATAATCAGCATGGTGAACCGAAGCTACATTAAATCGATTGGTTACCGCATTTAAATTGACAAAAACCGCATCACTAAAGAAAGGTGAAATAGGTGCAATTAAACGAACTACTGTTTCTAAACATTCGTACAAGGTTTGGTAAGCACTAATTTTATCTGTTTCATATTCGCCTTTCCAAAAACGTCTTCTACATAAACGAACATACCAATTACTTAATTGAGCATCTACAAATGACTCAACTGCACGACCTGCCAAAGTTGGCTCAAAGTCGTTCATGTAATTGGTTACTTGTTTTATTAAAGTATTTAATGAAGATAAAATCCAACGATCAATTTCAGGTCTTTGGTCTAGAGGGATTGGAGCCTCCTTGTAAGCAAAGCCGTCTACATTTGCATAAAGTGTAAAGAATTGGTAAGTGTTATATAGGGTACCAAAAAATTTACGCTGCACTTCTTGAATACCTGCCATGTCAAACTTTAGGTTATCCCAAGGAGAAGCGTTGGTGATTAAGTACCATCTGGTTGCATCTGCACCATATTGTTCAATGGTTTCAAATGGGTTCACCACATTACCAAGGCGCTTACTCATTTTATTTCCATTCTTGTCTAATACCAATCCATTGCTCACCACTGCTTTATATGCCACACTATCAAATAGCATAACGCCTAAAGCATGCAGGGTATAAAACCATCCGCGGGTTTGATCTACCCCTTCCGCAATAAAATCTGCAGGAAAAGCCGCTCCTTTATCAATTAATTCTTTGTTTTCAAATGGATAATGCCATTGCGCATAAGGCATGGCGCCACTATCGAACCAAACGTCAATTAAATCGGGTACACGGGTCATTGGTTTACCAGTAGGGCTCACCAAAATAATTTCATCTACAAATGGTTTATGCAAATCTAAAATACCGCCGTGTAAATAATTTTTATTGATCTCTCCACCCAAAACTTCACTGGCTTTGCGAATACCTTCATTCAATTCGGCAATGGAGCCAATACAAATTTCTTCAGACCCATCTTCTGTTCTCCAAACCGGCAAAGGCGTTCCCCAATAACGGCTCCTACTTAAATTCCAGTCTACCATGTTTTCTAACCAATTGCCAAATCTGCCTTCGCCAGTAGATTTGGGTTTCCAGTTGATGGTTTTATTGAGTTCTACCATTCTATCTTTTACTGCAGTGGTTTTAATAAACCAAGCATCTAATGGATAGTATAAAATGGGCTTATCGGTTCTCCAACAATGCGGATAACTGTGTTCGTATTTTTCTACTTTAAAAGCACGATTGGCTTTCTTCAAATGCACACATATATCCACGTTTACATCTTCATAATTAGGATCGTCTTTGTAATTTTTTACAAATCGATTGCTGAATGGACCTAAACCATCCACAAATTTTCCTTCACGGTCTACCATAGTAAGAATACCAATATTGAACTTCTTACCTACTTTGTAATCATCTGCGCCAAATGCAGGTGCAGTATGCACAATACCCGTACCATCTTCGGTGGTTACAAAATCACCACTGATTACACGAAAAGGTTGGGCGTCTGGCGTGATGGCTAAAACAGCTTCTAGAGAATTGGATTCATAGGGCAACAATTGTTCGTACTCCATGCCCTCTATTTCAGCCCCTTTAAAATTGGCCAGTATGGTCCAAGGCAATAGCTTGGTTTTCTCATTGAACTCCTCAAAAGAAGCATTCTCCCCTTCAGGCTTGAAATACTTACCCAATAAAGCTTTCGCTAAAATTACATTCACTGGTAAAAACGTGTACGGGTTAAATGTTTTAACCAATACATAGTCAATATTAGGGCCAACAGTTAAGCCTAAGTTAGAAGGCAGGGTCCATGGCGTGGTAGTCCAAGCCATCAAGAAAACTTCTTTGCTAATAAGTAAGTTTTGATCAACCGCTGCAAACCATTTACTATTATTTAAAGATGCTTGAGTTGCCTTAAACATGGCAACTGCAGAAGTATCTTTCACGTCTTTGTAAGTACCTGGCTGATTTAATTCATGAGAACTTAATCCTGTTCCTGCAGCAGGCGAATAGGGTTGAATGCTAACACTCTCGTATAAGTATCCCTTTTTGTAAAGAGTACTTAAAATCCACCAAAGCGTTTCAATATAATTATTTTCAAAAGTTACATAAGGCTTTTCTAAATCTACCCAATACCCCATTTTAGTAGTGATATCGTCCCACTCTTTTTTGTAGCGCAATACCGCTTCGCGACATTTCTGATTGTAGTCTTCAATAGATATTTTTTTACCAATGTCTTCTTTGGTAATACCCAATTCTTTCTCTACCCCTAATTCTACTGGCAAACCATGGGTATCCCATCCCCCCTTTCTTTTTACTTGAAAACCTTGCATGGTTTTGTAACGGCATACCATGTCTTTCAATGTTCTTGAAATAACGTGGTGAATACCAGGCATACCATTGGCACTTGGAGGACCTTCAAAAAATACAAAAGGCTTTTTTCCTTCTCGTAAATCAATACTTTTTTCAAAAGCAGATTCGGCCTTCCACTTGGCCAATATTTCTTGCTCTATAGCTGGTAAGTTTAACCCCGAAAACTCTGCATACTTTGCGCTCATGATATTCTGCGGATAGCTTGTTAAAAAAATTCGTGCAAAGGTACGGATACTACCACGAATAAAAATCCAAAGCCTGAGCTTTAGCAATGGGCATCATGCGGTATATTTGGGTATGAAAATAGTGTTTTTTAGTGCGCAGCCTTATGACAAGGCTTTTTTTACCCAATTTAACCAAGATAAACACGAATTAGTATTTATTGATATATCATTAAATGAACAAACAGCCGAATTAGCAGCAGGAGCAGCAGCGGTTTGTGTTTTTGTAAACGATAAAGTAACTGCTGCGGTTATTCAAAAATTGGCCGTTGGTAAAACCAAGATTATTGCACTTCGATGCGCTGGATTTAATAATGTAGACCTTGAAGCGGCAAAAGCTGCTGGAATTAAGGTATGTAGAGTGCCCGCTTATTCTCCGGAAGCAGTGGCCGAACACGCGGTGGCCATGCTCCTGACTTTAAATAGAAAAACCCATAAAGCCTACAATAGAGTTCGGGAACAAAATTTTTCGTTACAAGGTCTATTGGGCTATAATCTACATGGCAAAACAGTTGGGGTAATAGGCACCGGAAATATTGGGAAAGCGTTTTGCAAAATCATGTTGGGCTTTGGATGCAAAGTGGTTGCCTTTGATTTAATTGCAAATAAAGAAGTGGAGGAAACTGGTGTTGTATATCAGCCACTAATGGAAGTGTTAAAAGCAGATATCATCTCTTTGCATTGCCCATTGAACGAGCAAACCAAGCACTTGATTAATAAAGACACAATGGCCTATATGAAACCAGGTGTCGTATTGATTAACACAAGCAGAGGTGGCTTAATCAATACTCGTGACGCCATTAAAGCACTCAAATCTGGGCAAATTAGCGCCTTGGGAATAGATGTTTATGAACAAGAGGAAAAATTGTTTTTTAGAAACTTATCGGAAGACATTATACAAGACGACGAAATTCAACGTTTGATGAGTTTCCCCAATGTTTTGATTACCGCACATCAGGCATTTTTTACCCAGGAAGCCATGGAACAAATTGCTACAACAACGTTAAATAATATTCAGCTCTTATTTGAAAATGCTAAATTGGATTCTCAGGCTGCATTATTAGTGTAACTCATATCTTTATTGGAATGAAAAGGACTGTACATATATTATACTTCTTTGTTTTGGTGGCTTCGTTTTTGGTAGCTTGTTCAAAAGAATTGAGTACAGAAGGCCCTGGGTTTGGCGGAATTGCAACAGGAAGTTTACTTGATAGCTCAAGTATTTGCAAAGCAGCAACTATAAAAGGTCAGTATAAAGAACTAGAAACACTAACAGACAGCAATTATGTATTGCTCTCTGTCAATTTTACAACCCAAGGTAAGTATACCATTTTTACAGATACAGTAAATGGAATGTGGTTCAGAGATTCTGGTTTTGCATTTGTACAAGGTGCCAATACCATCAAATTAAAGGGAAATGGCAGCCCTATATTACCAGGCACATTTACTTTTCAGGTTAATTTTGGAAACAGTACTTGCTTTTTTGATATTACCACAATTGGGGCTGTAAACAATGGTTCAAGTAGCAACGACTATTTACCCATTACTGCTAACGGCTACATTAATTATGAACTAACTCCTGCTTTTCCTGCGGTAGGTGGTGGATTAATACCGGAGTTCAGGTCTACCATTTCTACCGGATTATACCCACAAACTTATGCTGGGGCAACACAAAATTATACCCGCTACACAACCAATATTGGCGACCAGGTTTTTCTAAGAAAAGATGGAGCAGGTAAGTATTTTCAATATGGCACCCCTGAATTTGACTACCTCTATATTTACGATACCATCGTGAATAATTTAAAAATGGATTTTGCATATTTAGATGAAAGTAAAAACCCCGGACAATTTTATGATACAGATAGCTTGTATGTGGGCGCTAATATTAATGGGACCCTGCAATTTGGTTGGGCTAAATTAAGAATAACCACCATATTCAAAGGCCGACAAATGTCTTTATTGGGTACACTCTATACCGATATCATAACAGTAAAAAGAGAATTATTACTAAAATTAGATGGAGCTACTTCCTATGCTCCATTAAATTTACAAGCAGAGCTTTCTTATGCAAAAGGAATTGGTTTAGTAGATCAAAGAGTTTATGAATCTACTGCATCAGGCACAACCGTGCAATCTATCACCATCAAGGGTTGGAACGGATTATAACCTACACTTATTTAAGTAATTCACAAGGTTTTAGACCTGTATGCTTTTTGAACGCTGCAGAAAAATGAGAGATAGAAGAGTATCCTAATAATGCAGAAACGTCTGTAACACTTAAGCTTTTTTCGTACAACAAATACTTAGCATGTTCCATTCGTTGTTGTTGATAGAAATCAAAAATGGTGGTACCAAAAACTTCTTTAAAGCCTTTCTTTAAGTAACACTCATTCATGGCTACTTTTCTGCTTAACTCTTTAATGGTAATGGGGTCGCCAATATGTTGCAACAAAATATCACGAGCTTGATAAATTCTTTCCTTCCCGCCATCGTCTGCTAAAAATTTACAAGCAAAACCTTCTTCTTTTTCGTGCACCAAACAATCCATGCTGTATAACAGTAATTCGTGCACTTTGGCGTTTACAAAAATATTCTCCATTGAACCAGCGTAGCTATGATTCAATAATGCGTCTAACACATTTCTATTTCTAACACAAAGCGGAAATAACTTAGTAAATGCATTGGGGTGTTTAAACGCCAAAACTTCATCTTTTCTATTGGCCAATTTAACATTGTGTACAAATTGCTTTAAAAAGGTTGAAGTAAAATGGAAAGTAAAAACGTCTAGGGTTTGTGTTTTGCCACTACAGTTCATGGTAGGTAATTCATTACACATTCCACAACTGCGTTCGGCACAGTACCGATTACCCGTTATACAAAAACGCAGTTCAAGGTAGTTTTCTTTGGGCTTTTTTTCATTGTAATGGTAAACCATCATGCCACTATCGTCTGCCACCCATGGATGTTGGGCATAATAACGGCGAATAGTGTATTGAATTGAACCTGGAATATGTTGCTCTTTCTTGTACAACAAATCCATGTTGGCATCAATTCCACCCTTTTGAGCTTGTTTTAATATGTCCATTACAGCGTTCATGCACCTGCAAAATTAATGTATAAACATCTATTTGGCAAATAAGCCTTTGATTTTGGGGAAAACTAGGGTATTAAAGCAGCCTAAATCCCCCTTAAATTAAGTACATTTGTCAGCTTGCAAAATTGAACTAAAACGCAAGATAGACAAGACTTTATGAGCGAAGAACTAGATAAACAACATGCTGCTGAAAATAAGAATTACGGGGCAGATAGTATTCAGGTACTCGAAGGATTAGAAGCGGTTAGAAAAAGACCCGCCATGTATATTGGAGATGTAGGCGTAAAAGGGTTGCATCACTTGGTTTATGAAGTAGTAGACAACTCCATTGATGAGGCATTGGCTGGTTGGTGTAAAAATATTTTTGTAACCATCCACGAAGACAATTCCATTAGTGTGCAAGATGATGGTAGAGGTATCCCAACTGCCATGCATACCAAGGAAAAAAGGAGTGCACTTGAAGTGGTAATGACGGTATTGCACGCAGGGGGTAAGTTCGATAAAAACACCTACAAAGTGTCTGGAGGGTTACATGGAGTTGGGGTAAGTTGCGTAAACGCATTGAGTACCAAATTGCTTGTGACCGTTCAAAGAGAAGGAAAAATATTTGAGCAAGAGTATGGCATTGGTATTCCCAAATACCCAGTGAGAGAAATTGGTACCAGTAGTATCACCGGAACTAAAGTACATTTTTGGCCCGATCTTTCCATTTTTCAAGAATCTGTTTATCGCAGAGAAATATTAGAAGGTAGATTAAGAGAGCTGGCTTTCTTAAACAGAAAAATCAATATAACACTTACCGATTTAAGAGAATTGGACGACGCTGGAAATGCCTATACCAGCCACTTCTACAGTGAAGGTGGTATTATTGAGTTTGTGCAAATGCTCGATAAAAATGCCAACAGAAACCCCATATTAAATGCTCCTTTATTTGTAGAAGGCCACGATGAAACTACCAATGTTGTGGTTGAAGTTGCGCTAACTTATAATGACGATTTTAAAGAAAATATTTTCTCTTACGTTAACAATATCAATACCATTGAAGGTGGCACACACGTAACTGGTTTCCGCCAGGCACTAACCAGGGTATTCAAAAGCTATGGAGATAAAGAAGGTTTATTTGAAAGAGCCAAAGTAACGGTAGAGGGTGACGATTTTAGAGAAGGCTTAAGTGCCATTATCTCTGTTAAAGTTCCCGAGCCGCAGTTTGAAGGTCAAACCAAAACCAAATTAGGGAACAGTGAAGTAAGTGGGGTGGTTCAAACCACTGTTGCGCGCGCTTTAGAAGCCTATTTAGAGGAAAACCCTAGAGAAAGCAAACAAGTTATCTCAAAAATTATATTAGCGGCCCAAGCCCGTGTTGCAGCAAAAAAAGCCCGCGACATGGTACAACGTAAAACCGTTTTAACAGGAGGCGGTCTTCCAGGTAAATTGGCAGATTGCAGCGAAAAGGATCCTGTTAAATGCGAATTGTACCTAGTCGAAGGAGATTCGGCTGGTGGTACTGCCAAGCAAGGTAGAGATAGAAGCTACCAAGCTATTTTACCTTTAAGGGGTAAAATATTGAACGTAGAAAAAGCCATGGAGCATAAAATCTACGAAAACGAAGAAATTCGCAATATGTACACTGCATTGGGTGTAACAGTAGGTACGCCGGATGATCCTAAAGCGTTGAATACGGCCAAACTCCGCTACCACAAGTTAATCATCATGACCGATGCCGACGTAGATGGCTCGCATATTGCCACTTTGATCCTTACTTTTATTTTCAGGTATATGAAGGAATTGGTTGAACAGGGCTGTGTATATATAGCCCAACCCCCTTTGTATTTGGTTAAAAGAGGCAAGGAACAAGAATATGCGTATAGCGAGGAGCAACGTAAGTCCTTAATTGAAAGGCTGGGTGCAGGTAAAGAAGACAGTGTTACCATCCAACGTTATAAGGGATTAGGTGAAATGAATGCGGAACAACTATGGGAAACGACCATGGACCCTGCCCGTAGAACCCTAAAACGTGTTACTATTGAAAGTGCTGCGGAAGCGGACAGAATCTTTAGTATGTTGATGGGAGACGATGTTGCCCCAAGAAGGGAATTCATCGAAAGTCATGCTAAATACGCTAGAATAGACGTATAATAGAAAAAAACATTAACTTGTATTACTAACCCGGTACCCTATTACTAAAAAATTAAATTCAACAAACAATGGACACTTCAAAAATGATTAAAGCATACTGCCTTAAAACAAAGGAAAAAAATGTTCCAATGCAAGATGCAGTAGTAACAAGAACTGCGAAAGGTGGTTACATGGCCGGTGGTCATGATGGCAAAGGAAATAAAATGGCTGCCATCTTAAGTGAAGCAAAAGCTTTACAAGCAATTGCTGATGGCGTTGCTAAAAAAGGATTCTAGTTCAACCTGATTTTTTTAGAAAGCCCCGACTAGTTCGGGGTTTTTTTATACTTATCCATTACCGTTTGCTGCATTCGCTGTAAAAACAAATGCATTTCCTCCATGCCCTTTATTGGCTCTACCACCATTAAGAACATTTTACCTGTTTGTTTTAATCTTCCTTTATTGGTACCTGTTTGCAAATAAGCCAAAACTTCTTTAAACAATTCAGATTCAAAATAAGGCGAATCGGGTCTATTAATAAAATAACAACGAAGGGTGTCTTCTTTTAAAGTCATTTTTTCAAAGCCCAAGTCTACAGCCAATTTACGGCATCTAACTGTAGTGAATAAATCTTCCACTGAAGCAGGCATTGGGCCAAAACGATCTAACATTTCTGCATGAAACAATTGCAACTCGGCTTCGTCTTCACAACTGTCTAAACGAGTATACAATGAAAGCCTTTCGGTGATGCTTTCCACATAATTATCTGGAATCAAAATTTCTAAATCGGTATCAATAGTGCAATCACTTACAAAATCATCTTGCTTACTAATCTCTTCTTTAAAAAGGTCTTTAAAAGAAGTGCGCTTTAATTCTCTAATGGCTTCTTCTAAAATTTTCTGGTACATTTCAAAACCAATCTCGGCCATGAATCCACTTTGCTCACCGCCTAACATATTACCCGCGCCTCTAATATCAAGGTCTCGCATTGCAATTTGGAAGCCGCTTCCTAAATCGCTAAACTGTTCTAAAGTTTGTAATCGTTTTCTAGAATCAACTGGCAAAGTACTCATAGGCGGAGCTAATAAATAACAAAAAGCTTTTTTATTGCTTCTGCCTACCCTGCCCCTTAATTGATGTAAATCACTTAAGCCAAACTGATGGGCATTATTAACAATAATGGTATTTACATTAGGAATGTCTACCCCGCTTTCCACAATATTGGTACAAACCAATACATCGTATTTGCGCTCAATAAAGTCGAATATTCGTTCTTCTAATTCGTGGCCTTCCAATTGACCATGGGCAAACCCAATACTTAAATCGGGGCAAAGACCTTGAATAAGTGCACTCATTTCTGCTAATCCATGCACCCGATTATGAATAAAGAATACCTGCCCACCTCTTTCTGTTTCAAAATAAATGGTATCTCTTATAAAGTCTTGGTTAAATACCTGAACTTCTGTTTGTATAGGTTGTCTATTGGGGGGCGGTGTATTAATGATACTCAAGTCTCTCGCTCCCATTAAACTAAACTGTAATGTTCTTGGAATGGGTGTGGCGGTTAATGTAAGGCAATCCACATTTGTTTTTAAGGTCTTCAATTTCTCCTTGTGCCCTACGCCAAATTTTTGCTCTTCATCAATAATCATTATGCCCAAATCTTTAAATGCCACTTCTTTTCCAAGCAATCCATGGGTACCCACAATTATATCTACTTTGCCTTCTTTTACTCTTTCTAAGGTTTCCTTTTTTTCTTTAGCAGATTTAAATCGATTGATATAATCTACCGTAACAGGAAAATCCTTTAATCGATCCTTGAATGTTTTATAATGCTGAAAAGCCAAAATAGTAGTAGGCACTAAAACGGCAGCTTGCTTTCCATCTACTACCGATTTAAAAGCTGCTCTAACGGCAATTTCAGTTTTTCCAAACCCTACATCACCACAAACCAATCGATCCATTGGCGCTTCTTGCTCCATATCTCTTTTTACATCTGCCGTAGCTTTACTTTGATCGGGAGTGTCTTCGTAAATAAAAGAAGCTTCCAACTCGGTTTGCATATAATTATCTGGCGCATGTGCAAATCCTTTCTGGGCCTTTCTTTGCGCATAAAGCTTAATTAAATCAAAAGCAATTTCTTTTACTTTGGCTTTTGTTTTTTCTTTTAACCTATTCCAAACATCACTTCCCAATTTATTTACTTTTGGAACAGTCCCTTCTTTACCAGTGTATTTAGAAATCTTGTGCAGCGAATTAATATTTACATATAAAATATCGCTGTCTTTATAAATGATTCTTACCGCTTCTTGAATTTTCCCGTTCACTTCTAGTTTTTGCAAACCGCTATAAGTTCCTACACCATGATCAATATGGGTTACATAATCACCTGGTTGTAAATCACGCAAAGTTTTTAAAGTGAGGGCTTTGTTTTTATTATATGCTTGTTTAACCTTGTACTTGTGGTATCGTTGAAATATTTGGTGATCGGTATAACAAACCAACTTTAATTGATGGTCTATAAAACCTTCGTGAATACTTGTTCCAATTGGAGTGAACTGAATTTCGGTGTTTAAATCGGTAAAAATGGTATTAAGTCTTTCCAATTGTTTTACCTGTTCAGCAAAAATATAAATACTGTATTGAGCACCTTCTAGTGCTTTTAGGTCTTTAATTAGTAAATCAAATTGGCGATTAAATGCAGGTTGAGGCTTTACCAAAAACTCCAGCTCAAATTGAGCAAAATGAGGTTTATATCCAAATTCAATTAATCGCTTTGTTTCTAAAATGGCTTTGATTTCACTGCCTTTAATAAAGTCGGTCCAATGAACTTCTTTAAGGATAAGGTGGTCTTCCTCTTCTTGCTGTTTAGCAAAATAGCCTTGTTCTTGTAATAACAAATACCCTTCAAAATCTTCTTCTTGAACCCTTATTTTTTCTTCAATTACATCCCAGTCTCTTAGCCAAACAAGGGTGTTCTCAGGAACGAATTCTAAAAGAGATATTTTTTGAACTGAACCAGAACCAACTGTTTCAGGCAATGTATCTACATTAGGGATAATATTTACTTGCAGTAATTTCCTTTCACTTAATTGCGTTTCAGGATCAAAAATTCGAATACTATCTACTTCATTTCCAAACAATTCTACTCTGTATGGTTTCTCATTTCCAAAAGAATAAATATCTAATATTCCACCTCTCAATGCAAACTGACCAGGCTCGTAAACAAAATCGGTACGCTCAAAACCGTACATTACGAACAAATCCATCAAACTCTCTGGATTAATGGTATCATTCGTTTTGATGGTAATAATATTACTACTGATTGTTTCAGGCTGTATTACTTTTTCAAAAATGGCTTCTGGATAAGTGACTATAATTTTTTTGTTTCCGCCGCGAGATAATTTGGTAAGGGCTTCGGTTCTCAACATCACATGCGAACTATTCAGTAGCCTAAAATTCTTTCTATTCTTAAAACTTGCAGGAAAATAAAATAAGTCTAATGCACTAGTCAAATTTTCGATGGTATTGTGAAAATAAGCCGCTTCTTCCGCGTCATTTAATATGACAAGGTGATTCATGCTTTGCGCATCAGGATGCATAAAGACCGTGCTTACAATAAATTCTGCACTGCTTCCTTGTAAATTTTTGAGATAGGTTTTTTGTGTATCTGCATAGGTTTGCCTATTCACCAAAGCTTGAACCAGGGGTGATTGCAGGTATTGATCCATTAAGTGCTGCAAATTCATATACACATACCTTAAAAAAGGGATGTAAAGATAAGGGAAGCCTAATTGGTACTGGTATAATTTACTACAATATTCATTTCGGTCAATTTGCCCTTATCTACAGTTACCAAATTGATATTATTTCTGATATCAAAATTGTTAGCGTAGAATTGTTGACCTGCTTGTACAAAAACAGAATAGGTTCCAACGGGTAGTTTTGCTATGAATGCCCCGGTACTATCTGTGTTTACTGTTGCAATTAATTTGGTATAAATATTCGTGAATAACGGACCCTGATTCCATTGATGGGTCCTTGTAATATCGGTTGGCTCATAAAAAAACACCGTAGTTGGATAAGGTTGAGGAACGGAGGGTGGTGCCCCAATTCTTGGCATTTGATTGCCCGTAAGTGCTGTAACCAAGCCTTTTACACCCTGAATGATTGGGTCAACTTTTTTCTTTTGTGGAGGTTTACATCCCAAAAAAGGCAAAAAAATTGCAACGAATAAAAAAAGAAAAAAACGCATACTACAATTTGAACCCTGAAAGTATCTAATTTAGAGCATAATAAAATAAGAACGGCCTAACAAAGCTGAAAAAACATCATTTATGATTAAACGCCTGGGGATATTTATTTTACTATCGGCAACCATTGCAACCAGTTCATTGGCTCAAATTGCAACCAATGAAAAAGTGCTTAAGCTGTCTTCTCAAAAGTTGAGATTTGAGCAAGAATTGAATTATGCAAAAGCACTTTCACTTGCCAAAACCAATAAATGGGATCTAAGCATCAATTTTGAGGGTGGAATTGCCAAACTTACTGGAGTAGACGATTTTGGTTTTCCTTTGTATACAAAATCATTCAACAATACCATTGCCGCAGCTACTACCAAAGCCAGCCAATTATGGCCAGGAGGCGCAAGTGGTTTAAATTTGACTGGCAGTACCGCAGCCATGCGAAATAAGTTGGGCGTATGGGAATTTGATGGTGCTCCATTAAGTAGCCACGTAGAATTTACTGGAAGGTTAATACAAAAAGATGTACCCACAGGCAGTAGTGGGAATGACCATGCCACACACGTTGCTGGAACCATGGTAGCGGCTGGAATCAATCCAATTGCAAAAGGAATGGCTTATGGCATCCCTAATTTAATCTCTTATGACCACAATAGTGATATCTCAGAAATGACTGCTGAAGCAGGTACAGGTTTGTTAATCTCTAATCACTCATATGGATTTATTGCAGGTTGGAATTACAATACTGCTCAAAGTAGATGGGAGTTTTATGGTCGTCCCGATGAAAACGAAGACTATCGATACGGGTATTACGGAACAGATGCACAAAGAGTAGATTCTATTGCTTTTAATGCCCCATTTTATTTAAAAGTATCTGTTGCAGGAAATGATAGAAACAATAATGGTCCAGAAATTGGTCAACCCTTTTTTAGAAGAAATGCACAAGGTACTATGGTGGATGCAGGCAATAGACCAGCAGGCATTAGCAGCAATGATGGATTTGATATTATTTTGGGATATGGAGTTGCAAAAAACAATTTAACCATTGGTGCTGTCAATGGTATACCAGGCGGTTACAACAAACCTGCAGATGTGGTGATGAGTGCTTTTAGCGGATGGGGACCAACAGATGACGGACGAATTAAGCCAGATTTGGTTGCGAATGGAGTAAATGTTACTTCGGCCAGCACCAATGGCAATACCAGTTATAGTACAAAAAGTGGAACATCTATGGCAGGTCCAAACGCAGCGGGTTCCTTACTGTTGTTACAAGAACACTATACTAAACTAAAACCTGGTTCTTTTATGCGTGCTGCTACGCTGAAGGGCTTGGCCATTCATACAGCAGACGAAGCAGGAAATACCCCAGGACCTGATTATACTTTTGGATGGGGCTTAATGAATATGCAAAGGGCAGCTGCAGTATTAACTAGTGCTATACCAAGTAATAACTCAAATAGCAGTGAACATTTGGTATATGAAAACACTTTAAACTCTGGCCAAACTTTTACTAAAACTGTAGTAGCTTCTGGTAAAGTTCCTTTGTCTGCAACCATCACTTGGACCGATCCTCCTGCTTCAATTAATACAGATGCTGCAACTAATCTAAACGATAGAACCAAAAAACTGGTGCACGATCTAGATATTAAAATTACACGCGGTACTACACAAACTTTTTTACCATGGGCACTAGATGTATCCAGCCCATCTTCAGCAGCAAGTAAAACTGACAATAGCATAGATAATGTGGAAAGAGTAGATGTTGACAGCACCATCCCTGGTGAAACCTATACCATTACCGTTACCAATAAAGGTAGTTTGGTAAGGGGCTCACAAGCTTACTCACTAATTGTAAGCGGAACTGGTGGAGTTGGTTACGCCACTTCTGCTGCTTTAACTGGCGGCGCAAAAGTGGATAGTTTATCTTTCACTAATATTCGATTTAAAAATTCAACAGGTTGTAAAACCTTTACAGACAATACTCGCCTTACTGGTAATATTCAAGCGCGACAAGTATTACCCATATTTATAAGAACAGCAGCATGCGATGCAACTGTTAACCCAAGAATTATTAAAGTATACATTGATTACAATAACGATGGAGACTTTGCCGACCCCAATGAGCAAGCATTAGTAAGTTCTGTTCAAAGCGGAGCAAGTAGCGATTTCACCGGTAGTATCACCATTCCAGATAATGTAACCATTGGTACCATTCATAAAATGAGGTTAATAACGCAGGAAACATCTTCTGCATCGGATATTGTTCCAACTGGAACTTATGCAAGAGGTGAAACCCAAGACTACTTGTTGAAAATTCAGACCCCTTCTAATGATGTTTCAGTTAGTAATATTATTTCACCTGCAGCAGGTAGTTGCGACAATAGTAAACAATACGTAACTATCGCTATTGCCAATAATGGTTCAAATCCTCAATCGAATGTACCTGTTACAGTAACCATCAAAAATGGTACAAATACTATTGCTACACTCAATGCCACTTATACAGGAACAATTGCTTCCCTATCTGAAGTTGAATACACCATTCAAACTCCTTTTGATGCCCAGGCGGGAATCAATTACACCATTAATGCAGAAAGCAAATTAGCATCTGACCAAAATAGTACCAATAATATTATTGAAGTAGCTGTGCCGATTGCGGCAAGACCCGATGTGCCTGTAGCTCAGGGTGTGATTTGTGACAATACAGCTATTTTAAAAGTAACCAATCCTGGAACAGCCAATTATTTTTGGTATGCTGATGCTACAACTACCACACCATTTGCAACCGGTAGTTCAGTTACAACAAGTAATTTGCCGGCAAATAGAACCTATTATGTAGCTAGAGAAGCAAGAGGTACAGTTGGTGCTGCATCTAAACTTACATTCACAAGTGGTGGATACAATGCTTTTGCAGGCAACTACATGAAGTTTAATCATACCACTCCATTTAAGTTAGAGTCTGTAAGAATGTATACTGCAAATCCAGGAAAAATTAAAATTACAGTAGGCGACAACCTAACTGCAGGTAGTACTGCAGGCAGCTACTCCTATAGACCACTCTTGAGTAAAACATATACTGTTTTCAATTCTAGGCCAACTGCAACAGCTGGTTCATTATCTGAAAATAATCCAACCGATTCTGGCTTTGTTTACAATTTAGATTTGGACATTCCAGGAAATGGAGACAAAATTATGATTGTAGAATGTACAGAAGATGCCAATGTATATAGAAACAACGGCATCACTGGTACTATTTATCCTTTTGGAATTAACGGCGTAATGAGCTTTACGGGAAACAGTGTTTCATTGGCACCTCAAGCCGGACAAGACGAAAATCAATTCTGGTATTTCTTTTATGATACCAAAATTTCAACTGGTTGTGCAAGCAATCGTGTACCTATTGTAGCAGCACCTAATACTGCTTTAACACTTTCACAAGTAGGAGATTCACTAGTATCAAATCTTAAAACAGGTATTTTCCAATGGGTATACAACGATACCGCTTCCGTAGCTGGAGCAATTGGCTCTTCAATTAAACCTACCCGTTCGGGAAATTATAAAGTAATTGTAATTGATGGACTGGGTTGTACCAAAACTTCTGCCAATGTAAACTATACAGTTACTGCTATTAATACGGTTGATCCACAAGAAATTAAATTGTCTGTTTCTCCTAATCCAAACAATGGTATTTTCCAGTTGTCTTTTGAAGTAACCAAGCGAAGCGATTTGTCTATTGAGATTTTGAATGCATCTGGTCAGCGTGTGTTTTTAAATACCCAATCTGGATTCTTAGGTAAATACAGCAAGCAGTTGAATTTAAAACAATTCAGTAGCGAGTTTTATTTGCTTAAAATTCAACACGATAAAAAAACCTATTTACAAAAGATTCTTATTCAACGGTAAATAGTAATTGATAAATAACGTGCCTCTGTTTTAAACAGGGGCATTGTTATTTATGGTTAATTCGGTACTTTGTGTAAAACAATGCTATGCTTCAACCTTGGTTAAAATGCGTGGTAATTAAAACCGAAGACATTACCCATAGCACCCGTAGATTTTGGATTCAAATTCCTGAATTAACTCAATTTGATTTTGAGCCAGGTCAATTTGTGACTTTTGATTTGCCCATACATGAACAAAGAAACAAAAGATGGCGGTCTTATTCCATTGCATCTGCGCCCGATGGCACCAATGTTTTTGAGTTAGTGATTGTTTTAATGGAAGATGGATTAGGCACCCCACATTTATTTAATGATGTAAAAGTGGGTTCAGAATTAATTGTTCGAGGGCCACAGGGAAAATTTACTATGCCCGAAACATTAGACAAAGATTTGTACTTGATATGCACAGGTACTGGCATTGCACCATTTAGATCAATGGCACACTATATTCACCAAAAACAAATACCTCATAAGAATATTCACTTAATTTTTGGCTGTAGAGAATTTAAAGACAGCTTATACGAACAAGAATTAAAGCAGTTAGAAAAAGTATTACCTGGCTTTTATCATCACCCCTGTTTTTCAAGAGAACTGGTAGTTGGACCTGCACAATATTCGGGATACGTTCATGCCTGCTATACCAAACTAATAGAGACGCATAAAGGAATGAATGGCAGTATTCCTTCTGCTTATTTTTATTTATGTGGATGGAAGAATATGGTAGATGATGCTAAGCATAAACTAATAGAACTTGGGTATGATAAACAGGCCATTCATTTAGAATTGTACGGCTAGTTCATCATACCCAACCAATCTAATTAATATGTGAAAGCACCAATTCCTTCACGTTGCTAATTGGAATTCGTTCTTGTAACATACTGTCTCTGTAACGGATCGTAACCATTTGATCCTCCTTGGTTTGATGGTCTATGGTTACACAGAATGGCGTACCAATAGCATCTTGTCTGCGATATCTTTTGCCAATTGCATCTTTTTCTTCGTAGAAACATTTAAAAGAGCCCTTGCATTCATCCATCAACTCGCGCGCAATTTCAGGTAATCCATCTTTTTTCACGAGTGGCAAAATGGCTAATTTATTGGGCGCAATTTTAGCGGGGATTTTTAATACCACCCTACTATCAGTTGATCCATCTTCTTTAGTGATGGTTTCTTCTGTATAAGCATTACTTAATATTAACAAGAACATTCTATCTAAGCCAATAGAAGTTTCTACCACATATGGAATGTAATTCCCAAATGGTTTACCAGTTGCCTCATCAATATCATTGTCAAAATATTGCTGCTTTTTCTTACTGTATTCTTGGTGGCTTTTTAAATCGAAATCTGTTCTGCTATGAATTCCTTCTACTTCTTTAAAACCAAATGGGAACTCATATTCAATATCTAAAGCCGCATCTGCATAGTGGGCTAATTTAACGTGATTGTGGTAACGGTATTTTTCTGCAGGCAACCCTAAACTCAAGTGCCAATTCAAGCGCTCTTCTTTCCAATAATTATACCATTCCATTTGAGTACCAGGTCTCACAAAAAATTGCATTTCCATTTGCTCAAATTCACGCATGCGGAATATAAACTGACGGGCTACAATTTCATTTCTAAATGCTTTTCCGGTTTGTGCTATTCCAAAAGGAATTTTCATTCGAGCTGTTTTTTGCACGTTCAAGAAATTCACAAAAATACCCTGCGCCGTTTCTGGTCTTAAATAAATGGTATCGGAATCTTCTGCAACAGAACCCAATTGTGTAGAGAACATTAAATTAAACTGACGAATCTCGGTCCAATTTCCAGTGCCGCTTACCGAACATACGATTTGGTTATCGCTGAGTAGTTGCTTTAATCCTACAAAATCTTCAGCAGCCAATAACTGTTCCATCGATGCAATCAACGCATTGGCCTCATCTGCTTTTCCTGCTTCGGTTAATTGATCTGCTTTTGCTTCAATTAAATGATCAACTCGGTATCTTTTCTGACTGTCTTTATTATCAATCATTGGGTCACTAAAATTATCTACGTGACCACTGGCTTTCCAAGTTGTTGGGTGCATAAATATGGCTGCATCTATGCCCACAATATTCTGGTGCATTTGCGTCATGCTTTTCCACCAATAATCTTTGATATTCTTTTTTAATTCACTTCCATAAGGGCCATAATCATAAACGGCACTTAAGCCATCGTAAATTTCACTACTCTGAAAAACAAAGCCATATTCTTTGGCATGCGAAATAATTGCTTGAAAGGTATTTTCTGTTGCTGTGCTCATACGGCGGCAAAAATAGGTGATTACCCGTTTATCCAGTAAAATGGGCAATGTTGATTAAAAAAATTAGCTTAGAGATTCAAAATTCAACCGAATAGCATGAAAAAATTATGGCTTTTATTGCTGGTTCTGCCCCATTTGGCTTCTGCTCAGCAAACCAATATTCAAACCACTGAATACCCCAACGACTACCTAAGTCCTGAATTCCATGCTGGAAGAAGGGCTGCATTTAAAGAAAAAATGCCCGCTAAATCGGTAGGAATTTTCTTTGCGAGTCAAGTAAGATTAAGAAACAACGACGTAGACTACCAATATGCCCAAAGCAAAAATTTCTACTATTTTACTGGCCTAGAAGAACCCAATTCGCTCTTATTACTCTTTAAAGAGCCTACTACCATCATGGGTAAAACAGGAACGGAATTCATTTTTGTTCAAAACAGGGATCCACAACGCGAAATGTGGAATGGTAAAATTTTAGGTATTGAAGGGGTAACCAGTAGATACAAATTCAGTAATGTTTTTTTAAACAGAGACTTTACAGCAAATACTTTTAATATTAACGACTATGATTCGGTATTAACTGCATTTAGGTCTGAAGATATTTTTCAAACCTATGCTAGAAGCAGAGACGAATTGAGTAGAATGGCAGGCGTAGTAGATAGCCTGATAAAACAATACAAGAAACCAATTGCAGCTAGAACAACTGCACAAATTTTAACTGCCTTAAGAGGAATTAAACAGCCCGAAGAAATTGCCATACTAGAAAAAGCAGCTGCCATTAGTGTAGAAGGACACAATGAAGTAATGAAAGCAGTGAAGCCTGGCATGACCGAATACCAAGCGCAAGCCATTATGGAATATTCTTTTAAGAAAAACGGATCAGAATATCCGGGCTATCCCAGTATTAACGGTGCAGCCGAAAACGCATGTGTATTGCATTATGTAACGAATTTAAAACTCATGAAAAATGGAGATTTATTATTGAGTGATTGTGCAGCAGAATACCATGGCTATACAGCCGATGTTACTAGAACTGTTCCAGTGAATGGAAAGTTTTCACCAGAACAAAAAATTATTTATGAGTTGGTTTTGGCAGCACAAGATTCTGCAATTGCTGTTTGCAAACCAGGTATGCCATACAGTGGTTCCGATGCTACTGCAAGAAGGGTGATTAACAGAGGACTGATTGCATTAGGCATTGCAGCCAATGATGCAGAAGCTAGAAAGTATTTCCCACACGGAACTTCTCACCATTTGGGTTTAGATGTACACGATTTAGGTATCAGAGGAAATCAACCATTTGAGCCTGGCATGTATTTAACCGTTGAACCTGGCATTTATATTCCACCAGGCAGCAAATGTGATCCTAAATGGTGGAGCATTGGAGTTAGAATTGAAGACGATATTTTAATTACCAAAGAGGGTAATCGCAATTTATCTGCAGGATCTCCTAGAACGGTTGCAGAAATAGAAAAATTAGCAAAAGCTAAAACGATTTTTAACTAATCAAATGGCCACTATAACTTGGGGTTATTCTTATGTCTGTCTTTGTCGCGTAGGGTTTTCTTCTCTATGTTTTTTTGCAAAGCTTCCGTAAGATTAACCCCAGTTTGGTTGGCTAAACATATTAAGACCCAAAGTACATCGGCCATTTCATCGGCTAAAGCCTGATTCTTTTCTTCCCCTTTAAATGATTGCTCTCCGTATTTACGAACCATTATTCTACTGAGCTCTCCTACTTCTTCCATTAAAATTCCCAAATTAGTTAACTCGTTAAAATAACGAACACCAATTGTTTTGATCCACTGATCTACTTGTGTTTGTGCATCTTGAATGGTCATTATTCTTTGTTTTTTGAATCAATTAAAATTGTAACTGGTCCGTCGTTTAATAAAGCAACTTTCATGTCGGCCCCAAAAACGCCTGTTTGTATGGGCTTACCCAACTCTGCTGCTAATACGTTTTTAAAATTTTTATAGAGCGGTATAGCTATATCGGGTTTAGACGCTTTTATATAAGATGGACGATTCCCTTTTTTAGTACTAGCATGCAAGGTAAATTGACTAACTACAAGTAACTCACCATTGATGTCTTTAATAGAACAATTCATCACTCCATTCGCATCGTCAAAAATGCGTAGGTTCACAATTTTGTTACTTAACCACTGAATATCTTCTGCTGTGTCGGCATCTTCAATTCCTACTAAAACCAATAACCCCCTCTTTATTTGACCATGTACTTGATGGTCAATGGTAACAGAAGCTTCCGAAACTCTTTGAATTACTACTCGCATGCAATGATATTTATCCGAAATTTGAGCCAACTAAGATAAACATTCATTAAACAAATTAACTCATGCAGCAAAAATGGAAAATGGCGTTTCTTTTAATAGTACTGCTGGGCTCAACTAATATTGCCATTTGCCAATCTAGTGTTCAATTTAAAATGATGTTTAACAACCAGGTCTTTCACAAAGACAGCAGCTATCAAAATAAAGCTGGTGAAACTATACAGATTCATCGTTTTATGTTTTATACCACAAAATGGAAATTGATTACAGCAACCAACGATACCATTCCTCTATCTAAGGAACATTTCTTAATAAATATTGAAAAAGAGGTTTCCATGATATTGCCCTTTATTAAATGGGCCAACGCTAAAAAAATTATGTTCGATATGGGGGTAGATAGTATCCTAAATACAACGGGTATACAAACAGGTATTTTAGACCCTGCAATAGGTATGTTTTGGACTTGGCGTACCGGGTATATTATGGCTAAAATGCACGGTGTTTCTCCACAAGCAAAAACAGCGGGCAACCGTTTTAGTTATGAAGTGGGGGGATTTCAATCGCCGTATAACTCGGTCAGAACAATTGTATTGGAACTTCCTATTCCAGCAGAAAAAAATAAATCAATTACCATCAAAACCAATTTAGCAAATTGGTTTAGTGGAAAGCATAACATTCAAATTAGCACTTCCCCAAATTGTCACAATGCCGGCAAATTAGCCATGCAACTGGCCGATAACTATGCAAGCATGTTTAGCATACATTCCAATAATTAATGCAAATAAAAAGAACCATATTATTCATTGTTGTACTAGTTACCCTTTGTGCAGGATTTATTGGAATTAATAAAAACCAATCAATTCCTAAAAGAGTTCCTTTTGTAGTACCAAAAGGATGGCCTATACCAGTATACGACTTTAATAAAAACCCACTTACCGAAGCGGGCATAGCTTTAGGGAAGCAATTGTTTTACGATGGTCAATTAAGTAAGGATGGTACCATCTCTTGTGGCAGTTGTCACCAGCAATTTGGTGCTTTCAATAGCTATGACCATCCTTTGAGTCATGGAATAGAAAATACCTTAACTACTCGAAATGCGCCAGCTTTGTTTAACCTTGCCTGGCAAAAAGAGTTTATGTGGGATGGTGGCATTAATCACCTAGACCTTCAACCTTTGGCACCCATTACTGCGCACAATGAAATGGGAGAAGAGTTAGAAAACGTAATGACCAAACTCAAGAAAACCAAACAATATCCTAAGTTATTTAAAGCTGCATTTGGAGATGAAACCATCAACACCCAACGACTTGGGAAAGCTTTGAGCCAGTTTTTATTAACCATGGTAAGTAATAATAGCAAATACGACAGAGTGATGCGTGGAGAAGACAGTTTCTTACTGCCAGAAAAATTAGGATATGCTATTTTTAAAACAAAATGTGCGCAATGCCATACAGAACCAATGTTTACCGATTATAGTTATAGAAATATAGGCATACCACTAGAACCCTATTTAAAAGACCTGGGAAGAATGACCATCACAAATGAGGCTGCCGATTCCTTAAAATTTCGAGTACCAAGTTTACGCAATGTAATGGTCAGTTTCCCTTATGGACACGATGGAAGATTTTTTTCGCTCATGAATGTTTTTGAACACTATAGAAATAATATGCAAATTGGACCAACCACCGATACCTTATTAAAAAATAAACTCCCCCTAAGTAATTATGAGATTGGTCAACTAAGGGCATTTTTTCAAACCCTTACCGATTCGGTGTTTTTAAAAGACCCTCGTTTTGCAGAGCCAAGTATTGGCATTAAAAGCAATCCGCCATTAGACCAACACAACTGATTACAATACCTTATTTTTGAAACCTAGATTATTAATTTGAGCGAGATAAAAAAACTGGCAAATCAAACATTATGGTATGGTGTACCCACTATTACCAGTAGATTCTTGGGCTACCTGATGAATCTTTCACTGCCTTTGTTTTTTGCACAACCTGCTACTACTGCTGATCTTACCCAAATTTATGCGATCATCCCCTTCTTAAATGTATTGTTTACTTATGGCTTAGAAACAGCCTATTTTAGATTTAGCAAAGAAGAAGACCCGAATAAATTATACAGCACTTTATCTATTGCATTACTTGGCTCCACTTTTTTATTTACGGGTCTCTTGTGGTTTTTCAGTAAATCAATCATGCAATGGGCCAACTTAGAAGCACATCCAGAATTTATTAATTGGATGATTGGCATTTTATTTTTTGACACACTAAGTACTTTGGCTTTTGCAAAACTGAGGCAAGAAAACAGGCCTAAAAAATATGCAGCGGTTCGTTTGTCGAGTGTGTTAGTTAATTTAATCACTGTATTATTATTTATAGGGTGGATTCCTTATCAAGTTCAACAAAATCCAAGTACTTGGCTAACCATTTTCACGAACAATAATATTGGAATTGGGTACTATTTAATTGGCAATTTAGCAGGCAGTATACTTACTTTTTTATTACTCTTTACTGAGTTTAGAAAAATCGGTATCCAGTTTAGCATTCCGCTTTTTAAAAAAGTAATGGAATACAGTTATCCATTAATTATTGTAGGAATGGGTGGAATGGTGAACGATATGTTGAGTAGATTAATTTACCAACATGCAGTTAACTTACCTGTAGAAGCAGCCAAACATGAGTTGGGAATATTTGGAAATATTTATAGATTGGCCGTACTGATTACCATTTTGATTCAAGCATTCAGAATGGCCGCTGAACCTTTTTTCTTTAAACAAAAAGGAGAAGAAAATGCACAAAAAATTTACGCACGTGTGATGAAATTTTTTGTAATTGCATGTTGCTTTATGTTTTTATTCATCAGTTTATTCATTGAAGTTTTTGGTTGGTTTTTTATGGCCATCAATAAACCGCTTTGGGTTCAAGGATTACAAGTAGTACCTCTTTTGGCATTGGGTAATATTTTCTTGGGGGTTTATTATAATTTGAGCATCTGGTACAAACTGACCGATAAAAATAATTATGGTGCAATGATTACTGTTGCAGGGGCATTAATTACCATTGGATTAAATATTTTACTAATTCCTTCCTTACATTATTTGGGTGCGGCATTGGCTACTTTTTTATGCTATCTATTTATGATGTTGGTGAGTTACTATATGGGCCAGCAACATTACCCGGTGCCTTATGCTACAAAAAAACTAAGTGCTTACTTAGCCGTTGTTTTAGTTATGTATGGATTGCAAAAGTCTATCCTCTATTTTTTCCCGTATTTGTGGTTAGGTATTATAATTGGATTCATTTGTATAGGATTGTTTAGTTGGTTGGTAATTTGGGCTGAACAAAAAGAATTGGCCAAACTATTACGCAAAGCCAATTAATTGCACATGATTATCTTTGCTGTATGGCAGAAGATTTACACATCATTCAAGGTTCTAAAGAAGAACAGTATCAAGCACTGATTCCACAAATTAAAGGGCTATTAACGGGCGAAAATAATTTAGTAGCCAACCTAGCCAATATGGCTGCTGCATTAAAAGAACAATTTGGTTGGTTTTGGGTTGGTTTTTATTTAGTAGACCAAAATGAATTGGTATTAGGACCATTTCAGGGTCCGGTTGCTTGTACCAGAATTCAAAAAGGAAGGGGTGTTTGTGGAACAAGCTGGACGCAAGAAAAAACATTGATTGTTCCCGATGTAGAAAAATTTCCCGGCCATATTGCCTGCAGTAGTTTATCTAAATCTGAAATTGTAGTTCCCCTTATCAATGAAGGACAAATATGGGGCGTATTAGATGTAGACAGCAGCGAATACAACCAGTTTAATGAAACAGATCAACTTTATTTAGAACAAATCGTAGCATTGTTAAATGATTAATAATCAGCTTATTATTGGTTAAGAAAAGTCCCCGTTTGGGCTTTTGGCCAAAATTGAGTACCTTTGTATCATTCATATACTCTCTCGGTTAGACTGGCATCTACTTCAGTGACAAGGTAATCCCATCAATAGTTAGGCTATATAGCACTTGAAATTTCAGGTGTTCACTTAAATCACATAATGTGTTATTCAAAGAATTAGAACTCATTGAGCCCATCTTGAATGCGCTCGAAACAGAAGGGTACGTAAATCCTACCCCTATTCAGCAAAAAGCTATTCCATTGGCATTGGCTGGAAGAGATTTATTGGGTTGCGCCCAAACCGGCACAGGCAAAACAGCTGCATTTGCTATTCCAATTTTACAATTGGTTTGCAAAACACAAATTGGCGGAAATTACAGCAAAGGAATTAAAGCCCTTGTTTTAACGCCAACCAGAGAATTAGCTATTCAGATTGATGAAAGTTTTGCAGCATATGGCAAGAACTTAAGAATGAAACACCAGGTAATTTTTGGTGGAGTATCGCAGGTTCATCAGGTAAATGGGTTACGCAGTGGCGTAGATATTTTGGTTGCAACACCAGGTAGATTATTAGATTTAATGCAACAAGGTCATGTGCGCTTACACGACATCCAATTTTTTGTATTAGACGAAGCAGATCGCATGTTAGACATGGGATTCATCAACGATGTAAAAAAGATTGTTGCCAAATTACCTGCAAAAAAACAAACCCTGTTTTTTTCTGCAACTATGCCTCCTGAAATTGAAAAACTGTCTGCCACACTTTTACATAACCCAGCAAAAGTAGAAGTTACTCCAGTTTCTTCAACCGTTGAAAAAATTGAACAGGCAGTCTATTTTGTTGAGAAAGAAAACAAAAAACATTTGTTGAATGAGTTATTAAAAGACCAACAAATACAAACTGCATTGGTGTTTACGAGAACCAAACATGGCGCAGATAAAGTAGTAAAAGACCTTACTAAACAAGGAATAACTGCAGAAGCCATTCACGGTAATAAATCGCAGAACGCAAGACAACGTGCACTCACCAACTTTAAAGCAGGATCAACACGTATTTTGGTAGCAACTGATATTGCTGCAAGAGGTATTGATATTGATTTACTGTCGCACGTTTTTAATTATGAACTTCCTAATGTTCCTGAAACCTATGTTCACCGAATTGGCAGAACGGGTAGAGCAGGCGCAAGTGGTATGGCCGTATCGTTTTGTGATGCAGAAGAAAGGGCTTATTTAAAAGATATTCAGAAACTAATCAAGATTCAATTACCGGTTGTTACCGATCATGCTTATCATTCAGAAGCCCCTGTTGTAGGTAGTTTTAAACTTCCTGAACGCAATAGAAGACCCCAACAACAAAATAGAACAAGAAAATTTAGTTACCATAAGTCTGCTCAAAATCGCGGGTAAATTGCTTTACATAAACGATAATGCTTAATTTGAATGCATGATTAAGCATTATCGTTTTTTATTGGTTGCCCTCATTGTAACCATCAACTGCTTTAGCCAATCTAAAAAAGCAGTAGCCCCTTCCTTGTATTATCCTTCTTTGCATTCTTGGGAAAAAAGAAGTCCGGAAAGTGTAGGACTTTCTGCATCGGCTATTCAAGAAGCCATTAAAATTGCCCAACAAGCGGAGTCTCCCAATCCACGTAGTATGGAGGAGAACCATTATAAAACATTTGGGAAAGAACCATTTGGAGATGGTATTGGACCTTTTGAAGATAGGGGCGATCAAACTGGTATTATTGTTTACAAAGGATATAAAATTGCAGAATGGGGCAATCCTTTAAAATGCGATATGACCCATAGTGTGGCAAAAAGCTTTTTGTCTACCGTTGTAGGACTTGCAATAGATCAACAACTGATTGCTTCAGTGAATGATTTGGTTGCGCCTTATATTCCTTCAATTGAATTATTTGTTACCAATCCTGTTACAAAACCTGCAGAACAGTTTAAACAAACAGCACTTTTGCAGCCTTTTAATACTCCCCATAATAAAACCATCACATGGGAATCAATGTTAAGGCAAACCAGCGATTGGGAAGGTACTTTGTGGGGTAAACCCGATTGGGCAGATCGCCCAGATGTAGATCCCAAAAAATGGCTAAATAGATCTAGAAATATTCCTGGAACAGTTTATGAATACAACGATGTTAGGGTAAATGCTTTGGCATTAGCCGTAACCAGTGTATTTAGAAAACCATTACCGCAAGTATTAAAGCAATCAATTATGGATCCTATAGGCGCTTCTTCTACTTGGCGATGGACAGGGTATCAAAATTCATGGATTGTTTTAGATGGCCAACCAGTACAATCGGTAAGTGGAGGTGGCCATTGGGGAGGTGGTATGTTCATTCATGCCGAAGACATGGCCCGATTTGGATTGCTTCATTTGCGAAATGGAAAATGGAATAATCAACAGCTTATTTCGGAGAACTGGATTAAACAATCCAAAACTCCTGGGCCAGCCAACCCAGCATATGGCTACATGAATTTTTTCTTAAACACCAACCGAAAATTTTTACCCGATGCACCTGAATCGGCTTTTGTTCATATTGGCAATGGTAATAATGCCATTTATGTAGATCAGGAAAATGATTTGGTAGTGGTCTTGAGGTGGATTACCCAATCTGGCATGAATCAAACAATTGGAGCCATACTTGCTGCAATGAAATAATATCATTTATTCGTCAATTGACGAATAGTTAATAATAAGCTAAATCATTTAAAGAAATACCTAATTTTAGGTAACGGCGTTCCCCCTAGCCGATTATGCGCCATGATCAATCCTACCCAAGAAGCAATAGAAAGCTTAGAAGAGCAAAATAAAAAGTTGCTCAAAATTCAACATGCATTAGAAAAAAAAGTGAGTCAGCTTAAAGATTTTGCTGGCATTATCACGCATGATGTTAGAGGACCAGCGCACAACATTTCGAAGATGCTTGAAATGTATGAGAGCACTACCGATCCTGAGTTGAAGAAAGCATCGATGGATTATTTAAAGAAGGTCAGCAACGACTTAACAAATAACCTCAATGAATTAATTCAAATTCTACAAATTCACTTAGAAAAAGACATTCCTGCATCGGATTGTGTTTTTGAAGATGTGATCAGTAGTGCTGCTTTACAACTACAAGATATCATTCAGCAAAAAAATGCTATCATCACCATGGACCTTGCTGTTACCAATATTGTTTATCCAAAAGTGTATTTACAAAGTATTTTATACAATTTATTGAGTAATAGCTTAAAATACACCAAACCAACACCCCCTCCTTCCATTCATATAAGCACTTATGAAAACGAGGGCAGTAGTTATTTAAGCGTAAGCGACAATGGTTTGGGCATCGATTTAAACAAGTTTGGCCACTTATTATTCAAGTTTCAAAAAAGCTTTCACAGTGGTTATGACAGTAAGGGAATAGGACTTTACTTAATCAAAAACCAAATTGAAGAACAGGGTGGCAGCATTAATTGCACCAGTGAACCTGGCATTGGCACCAAGTTTACTGTTCGTTTTTAAAAAAATCCCCTTATTTTTGCCGTCCAAAATGCGGATGTGGCGAAATTGGCAGACGCACTAGACTTAGGATCTAGCGCCGCGAGGCATGTAGGTTCGACCCCTATCATCCGCACTTAACCACCTTTTTAAGGTGGTTTTTTTATGCGAAACCCCTACCTTTGCAGCCCGATTTTAAGTTTATAAAACACCTATATGGCTACAATTACCAGAGAAAACATTGGCTTATTAAATGATAAGCTTACCGTTACCCTTACTAAGGATGATTATTTAAATGGCTTTGAAACCAGTTTGAAGAAATACGCCAAAACAGCCAATATCCCAGGATTTAGAAAAGGAATGGTTCCTACTGGATTGGTTAAGAAAATGTATGGTCAGGGGGTATTTTCTGACGAAGTATTGCGTAAGGTAGAACAAGAAATGAACGCCTATATGGCCAAAGAGCAAATTGATATTTTTGCTCAACCATTGCCATTAGAAAATGATGCGCGTGTTTTAGATATGAATAATCCAATTGATTATGCATTCTCTTTTGAAATTGGATTGAAGCCCAATTTTGACGTTGACCTATCAAAATTTACTGCTACTAAATATGTAGTTACCGTAACCAACGAAATGATCAACGACGAAGTTGCCAGATTACAAACTCGTTTTGGTAAAATGACCGAGCCTGAAACAGTTACCAACGAAGACAATGTGTTGAATGTAACTTTCACTGAAACCGACGCTAAAGGGAACCCGATAGAAAACGGTATTACCAAAGACAATTCTGTTTTAGTTAAATATTTTGCAGAGAAATTCCGTAAAAATTTGATGGATAAGAAAAAGGACGATGTGGTTTTATTGCAAATTAAAAAAGCTTTTGAAGACAAAGAAGCGGAAACAATTTTAGCAGACCTTGGTTTAACCAAAGACGATGCGGATAAATATTTCAACTTATTAATCACTAAAGTTGGTTTAGTAGAAAAAGCAGAATTGAACGAAGAACTATTTGTTCAAATTTATCCTGGAAACGACCAAATAAAAACAGAAGCCGACTTAAGAAACGAAATTAAAGCAGAGATTGAAAAGTATTATGCTCAGTCTGCTCGTAATCAAATACAAGATCAGATTTATCATTTCTTGGTAGACCATATTAATATGGATTTCCCTGAAAGTTTCTTAAAACGTTGGTTACAAAATGGAGGAGAAAAACCTAAAACTGCAGAAGAAGCAGAAGCTGAATTTCCTTCATTTGTAAAACAATTAAAGTGGACATTAATTAGCAGTAAACTAACTCAAGACAATAAAATTGAAGTTTTACCTGAAGACATTCGCAATTTTGCAAAAATGCAATTGTTCAGCTATATGGGCAATCAGTTAGGTGCTTTGGGCGATAACCAACAATGGGTAGACGACTATGCCAACCGCATGATGCAAGACAAGAAATTTGTAGAAGACAGCTATCATAGAATTAATGCAGAGAAATTATTTGATGCATTAGAATCTCAAGTTAAAGCAAAGGATGAGTCAATTAGCGCAGATGATTTTGCTAAGAAGTTAGAACACCATCACCATTAATTTAGTTTTTTGAATGATTTTAAAACCAACCCTAGGGTTGGTTTTTTTATTCTACTAATCCATGTTCGGTTAATTGCTTCAGCATGAATTGATGGGTTTGTTGCGTAATCAATCGATTCAAAAACAATTGTCCACTTATATATAGCAAATGTTTACTAAACCCGTGTAACGGTATGCTATTGGAAAGCGCAGCAATCCGTTTGCGAATTGCCTTCTTCTGTGAAAGGATTGGATCATGGTTAAGTACAGGCCAGATTTCGGGATATTGTTGTGCGCCAATGACCGGAATAATTTGAACCGATTGGGAACGAGTTGAAGTATAAGGTGTAATATTTATTCCCTCATATCCTTTAGAAAAAATAGGGTGTGCAGCTAAATGCGCTAAGGGTATAGTAAAATGGTTACGAAGAAACTGATCGCAATTGTACTGCCCTAAAGCATAATCATGTTCCCTAAATGCTTGGCTTATAAAACCGCTGAAACCATTGATGGCTCCACAAGCTATGGCTTTAGCACCTTCAATTCTTGTATTCAATTCATCTGCAGCATATCTAACAGGAGCAATTAAATATTGGCCTGCTTTATTTTTACCTAATATATCTGCAATAGGGGCTGGTTTGGCTTTCATTTGTTGCATCATTGCATACAGCGTATGTTTTGCAATAGCTACTGCCGAATGCTGATGAGGAAAGGGCGCTGCTATATTCCCAGGAAAAGGATCTACCAATAATACCGTACTCTTAAACTGTTCAAAGTTATTGAACGCATTTACTTGCTTTGTTTCTTCTAAAACCAATTCATTTAATATTGTCCTTACTTTTTCGAATGGTTCATTATTCATTAGGCCCCCATCTACATGTACCGATTCATAATAAGACTGTTGTTCATTCAACACCAAACCCATCTGGTTAATCCATTTGTTTTCCTCAATCGCATACCTAGGACGTTTTAAGGTTCTTGCTGGTAGCACAAGGGGGAATGCACCTGTTGCCATTGCCGCCTCTCTAAAAATATTCGCGTTCAACCCAGTTCTTAAATTAATGGGCATCCATCCATTGCTATATTTGTTGTAGGTGGCTAACTGAAAGCAGGCATAGTCATAATGCACCGACATGGTATGGTCCTTTTTTTTCAAATCGGTGTTAAATGAAATAGGATACCCAAAACCTTCTAAATTGGTTAGCGTGGTAAATACTTTTAGTTGTGAATGTATATAAGCTGGGGTATTGTTCCAATGATTGGAACAGTAACCAAAAGCTTCCGATGCCAAATCATTGGCAAAATGGCCATTTAAGAATGACTTAAATAAGCCCGCTTCTTGTAAATCTGAACAATTTAAAAGCGGACCCAGCATGTTGTTGCCATGCATGGTTACCCAACTTTTATAAAATAAATTTTTACTTCGCTGGTTAATTGCTGCTGCCGTTAAAAATCCAGTCATTCCTCCCGCAGAAGCCCCCCCAATTACAGACAGTTTTACCCGATGTGTTGGAACCCCAGCTTGGCCGCGGCACTGCTCCCACCGGTCCAATGCAGTCAATAAATAATTGACTACCCCTGCAGTATACGCTCCTGCTGAAACGGCTCCTGCCATACAAAGTCCTATATGAAAAGGGTTTTCTGTCATATATTAACAAATAGCTGCCTTGAACTTATCTAAAATGAACGACCTTTGCAACCGTTTTTTAACGGTATTGAAGGCTATTATGTCAAATTGCCATAAACAGAGCTTTGCACAGTATTTGAACAGTCTATATACCTATTTAACAAAACACTTAACTTCAAAGCGAAAAATAATTGTATGAATATTGGAAAAGAGTTTGAACAGTACGCAGTTAAGCATCATGGCATTAGCAGCGGTGTATTACATAACTACAAAAATTATGGTCAGGTAACTAACCTTACTCCCTATATCATTGAAGAAAGACCCCTCAATGTTGCGAGTATGGATGTGTTCAGCCGTTTAATGATGGATCGCATTATTTTTTTAGGCGAAGGCATTAACGATTATGTTGCCAATATTGTTACTGCTCAATTATTGTTCTTAGAAAGTACCGATCGCTCTAGAGATATTCAAATGTATATTAACAGCCCAGGTGGCAGCGTTTATGCTGGCTTAGGCATCTATGATACAATGCAGTTTATAGGACCCGATGTGGCTACTATTTGTACAGGTATTGCAGCAAGCATGGGTCAAATTTTATTGTGTGCAGGAGTGGAGGGCAAAAGAACCGCACTGAAACACAGTAGAATTATGATGCACCAGCCAAGTGGTGGTATTGGTGGTCAAGCAACTGATATTGAAATTACTGCTCGTGAAATTAAAAAATTGAAACAGGAGCTATACGCAATCACTGCAAATCATACAGGTAAACCAATTGAGACCATTGCTAAAGACAGTGATCGTGATTTCTGGATGACTGCTACTGAAGCAAAAGAATATGGTTTGGTAGACGAAGTATTGTTAACCAACCCTCGTAAAGAAAAGAAAGGATAATTGTATAAAACCCAAACCTATTAATAATGATACAGTCTAAATATATCGTGAATCCATTTCTGAATAATGATCAGGATGAACCAGAAGAAAATAAAGAAGAGAAGCAAGACGCCATGGGTACTTTCATGACTAAAAAAATGGAAAAACTGTTCTTCGAAAAAAGAGCAGTGTATTTATGGGGAGTGGTAGACGATAAATCTGCAAAAGAAGTTGTAACTAAATTGCTTTTATTGGATGCCGACAAGCCTGGTGCAGAAATTAAATTATACATCAATAGCCCAGGTGGTGTAGTTACCAGTGGAATGGTAATGTACGATACCATTAAAATGATTGAAAGTCCGGTAAGTACTATTTGCATGGGTTTAGCTGCTAGTATGGGGTCTATACTTTTAAGTGCAGGCGCTAAAGGGCATCGTTATATTTACCCACATGGCGAAGTAATGATACACCAGCCAAGTTTAGGGGGTTATTATCAAGCTACAAGTGCTGATATAGAAATTCAAGCAAATCAAATTTTAAAGACCAAACAATTAGGGGCTAAAATTTTAGCAGAAAACTGCGGAAAAACAGTGGAACAAATCTTAGCAGATTTTGACCGCGATTACTGGATGGATGCTACTGAAGCGGTAGCTTATGGCATTGCAGACAGTATCTTAAATAAGATATAAGGTTATGGCAAAACAAAACAATTTACATTGCTCTTTCTGTGGAAGAAGCCGTGATGAGGTAAAGATTCTGATAGCCGGACAAGAGGGGCATATTTGTGAAAATTGTGTAGAACATGCAGAAGAAATTATTGCTCAAGAATTAACTGCAAAAAACAATCCTGCAGGTACAGGCGGATCAGGAACTGTTCAAGTAAGAAAGCCTAAAGAAATTAAACAGTTTTTAGACGAATACGTAATTGGTCAAGACGAAGCAAAGAAAATACTTTGCGTAGCGGTTTACAATCACTACAAGCGTGTAAATAATAAACAAATTGTGGATGATGTTGAAATAGAAAAAAGCAATATCATCATGGTGGGTGAAACAGGAACAGGTAAAACCTTACTAGCTAAATCAATTGCTCGTTTATTGAATGTTCCTTTTGCTATAGTAGATGCAACGGTATTTACAGAGGCAGGTTATGTAGGAGAGGACGTGGAAAGTATGCTTACTCGTTTGTTACAAAACTGTAATTATGATGTAACCGCAGCAGAAAAGGGCATTGTGTATGTAGATGAAATTGATAAAATTGCTCGAAAAGGTGATAACCCATCTATCACCAGAGACGTGAGCGGAGAAGGTGTTCAACAAGGATTATTGAAGATGTTAGAAGGTACTGAAGTATTGGTTCCACCTCAAGGAGGTAGAAAGCATCCTGAGCAAAAAATGATTAAGGTAGACACTAAAAATATCTTATTTATTTGCGGTGGTGCTTTTGATGGTATAGACAAAGTAATTGCTAGAAGAATCAATACCAATGCTATTGGTTTTAGTGTAAACAAAGACGAGCAAGAACACCAAAGAAGCAATTTATTAGAGTTCATTAACGCTCAAGACTTAAAAAGTTTTGGATTGATTCCTGAATTACTGGGCCGTTTACCTGTTGTAACACATTTAAATCCTTTAGATGCCGAAACATTAAGAAGCATTTTAACCGAACCAAAGAATTCTTTAATTAAGCAGTTCACTCGTTTGTTTGAAATGGAAGGCATTGCATTAACCATTGAGCCTGCAGTATTAGACTTTATGGTAGCAAAAGCAATGGAATATAAACTAGGTGCAAGAGGTTTGAGAAGTATTTGCGAAAGTATTTTAACCGAAGCCATGTTTGAATTACCAGGAACAAATACGACTACCTTGAATGTTACTTTAGATTATGCAGAAAAAATGTTTAGCAAAAGTAAATTGAGTGCACTTAAAGTTGCTTAACCCTTTAATCAATATTTATACATGAATGAGTTAATAGAAAAATTAGTGAAAGAAGCTGGTCTTACAGAGCAGCAAGCACAACAAGCCATTACTACCATTGCTGGTTTTGTGAAAGATAAATTTCCCATGTTAGGTGGAGCAGTTGACCAAATTTTTGCTGCTGGAAATAAAAACGAAGAATAATATTAAGCTTTGGTAATGGGCAGTTTGATAATGAATCTGCTGCCCTTTCCAGGTATGCTTTCTATAGTTAAGCTACCATCGTGTCTATTAATTAGATCGCTACACAACATTAATCCAAAGCCACTTCCTTTTTCCATTGAGGTTCCTGCAGTTGTATAATACTGCTTTGCATTTACCCTATCAATTGTTTCCTTAGACATCCCTATACCAGTATCTTCTACATAAATTAAGGCTTCGGTTTCCGATTGCTCAGCACGTATATCTATACTACCATATTCTGGTGTAAACTTGATGGCATTGCTGATTAAGTTTCTCAAAACTATTCTAATCATCTCTTTATCGGCGTGAACAAACATTTGTGGGTGCAAAGCATTGTTGAATGTAATGTTTTTTCTAACCAACAACATTTTATGCTCGTCTTCTAACCCTTTTACTAGTTGAAAAATTACCACATTCGATCTATCCAGATTTTTACCTGCCATTTGTCCCTTAAGCCAAAACAACAAATTGTCTAACAATGAAGTAGTACCCATGTATTGGGTTTCTAATTGCAGCAACAACTGTTTTGCTTGGTCTTCAGGAACCATTCCCTGATTCACTAAATTCAAGATTCCTTTCGTATTCACAAGTGGGTTACGTAAGTCGTGTGAAATAATTGAGAGCAATTTATCTTTGGTTTTATTATCTGCTTCAAGCATTCTATTTTGAAAAGAAATTTCTTTGTTGAGTGCACCCATCTCTTCTATTTGCGCCTCAATTAAAATATTTTTTGCTCTTAACTCTCTACTAAAATGTTTTTGTTTTTGGTAATTAATAAAAACCATAATCACCAATACTGCAAGTATGATTAAAATGAAAGTTCCAACTGTTAATATGAAAACCTGCTCATCGGATGCACGTTGCGCACGAATGATGGCATTTTCTCTATCTAGTCTAAGGTTTTGCTGATTCTTTATAATATCAATAAAGTTAGTAGCGTATTCATTTTCTTTTATTCGATGTTGATTAATGATTTGTATTGAAGTGTCTTGCCAAGCAATAGCTTTTTCCAGATTATTCGTTCTACGGTAGTAGGTAATAATTTGTGCTATACTTTGATCTAATATATCGTAAGCATTAACAGATTTTGCAAAATCATAAGCTGTTTTAGACATTGCAAAAGCCGCATCTAATTGACCGCGTTTGTACGCAACATTGGCCAACTCTACATTATTTAGTGCAAGCCCATAGCGATCATTTATTTTCTGGTCAATGGCAATAGAAGCATTAAAAAAAGATACTGCTAACTCTAAATTTTTCCCTTCCAATGCTAGCTTACCTAAATGATACAGTGCTTTCTTTTCGCCGTATACATAGTTGATTTGCTTACTAGTAACCAATGCTTGATTAAAAAGAATTACAGCCGAATCTGGTTTGTTTCGATACAGTTGAATAAGACCTAAACTATTTTTTACATTAACAACTTCTTCTTGTTTATTGAAGCGATTGTAAACTTGCAATGATTCATTAAAAACAGTTACAGCGGTATCGTATTTTCCTTCAACTAATAAAGAACCTGCAATTTGCTGACTTACTTTTGCAATATTGAAAGTGTCTTTTATTCTTTTAAATATATCTAAAGAAAGATAAAAATCAGTTAACGCTCTTTTTGTGAAACCTTGTTGATGGTAAATGCCTCCTTCGTATAAATACGCAATGGCAAGTCCTTTTTTATAGTCAATTTGCGTTGCAGTATTCTGCGCAATAATCAAAAGATTCAAAGCTTTAGAAATATCCGATCGCTTAGAACTAAAAGCAGCTTTATTTAATGAATCAACAATGTAAGCGGAACCGGAATTTTTTTGTGCAAATAACGGTGATATAAAACACGATAAAATAAACAAAAACAGTATCCGCATGATGCTAAATGTAGATATGGATTTTAATGGGCTTTCAATATTCAAGATACAAAGTTTTGCGTTATCCTTTCAACATAAAAAAGGACCCCAAAGGGGTCCCGTATTATGAGCAAGCAATCGAAAAACAATTAATGAAGTACTTCTCTTGCAATCACCAGTTTCTGAATTTCTGAAGTTCCTTCCCCAATAGTACATAATTTTGCGTCACGATAGTACTTTTCAACAGGAAAATCTTTTGTATATCCATATCCCCCGAAAATTTGGACCGCTTCCGTAGCTGTTTTAACGGCTACTTCACTGGCATAATACTTGGCCATTGCCCCCTCTTTAGTCACTTTCTCACCCCTGTTTTTAAGATCGCAGGCCTGCCAAATCAATAAATCAGCAGCCATAATTTCAGTAGCCATATCTGCTAGTTTAAAACTAATTCCTTGAAAAGAAGCAATAGGTTGGTCAAATTGATGCCTTTCCTGTGCATATTGTAAAGCGGCTTCGTAAGCACCTTTTGCAATTCCGGCTGACAAAGCCGCAATTGAAATTCTGCCCCCATCTAAAATTTTCATGGCTTGTCTAAAACCGTCTCCCACCGCACCGAGTCTATTACTGTCGGGTATAATGCAATTGTCAAAAATCATTTCAGCTGTTTCGCTGGCCCTCATACCCAATTTATTTTCTTTTTTGCCAGCACTAAATCCTGCTGTACCCCTCTCAACCACAAATGCTGTGGAATTTCCGCTGGTTCTAGGCTCACCTGTTCTACAAATAACTACGGCAATTTCCCCTGTTTTACCATGGGTAATCCAACTTTTAGTACCATTCAATACCCAATGATTACCTTGTTTTGTGGCAGTGGTTTTCATATTGCCAGCATCGCTACCCGTATTTGGTTCAGTTAAACCCCATGCACCTATCCACTCTGCCGAGGCCAACTTGGGCAACCAACGTTTCTTTTGTTCATCGTTACCAAACGAGAGAATATGGTTGGTACAAAGTGAATTATGGGCAGCTACGCTTAACCCAATACTACCGCATACTTTAGCTATTTCTTGAATAATGGTATTGTATTCAAAATACCCCAAACCAGCACCACCATATTCCGCTGGAACAAGAACCCCCATCAAGCCTAATTTTCCCATTTCTCTAAACAATGCTTCTGGAAAAATTTGTGCTTCATCCCATTCCATCACATGTGGTCGAATGTATTGTTCTGCAAAATCTTTAGCTGTTGCTGCAACTTGTTGTGTTAACTCTGTTTCTTGAAAATGCATTTGACTTTAATTTAAATAGACGGGGGTCGGAGCAGAGCAAGCATGTTCTTTCCGACCCCCTAAAACAAACAACCGTTAGTTAGTTTGTAGCGCAAATCTAGGGGATTTAACTGGTAAGTCCATTTAAAAAAAAGCGTTAAAAAAATGATAAAAAGTCAGGGGAAATATTCACAGTTTTACCAAGGTGAATAGCTCCTGCAATTGTACAGGCTGTAAAAAGACTATTTTTTTTAAATCGTCTAAGGAAGCAAATAATCCATATTGCGTTCTATATTCTACAATGGCTATTGCAATTGCAGGAGAGACCCCTGCTTTCTGTAGCAAAGCCACTCCAGCGGTATTAATGGAAGGCTTTTCAATAATATTCAGCTGTAGAAATGGTTGGATAATACTAAACAATGAATCGGAAATACCATAGGTTTTTTGAACTTCATTTATTTCGGCAAAACCGCCCAACTTATCTCTGAATTTAACTATTCTGGTTGCCAATACAGGGCCTATTCCGGGCAAAGCTTCCCATTCACTTACTGAAGCCTTGTTAACCTCAATTATCGGGATTTTTTTGGGGGTATAAGTGGGATTATAGCCGCCGCTGCTGTTAACTGCTGGGTATTTGCTGGGGCTGTTGGCTAGAACAATACGGATATAAGGAATCAATGCTTTAGCCACAGCGGGTTCAATCCCCCAAATTTTAAAAAAATCTTTAGGCTCCCTAAATTTTCCACCTTTATTTCTATAACGTAAAATGGTTTGTGCATTTTTTTGAGTCAATCCCAATAAAATAAATTGATTTTCTGTAGCAGTATTTGGATCAAAATGAAAATAGGTTGGCTTTACTGGGGCTGGCTTTGCATAGTCCTTTTTATAGGTTTCTGTTTTCCTCTTCTCTACATAGTCTACCCCATTCAGCCATGCTGTATCTGAATGCTGTAGGGGTTGTATAGTTGGTTTTATTAAATTAGGCAAATAAAGAAATAAGCCCAATAAGCACAATACAATGGCTAACCCAATTCTTTCTTTCTTAGAGAATTGTAAGTAAGATAAAATTATTTTTTTCAAAGCCGCAAAAAATGGCGGAATTACAAACGAACACAAAGCCCATCGTAAGCTAGTTGAACATGACTGGGCAATTCTGCATTAATTGCGTCATGCATTCCTAGCTGGTGACTAATATGGGTAAAATATACTTCTGGAACACCTGTTAAATGAGCAATATCCAATGCTTCTTGTAAAGTGAAATGAGACAAATGCTTTTCCTTTCTAAGTGCATTTAACACCAAAATTTTGGATCCTTTAATTTTATCCAACTCCGATTGCTCAATATAATTGGCGTCGGTGATATAGGTGAAATCTCCCAATCTATATCCAAGAACAGGCATCCGATGATGCATTACTTTAATAGGCTGTATATCAATATCGCCTATAAAAAATTTATCGCCTACAATAGTATGCATTTGTAATTCAGGGGTCCCAGGATACCTGTTATCGGAAAAAGCGTAATAAAAATCTCGCCTGATGGCTTCTTCTGTTGAAGCATTGGCATAAATATTCATTGCATTTCCAGAAAAAAAATTGAAAGCCCTAATATCGTCTAACCCGGCAATATGATCTTTATGGGAATGGGTAAATAAGACCGCATCTAAATGTGTGATTTTACTTCTTAGCATTTGATACCTAAAATCGGGAGTAGTATCTATGACCAAACTGGTATGTGCACTTTCAACTAATATGCTTGTTCTTAACCGCTGGTCTTTGGCATTGCTAGACAAACACACTTTACAACTACATCCAATCATTGGAATACCCGTACTGGTTCCTGTTCCTAAAAACTGAATGTTTAATGTGGTCTGTTTCACCTACTAAAACTAAGGTAATTTTGTTTGGGCACTACCGTAAATGACGCAATTATTCGGTTACTGTAACGGATTTTTTAACTACTTCTTCGTAAAGCTTTTGAGACTCTAACGTTAACTTATCAAATTGAATATTCAATTGGGGAATAATTTCCATCAGTGTATTTATTCTACCCTCGGTATTTAAAAACTTATTCAGGACCACCACTCTTCTAGCTTCTAATAAACACCATCCACTTTGAAAAGTACCCCTTTCATATCTTACAACATATTCAGATTCACCCAAAATATCTTCCAACTTGTCTAATGTTGATTGCGTGTATTTCATAGCAGAACAAATTTAAACTTAGTGCTACTTAATTGGCAATGGTTTTATCCACAAAATGGGTAGAAATACCGAATAACTATGCTTTTGAGTCCATTTTGATGAGCGGAACAATCATTTCTTCTAAACTGATACCCCCATGCTGAAAACTATTCTTGTAATAGTTTACATAATGGTTATAGTTATTGGGATAACATAAAAACCCATCTTCTTTTGCAAAAATAAAGGACGAGTTAATGCTAGGAACTGGTAATCCGGCTTTTAATGGATCCCTAAATGCCAGCACTTCTTTATCGTCATAATTTAAATTTCGGCCATGTTTGTATCGCAAATTGGTGGTAGTTTGTTTATCTCCAATCACTTTATGTGGCGTTTTTACACGAACACTTCCATGGTCGGTAGCCAAAATAATTCGAATTTTTTTATCGGAAACTTTTTTAAGGGCTTGATGCAAAGGACTGTGTTCAAACCAACTTTTGGTTAAGCTTCTGTAACTGGCTTCATCACTTGCTAATTCTTTCAAAACCTCCATTTCGGTTCTTGCATGACTGAGCATGTCTACAAAATTATAAACAATCACATTCAACTGATTCCCTAACAAATTATGTATATTATTCACCAGCTGTTGCCCATCTTGGTGATTTAAAATTTTATGATAGCTGAATTTTATCTGATCCTTTTTTAAGCGTTTCAACTGCGCAGCTAGAAATTCTTGTTCATGCAAATTTTTCCCACCTTCTTCTTCATCGTTTTTCCATAATTGCGGAAATTTCTTTTCTATTTCAGCAGGCATCATGCCAGCAAAAATGGCATTGCGACAATACTGTGTAGCGGTAGGAAGAATAGAATAAAAACTATCTTCTTCTGTTACCCTAAAACTTTCGGCGAATATGGGTTCAATGGCTTTCCATTGGTCGTATCTTAAATTATCAATTAAAATAAAAAAAAGCGGAACATCTTGTTCTAAATGGGGCAATACTTTAAACTGTAACAATTGATGGCTCATTATGGGCGCATCTGCTGCTGCAGAAGCAACCCATTTTTCGTAGTTTTTAGAAATGAATTTTCCAAAAGCAGCATTGGCTTCTTTTTTCTGATTGTAAAAAATTTCCCTCATTTCGGGGCTATCACTTTTTTCCATTTCTAATTCCCAATACACCAATTTCTTGTACAAATCCATCCACTCTTGGTAATCTGGATTACCCGAAAGTGCCATAAACAATTCACTAAATTGTTGCTGATAAGAAACCGTAGTTTTTTCTGCAACAAGTCTTTTGTTATCAATAATTTTTTTTAAACTAAGTAATACCTGGTTGGGATTCACTGGTTTAATTAAGTAATCGGCAATTTGACTACCGATTGCTTCATCCATCAAATTCTCGGTTTCGTTTTTGGTAATCAGCACAATGGGTAACCTTTGTTGCAATTGCTTCATTCTGGTAAGCGTTTCCAAACCGGTTATCCCAGGCATACTCTCATCCATCAATACCACATCAACTGAATGTTGTTGAATATACTCAATTGCATCATATCCATTTGTTAAGGTATGCACTGCATACCCCTTGGTTTCTAAAAAGATTTTTTGCGACTGAAGACTTTCAATTTCGTCGTCTACCCATAATATCTGTGCAATTGCCATATTGCTAAGCTATTTATAATTTTGTTTGTACTACTAAATACTACCTTTATTAACAATTCAGCAACAGCATGGCCAATCTAAAAAGAAAGATTATTAACGATCCAGTATACGGTTTCATCACAATTAGTCATCCACTCATTTTTTCAATAATTGGACATCCCTTTTATCAACGCCTAAGAAGAATTCAACAAATGGCCATGGCACAATTGGTATACCCTGGCGCGGTACATACCCGACTTCACCATTCATTGGGGGCTTACCATCTAATGTGTAATGTGGTGAACGAGCTAAGGAGTAAGGAAATAGAAATCACCAAAGAAGAGGAAATAGCTGTGAAAGCTGCCATTCTATTACATGATATTGGGCATGGACCATTTTCGCACGCATTAGAACATGAACTGGTTTTGGGGGTTCACCACGAAGACCTCTCATTACAGATTATGCAACTCATGAACAACGAGTTGAATGGACAGTTAAGTTTAGCCATAGATATATTCACCAATCAATACCATAAACCCTTTCTTCATCAACTCATCAGCGGTCAATTAGATGTAGACAGAATGGATTATTTAAGCAGAGACAGTTTTTTTTCTGGAGTAAGCGAAGGTGTAATTGGATATGACCGAATTTTGAAAATGCTTACCGTTTATCATGGCCAACTCATGGTTGAAGAAAAAGGTATTTACAGTGTAGAAAAATTTTTAGTTGCAAGAAGACAAATGTATTGGCAGGTTTATTTGCATAAAACGGTATTGTCTGCGGAAAAAATGCTGGTGAAAATTATTCAAAGGGTAAGATCGATATACAATGAACATAGAGAAAGTTTAGCTACTGGATCTCAGGTAGACTTTTTTCTGGGGGAATTCAATGGCCCAATGAATACAGAAACCATCAAACGTTTTTGCTTAATGGACGACTTTGATGTAATTAGTGCAATAAAAAAATGGAGTACCCATTCAGACAAAGTACTCTCTTTGCTATGTTCCAGAATGCTCAATCGAAATATTTATAAAACCAGTATTCAAGCTGCCCCATTTGAACCATCATTTGTAGAAGCCAAAAAACAACAAGTCATGCTGCAATTTGGGGTGAATGAGGAAGAAGCAAATTTTCTTTGTTTTACAGGTATTGCAACCAATACTACTTATCAAAGCAAAGAGGAGAAAATCAATATTTTGTACAAAGATGGAACGGTTAAAGACATTACAGAAGTAGACAATTCTATGATACAGCAAAATCTTTCATCTCAGATAAAAAAATTCTACATTTGTCTGTTAACCTAACCCACCTATATGCAGTTTAGCGCAGCCCAGATTGGATTAATAATCAATGGAATTATTGAAGGAGATGCAAATGCAATAGTTGTTTCTTTTGGTAAAATAGAAGAGGCAAAACCTTCTCAAATTTCTTTTCTAGCTAACCCTAAATACGAAGACTATTTATATACTACAGAGGCATCGGTAGTGATTGTGAACCAATCGTTGCAATTAAAAGCGCCTGTGAAAGCAACCCTAATAAGGGTTCCAGATGCATACAGTGCTTTTGCTGTTTTAATGACCAAATACCAGGAAATGGCTGCCAGTCAATTAGTAGGCATTCAAAGTCCTAGCCATATTGCCGATTCTGCAAGTATGGGTTCATTGGTTTATATTGGTGCTTTTGCATTTATTGGGGATCTGGTAAAAATTGGGAACAATAGTAAAATACTGCGTTATTGGCAATAATGTAATTATACATGCAGGAGTGATTATAGGAAGTGATGGATTTGGATTTGCGCCACAAGCAGATGGCAGTTTTACAAAAGTGCCTCAATTGGGCAATGTGGTGGTAGAAGATTATGTTGAAATAGGTGCCAATAGCACAATTGATAGAGCAACCATGGGGTCTACCTTAATTTGTAAAGGAGTTAAGATTGACAATCTGGTTCAAATAGCCCATAATGTAGAAATTGGTAGTAATACAGTTATTGCGGCTCAAACAGGCATTAGTGGCAGTTCCAAAGTAGGCAAATATGTAATGATGGGGGGGCAAACAGGGGTTGCAGGCCATTTAAGTATTGCAGATGGCACTAAAATTGGCGGTAGAAGTGGAATCACCAAAACCATTAAAGAGCCCAATAAATCTGTGAACGGTTACCCAGCTTTTGACTATACCAGTTCTTTAAGGGTTCAAGCAGCAACTCGAAATTTACCAGAAACCGAAAAAAGGATTCAAGCCTTAGAAAAATTAGTAGCGGAATTACTTTCTGAAAGGGTTAAATCGTAATATGAGGTTAAACCATTGGGATAACTTAATTTCGCAGTCTTAAAGCGCGGAACTATGGATATGAATTTTAATCCCGAGAAACAACATACTTTATCTCAACCAATACAAATTAGTGGAACAGGTTTGCATACTGGCGTATTGGTAGATATGATTTTAAAGCCTGCTAATCCTGGGTTTGGTATTCAATTTCAACGTACCGACTTACCCAATAAGCCCATCATTAAAGCAGATTGTGACTTAGTAACCGATACCAGTAGAGGTACAACACTCCAAGTAGGTGAAGCCAAAGTAAGTACGGTTGAACATATTCTAGCCGCCTTGGTAGGAATGGGTGTAGACAATGTATTAATTGAAGTAAATGGTCCTGAAATTCCTATTATGGATGGAAGCTCTGCTCCTTTTATCTCTTTAATTGAAGAAACCGGTGTTTTAGAACAAGAAGCCGCCAAGATCTGGTATAGCTTAGATGAAAACATTTATCATTACGACGAAGGCAAAAGAGTGGAAATGGTGGCTTTGCCTGCCATGGACTATCAAATAACCACCCTTATTGATTTCAATAGCCCCGTTTTAGGAACACAACATGCTGGTTTAAAAACCATCAAAGACTTTAAAACAGAAATTGCTCCATGTAGAACATTCTGCTTTTTACATGAGCTAGAAATGTTATTAGACAACGATTTAATTAAAGGCGGAGATATTAATAATGCTATAGTGGTGGTAGATAAACCCATTACCGATGCAGAAATGACTCGCTTGGCTAAAATTTTTAAGAAAGAAGAAATAGCGGTTAAAAGTGAGGGCTATTTAAACAATTTAGAACTCAGGTTTCCTAACGAACCAGCCAGACACAAACTACTTGATGTGGTAGGAGACTTAGCATTAATTGGATACCCCATTAAAGCTAGAATTATTGCGAATAGACCAGGACATAGTTCTAATGTTGAGTTTGCAAAGAAAATTAAGCAATACATCAAAAAAAATAAACACGTTAAGGGAGTTCCTACCTATGACCCTACAGTACCGCCAGTGTACACATTGGAACAAATAGAAAAAACCCTACCGCATAGACACCCTTTCTTATTGGTCGACAAAATCATTGAATTAACAGATACCTATATTGTTGGTATCAAGAATGTAAGTTTTAATGAATGGTTTTTCCCCGGTCATTTTCCCGGCAATCCTGTAATGCCTGGCGTACTTCAAATTGAAGCCTTAGCCCAAACTGGGGGAATTCTTTGTATTAACTCTATGCCCGAAGGAAAATATGATACCTATTTTTTAAAAATTGACAATTGTAAATTCAAGCAAATGGTAAGGCCTGGTGATACAATGGTATTAAAATTAGAGTTCTTAGGCCCCATCAGAAGAGGTATTTGTGAAATGAGGGGTACGGTTTATGTTGGAGGCAAAGTTGCCACAGAAGCAGATTTAGTTGCTCAAGTAGTAAGAAGAACAGACAGCTAAAGAAATCAATATCGTATCTTACAATTGAAAGAAAAAATATGACGCATCCCTATACTTATATTGATCCCAATGCACGCATTGCCCCCAATGTAAAAATTGATCCATTTACCGTAATTCACGGAGATGTTCAAGTGGGCGAAGGCACTTGGATTGGAAGCAATGTTACCATTATGGATGGCACCAGAATTGGAAAGAATTGTCGCATATTCCCTGGTGCGGTATTGGGTGCTATTCCACAAGATTTAAAATTTGTAGGAGAAAAAACAACTGTAGAAATAGGTGACCATACTACAATCAGAGAATTTGTTACCATCAATAGAGGAACAGAAGACAGAGGCAAAACCGTTATTGGGAACCACTGTTTAATTATGGCTTACAGCCATATTGCGCACGATTGCATCATTGGTAGTCATGTTATTATGAGCAACAGTGTTCAGGTGGCGGGGCACGTAACAATTGGGGATTGGGCAGTGGTAGGTGGCGTAAGTGCGGTGCACCAATTTGTTAACATTGGCCAACACACATTTATTGCAGGAGGAAGCTTGGTTAGTAAAGATGTACCACCCTATATAAAAGCAGTTCGCAACCCACTTAGTTATGGTGGAGTAAATAGCGTTGGATTAAAAAGAAGGGGATTCCCGTTAGAACAAATCAACCATATTTTAGACGTATACAGAACCATTTACAACAAAGGATTGAACACTTCTCAAGCGCTAGAATACATTGAAGAAGAATTACCTGCTACTGATGAACGAGACGAAATCGTTACTTTCATTAGAGAAAGTGGTCGGGGTATTATCAAGCGTTTTACTAAGGGCGCCAACGATGATGAATAACTATTCCATTGAACTAATTAACTGTGGTAAAAAATATAATCGGGAATGGATATTCCGCAGATTGAGTTACCAATTTAATACAGGACATGCATATGCTATTACCGGCCACAATGGTTCAGGAAAGAGTACTTTATTGCAATGCATTGCAGGTAATATTAATTTTAATGAGGGCAATTTAAAATTGCCTGTAGCAGCCGAAAAACATTTTCAATATCTGTCAATTTGTACTCCTTATTTAGAATTGATTGAAGAAATGAATGGTACTGAACTATTGCAATTTCACGAAAGTTTTAAGCCATTAAGCAACAAAAAATCAATACCGGAAATTTTAGATTTTATTGGTTTAGGTAAAACTGCCAATAAACAAATTAGCAAGTTCAGTAGTGGAATGAAGCAGAGACTAAAATTGGCTCAAGCTGTTTTTTCAGACACCCCAGTACTATTACTAGATGAGCCTTGTACCAATTTAGATAAAGAGGGCTATGCACTTTATCAATCACTCATTCAAAATTATTGCAACAATAAAATCGTAATCATTTGCAGCAACGAAGAAGCTGAGATTCATTTTTGCTCAGAACGCATTCATATAAATGATTACAAGTAATTTATCGTCTACTTGCAATCAATAAATTAAGGTCTGTATACTTTAAATCGAATTTCTGACTAATATAAATATCGGTTACAGAACCTTTAAATAAGTATACGCCTTCTCTTACATTGAATTTATGCCAAATCATTTCCTCTAAGCCACCTTCGTCACTTACTTCTAATAACAAAGGCATTAGCACATTACTAATGGCCTGAGAAGCAGTTCTTGCAAAACCACTGGGAATATTGGGTACACAATAATGTATAACACCGTGCTTTAAATAAGTAGGTTCTTCATAACTAGTAAGCTCACTGGTTTCAAAACATCCGCCTCTGTCTATGGCCACATCAATAATGATGCTGTTCGGACGCATTGCTGCTACCATTTCTTCGGTTACTACTACAGGAGCCCTTCCATATTCATTGCTTAATGCTCCAACAGCAACTTCACAGGTTTTTAATTGCTTGGCTAATATTCGTGGTTCTAAAACGCTGGTCCAAACTCTTTGTCCGAGATTGTTTTGCATTTGCTTTAATCGATAAATATTATTATCAAATACTTTTACCGAAGCGCCCATTGCCAAAGCATTCCTTGTAGCGCATTCCCCTACAATACCTGCCCCAATAATGACCACTTTAGTTGGCGGAATACCACTGATACCCCCCAGTAAAACGCCCTTTCCTTCATTAAAGCTGCTTAGGTATTGACCTGCAATTAACATGACTGCACTTCCAGCAATTTCACTCATGCTTCTTACAATAGGATAAGTGCCACTATCGTCTTTAAAATTTTCAAAGCTTAACGCTGTTATGCGTTTCGCCATCATTTTTTCAATGATTTCTTTTTTTAATGCTGAATGGTGTATTGGAGAAATAATGATTTGATTCATTTGCAACAAAGGAATATCATCTTCAACTGGTGGTGCACTTTTCACCAATATCGGACATTGATAAACAGCCGCACGGTCATAAACAATTTGCGCTCCTGCTTCTGAATAATCTCTATCAGAATAATGACTGCGCTCGCCCGCATTGTGCTCTATGGTAACGATATTTCCATTGGCCACTAATACTCCTACTGCGTCGGGAGTAAGCGCAATTCTATTTTCTTGAAATGCAATTTCTTTGGGAATACCAATATGCAATTTTGCCCCTGGGGTTTTAATATCTAAAGTTTCCTCCATTGCCTCATATAAAAGCGAAGGACTAATGCTTGGTTTGCTGGTTGCCATGTGTAAGGTTAAAGATTGAAGTTAACAAATTAAGCTTGTTCTTCAGGAATATACAAACGCCTAGTTTGGGCATCTAATACTTCGAGGTATAAGTGCAGGGTGTCTGGACCTAATAAATTGGGGGCATTTTCTGGCCACTCTACAAAGCAATACAATCCGCTTTTCAACAAATCTTCTACACCTGCATCAATAGCTTCTGCTTCCGTTTTGAGGCGGTACCAATCCATATGATACAATGTACCTGCATTTGTGCTGTCATATTCATTCACTATGGCAAAAGTAGGACTACTCAACGCGTCTTTTGCCCCTAAATGAGTACAAAGTGCACTAATAAAAGTGGTTTTACCTGCCCCCATTGGCGCATGAAATGCCCAAACCTTGTGCTTTTTGCACTTTTTAAAAAATGCCGCAGCTACACGATCAATTTGGTCAATAGTAAAAATTGCATCCATGATACAAAGATAGTTGGCTAAAAGGGAATATTATTCCAAACTCGCAAATGAAGGAGCAAAGGCTTTTGTAAATTTGAGTATGGAAAAAGTAAATTGGAAAGTAACGGGCATGAGCTGCACTAACTGTGCACTATCCATTGATCAATTCCTGAAAGAAAAAGGAATGGAAGAAGTGAAAGTCAATTTCATTGGAGGAGATGTAAGTTTTAACCTTCCAGAAGGAACAAACAAAACAGCAATACAAAAAGGCATTCACGATTTAGGATATCAAGTTAAAGGAGGGGAAAATATAGGAAAATCGAGCAAAACTATATTTAAATCGCACTTACAAAGATTTGCTTTTTCTGCGGTGTTCACTTTTCCTTTGATGTTGCATATGATACCAGGTTTGCATATTCACTGGCTCATGAATCCATATGTACAATTGGCATTAACTATTCCAGTATTTGTACTGGGCATGGATTTTTTTGGAAGGAGTGGATTAAAGAGTTTGCTTAAAGGTGTTCCCAATATGAATGTATTAGTGGCCATGGGCGCACTTGCTGCATTTGTGTATAGTTTATATGGCACATTAACAGGTCAAGCAGATCAATACTTATTTTATGAAACTACAGCCACCATTATTACATTGGTATTTTTAGGGAATTGGATGGAAGACAAATCGGTAGAACAAACACAAGTTGCTTTGAACAAATTGGCTAAGTCTCAAAAGACCATGGCCAATATGATTGCTTACGACAATGAACAAACCGAACATATTTTTCCTGTAGAAAGTACATCACTTAAAACGGGAGATTTATTATTAATTAGAAGCGGGGAAGCTGTACCAATGGATTGTAAAATTTTATCGGGCGAAGTGTCGGTTGATGAATCCATTGTTACCGGAGAATCTATACCTGTAGAGAAAAAAGTAAAAGACATTTTAATTGGTGGATCAACCATAGTGAACGGGACTGTTAAAGCTTATGTTACTGCTGTTGGCGAAGATTCTGTTTTAGGAAATATTCTAAAATTGGTTAAGAACGCTCAAACAGAAAAGCCGCCAGTTCAATTATTGGCAGATAAAATTAGTGCGGTATTTGTGCCTGTTGTGGTGGGTATTTCTTCATTAACTTTTATTTTAAACTATACCATTGGAGCACAAGATTTTACGGCAAGTTTAATGCGCAGCATTGCTGTATTGGTCATTTCTTGTCCATGTGCAATGGGGCTTGCAACACCTGCTGCCATTGCTGTTGGATTAGGACGTGCAGCTCGCAATGGCGTATTATTTAAAAATACTAAAACCCTTGAGTTATTTAAAGACATTCAACAAGTAGTATTCGACAAAACAGGTACGCTTACAACTGGACAATTTGAAATTGCCCAATTTGAACTAACACCTGCTGGGCAATTATTAGGAGAAGTTGAATGCAAGCGCTTAGCTTATTCATTAGAAAAATATTCTACTCATCCTTTGGCAAAAGCCATTGCTACAGAATGGAAAACCAAGGACGATATTCGATTTAGTAAAATTACCGAAGAGAAAGGTTTGGGAATAACAGCTGTAGACAAAGAAGGGAATACTTATTCAGCTTCTTCCTATAAAATGGTGGCACATTTAACAGCAGATAGCAACCACAATATTTATTTGACAAAAAACAATGAAATATTGTGTTCTATTAACTTAAAAGATCAAATAAGGCCAGAAGCTGCTTCAATGGTAAAAGCATTGCAACAAAAGGGCATCAAAACCATTTTATTAAGTGGAGACCTGCAAGCAAAGTGTGATGACGTTGCCAATCTGCTGGGCATAGATGAAGTATTTGCAGAGCAAAGTCCTTCACAGAAATTAGCCAAAATTGAAGCACTAACTGCCATTAAGCCCACTGCAATGGTAGGCGACGGAATTAATGATGCCCCCGCGTTGGCAAAAGCCACTGTAGGTGTTTCATTAAGCGATGCAGCTCATATAGCCGTTCAAAGTGCTGAAGTGGTTTTAATGAATCACGGTATAAAAAATTTAACGCTTGCGCTAGGTTTAGGAAAACATACTTACCTGACCATTCAGCAAAATTTATTTTGGGCCCTTATTTACAATGTAGTTGCCATTCCTGTTGCTGCTTTTGGATTTCTAAGCCCTACTATTGGTGCTTTGGTTATGGGGTTAAGCGATGTTGTATTAGCCATCAACTCTGTTAGATTGAACTTTAAAAAAGTCTATTAATCCACTTGACTTCGCCCTTAGATATATTACAACAATATTGGAAGCATGCTGCTTTTAGACCCTTACAAGAAGAAATTATTCAAGCTGTATTGAAGGGAAAAGATTGTATTGCTTTATTGCCAACTGGAGGAGGAAAATCAGTTTGTTATCAAATTCCAGGCATCCTATTACCTGGGGTGAGTTTAGTCATCAGTCCTTTGATAGCATTAATGAAAGACCAGGTTGATGCGCTGAATAAAAAAGGAATTACTGCTGTTGCCATTCATAGTGGAATGCAAAAAGAAGAAGTGAAGCAAGTTTTGTTGGAAGCAACCGAATCAGCTTATCAATTTATTTACTGCTCACCAGAAAGACTAGAAAGCCCGTTATTCAATGAATACCTAACTCATATACCATTTAGTCTTTTAATAATTGATGAAGCGCATTGTATTTCGCAATGGGGATACGACTTTAGACCATCGTATTGCAGAATTACAGAGACAAAAAGGAAGCTAGGGTCTATTCCAGTTATTGCAGTAACGGCCTCGGCCACTCCATTGGTTTTAACAGATATTCAAATACAACTTGGCTTACATGAACCAAGCATTTTTAAGCAATCTTTTCTTAGACCTAATATTTCATATAGTTGTTTTGAACCGGAAAGTAAAATCAACAAAATTTTAGACATTTTACAAAAAGTTCAAGGGAGTAGCATTGTGTATTGCAATAGTAGAAAGCAATGCAAAAAAATAGCTGAAGCCATTATATTACAAGGAATTAGTGCAGACTTTTATCATGCAGGATTAAACCAATTATTGAGAGAACAAAAACAATTGAGCTGGATTCAAAATAAAACAAGGGTGATGGTTTGTACCAATGCTTTTGGTATGGGAATAGATAAGCCAGATGTAAGAACGGTCATACACCACGATATACCAGATTGTTTAGAGAATTATTACCAAGAAGCAGGAAGGGCTGGCAGAGATGAAAAAAGGGCTTATGCGGTTTTACTATGGCAACAGAAAGATTTACTTGAGTTAGCACAAAATGGAGAAAAAAAATTTCCCCCTATTCCAATAATCAAAGAAGTATATCAAGCCATTGCAGACTTTTTGCAAGTAGCAGTAGGCAACGGAGAAGGAATTTATTATGATTTCGATTTCAACAATTTTATTACTCATTTTAAATTAGATCCGTTATTGGTAATGAATGTGCTACGAATTCTAGAACAAGAAGGACATATTCAATTTAACGAACAAATTTTTTTACCAACGCAAGTAAATTTTTGTACAGATACCGAATCCTTAGATCAGTTTGAAATCATGTACCCTTCATTAGAACCTTTAATTAAAGCATTACTCAGAACTTATGCAGGAATTTTCTATAACAGAACTTCCGTTTATGAGCAGACTTTAGCAAGAATTTGCAGAACCGAAATAGCTACCATAAGCGTTCAACTAAAACAATTACATACGCATGGCATTATTGAATATTTACCAAAAAAGGAAACGCCTCAAATTCACTTTCTATTAAATAGAGCGCCGGCAGAATTTTTACATATTCACCAAGACCATTATTTAGAAAGGAAAAAATTACATACGCAAAGAATTGCTACTATCACTCAATATGTTGGTCTTAGTAAAACTTGCAGAAGCAATTTTATAGGACAATATTTTGGAGACAACAGCACCATCGTTTGTGGTGTTTGTGATATTTGCTTAGACAATAAGAGAACCGATATTTCTGCTGCCAATTTTAATCAAATAGAATTGATACTGAAAGCCAATTCATCTATCGGCATTGATATTGCAGTACTTATAAGTGAATCAAAAAATATTTCACCAAAAAAAATCTGGGAAGTACTCAACTTTTTACAAGCAGAAGACAAAATAAGCATCACCGAAGAAAAAAGAATTTTCTGGTTATTGAAAAATCAATAGCGTTTTCGAGTACTTGTTCTTGAACCTGCTCTTCCACCCAAACCCAATGCCCCTAATAAACTTCGAGTGATAATACTTGCAGCAGTTCTTCCAACTTGTTTCACAATTGGATTATCAAAAAAGCTTTCTGCATTTTGCCTGATAGATTTTTCATCTTTTTCTTCAAGCTGGGCTTCTTTAGCCGCATCGGCTAATGCTGCAGTTTTTGCTTGGGCCTCAGCTAATTTTGCCGATAATATTTCATGCGCACTTTCACTATCAATTACTTGATTGTATTTAGGAACCAACTTGCTTTTGGCATTAATTGTATTTATTTCCGCTTCTGTTAATACGTCCATTCTGCTTTGAGGTGGATTCAACATCGTATGTATCAATGGAGTTGGAATTCCTTTTTCATTTAACAGCGTTACAAAAGCTTCTCCAATTCCCAATTGGGTCAATAATTCATCTACCTCATAAAACGCTGATTCTGGAAAATTTTCTGCAGCCTGCTTAATTGTTTTTCTATCGGCGGCAGTAAATGCGCGCAATGCATGTTGCACTTTAAGTCCTAGTTGACTTAAAATGGAAGCTGGTATATCTTGCGGATTTTGAGTGCAGAAAAATATACCAATACCTTTTGATCTAATTAATTTAATGACTGTTTCTAATTGTTGTAACAAGGCGTCGGATGCTTCCTGAAAAATCAAATGCGCTTCATCTATAAATAAAACCAATTTAGGTTTATCCAAATCGCCTTCTTCGGGGCAACTGGCATACAATTCGGCCAATAACTGTAACATAAAAGTAGAAAAAAGCTTTGGCTTGTCTTGCATGTCGGTTACACGCAAAATATTAATCATACCTCTACCATCATCACTAATGCGCATCAAGTCGTCTATTTCAAAACTTTTTTCACCAAATAAAATATCTGCACCTTGTTGTTGTAGTTCAATTACTTTTCTTAAAATCGTTCCCGTAGATGTAGTAGAAATTTTTCCATACAACTTTTCTATTTCCGCCTTCCCTTCTGCACCAATGTATTGTAATACTTTAATAAAATCTTTTAAGTCTAGCAGTGGCATTGCATTGTCATCGCAATATTTAAAAATCACAGAAACCAACCCACCTTGGGTGTCGTTCAATCCTAATATTTTACTTAATAAAACAGGACCAAATTCAGAAACTGTTGCACGTAACTTAACACCATTACCGCCCGTTAAAGTCAATAGTTCTGCGGGATATGCATTAGGCTTCCATTGTATTCCCAATTTAGCAGACCGCTCAATTATTTTTTCGTTGGATACACCTTCCACAGCAATTCCACTTAAATCACCTTTAATATCCATCACTAATACAGGTACACTATTATCGCTTAAACACTCACTAATTAGTTGCAGTGTTTTTGTTTTACCAGTTCCGGTTGCTCCAGCTATTAATCCGTGCCGATTCATGGTTTTGAGTGGAATAAAAACATTGGCTTCTTTAACTACTCCCCCATTCAACATACCACAACCAATTTTTACCTGCTCTCCTTTAAATTGATATCCTTTTTGAACGGCTTCAGCAAATATGGTTGTATTACTCATAAAAATGATTTGTTGCAAAATACCTAATGCCATGCTCGCCGTAAAATAAATTTTAGCAGAACAATTAAGTACCTTTGCAACATGAAAAAGTGGTGGATTATTGTGGGATTAGGACTGGCTATTGCTTTCAGCAGCGGCTTTGACACTCCAAGTCCTGTAAAAACCAAAGCTCAGTTGGGGAAGAAGCTCTTCTTTGATTCCATACTTTCTAAAGACAATACCATTAGTTGTGCCAGTTGTCATATTCCCGCTTTTGGTTTTGCAGACACATTGGCCATCAGTTTAGGCGTAAATGCAACACCCGGTAGTAGAAATGCCCCTACCGTTATGAACCTTCGGGGTCATGATCCATTTTTTTGGGATGGCAGAGCAGCCAGCCTAGAAGAACAAGCATTGATGCCTATTGAAAACCCCGTAGAAATGAATCTTCCCATAAAGGAAGCGGTTAAAAGACTGAACAATAGTAAAGTGTATAAATCATTGTTCCTTTCGATTTTCAAACAGCTCCCATCCCCTAAAAACCTCGGCCTTGCATTAGCCGCCTACCAAAATACCCTTGAAACAGATGAATCTGCTTTTGATTTAGATGAAATGTCTGCTTCCGCAGAAAGGGGAAGACAACTATTTGTAAGCGATAAAACCAAGTGTTTTGATTGTCACAATGGGCCCGATTTTACCAATAATGATTTTAAGAATATTGGGCTTTATGATGGCTTAAACTTAACCGACGAAGGGCGCTATGCCATTACAAAAAATAAAGAAGACCTTGGTAAATTTAAAACCCCTGGATTACGCAATATTGCCGTTACAGCACCTTATATGCACAACGGCATGTTCAAAACCTTAGAAGAAGTGGTTGACTATTACGATAACCCCTACCAATTTGTACCCAAGCCTATTAATATGGATTCAACATTAATAGAGCCGCTTAAATTAACGATAGAGCAGAAAAAAGATTTAGTGAATTTTTTGAAAGCACTTACCGACAAGCAATACCTAAAAAAAGCCCAATAGGATATTTAACAAAAGATTGCACCCTGTTGCTGGGGAATTAATAGTAAATTATTGTTATTTCACTCAAAATTCTACAAATGGAAGACAAGAAACAATACCAAATTTTACTCTGCGAAGACGATACCAACTTGGGCATGGTGCTTAAAAACTACCTAGAGTTAAATGAATACGAAGTAACACTTGAAAGAGATGGCAGATTAGGTTTAGCTGCTTTTCAGCGTGAAAAATTTGATATCTGTTTATTAGACGTGATGATGCCCAATATGGATGGATTTACGCTAGCAGAAGAAATTAGAGATATTGATCCAGATGTGCCATTGTTTTTCTTGAGTGCTAAAACCATGAAAGACGATATTATTCAAGGTTATAAATTAGGTGCAGACGATTATATCACTAAACCATTTGACAGTGAAGTATTGTTGATGAAAATAAAAGCCATCCTTAAAAGAAACGAAGAAGAAAATAAAATCAACGACAATATTGAATTTGATTTAGGTGGGTATCATTTTAATCCAAAATTGAGAGAATTAAAAATAGGCACTACCATGCAAACCCTTTCTCCAAAAGAGAATGAATTGTTGAAAATGTTAGCGGAACATAAAAACGATTTGTTACCCCGCGAAAGGGCATTGAAAAAGATATGGGGTAGCGACACTTATTTTAATGGCCGTAGCATGGATGTTTATATTGCCAAATTACGCAAGTACTTAAAAGAAGATACCAATATTGAAATTGTAAATATTCATGGAAATGGATTCAGACTGGTTGCTCCTTAGGCTTAAATCCCTTTAGGTAAATAGCTCTCCAGCTTCTCCTCTTTTCATAACCACCCCTAGGTGATTGTAAGCTTTCAATGTGGCTTCCCTTCCCCTAGGGGTTCTTTGTAGAAAGCCTTCTTGAATAAGGAAAGGTTCATACACTTCTTCAATGGTACCAGGCTCTTCTCCTACTGCTGTTGCAATGGTTGTAATACCTACCGGACCACCTTTGAATTTATTTATGATGGCAGATAAAATACGATTATCCATTTCATCTAAACCATGGGCATCTACATTCAATGCTTTCAATCCATGCTGAGTAATGCCTAAATCAATTTTTCCATCATTTAATACTTGTGCAAAATCTCTAACCCTTCTTAGCAAACCATTGGCTATTCTGGGCGTACCACGGCTTCTACCCGCAATTTCTGCTGCTGCATCAAGTGTTATTTTTGTACCTAAAATGGCGGCACTTCTTTCGATAATTTTTTGCAATACGGGTGCACCATAATATTCCAATCGAGACTTAATTCCAAAACGAGAGAGTAAGGGAGCAGTCAATAATCCACTTCGGGTAGTTGCACCTACCAAAGTGAATGGATTTAAATTGATTTGTATGCTTCTGGCGTTAGGGCCAGTATCTATCATAATGTCAATTTTAAAATCTTCCATAGCAGAATAGAGGTATTCCTCTACCACTGTACTTAATCTATGTATTTCATCAATAAACAACACATCGTTCGGTTGCAGATTGGTCAATAAACCAGCTAAGTCGCCTGGTTTTTCAATCACAGGCCCCGAAGTTTCTTTAATACTAACGCCCAATTCATTAGCTACAATACGGCTTAGTGTAGTTTTACCTAACCCTGGAGGGCCATGAAATAATACATGATCCAATGCTTCTCCCCTTAATTTGGCTGCTTTAATAAATATCACCAAATTCTCAATTAGTTGGGGTTGGCCAGAGAAATCATCAATCTCCCTTGGGCGTATGGTATTCTCAAACTCCTTTTCGGCGGGGTTCAAAGCATTTAAATCGCTGTTCAGATTATTATTTGACATAACTCTTCAAAAGTACAAATAAAGCAGTCCTTATCTTTGGTAAAATTATAGGATAGTGCAAAGAAAAGCTTTAGTTCTAGGTGCAAGTGGTTTAACCGGCTCCTATTTACTCGAAATATTGTTGGAATCTGAATTGTATAGTCAGGTGACCATTTATGTTCGAAGGCCACTGGGTAGGTCGCATCCTAAACTGGTAGAGCAATTAATCAACTTTGCTACCATTGAATCTTGGACTGAAGCAGACGATGTGTATTGCTGCTTAGGAGCCACCATCAAAACAGTTAAAACAAGAGAAGCTTTTACTTTAATAGATCTTTACGCTCCGTTGCATATTGCCAAACTACAGTTAACTGCGGGAAGCAAACGCTTTTTAGTGGTGAGCGCAGCAGGGGCTAATCCAAAGTCGAGTGTTTTCTATAATAAAACAAAGGGTAGACTAGAAGAAGCTTTGAAGCAACTCAATTATAGTTCTATCTATATTTTTCAACCTTCCTTTATTTTAGGGCCAAGAAAAGAATCTAGGTGGTTAGAAGAACTAGGAATATTTTTTGCATTAAAAGCCATACCAATTATGAAAGGCCGCTTCAAAAAATATATTCCAGTACACGCAAAAGCAATTGCTAGAAGCATGGCTTATTTTGCATCGCATTCAAAAACTGGCATTCATGTTATTCCTTCTCATATCATTAAACAATGGGAAAAACCTGATTTTGTTCCCACTACTTAGCCCATTGAATTAGGTTTAACAGTGTATCTGGATTAGGACAATTGCGTAGGTATTTTTCTCGATCAGATAGACTGCATACGCCAGGGTAATCTCCTTTTTTATTTTCCATATCAAGAATCAATTGAAAATGCAAGTGTGGAGGCCAATGTCCATTTTCAGCAGGTTCACCAAAATGCGCAAATACTTCTCCAGCATGAATGAACTTTCCTTCAGTTAAATGGGCTAGATCTTTTAATGCCAAGTGACCATATAAGCTATAAAACTGTGCTCCAGCAATTTGATGCATCAAAATAATGGTGGCACCGTAATCGCCATAGGCTTCATTAAAGGCAAAACTATGTACAATAGCATCTAAAGGAGCCGCTACTTCCGTTCCTGCATCACCCCAAATATCTACTCCTAAATGGATGCACCTTGCGTCTTCCTCTACAGCACCATCAAATACCCTACTTCTTGCATATACCGTTCTATGTTCATTATATCCACCAATACCATAAAGTGAATTGGCAGCTTGCAAAGTTTCTGTGATATACTGAGAAAACTTTGATGTATCTTCTATCAATGCAGTTGTTAATGCATTGTTCTCCTCCGTAAAATCTAATGCCAACAACTTATCCCTATGGGGATTAAAAGCCACAACAGGCTGAATATCCAACTGCGGATGCTGGCTTAACCAGAAATAAAAACTGTTTGAATCCATGCTTAAAATATTATTTCAACTGCTTTAATACTTCTTCTATGGCTTTGTCTAACTGTGGATCCCTTTTATTGATTTTATCATTAAAATTTAACGGCACCATGATATCAGGAGCCACACCAGTTAATTCTAAATCGTTTCCATCCAAACTATAACAACCCCAACTGGGTAAGCGTACAAATGAACCATCTACCAGTCCTGCTCCGCTGGTAAAAATAATCCAGCGATAGGTAGGCATGCCAATAATTTTACCCAGCTTCAATGCTTTAAACCCTGCTGCAGTCATTTCTGCATCACTTAAGGACTGTTCATTAATCAATAACACGATGGGTTTATCTGATGGACCAAAATTAGATTGCGGCGTAAGTTTACCCTCGCGGTACTTCCAACGTAAATAGGTTTTCTGACTCAAGAACTTTAATACTTCATCGTGCACGTTTCCACCAGTATTATATCGAAGGTCTAATATCAATGCATCTTTTTGATACAGGTCTTGGGTCATATCAATGAAAAATTTCTCCAGTTCACCCAAGCCCATGTCTTTCATATTGTGATAAGCTACTTTTTTATTGGTTTTTGCATCTACTATGGCTTGGTTATTTTTAATCCATTCATCGTATAAATTAGGAGTAACAGTTCTTTGAGGATGAATATTTACTGTAATCATTTTGCCATTTCTATTAAATACCAATTGCAACTCTCTATCAAAACTTGGCTTACTGAAGTAGCTGTTTCTATCCTTATTAAAATCTACCGGTTCATTATTTACTTTTACCAATACATCACCTGGCAAAACATCCATTGATTTTTTATCTGCTGCAGTATTGGCAATCACGTCTTTAATCCGATAAGGTTGTTCGTTATCAAAACGAATGCCTGTTTCCATAGTACGGTTAACCAATCGAATGGTTTCTTCTTCGCCATTAGAAGAAAATCCTTGATGAGAAGAATTTAACTCACCCAATAAATCATTCAATAATACCCTTAAATCGGCCCTGGTATTGAGTGAAGGCAAATATGCTTCATACTTCTTTTTCATTGCTCGCCAGTCTACGCCGTGAAATTTTTCGTCGTAGAAATTCTGCTCCACTTGAGCCCAAGTTTCTTGAAAGATCTGTTTGAATTCAGCCGCTAAACTTCTTTGAAATGTTTGGGCAATATTCACTAGGTCTACTTTATTGGCGTCTAGATTGAATTTATAAATATTGCCATTGCCTAATAAAAATGTTTTATCTCCTGCTTCAGCATAATCAACACTGTTGGCATCTATTCCATTTACCTTTTCTGTTTTACTAGGTTCAAAAGGATCGAGAATGGTTTTCCAAACTGCCATTTTACCTTCTGCATGATTGCTGAGATAAAGTAAAGTTGTTTTGTCTCCTTTCTTAATCACATTTAATAAATATTGTGAACCAAAACTAGGACCCACCTGCTCCAATCTTTCCATCAATCCATTAAAATCGATATTGATTACCAATGTAGGTTTAGTCGTGTCTTTCTTTTCAACTTTAAATAAATTATTGAATTTATCTGACCTAAATGGCTCATCCAATTTTTCTAAAGCCATTCTATATATTCTTGGATTGGCCATGCCAAATGGATAAGAAGGTTTGGTTCTATTACTTACAAAATAAATATGTTTTCCATCAGGAGACCAAATAGGATCTGCTTCGGTTACACCCGAGTTAGTTAAGTTGTAGGTTTTATTTTCTTTGATATGATGAATCAATATGTCTTGCTCAAAATTTTTAACCACTGTAAAAACCAAATAGTCTTCATTAGGAGAAAATCCTGGGCTTGAGTTTTGCATTGCCCAGATTTCATCTTTCACAACCGTTTTGGTTTCAAAAGTTTTGGTATCCATCAATACAACTTCATCTCGTCCACTCAAATAAACCATTTTAGTTTTTGATTTATTTAAAACCAAAGAACGATTGTCTTTTGTAAGGTTGGTGATTTGTTTAGGACTTGAAGAGCCATCTGCGGAAACCGAAAAAATATTTAAGTACCCATCAACTGTTTCATTAAATAAAAGCGTGTTGTTGTCAGAAAGCCATTTTACTTCGCGGGCTCTTTCTGTATTCCCTTTATTTATTTGTTTTACAAACTTTCCTTCCACATCACTTACAAACAATTCGCCTCTTGAAATGAACGCTAGTTTTTTACCGTCATGTGAAATATCCATTGCACCAATCTTTCCTCGTACCTCATATTCTTTCTTGGCTGGTAAAATTTGGTTTCGATACAGTTGAATGTTTAAAAGATTCGATTTTTTATTAGCCACATTGTACCACCATAATTGATAGTCTTTTTCAAATACTATATAAGCGCCATTTGCACTTACAAGGGGCGTTTTAATGGAGCTATTAAACTGGGTAAGGGCTGTTTTTTTTCCATTACTCAAAGTGTATAGATTGTATTCACCATTGGCTTCATCAGAAATAAAATAAACTGCACCTTCTTGATCAATTGTTGTAGCAAAATCCTTGCCTACCCAATCGGTGTGCTTTTGATAAGTTTTGGTTTTTATATTGTAGGATTGAATATCTGGATTAAATGGACCCTTGTATCTTTTTCTAGCCACTTGATTATTGCTTTCCCAAGTATCATTAAAATAAATATCTCCAGATTTTGGATGTTCAGCAATTAAATGATCCATTAAAAAATAATGATCCCCAAATAATCGCTTAGGAGTGCCTCCATTAATACCTACAGTATAAGCAGATGCAGGACCATACCTACTTGAGGTAAAATAAATGGTTTGACTGTCCCAACTAAAATTTGCAACTACATCTGATGCACTATGGAAAGTAAGTTGCTTAACTTCTCCTCCACTCAATGGCATAATATAAACATCTGTATTACCCATTTGCTCCCCCGTGAACGCCAACCATTTGCCATCAGGAGAAATGCGAGGAGTTGTTTCATAACCCTGCATAGCGGTTAATCGGGTAGCTTGAAAGTCTGAAGTAGCCGCTTTCCAAAGATCTCCTTCAAAACTAAACACTACAGTTTGCGCATCTGGTGATAATACCGGATGAGATAAAAAACGAGGGGCAAGGGTTTGTGCGGAAAGGGTTTGAACGGTTAGGCCCAATAAGACCCATATTTTTTTAGTAAACATAATAACAATTTGAATATTGAAAGTAAGCGTAATTGTATAACAAAAAAAGCCACCCATATAAATGAGTGGCCTTTAAAATAAGAATTAAGCTTGTTTTAGCGCAACATTCCCTTTGGAACTTCCTTGCCCAACAAGTGCTTATAAATAAACTTGGTTTTCAAATTATTGAAGTGATTGCCTTTGGCTCCACCCCAACCATGTCTACCGCCTGGATACAACATGAATTCAAAATCTTTCCCTTTGTCTTGTAAGGCACTAACCAACTGAATACTATTTTGCATATGCACATTATCATCCATAGTACCATGCACCAATTGCAATACTCCATTGAATTTATCAATATGTGTTAACACGTTACCGCTCTTATAACCTTCAGGGTTTTCTGCAGGGGTATCCATGAATTTTTCTGTGTAATGACTGTCATATAATTTCCAATCAACTACAGATCCACCAGCCATGGCATGCGTAAACACAGAAGATCCATAAGTTAATGCATAAGTACTCATGTATCCACCATAACTAAATCCGGTGATGGCAATTTTAGTTGGATCTGCTTGACCATTCTGTATAAACCACTTGGCCATATGCATATAATCTTGCATTTCCCAGAAGCCTAAATTACGGTGCATATAATTTACACCCGCTTTCCCAAAATGGCCACTGGCACGGTGATCAAACTTCACATGAATCAATCCTTCTTGTGAATAGATTTCACGAGTAGGGCTCCAACTCCAACTATCCCAGGTATTACCTGCATTAGGGCCACCATAAATATCAACCAACATTGGATATTTCTTATTAGGATCCATATTGGCAGGCCAGGTAACTTGAGCAGGTAATTCAAACAAACCATCCGCACTTTTAATGCGTATGAATTCGGTTTTAGCAATTTGATAGTTGCCCATAGCAGTTCCTTTTGCATCACCCAACTCACGAATAATTTTTCCTTTACCATCAACCAAAGTCATCTTATTTGGCGTGGTTGTATTACTGTAAGCAGTAACAAAATATTTTCCATTAGGAGATAATCTTATTTGTGTATGATTATAGTCGCCAAAAGTTAAACGCTTCATTTCTAAACCATTCAATTTAACGCTGTATAAATCTGTACGAGCCGTATTTTCTTTACCTCTTGCAGTAAAATACACTAAGCCATTTTTTTCATCAATTAACGCTGTATTCAATACCGTGAATTCTCCAGATGTAATTGGATTAATTAAACTGCCATCGTTATTGTGTAAATACAAATGATTCCATCCTGTTTTATCACTTTCTAAAATAAAAGCTGCTTTATTCTTTAAGAAAGTAAAACGCTGACCCGCCCTGTCTTCTAAGTCAACCCATGTTTTTTGTTGTTCTTCATACATGATTTTTTTAGCACCATTTCCTGGATTTACATCAAATATTTTCAAATGATCTTGGCCACGATTAATCCATTGAACCAATAAACTGCTGCCATCATTTCTCCAAACAGGCCAACCAAAATACTGGTCGTCTTTCGCATTAAAATCGGCCCAAGTAGTTGCACCCCCATCTACCCCAACAAATCCAACTTTTACCTCAGGGTTTTTATCACCTGGCTTTGGATAGCGGGTTTCTTCAATAAAACCATGCTGGCCTTCACTGCTGTAAATAGGGAACATAGGTACCATGCTTTCATCAAAATGCATATACGCTATTTGCTTGCTATTGGGGTTCCACCAAAAAGCACGATAACGGGTGCCTCTACCAAAAATTTCTTCCCAATAAACCCAGCTTGCATAACCGTTTAAAGAAGTGCTGGTGCCACTGAAAGTAAGTCTGGTTTCTTTATTTGTTACCAAATTATAAGTATACAAATCATTCGATTTGGTATAGGCGATATAAGAACTGTCGGGAGAAAAAGTAGGATTTTTTTCTTCAGCAGCATCAAAAGTAATTTGCTTTTCTACATCACCGTTTTTATAAAACAAATCGGCTTTTTTTACCGATACCGTTTTTGTTGGAGGTGCCGCACCTTTCATTTGGTCTGGAGTAGCTATTGTTAATTTACCTGTCTTTACTTCCATCACATAATTTCTAGCAGCAGAATCAGGATGAACTTGTTGGTTTAAAATAACCCGATCATCATCCAACCATTTCATGAATTGGGGCAATGGATTACGAAAATTTTCTGGTAATTTATTGGCCATTAAATCAGCTTTGCTGATCATTTTGTTTTGAGCCAACGTGGGGTATGCAAGCAATAGCAACCCAAATGATACAATATACTTATTCATGATTCAGAATTTGGACCATGAATATAGTAAAATATGTAAGAAGCTTAGATAGACTGCTTAAAATGCCTCGTTCAATCGAATATAATAAGCCCCGCCAGCTGTACTATTTCGTGCATAATCTAAACGGAGAAACATCCGATTCTTTTTATTGACCAAAAAGCGAAGCCCTAGTCCTCCAGCTTTTAAAAGATTACCAGTGGAATAGCTACTCAGGGCATCATCAATCAACCCAGCAGAACCAAATGCTGCACCATACACCCAACGCCAAATATGAAAGCGGTATTCTGCTTGAAGCGCCGTAAAAGAGCGGTCTCTGAACCTTCCTGTAAAATACCCACGCATCAGTACAGATCCTCCCACCTTGGGTAATTCTCTCAATGGTACATTGCCTGTAGTGTGTATACTGCTCAATTGAAATGCAAGTGTACTATTAGTAGTTAATGGATAATACTTTCTTAAATCTAAAAACCAAGTATTAAAATCATAGGGATTATTTTTAAAAGAAAAGTTTCTAGCAAAGTAAACTTCTGCGTAAGCCCCTTTATGCGCACTAAAAGGGAAGTCTCTTCCTTCATATAAAATGGCTGGTCCCAATCCAATAGTTTTACTTCCATAAATACCAGGAACATCATTTTGATCAGGCGTTAAAGGCTTTGCATTTACTACGTTATAAACATCGTTATAATCTAGTTTTAAACCAATATACCATTGATTTTTCAGCAATCGATATGTTCTAGATTCTAAGAAAATTCTGCTGTAATCTTGTGCTAAATAATTATTTTCTGCCACCGTGTTATTGCCTATTCCCCAAAAACGATCGTTGTAAGTACTATACCCAGCAGAACCACGAAATACAAATTTTTCTCCTTTGGTAAAAACTTGCCAAGTTGCTTTGGCTTCAAATTGACCCAATGTACTATACGTTAATTGACCATGTATATAAGAGCCCCTTGCTTCAGCATCTTTTTCTTTTGCGTTGAAAAAATACTCCAAAGCTCCACCAAATCGAATACCTGTTTCAGGGGTAGAAGTAAGAATTGGAATAGGTACTATTCGCAGATTCATTAAAGGCAATGAATCTGGATTAATAAAATTTCGAAATGTCTTCTTAGGTGTTGGTACTTCAGTATCCTGAGCACTAACCCCAACTGATGCACTTAGGGCTATGCCCAATAAAATCTTATATAACGACATTGATCATTCTTCCTTTTACAAAAATAAATTTCTTTACCGGTTTACCTTCGAGCCATTTTTGCACCAACTCATTTGCAAGCACGATATTTTCTGCGGCTGCTTGTTCCATATCTATGGGCAAATTGATATTGGTTCTTACCCTTCCATTAATACTCACTGGATAATCTTTAGATGATTCTTGTACATAAGATGCATCAAATGCCGGAAATGTTGCATCTAACACAGAACCATTATTTCCCAACTGATGCCAAAGCTCTTCGCTAATATGAGGAGCGTAAGGAGTTAATAGAATCAGTACTTGTTCTAAAATAGCTTTCTTATTGCATTTTAGATCGGCCAATTCATTCACACAAATCATGAACGTACTCACCGCAGTATTAAAACTAAATCGCTCCGTATCTTCTTGAATTTTTAATATGGTTTTATGCAATACTTTAAGCTCAGATGGATTAGGGCTGTCTTCATTCCAAACTTTCCCCTTTAATTCATCATAAAAGAAACGCCATAGTTTTTTCAAGAAACGATGCACGCCTTCAATACCCTTGGTATCCCATGGTTTGCTCTGGTCTACAGGACCTAAGAACATTTCGTACATTCTAAAAGTATCGGCACCATATTTTTCTACCAATACATCCGGATTCACGGTATTGAATTTACTCTTCGACATTTTCTCTACTTCGGCGCCGCAGAGGTATTTGCCGTTTTCATCTTCGTTAATAAAACTTGAATTTGCAAACTCCCCATTCTTCCATTTACAAAAAGCCTCTTTATCAAGTTCATATCCATCAACTATATTAACATCTACATGAAGAGGAATTACTTTGATGATTCCAAGGTTTGGATCTTCTTTTGGACTAGTCCAATCATTATTAAATCTACCATTCAATAAATCTTCAAGAGTCTCTCTTGAAAAATAACCTGCTTCTAGATACCTATTATAATGTTTGTGTGAAATAAATATTGGACGTTCATAATCTAACCCGGTGTGAGGACTAGTAAACACAACTCGATAAACGAATCTAGAACTACCCTGAATCATTCCCTGGTTCAAGAGTTTTCTAAAGGGTTCATCAAAACCAATATGGCCCAAATCGAATAAAACTTTGGTCCACATTCTACTGTAGAGTAAATGACCTACGGCGTGTTCTGTTCCTCCAATATATAAGTCCACTTGATTCCAATAATCACTCACTTTTTTATCGCAGAAAACCTCATTATTATGCGGATCCATATAACGTAAAAAATACCAACTACTACCAGCATAACCCGGCATGGTATTGGTTTCCAACGCGCCCCCCGGAACAATGGAATCATATTGATGAATCCATTCAGGAATATTCGCCAGCGGCCCTTCTCCCTCTGGACCAGGTGCATAACTGTCTACCTGAGGCAAGGTCAAAGGCAATTTCGATTCATCTAAAGGATACGCGATACCTTCTTTCCAAACAATGGGAAATGGCTCACCCCAATAACGCTGTCTGCTAAATGCAGCATCCCGCATTTTATAATTCACTTTTCGCTTGCCAATGCCCATTTCTACGAGCTTGTCAATCACCATTGCAATGGCATCTTTTAAAATAACTCCGTCTAAAAATTCGCTATTAGACAATGCTACATCTTTGGTTGAATTGGCTTCCTCCCCATTAAAATGTTCTCCAATAATATTGGTGATGGGTATATTAAAATGTTTCGCAAATTTGAAATCTCTTTCGTCTCCGCAAGGAACAGCCATAATTGCTCCTGTACCATAACCTGCTAATACATATTCAGATATCCAAATAGGAATGGGTCGTTGGTTAAAAGGGTTCAACGCATAAGCGCCCGTAAAGCAACCAGTTATTTTTTTCTCCGCTTGTCGCTCTCTGTCACTGCGGCTTTTAACGTAAGTGATATATTCTTCAACCGCTTGTTTTTGTTCCGCTGTGGTTATTTGCGCTATCAACTCATGCTCGGGAGCCACCACCATAAAGTCTACCCCAAAAATGGTATCAGGTCGGGTAGTATATACTCGCAATGATTGTTTGTTTGCAGCACCATCAATCTCAAAATCAATTTCGGCACCATAAGATTTTCCAATCCAATTGGTTTGCATTTCGCGCATGGCTTCGCTGAATTCAATTTGATCTAAGCCGCTGATTAATCGATCTGCATATTCGGTGATGCGCAAATACCACTGTCTTAATTTTTTCTTCACTACCGGATGACCACCTCTCTCACTCAATCCGTTTACTACTTCATCATTGGCCAATACTGTACCAAGCGCTTCGCACCAATTCACTTCACCATACCCACAAAATGCCAAACGATATTGCATTAAAATATCTTGCTGTTCTTTTTCAGAAAAAGCTTTCCATTCAGCCGCTGTAAATTGCAGTTGACTGTTAGCAGGGCATTCATGTACACTGTTTCCTTCTTTTTCAAACAAAGCAATCAACTCAGCAATAGGCGTTGCTTTTTGAGTATGCCTATTGAAAAAAGAATTGAATAATTGCAAGAAAATCCACTGGGTCCATTTATGGTAATCGGGCTCACAGGTTCTTACTTCTCGGCTCCAATCGTAAGAAAAACCAATATTGTCTAACTGTTGTCTAAAGTTATTGATGTTTTGAACGGTGCTGGTTGCAGGATGAACACCGTGTTCAATAGCATATTGTTCTGCGGGCAATCCAAAAGCATCGTATCCCATTGGATGCAATACATTAAAACCTTTTAGTCTTTTATACCTGCTGAAAATATCAGAAGCAATATAACCCAATGGATGGCCTACATGCAAACCCGCTCCACTCGGATAAGGAAACATATCCAATACATAGTACTTGGGTTTTTCACTGATATTGGGAACCATATATGCTCCGGAATTTTTCCAATGCGCTTGCCATTTTTGTTCAATTGCTCTAAATTGATAGTCCATCTTGCCTGCCCTTTTTATTTATTTGCGTTTCTTTAACGCCTGCCCAAAAATATTCGCTTATTTTCAATACAGGTTTAGGGGTGCAAATGTAAGTCTTTAACCGTCAAAACCCTACATTTGTAGCGTTCTTACAGCATAGCACTCGTTAATTGAAGCGGTAAAAAAAGGAATACAAATTATGGCTCAAGCAGGAAAAGCATCATTGAAGAGGGGAAAACCCAATTATATCTACACTGTGGTAGGAGTAGCATTGGTATTATTAATCATGGGAATCATGGGTTGGTTTTTCCTTAACCTAAACTCTGTTGGAAATACCTTTAAAGAAGATATCAGGTTAAGTGCCTATATGCGGACCCTGAATAAAGATACTATTGCCCAAATTCAGCAGTTTATAGTAGCAAAACCTTACGCTAAAAACGTGGTATATGTAGATAAAAATACCGCTAAAGAAATTTGGAATAAAGAAAACAACGAAGACTGGGCCAAAATATTAGACGTAAATCCCTTGCCTGAGAGCATCGATTTTTATGCAAAAGCGGAATACGTAAACAAAGATAGTTTAGCAGTCATCAGTGCCGATTTAATGGCCAATTATGGCAATCAAATCACCGATTTACAATACCCTCAAAGCTTGGTAACCAGTTTAAACGAAAGAGCATCTAAAATTGGATTAATCTTTTTAGTAGTGGCTATAACCCTTTGTGTTATTGTAATTTTTAGCATCGACAATACCATTCGATTGGCCATGTTTAGCAATCGATTCTTGATTAAGACGATGCAAATGGTGGGAGCAACGCAGTCCTTTATTGCACGCCCCCTCAATATCCGCGCAGTGGTAAATGGACTCATTAGTTCAGGTATTGCCATCTTACTTTTATTCTCCTTAATTGGTTGGGCCGAATCTCAATTCCCGCAATTAAAAGGAATCAGAAATACGAATCATACTTTACTATTATTTGGTGGTTTGATTATCTTAGGAGTAGGTATATCCCTTTTGAGCACCCATAGAAGTGTGTTAAAATACTTGAAAATGAAATTAGACGATTTGTATTAGTTGATATAAGCAATCCGAATTATAAAAATTTATAAATAATGACCATGAGTACGACCAATAAAACCAACCCGCTTTTCTCAAAAGAAAATTTCATTTTAATGCTAGTTGGTGGAATAGTGATTGCATTGGGTATGTTTTTAATGAGTGGCGGTAAGAGCGAAGACCCGAATGTATTTGCTAATAATGAAGTATACAGCAGCACAAGAATAACTGTAGCACCCATTTTAATTGTGGTGGGCTTATTAATTGAAGTGTACGCCATCTTTAAGAAGCCAAAAACTACTGCTTAGAAAGATTTCAACTATTTTATACGCTGAATTCTACAGGAGACAATTGCATTGGTGATTTTTTTCACACCATTCGGGTCATTTAATACGAAGTATTTACTCCACTTTTTAGACATAAAGTTAATGGCCGTTTGTTCTTCTGTATACTTATCAGTCAATAAAATAAAAGGCTCAACCGGTTGTTTGTTGTAATTTAAATACATTCCGTCGATAAAGTTTTTCTTACCCAAAAAATCAATGCCAATATGAAAAATCATATTACTAACATTAATTCGGGTACTGCTAAAATCAATAATTGTTTTCTTTGACCTAGGAACTACTTTGCAAATTATTACTGTATCAATGATGTCAGACCCCGGTAAATTCCCCAAAGATACATTGTCATAAATATGAATTCTCAAATAACTTTCATAAGTTGTTTTTTGATGCTTAATTTGAATTTGATTCAATACCCCTTTTTTATTATTATTATTTATCAACACTGCTATTTGTGACCCATATTGATTAATACAAAAATTTTTACTTAAATCATTGTAAAAACCAAGATTTTCAAATTGAGGTAATAAAGTATAATTTTTCACATATACTTCCGGTAAAATTGTTGGCTTTGCTTGAAGAAAAACTCGCTTTGTGAAACTAAAACTTTTAGGGTCAATTATTGTGTCCTTGAACCCTAAAGAGGAGATTTTTATAGAATCATTAGATATGAAGGGTAATACAATTTTGCCCTGATTATTAGAATAAGAACCTACTTTACGATTTAGATAAACTGCACTTGCCAAATCTACTGGCATGCTATCTTTATTCAATACATGAAAAACAATTGTATCAGTAAGATATTTTTTTTTAATTAATGGAAATTTAGGGTTTGATTTACAACTATTTAAAATCAATAATGAAAAAAGAGATAAGAAATATTTATACATTGTTTAGTGTTGAATGAACAATCCAAATGTAAAACTAAATACAACCAACCAATTCATCATAATAACCCTCATCTGTTACAACCCAAAAAAAATAACTACGATAATAGTGTCTAATATATGCACATTGACCATCAGAAATGGCAACACTAAGATAGGTTTCCCTTCCAAACATTCTTGCTTCACTTGAAATCGGATAAGTTGTAAAAAGCAACAAGGCTAAAGAGAATGAAATGAGTTTGTGTTTCATAAAATAATTATTTTTGAAAGTATAAATCTTTACCATTAATAAAACCAAAACTCTATCAAACCATCTATAAATTTCATGAGACCCCTATTTATCTCCATGAAGCCATTGTTTTATTAAAAAATCATTCGATTTTTAGACTTTGTACTTTGTTTTGCCATATGCAGCGCTTAATCTATATTTAGACTAAGAAACACTGATATTTTGATACTATGACTTATTTAGAAGCTGTCATCATTGCCATTATTGAAGGGGTTACCGAATTCCTTCCCATTTCTTCCACTGGACATATGATTATTGCCAGTTCTTTTATGGGGATTGCGAAGGATGATTTTACTAAATTATTTGAAGTAGCTATTCAGTTGGGGGCTATTTGTTCAGTGGTCATTTTATTCAGGGGCAAATTCTTTCCACTGAATCGTTGGCATTTTTATTTAAAACTCATCATTGCAGTTCTACCTGCATTGATTTTGGGTGCGTTGTTTTCTGATACTATTGATGCTTTATTAGAGAGTCCGATGGTGGTTTCTATTACCATGGTATTGGGCGGTGTTGCCTTAATTTTTATTGATTCCTTTTTCAAAAACCCTACCATTTCAATTGATGAACAAGTAACCAATAAAAAAGCTTTTATCATTGGATTCTGGCAATGTATTGCAATGATACCAGGGGTTAGCAGAAGTGCAGCCAGTATTATTGGGGGCATGCAACAGGGCTTAACCAGAAAACTAGCTGCTGAATTTTCTTTCTTTTTAGCAGTGCCTACTATGGCTGCTGCCACGGGATATAAATTATTAAAAGCTTACACCGAAACCCCTGAATTAATTTTCACCCGCTCCAATATGATTTTATTGGGTTTAGGAAATGTAGTAGCATTTATTGTAGCACTATTGGCCATCAAATTTTTTATCACTTATTTACAGAAATATGGATTTAAACTATTTGGTTGGTACCGGGTAATTGTAGGGATGATCTTAATTATTCTTATCTTAACCGGACACTTGAAATAAAAATCATGTCCACACAAACTGCCTCCAAAAAAGTAATCAATGGTTGGGCAATGTACGATTGGGGCAATAGTGCCTACAACCTAGTCATTACTTCTACCATTTTCCCTGCCTATTACGAAGCCGTAACAGGAGACGGTAACGATCAAACACTGAACGATACCGTGGTATTGTTTGGAAGAGAGTTCGTCAATACTTCTTTGTACAATTATGCACTTTCGTTTGCATTCATCATTGTTGCTTTGTTATCGCCTATTTTGTCTTCCATTGCAGATTACAAAGGGAATAAGAAACAGTTTTTATTTTTCTTTTGTACACTGGGTAGCATCGCCTGTTCTGCCTTGTATTTTTACGACAAGAACAACTTAGCATTTGGATTGGCTTGTTTAATTATTGCATGCATAGGATTTTGGAGTAGCTTGGTTTTTTATAATTCCTTCTTGCCAGAAATTGCTGCACCAGAAGATCGAGATAAAGTGAGTGCAAAAGGATTTGCCATGGGTTATACTGGCAGTATGATTTTACAAGTCATTTGTTTTGTATTTGTTTTATCCCCAGATAGTTTTGGCATTACCGTAGGCAAAGCTTCTCAAATTTCTTTTTTGCTAGTTGGAATCTGGTGGTGGGGATTTGGGCAGTTTGCTTTAAAGCGTTTGCCAAAATCGGTGCCAGCAGGGGGTAGTAGATCTTCCAAGCAAATTCTTGCAGGTGGGTACAAAGAACTAAATAAAGTTTGGCAACAATTAAAATCGTTACCCGTTTTAAGAAGATTCTTGTTCTCCTTTTTCTTTTACAATATGGGGGTTCAAACAGTGATGTTGGTAGCCACCTTGTATGGCAAGAGTGAGTTGAATATTCCGACCATGAATCTGATTATTGCCATTTTAATTATTCAATTAATTGCGATTCCTGGTGCATTTACGATTGCTTGGCTGTCTAAGAAAACCAGCAATTTTACCGCATTAATGATCACCATCGTTTTATGGATTATCCTTTGTGTAATTGGGTATTTACTACCTAGAAATGGTATCAACGAATTTTATGGCCTTGCTGTATTAGTAGGCTTTATCATGGGAGGAATACAAGCATTAAGTAGAAGTACTTATGCCAAATTAATGCCTGAGACAACCGATACTACTTCTTATTTTAGTTTCTATGATGTAACTGAGAAGGTATCTATTGTAGTAGGTATGTTTAGCTTTGGGTACATCAATGAGATTTCAGGCTCACAAAGAAATTCAGTGTTGGTTTTAGAAATATTTTTCATCATCGGTTTACTCATTTTAATTTCTGCAAATAAATTGCAAGCCAAAAAATAATCCAATGAAATTATACGCCATTAATCATAGTTATTTTAAATTGGATGGAGGAGCAATGTATGGAGTTGTTCCAAAATCACTTTGGAATAAATTGAATCCAGCGGATGAAAATAATTTATGCAATTGGGCATTAAGAAGCTTACTTATTCAAGTCAACAATAAACTCATTTTGATTGATACCGGAATGGGCTTTAAGCAGGATGAAAAGTTCTTTGGTCACTACGGCATGAGCGGAACCATTGATTTAGATACAGCATTGCAAGGCTTAAGTTTTACCAGAAACGATATTACAGACGTATTTCATACCCACTTGCATTTTGATCATTGCGGAGGAAGTATTGAAAAAGTAAACAACCAACTGGTTACTTATTTCCCCAATGCAACTTACTGGAGCAACCCCATTCATTGGGATTGGGCTGTACACCCCAACGAAAGAGAAAAAGCTTCTTTTTTAAAGGAGAATATTTTACCCATTCAAGAAAGTGGTCAATTAAAAATGATTGACGCTCCTACTAATGAGTTTACAAAAGATGGACTATTAGAGCAAGTTTCGTTTACGAATAATATCAGCATTCGCTTTGTAAATGGCCATACCAAGAGTATGATGTTGCCGCAAATTAATTACAATGGCAAAACCATTGTTTATATGGCAGACTTACTACCTTCTGCCTCGCATATTCCACTTCCATATATCATGGGCTATGATATGTTTCCTTTAACTACTTTAAAAGAGAAAAAATCATTCTTACAAGAAGCAGCGGAACAAGAATATATTTTATTTTTTGAGCACGACCCATCTATTGAGTGTTGCACAGTTCATCAAACAGAAAAAGGTATTCGTATGAACCAAGTACTTCGCTTGGCAGACTTATGATGATTAGAGGGAACGATTATTGGTGGGCCAATTCTTCATATTGAACCCAATTATCTTTTTGAAATCATAGAACTAAAGGGATAACGTAGATTTTTGTATCCCATCATATCCACTTTTACACTACCTACAACAATGGGGCTTTCAATTCTAAGTGGAACATGATTGGCGTCATCACTCACCCAAACGGTCATTTTTTCGCCCCCTTCAAATAAAGTTCCTTTAACTAGTAATGGTTTAAATTTAATGGCATTGAACTTACCATATCGTGTTTTAATGGTTTCTCTCCCCAAATATTTTATATATAAATTATAAACTTCATTGTCTAAAAACATGGTGAATGGAATTCTATCTTCAGGCTTGTATTTTTCAAAATCAATATTGCGAGCATAATAGATTGCACTTAATACATCCTGCACACAGTTGGGCACTTTAACAGTCCCCTTCTCACTGGTTGCGGTATTAGCCTGTCTATTAAAACTAACATTCTCATTAATTTTATACCCCCCCTCATCCACATTTCGGATGAATTTAATGGGCTGCAAATTAGCCGTATCAATATAGCTTTCATACTTGTCTCTCACTTTAAATATCCAATCGTAGCTGCTATTAGAATTACCTGCGCCTACTAAGTGATAAACTGGCGTATTATTTAATTTGTCTGAATTAACAGTAAATGTAGCCGCACCAGCATTTACATACAATCCAATTACGTTGTAAAAAACAGTGAACGAAATTTGTTCTCCACTTTGAAATGCATAATTCCTTATACCACAGAAATCATCTCCTGCAGAAAGTGGTTTTACTAAAATCACTAATAAAAATACAATCAATAATTTTTTAGCACCCATTTCTTACTTGTTTCTAAAAATTCTTATCCCTAATATAAACAATGTACCAGCAATTGCTGGTAAGATTAAGTTAATTAACCAAATGCCAGCTGCTGTTGCAATAATACCAATGGAATTACTACTAATTAATCCCAATAATAACAAACTCACTTTCCCTCTAAATCCTAACTCGGCCAATGCAATGGTTGGAACAATGCCCAATACCAAAAACATCACCCCTACTAAGGAAAAAGCCTCAAGCCAAAAAACATGAATATCGAATACCTGCAAGAGTATATAATATTGAACTAAAAAAACAAAGTATCGAACCAATGAGAGCGATAGCAATCGTATCAATTCATTCCAATGAAAGTCTTCTAATTTTTCCAGAAAAAATTGGTACTTGCGAATAAATGGAATTTTTTCAAGTACCTGAATTAATCCAGCGAGTTTAAAATAGGCCAAGGAGAATAACAAAATACCCATTCCAATTACGTAAATCAATGCATCTAACCAAAAAACAGACAAGCCCTCTAATTGACGATCTCCATTTAAAATATTCAATCGCAAATAAATCAACGCAAGGGTGCCCATTGCAAAAGTCACAATAATTTGGGCCATACTTCCTACTATGGAGAGCACCGCTCCACGCATTTTGTTTCCCTCTTTTAAAAATGCCGCCCTAGCAATTGGTTCTCCAATTCTATTAATAGTATTAAAACCCATTGCTTGACCTGCTAGAATTGCTTTAAACGCATTAAGAAAAGATAGACGCTCAATCCCTTTTACTTGTATTTGCCATTTTCGCGCTTCAATTCCCCAATTAACCAACATCAATAAGGACACTAAAACAATCTTCCAATTATTCGGACCATTTAAAGCAAGTAAGATAGTTTGCCAAGATTGTTCTAAATCAGTTTGGGCTTGAATTTGCTTATATATTGCCCAGCTAAGCCATATAAACAACAATGGTCCAAGCAAGTAATTCAAAAAGTTTTTGGTGCCCTTGGTCAAACTTAATTTTTTGTAAAGGTAAGGGTGTAGCTGATTTATCAATAATGCCTATTTTCACAACAGAATGAAATACGACTCAGTTATTTTGGGGATTGATCCTGGCACACAATTATTAGGGTATGCATTGTTGGGAATTCGTAAAGGAAAGCCTGAATTGATTGTAATGGATACTTTAAAGTTGACCAAGGAGAAAGATATTTATGCCAGACTCGAAATCATTTATAGAACCATATCAGGATTAATTGCTCAATACAAGCCCAACAGTTTTGCTATTGAAGCCCCCTTTTTTGGAAAAAACGTACAGAGTATGCTAAAGCTAGGGAGAGCGCAAGGTGTAGCCATTGCAGCATCTATGCAATCGCAAATACCTGTTACAGAATATGCTCCTAAAAAAGTAAAACAATCCATCACCGGCAATGGCAATGCAGACAAGGACCAGGTTTGGAAAATGCTTCAATTAACTTTGCAGATCGAAAAAAAGCCAGTCTATTTTGATGCAACCGATGCACTTGCTGTTGCACTTTGTCATTTTTACCAAAGCAATAGTCCATTGGCAGTAAAAGGCAAAGCGCTGAAAGGCTGGGGCGATTTTATTGCAAAAAATGAAGGAAGGGTAAGAAAGTAATTTACTGATGCAGTTCAGCCAGAATACTTTGTTGAACCGACCGCAGTTCTTCTTGGCTTAATGATAATTTACCTCTAGTAAAATTTAAGTCATCGGCGCTGTTAATGGGAACAAGGTGCATATGTGCGTGTGGCACTTCTAATCCCACTACACTGATACCGCAACGATTACAAGGAAAGGCTTTTTCTATTGCTTTGGCAATGGGTTTCGCAAATAGCAACATTTGAGTAAGGTAATCATCAGGCAAATCAAAAAAATGATCTGTTTCAATTTTAGGTATAACCAATACATGACCTTTTACCAGAGGAAAAATGTCTAGGAATGCAAAGAACTGTTCGTTCTCTGCAATCTTATAACAAGCTATTTCTCCAGCAATGATTTTTGAGAAAATAGTCATGGCTTTCAATTATACGGTAATTTCTTCCACCCTAAACTTAATGATACCATTGGGTGCTTGCACTTCAGCCACTTCGCCCCTTACTTTACCCAATAAGCCCTTACCAATTGGAGAAGATGCAGAAATTTTACCCAATTTTAAGTCGGCTTCTTTTTCTCCAACTATTTGATAAGTAACCGTTTTTTTGGTAGCCATATTGGTAATAGTCACTTTGGTCAATATGGTTACTTTACTTGTATCAATGGTACTAGTATCTACAATTTTTGCATTGGCTATTGCTCCTTCTAATTGCTTAATTTTTGCCTCTAACATCCCCTGTGCCTCTTTAGCGGCATCATACTCAGCATTTTCTTTTAAATCACCTTTCTCTCTAGCTTCAGCAATAGCTTTAGAAGCGGCAGGACGGTCAACAGATTTCATTTTCTGCAATTCCTCGCGCATCTTATCGAAAGTCTCTTTCGTAACATACATGTTGGTTTCACTCATAGTACCGGCTTTAAGAATGGTAAAAAAAAATACAACGCCACATTTGACTGCGGCGTTGCATAAATACAAAGGTAAGGGTATTCAATGATATCTTACAAAAAACCCAGCTTTTTGCAGATTACTTGTGCCATTTTTAAATATGCTTCATGGCTGTATCCAGCTATATGGGGGGTAATCACCACATTGGGAAATGCTGTTAAATGCAACAGTTCAGACTGCTCCTCGGCGGAATAGCTATTGAGCTGTTCATTTTCTAATACATCCAAACCAGCAGCCCTAATTTTTTTGCCTTGAAGGGCTTGAATCAATGCCTTGGTACTGGTCACTTTTCCCCTACAAGTAGACAAAAAATAGGGTGTTTTTTGAAGACTATTAAAAAATGATTCCCCTGCAAAATGAAAAGTTTCTGCAGTTAGGGGGAGATGAAGGCTAATCACTTCTGCCTCAGCTGCAAGGGCTTCTAAGGTAGAAGCTTCTACATGTCCATGGCTAAATCCTGTTTTATATGTATCAACAGCCAGTACCCTTACATCAAAAGGTTGGAGCAAATGGGCAAAAGCAGATCCAGTATTTCCATAGCCTATAATTCCAACAGTTTTACCCGATAATTCATCTGCCCTATTTTCATCTCTTAACCAAAGTCCCTTTTTAATTTCAGCATAACTACTGTTGATTCTATTCATGAGATTCAGCAATAACCCCAATGCATGTTCGGCTACTGCATTGCGATTGCCCTCAGGACTACTTTCGCATTGGATACCCTTGCTTTCCGCATACGCTACATCAATCAATTCCATTCCGCTTCCTAGTCTGCCAATCCATTTTAAGTTGGGAGCTGCATCAATTATTTCGCGATCAATTTTTAATCGGGTGGTTACAATCAAACCAACCGCATCTGTAATTAAATAGGTTAATTCCTTGTAAGTAATTGCAGGTTGATAAACAACTGAAAAATGATTTGCTTTCAATGTATCAATTAAAAAAGGATGCACTTTGGCTGTTACAATTACTTTCATGTTATTATTTTATCCCATTTTAAAAGTAAGGGCTGCAAACTCTTCTACCGTAAGCTGCTCAGCTCTTTTAGTAAATATTTCTTCTTGCAAAACAGCGGCATCAAAAAATGGCTTCATTGGATTACGCAACATTTTTCTACGTTGACCAAATGCTGCTTTTACTAAAGTAAAAAAAGCTTTTTCTGACCTTACCGCAACCGGCGTTTCTTTTCGCTTTAATCTAATTACTCCACTCATTACTTTAGGTGGTGGATTAAAACTTTCAGGGGGTACATCAAATAAATATTCTACTTCATAAAAAGCTTGAACCAATACACTTAATATGCCATAGACTTTGGTATGGGGCTTTGAAACAATGCGCTCTGCTACTTCTTTTTGAAACATTCCAATCATGACTGGAATTTGTTCTTTCCACTCCAATAAACGAAACACAATTTGGGTAGATATATTATAGGGAAAATTGCCTACTAAAGTAAATTGGTTTTGAAATGGCACAGGGATGTCTAAAATACTACCTTCAATAATGGCTTCTGCCAGAACGGGATATTGTAGTTTCAAGTAGTCTACTTTTTCTCTATCCAACTCAACTGCCTTAAAATGATTGATTGGTAGTTTTAGCAAATGCTTGGTTAAAGCACCTGCACCAGGCCCCACTTCTAACACTTGTTCAATACTACCTTCTTGCAGCGCAGCAACAATTTGCTTGCAAATGGCTTCATTGGTTAGGAAATGCTGACCCAGCGACTTTTTGAGCGTATATTGCATGACTGCAAAAGTAGTATTTTAGCACCCTAAAAAATGGCTCATGAGTAATGAATTACAAAAACCCGTGATTGGCTTTACCTGCGGAGATTTAAATGGTATAGGGCTTGAACTGATAATCAAAACTTTAATGGATCAAAGAATACTCGATTTCTGCACACCCATTGTGTTTGCGAGTAATAAAAGCTTGAATTTTTATAGAAAAGCCATACCAGATTCTAATTTCAATTGCACCAATATCAATAATTTCACCCGCATTAATCCCAAACAAGTCAATATTTTCAATGTATGGGAAGAAGAAGTGGTGATTACCCCTGGTGAATTAAACAATACAGGTGGCCAATATGCACTAAAATCTTTAGAAGAAGCTACCAAAGCACTAAAAGAGGGTCATATTCATGGATTGGTAACCGCCCCTATTCACAAGAAAAATATTCAATCAGAAAGTTTTCAATACAGTGGACACACCCCCTACTTAAAAGCTTTTTTTGGAGTAAATGATGTAGTCATGTTAATGGTTGCAGAAAATATGCGAGTAGGATTAGTTACAGAACATGTAACGGTTGAAGAAGTGGCAAAGCATATCACTAAAGAAAATATTATCAGCAAATTGCAAATCATTCACCAATCATTGCAAAAAGATTTTGGTATAGACAAACCTAAAATTGCAGTATTGGCATTAAATCCGCACGCAGGAGACGAAGGTTTAATTGGTAAAGAAGAAATTGAAATCATAAAACCAGCCATCAAAGAAGCCAAAAACAAAATGTTGATTTTTGGGCCATATCCTGCTGATGCTTTTTTTGCTAGAGGTACGCATGAAAAATTTGATGCTGTATTAGCCATGTACCACGACCAAGGATTAATTCCGTTCAAATCATTGGCTTTTGGTGAAGGAGTCAATTATACTGCAGGTCTTCCCGCTGTAAGAACCAGCCCCGATCATGGAACTGCATTTGACATTGCAGGTAAAGGAAAAGCAGACCATGCATCTTTTTTAGCAGCAACATTTGAATGCATTGATATTATTAACAGACGCATGGGTTATGCAGAGAGAAATCGTAACCCATTGCGTAAGATTAGTGCAAGAATGTTGGCCAATGCTGTAGATGAAAGAATTGAAGAAAACGAAGGATAATACCATGATTTATTTAGAAAACGACGAGCTTAAAATTGCCTTATCAGAAAAGGGTGCAGAACTCCAAAGCCTTTACAATAAAGCAACTCAATTAGAGTATTTATGGAGTGGCGACCCTGTTTTTTGGGGAAAGAAAAGTCCGGTATTATTTCCAATAGTAGGTACTTTAAAAAACAATCAATTTTTGCATAACGGCGAAAGCTACTCATTAACCAGACATGGTTTTGCACGAGACAAAGACTTCAAGCTTACTGAGTCTAGCAATAATCGGGTTAGTTTAACCTTAGACGCAGACGCTGAAACATTGGCACAATATCCATTCTTATTTAGGTTTACTGTTACATACGAAATCAATAAAAACAAACTTAGTTGCTCTTATCAAATATCCAATATTGACGTTAAACCACTTTATTTTTCTGTTGGAGCTCATCCAGCATTTAAAGTGCCATTAGAAGATACTTACCAATTCAATGATTATTATCTTGAATTTGACCAATCAGAATCTGGAGGAAAATGGCCTATCACATCAGAAGGACTTATTGACGAAAATCCGATTCCATTTTTTCATAGCAACAACAGAATTAATTTAAGCAAAGAGTTATTCTACGGAGATGCGTTGGTATTTAAACAATTGGAGTCTTCTTCCATTCGCTTATGCAATGATCAATCTAAACATGGATTTACCTTTTCATGGTCTGAATTTCCTTACATGGGAATTTGGAGTGCAAAAGACGCCCCATTTGTATGCCTCGAGCCATGGTGCGGAATAGCTGATTCTGTAAATGCTATTGGAGAGTTAAGAGAAAAAGAAGGCATGATCCTATTAACACCAGGACAAAATACGCATAGAACTTGGACTATTGAATTGTACTAACTATTTAAAAATAGCATCGCTTAAACCAGTGTTTATAGTATAAGCAGTGTAATTAATTTCTACTCGTCCTTTTTTCCCTTTCATTTTGTCTTTAACTGCTTTGTCGGTATCATCAAATTCTAAAGTAATTCCTTTAGGCAATTTGTAGTCTTTGGCGTTGAAACTAAATAACACTTTATCTGGTAAACCATAAGACGCATATTTGCCATACTGTAATTCCATTTCATAAGTGCCATTTTCGCGGGTAGTAGTAACCGATTTACGTATTAATAAATTGGCTTCATCAATATATAAGGTTGATAAAATAATTTCACCTGCATCGGCATCTGGTAATAGTTTTACTACTCTAACAGCAGTGCCGCCAACGGTACTCATTCCTGCATCAATAGCAACAAATCCAGTTTGCATGATCATGCTACCAATATTGATACTTACGCCGCCTTTGGGTAATACAGAGATTCCCCCATCACGTTGCAGTTTAAACTTATCCGGGCTTTTGAAATACACTTTTACTTTACCAATTGGTGCTTTAATAAATGCAACATCCGTTTTCATTCTACCATCAGCAGTATAGTCTTTTACTTTCTCTAATTTGGCTTTTACTTTCATTACCAAGACATTCATGTCTTGCGCATGGGTTGAACTTGAAAGTCCAAATACAAAAAGTAAACAGGTTAATTTATTGATTAGTTTCATTGGGGTCTACTTTAACTAAGAATATCTTTTTTTCTAAATAACCAAACAGCACTTCCTACAAACAAAACGATATGAACGCCTAAAACAGTGGCAGATCGGATGATTTTATCAGGATATTGAATACTCCCAATAATGGCTTCATTGGCATCATTTACTTTAAAATCAAAAAACTCTTTCCAGGTAATCATATGTGTAGTGAACAAGTAGGGCTTAATCAAATTAAATAAGGGAATATTCATGGTACTAAGAATAGTACACACAATGATTACACTCATGGTTGCTACAATTGGACCAATTGAGTTTTCTGCAAAAAAAGATAAAAAGAAGCCCAATGCTGCAACGGTAACCATTGCCAAAGCAGCAAAACAAAAAGCCCCAGCATAACGCCAAAAAACATCCGACTCTTTTACAATTACTACATAGCTACTCTTCATTAAGAACAAATCATCTGTTCCAAAAATCAACATACTTAAAAACAACCCCATGATGGCTATCCAAATTAATAGCAGCAATGTATAAATTACCGAAGCAATAAATTTTGCCATTACAATGGATGTTCTTGATTGTGGCTTGGTCAATAATATTCTCAAGGTACCCATATTGGCTTCTCCTGAAATCATATCAGCGGCAATTAATGCAATCAATAATGGCACATGCACCAACAGAAGTTGAAGAATTACGTAGCAAATAAAATAACCGTTCAATATTTTACCATCTACACTAAATGAATTGGCAAAATCGGCCATTACAAAGTCGGCATATTCTTTCCCATCCACCAATAGGCCCAATTGTATTACGCCAATTAAAGCAGTAATAGCAGCAAAAGACAAATAAGTTCTTGGTCTTTTAAATACTTTGTATAACTCAATTTGTAAATGTTCCCACATGTTGTTTTCCTGCTGTTACTTGTAAAAAATAATCTTCCAGACTATGTCTTGCCTGCAAGGAATAAATATCAACGCCTGATGCTGCCAACATTCTATTGAAGTTGGGTATATCTTCTTTATTTAAACCAACCATAATTTGTCCATCGCGTTCGGGCAATAAATTATTTGCCCAAGTAGAAGATTGTATGGTTTGAATAACCTTATTATTATTGGCCACACTTATTTGCAAGATGGTTTGCTGATCATTAAATAATTCAGCCGATGACCCCTCCACCAATTTCTGGCCTTTATCTATAATTAAAATTCGGGTAGCTATTTGCTCAATCTCATTTAACAAATGCGAGGAAACAATCACTGTTTTTTTCATCTCTCTAGATAAAATCAGAATCAAATTTCTAATATCTGCAATACCCTGCGGATCCAGTCCGTTTGTGGGTTCATCTAAAATGATTAATTGAGGATTGTGCACTAAAGCAATGCCTATTCCCAATCGTTGTTTCATTCCTTGAGAAAAGGTTTTTACTGTATCATGGGCCCTCGATGCAAGACCTACCATTTCCAATTGGTCCATCAACATTTTGTTGGAAGGCTTAACCCCACTCAACTTCGCAAACAACTTTAGGTTTTCATAAGCCGATAAATACTTGTAAACGTCTGGCTTTTCAATGACAGCACCTATTTGTTGCAAAATTTCTTTGCGGTGCTTGTTTAAATCGTATCCAAATATGGATATATCGCCACTAGTTGGTGTAATGAGCGTCAATAACATTCGAATGGTGGTACTTTTTCCTGCGCCATTTTGACCCAGGAATCCATACACATCACCAGATTCAACCGAAAAGGAGAGTTGGTTGACCGCGGTGAGGCTATTGAACTGCTTGGTGAGTTGGGAAACTTTTACTATTTGTTGCATTGATTTGTATAACAACAAAACTAGTTAAGATGTTTAAACTTTTAGGTATTGCTGAAGCGCTTTCACATAATCTTCAAATGCCTTCAGACCTGCTGGGGTAACTTTACAGGTAGTTTGAGGGTAGTTGTCTTTGAATTGCTTTATTACTTCAATATAACCCGCATCTTTTAGTTTTTGGACTTGAACACTCAAATTACCCGCAGTAGCATTCGTTTTCTCCCTTATAAAGGTAAATTCAGCTTCTTTAACACTAATGAGTAAACTCATTATGGCTAACCTTAACTGCGAATGTAATATGGGGTCTAATTCTTTAAACATTGGGGCTAGTCTGAGCCAGATATTTTTTTCTTAATATAATTCCAGGAATAAACCAGCAAACTAACGCCGATGCTGAGCCGAGCAACATATCATATTTACTCTCAGTAAATAAACTAAAGATGAACAACCCATAAGTGATTATTGCTCCAATTTTCATGGGATTAAACTTTTTAACCATGCCTGTTACCATAGTTGGAAAAGCATAAATTAAAATATAAACAGAATATAAGGAGGGAGTAAAGGGTCTAATCACCTCATCGGGTCTTCCGTCCGAAAAATGTTTCATCATAGTCCATCCTTCTTCAGCAATAAGTCTTTCAGTTTGAACAGGAACTATATTTTGATAACAGCTTAAACCAAAAATACTGATGCCGAAAACCAACCAAACTGCATTCACTAGGTCATCATCATATTGCTTTGCTTTAACATTATTCTTCTCTTTAATAGCAATATATACTTGAGGAACTATTGCCGCAAATACCAACCACCAAATATCAATTGCCAAAGTGAAATCATATTCTCTTTGCAAATAACTCATTAAAGAAGCTACTGAAACAACTGTGCCCCACAATAAAGAGCCAATACCCGTATCATGGTAACTGCCTTTTGCTTTTTTAATCATTTCAGCTATTAGCTGCAAACTTTCTTGTTCCGAAAATTTTGTTTCATTAGCCATTGAAAGAATTTTTAAACTTTGCTCTTAATAAATATCCAGGAATAATCCAAGCACTAACCACTGCTGGAACAGACAATAACCAACAAATGATGCCGCCTATTTTTAGCGGTGTAAATCGCATGATGGCGCCAGTTAAAAAAGTAGGCATGCCATATAACAATAAAATGAGCGCATACATTAATTGCCAGCTTCCGAGCTTTGTTGATATAAACGAAACGACCCCCATACTTATACCAAACACCATCCAAACATATCCAGCATTTGCGCCCATAGAAGTATAGGTAAGCAAAGAATAATGAACCAATGAGCAAGTGAAAATAATCCATCCCCACAAAAGATACAATGTGCCATTTTCAGAATAACGATTTTGCGCTTTATTAATCATGCTTTCGATTAATGCAAGACTAGATTGGGCAGACAGTTGCGCTTGATTACTCATACTATCAGTTTAGAAATATAAAGATACCCCTGCCAAATTTAGCAGGGGTAAAATAGATACACAAATTACTGACAAGCAGCCAATAATTGTGCTGCTTGCTCTTTACCCCAACTTGGATGTAATACAGATGCAGGCTTAAAATTTTCGAATAATTCAACCGATTTTTCAAATAGTTTTTTGGCAACCGCTTTTCCCCCACCAAAAGCTTCTGGCACATTCATTAAGTATTGACCTTCTAATAAATAAGGTCTAGGATTATTCGGATCAATTACTTTTGCTTTTGCTATAGCTTCAGCAGCAATAGCACCATACGATTGCCATCTGCTCATTGGATCAACTACCAATTGCATTACCGCCACTTGTTGCTTTAAACAAAAGATTTCTGCATTATTATTTTCAATTGCTTCTGCTTTTGTAATCAACTCATTTACTTTTTCAGCTACTTTGTCTTTATCTGAAGCAGGGTTCATGAATGCTGCAATGGTATAATTTCTCGCAGCATAATAATAAGGCAGCCATTGGTTTTTCTCTGCATCGCCTACTCTTTCAAAAAACGAAGCAACAGCGCTCATTTCATCGGGTGTTTTACTTTCTTTCATTTTAGATAAGCCATTCTGCATAGCTGATTCATATTTACTTTGTGCATTTAATCCAAGAGTTGCAAAAAGTGCAAATGCCATTAATATCTTTTTCATGTTTTAAAATTTAAGTGTTGATTTAATTTATTAAAGATTGTTATTGATATTTTGTTGAGAACGATCTACACCCCAGCTAAGAAAAATGCCTAAGAAAAAGCTTCTATCTGCTGGTGGATTAATTTCTGAACGAATTAAATCGCCATTGGTATCTCTTAATCTACTACTGTAATTGTATCCAAAAATTTGTCTTTCATTAAATACATTGTTTACACCTAGCACTACTACCGCATTGGCTTTTCCTATTTTGGGCAACCAATTCAGGCTGAAATTATTGGAACTATATGCAATGGTTCGATCTATTAAAAAGTCTTTGGAATTTCTGTTCGGATTAAAATAAGGCCTACCCGTACTCCAATTATAACTCCAGTTTACGCCAAACATATTTTTAACCCAGAACTTCTTCAAAACCACACTACCACTATGTGTTGCCGCAAATGTTGGTTGTACTAAAGCGGTGTAATTATTGTAATCTCTTTTGGTATCTAAGTAGGAATAACTGATCCAATAGTCAAAGTTTTTAAAAGTCTTTTTATCTCTCCAAAACAATTCTATTCCTTTTGCATATCCTAATCCAGCATTACTCACTGTAGTTGGAAAATTATTTGAAGTCTTAAGCAAACTGACATAGTCTTTATAAAAAGCCTGAACACGGAAAGTATAACTACTCGAAATATGTTGATAGGTAAGAATATAATGATCTGCTCTTAAAAAATTGACTGGAGGCTGATTAATCAAGTACCTCCTTTCAGGTGTTTGATAAAATATTCCATAGTCTGCAGTTACTTGACTATTCTTTCCCAATTTATAAGACAGCGCAGCTCTTGGTGCTACATTCATTTTATTTAATAAACTACTATGTTCTATTCGAACTCCAGGCCTAAAAGCCAATTCATTGGTAATATATAAATCTGCTTCTGCAAATCCTGCTTTATAAAAATCATTTACACTAGAAGGAAATAATCCGTTCATACTTTGAAAACGGCTACTGTCGGCATTATTCCATACTTCTGCTCCAAATCGAATGGTATTAATTGCTCCAAATCTTTTATCTACCACCACTCTTCCTTGTAACATCCATTGATTTGCATTTAAGGAGTAACCAGTTTGATCAATTACAGAAATATTTGTAATAGGAACAGCTTGATATTGTTGATTTTGAACCTGTGTAAGAATTTCGTCTTTATTGTAACTAACGCTGGCTGCGATATTTATTTTCCATCCATTTCCTAAAAATTGTCTGAAACTTAAATTGGTAAATAGGTTTTGATTTTTCAAACTAAAAGCATTCCATAAGCCAATGCTATCTAAAGAAGGGTTTCTGACACCCAATGTACCTGAGTTATAATAGGCATAGATTTTAAATACCCCATTCTTTTTTGTTTTAAAACGATAGTTCATGTCGGCCGTATGAAAATCAGGTACTTTAAAAAAGTCTGGAGCCTGTGGTACTAATTTTTGATATACAGCTAAATTGGTCCAATTGTAACTGAAACCATAACTGGATTTTTTATTATTTGCAACTTGTTGTAAACCCACTGTTGCAAATAATGGGGAGAGTCCTACTTGTAATTCAGATTTTTCGGGAATATCTAAACTCTCTAAACTTAACACACTACTTAAAGCTTGTCCATATAAAGCAGAATAACCTCCACTGCTAAAAACAGTTCCACTAAATAAAAACGGTGAAAATCGGCCTCTTTGAGAAATTCCAGGAACACTGCTGTAAAAGAAATTATTCACTACAGTACCATCGATGATGATTTTAGCTTCTTCAGCAGAACCACCCCTGATAAATAATCCTTCTTGCTCGCCTACTTTTTGTGCCCCTGGCAATGTTTGAATGGTAGCAGAAATATCTGCATTTGCTCCAGCAGTGGTAGCAATATCCAATGCTTTTAACACAGTTCCTTTTTTCTTGTCGCTTGCTTCATAAGATCCTGCTGTGATGATGACTGCCTTTAATTCATTGATTTCCTCTTTTAAGATAAAGCTGATTACCACCGAATCAGTTCCCAAAACAACTGGAAGCTCCATGGTCTTATACCCAATATTACTAGCCACCAATAGCGCATTTCCTTTTTCGGTTGTTTTAAATGAGAAAGATCCAGTGGAATCAGACATGGTTCCATCATAGCTGTCTTTTAAGGCAATATTGGCCCCAGCTAGAATACGCCCTTTATTATCTTTTACGGTTCCTTTTACAAGTACTTGTGCTTTTAATAAGCCCGCCAATATCATCCCTGCAATAAATAGTAGAATTGCTTTCATTTTATTCGTTTGACAAAACAAACATAGACTAGTTTATTTTATAAACCAAATTATTTTATAAATTTTTTATGGGTCAGCCAACTTTTAAATGAACTATATTGTTTAAGTATTGATAATGAACAATTTATGAAAGAGAAAGCTGTCTTCCTTACTGCGCAATGGGAATACTTGGTGATGCTGAATTATCAAATTCCTCCTGAAATACTGGTTCCCCACCTTCCAAAAGGAACAGAATTAGACTTATTTGAAGGGAAAGCATTAGCGAGTGTTGTTGGCTTTCTTTTTAATAACACAAAAGTATTTGGTATGAAATGGCCATTCCATACCAATTTCGAAGAAGTTAACCTTCGGTTTTATGTAAAAAGATTTGACGGTGTAAATTGGAAAAGGGGTGTTGCATTTATTAGCGAAATTGTTCCTAAGCATTTGATAGCATGGATTGCAAATGGATTATACAATGAACATTATAGCAGAATGCCCATGCAGCATCAAGCCCATCTCGAAAACGATTTTTTGCAACTGAACTATGAATGGCAAAACAAACAACAATGGAATAGTTTAAAAGTGAAAGCACTTAACCGACCACAGTCAATTGCCCCAGATAGCAAAGAAGAATTTATTTTTGAACACTATTGGGGTTACAATCAACTCAATAAAAATACACTGATAGAATACGGAGTAGAACATCCACGTTGGGAAATTTATCCAGTTACTTACCATGAACTTAATGCAGATATTGCTGGTTTATATGGACCTGCATTTGTACCCTATTTAACCGCAAATCCTGAAAGTGTAATGCTTGCAAAGGGTTCAGCTGTTACTATTCGCAAACCAAGCTTTTTCAAAGTATAGAAAACTAAAGTGAAAAATTATGCCATCACTGCAACTAAATGCAATAGCTGAGTAGCTATTGCTTGATTCCCTTCTAGCTTAATTTCATTCAATATCTCATTAGGTGTAACACCTTTGGTAAAAAGCTTCCAAGCAATAGTTGCTGGAATAATTGTTTTGGCATACAATTTATCACCTGGTGATTCATCTAAAAAATTCCATTGTTGATTGTGGTATTGCAAATACCCAATCACTCCCATTGCTCCCGCAATTTCAATTGCAATAATAGCATGAGCTGGAGCAGTATGATTTCTTAATAAGTGCGGAAGTCCTACAAAAAATGTTTGGATAAAAGGTTTAAATAATTCAGGAGTGATGATGGCAGCTGTTTTATTTACTGCCTCCCGAATTTGTATTTGATGATGGTATTTTTCTGTGTATTCTCTTGCAACATGAAACCAGTTTAAAGATTCTTTTTCCCCTGCCCATGCAACGGAAAAAATTGCTTTCTCAAATGGATTTAAATCGGCTAATAGTTGCGTATGAACAGGGCCATACTGTTCTAATAATTCAATCAACAATTGCGGGCTCCATCTTTTTGCGGTTAGAATAAATTGAGCATTAAGCTCATTAATATAATTTACCAACGTAGTATATTCCTCATTAACTGGACCACTGTATCCAAAATGACCATCTCTAAGAATAGCAATTCCTCTAGTTGTTGTATCTAGTAAATGCGCAACAATGTCTTTTACCGTCCATTGTTTGGCCAATGTTGGCTTTTCCCAATCACCTGGTTCTAGTTCTTTTAACACATTTATTAATGCATCATGAATAGGCTTAAACAGATGAATGGTCTCAATAAAGGGCTTTTGATGCATTTATTAAAATTACATTATTATTGAAAAATCAAAAACCAAGTACAAAAAAAAGAGGCTGCCTGTTAAGACAACCTCTTTCATATTTTTGAACTACACCTTATTTATACTGCTCGCCAATTCCTTTAGCAAGCTCGGTCATTTTCTTTAGACCATCTTCAGGTAAGTTTCCTTTCTTAAATTCTGCTAATACATCAGGTAATTTGTTTTCCATTTCCATTAAGAAATGAGCTTCAAATTCTTTTACTTTTTTAACTGCTACTTCTCGTAAAAGACCCAACGTACCCAAATAGATAATAGCAACCTGCTTTTCTACAGACATTGGAGAATACTGCAATTGCTTTAAAATTTCTACGTTTCTAGCACCTTTATCAATTACTGATTTAGTTGCAGCATCTAAGTCTCCACCAAATTTAGAGAAAGCTTCTAGCTCACGGTAAAGGGCTTGGTCAAGTTTAAGTGTACCAGCCACTTTTTTCATAGACTTAATTTGCGCATTACCTCCCACACGGCTTACAGAAATACCTACGTTAATTGCCGGACGAATACCTGCGTTAAACAAGTTACCTTCTAAGAAAATCTGTCCGTCGGTAATAGAAATTACGTTCGTAGGAATATATGCAGATACGTCACCCGCTTGAGTTTCAATAATTGGCAATGCGGTTAAAGAACCACCACCTTTCACTAAATGCTTAATAGACTCTGGTAAGTCATTCATGTTTTTAGCTACATCATCATTGGCAATTACTTTTGCAGCTCTTTCCAATAAACGGCTATGCAAATAGAATACGTCTCCTGGATATGCTTCACGCCCTGGAGGTCTTCTTAACAACAATGAAACTTCACGGTAAGCAACTGCTTGCTTTGATAAATCATCAAATACAATCAATGCTGGTCTACCGGTATCTCTAAAGAATTCACCTATAGCCGCACCAGCAAATGGAGCGTAGAATTGTAATGGAGCAGGATCAGATGCAGAAGCTGCAACTATGGTTGTGTAAGCCATTGCACCATTGTCTTCTAAGGTTTTCATTACCCCAGCAACAGTAGATGCTTTTTGACCAATCGCAACATATATACAATATACAGGCTTACCTGCGTCAAAAAATTCTTTTTGGTTAATAATGGTATCAATGCAAATAGCAGTTTTACCAGTTTGACGGTCACCAATTACCAACTCACGTTGACCACGACCAACTGGAATCATTGCATCAATTGCTTTAATACCAGTTTGTAACGGTTCTTTTACTGGCTCACGATAAATTACCCCTGGTGCTTTACGCTCCAATGGCATTTCATACAATTCACCTTTGATAGGACCTTTACCATCAATAGGTTCTCCTAAAGTATTGATAACACGACCAACTACTCCTTCACCTACTTTGATAGAAGCAATCTGTCCGGTTCTTTTTACTTTAGCACCTTCTTTAATACTTCCGCTTTCACCCATTAAAACCACACCCACATTGTCTTCTTCAAGGTTAAGGGCAATTGCTTTAACACCGTTTTCGAATACTACCAGTTCACCGCTTCGTACACCGTTAAGGCCGTACACACGGGCAATACCATCACCCACCTGCAATACGGTTCCTACTTCTTCTAGTTCGGCAGAAGCATTGAAATTGCTGAGTTGCTGTCTCAGTATCGCTGATATTTCATCTGGTTTAATATCTACCATTTTGTATGATTTAAAAGTTGATCTTAATGTATTGTTTATCTAATATTGGCTACGTATTGATTCAGAAGGAATTGTTTTTTAATCTCACGCAAATCATTTGCAATACTTGCATCAACTTGCTTGTTATTAAATTCCAACACAAACCCACCAATTAATTTTTGATCTACTACTGTTTCTAATTCTACAGTAATAAAATCATTGGCTTTTTGCACGCGTTCTTTGATTGAGTTTTTCAACTCTTCAGAAACAGGTACAGCAGAAGTTAATTTTACTTGATGTATCCCTTTTAATGCATTGTATTGGTTAATAAAAGCATTGGCGATTTCTGGCAAATCACTTTCTCTTCCTTTTCTTACCAATAAATTGCTAAATACGGCAGTTAATTCAGAAACCTTACCAGTCATTACAGCAACCAACATTTTTTCTTTTTGGTCTGCTTTAATAATTGGGCTACGAAGTACATTTACGAAATCGCGGCTTCCCTTGCAAAGTGCCTGAATATATTGCATATCTGTACGCACAGCATCTAATTGATTTCTTTCTGTTGAAAGATCAATTAGGCTTTTGGCATATCGGTCTGCTAATCTTGGGTTCGACATGTATTAGTTCAGTTTAACGCCTTCAGCTAATTGTTTAATATAATTTTCTTGATCGCCTCTGTTAGACAATTCTCTGTTCAACACTTTTTCTGCTACTTCAATTACCAATGCACCTACTTGATTTTTTACATCTGTTAAAGCTGCATTTTTTTGTTGCGTGATGGCAGTTTGCGCTTCTGCTACAATACGATCGTACTCAGACTTCGCTTTGTCTTTAGCGTCTGAAACCATTTTATCTGCTGTTTCCTTTGCTTCCTTAATCATCACCGCTCTTTCTTCACGAGCTTTAGCCATCATTGCTTCGTTCTCATTTTTAAGTGCAGCCATTTCAGCTTTCACTTTATCTGCAGAAGCAATAGCATCAGCAATACCGGTTTCTCGTTCTTTCAATGAAGCTAAAATGGGCTTCCATGCAAAGCTTTTCAACAAGAAGAATACAACAAGGAATGCTAGTAAAGTCCATACCAACAATCCTACTCCGGGGTTTAACAATTCCATATTATAAGTTTAAAACTTCAATGTTTAATTAAAGATTACTGCATCGATTGCCCTGTGCGCACGATGCAGTAAAAAGTTTGTGCAACTAGGCTTTTAATACAGCCAAGATACCTGCGATTACCGCGAAAAGGGCAACACCCTCAACGAAAGCGGCAGTCAAGATCATGTTTGCACGGATGTCGTTAGAAGCTTCTGGTTGACGAGCAATGCTTTCTACAGCACCTTTACCAATTTGACCGATACCAATACCGGCACCAATTGCAGCTAATCCTGCACCAATAGCACCACCTAAATGGCTCATGCTAACATCCAACAAAGTGTTAATAACTGACATACTGTTTGTTTTAATGATAAAAAAAATTAATGATGCGCTTCATCGTGGTGTGCACCTTCCATTGACTGACCAATAAATACGGCAGTCAAATTGGTAAAGATGAACGCTTGAATAAATGCAACCAATATCTCTATAAAATAAATGAAAATGGTAAATGCCATAGATACAGGAGCAAAACCCCAACCTGCAACTTTACTCATGGCACCAAAAATGAAGATCAACATCACAAAGCAAGTAATTACAATGTGTCCTGCAACCATATTGGCAAACAAACGGACAATCAAAGCAAAAGGCTTAGTGAAAATTCCCAAGAACTCTACAGGCACTAGAATTGGTTTAACAAAACCAGGTACTGGCGGGTTAAAAATATGCGCCCAAAAATGTCTGTTGGTACTAAATAAAATAACAAAGAAACTAATCACCCCTAATACTATAGTGAATGCAATATTTCCAGTTACGTTAGCAGAACCAGGAATTAATCCCATCAAGTTATTAATCAAGATGAAGAAAAAAACGGTGAGCAAATAAGGCATGAATTTTTCATATGCATGTCCTAAGTTTGGTTTACCCACTTCGTCTCTAACGAATGTGATAACGGGTTCCACTGCATTTTGAAATCCACTTGGAGCAACTTTAGCGCCATTGCGTTTGTATTTATTTGCTACCCCAATCATTAATACACATAATAGTATAAGGGCTATAAACATTTGTACCACGTTACGTGTTAAACTCATATCGTATACAGTAACCGTTGTGTCGTGTTCCCCTGCAGCATTTACGGCAACAATATGTCCTTCTTCTGATTTATACCCTTCGTATACATCGTGTCCATGGTTAAATTTTGAATAATTAAACATGGTCAATCCTCTCTCTGGAGAATATAGAATTACAGGCAATGGAATGCTGATATGCTTTTCGCCAATAGTAGCGAAATGGAACTCATGGGCGTCCATGATATGCTCCATAATGAGCTTGGCCGGATCAAATGAACTTGCTTCGTGCTTTTCGGCGCCGCCAGCTGGTGCGTCGCTCGCAAATGAATTCGCAGAAAAAAGCAATAAGAATATGCTGAAAACAGCTACCAGTAATGTTTTTATGCTTTTTGAGGCCATACCCATCTCTAAATTTGCGGCAAAGATAAGGGTAGATGGGGGAAATTTACTGCAAAACAGCTTTCTTTTTCTCAAACTGCATTTCGTGTAATTGGGCATAGAATCCTCCTGCTGCCAATAAATTGGCATGACTCCCTTTTTCCTTCAATTCCCCCTTGTCTAACACAATTATTTGATTGGCTTTTCTTATTGTACTTAGGCGATGGGCTATAACAATAGAAGTTCGGCCCGAAATAAGGGTGTCAATGGCTTTTTCTATCAATAGTTCGCTTTCGGTATCAATGGAAGAAGTGGCTTCATCTAAAATTAAAATAGCGGGATTGTACAATAGGGCCCTTATAAAAGAGATCAGTTGACGTTGACCCAAACTAAGCGTATTTCCGCGCTCCATTACATTGTACTGATAGCCCCCTGGCAATTGCATAATAAAATCGTGCACCCCTATCATTTTAGCTGCTTCTTCTACCTGAGCAAGCGTAATTACTGGATTTCGGAGGGTTATATTGTCCATAACCGTTCCCGAAAATAAAAAAACGTCTTGCAATACCACCCCTATCCCTTTACGCAGACAGTCTGTATCCCAGCGGCTTATATCTACCCCATCAATAGCAACTTCCCCCTCTTGAATTTGATACAAACGGTTGAGTAAACTGATGATAGAGGTTTTTCCACTTCCAGTATGACCTACCAATGCAACTGTTTCTCCTGCTTTTACTTCAAAACTGATATCATGTAGCACATTTTGAGTGCCAGTATAAGAAAAACTCACGTTTTTAAATGAGATATCTCCTTTGATATGCTTTGGGGCAAAAGCATCCGATGAAGTTGGCGGCAATTCATCGGTATTGTCTAGTACTTTCAACACCCTTTCCGCTGCAATCATTCCCATTTGCAGTACATTAAACTTGTCTGCAATTACGCGCAAAGGCCTGAAAATTTGGTTGAGATATAAAATAAAAGCAACCAACAAACCTGCATCCAAAGTTCGGTCGGCAATCCACCAAACTAAAATACCCATACTCACTGCCAACACCACTTCTACCACAGGGAAAAAAACAGAATAGGCAAAAATGGCATTGATATTAGCATCTCTATGCTTCTCATTTATTTTTTTAAATGCACCTGCTTCTTTGTCTTCTGCAGCAAATACTTGTACTACTTGCATCCCGGTTATATGTTCTTGTACGAATGCGTTTAGCGCAGCCACTGCGTTTCGAACCTGCATAAAACTTTTGTTCACACTCTCTTTAAAATAGTAAGTGGCAATAATCATGATGGGGAATGGCGTTAAACTAACCAAAGTCAATTTCCAATCCATATAAAACATGGTGGCTAGGGTAATAATAATAGTGAGCAAATCGGCCACTATAGGGATTAAACCATCCGAAAAAATTTCGTTGATGCTTTCAATATCATTGATGGTTCTTGTTGTGAGCGTGCCAATAGGGGTTTGATCAAACTGCCTTAAGTTCAGGCCCAATACTTTTTTGTATACGGTAACTCGCAAATCTTTCACCACATTTTGTCCCATCCAGGCAGTGATATAGGAAAATAAAAAACGGAAGGCGGTTTCAATAATTAAAAAGCTGATCTGAAAAATTGTAACAGCAATAATGAACCCACTCACATCGGACAAATCATTACCGAATAACACCCATTTTACCCAATCTGGAACCTGTGCTGCTTTCCCGATTGCCCCATTTACCGTTAGCTGAATCAAGTAAGGCCTTACTGGAGCGGCAATCGCCATAAAAATAGCGAGCACCAAACTCAAATAAAAATAGGAAGAATAAGGTCTTACAAAAAAGAAGATGCGCTTTAATAAACTGAAATCGAATATTTTCTTTTTAGCGGTAGCGGTCATTGCAGCGCAAATGTAAATAGAAATTATTGTTGATTGGCTTTCCAGATTAACCAACTATTTAATCCAACATAAATCACTAAAAATACTTGGGCGGTTATCATATCAAATTTATTGGCCTCTGCCAGTTTCCCTTGCTTCTGCAATTTTAATGAGTAAATGGATAAACTCACTCCTGCAATGATGAATATTAAAGTAATTCCATGTAATAAATCTACCAAGGTAAATGTGGTAGACTCAGGCAAAGATGACTCTACTACATACTTATTCCCAATCACTGCAAATAAAGCACCCACACTTAATCCAAAACGGGAATCAATATTATCTGCATGAATGAAAAAGCAGATATAGGTTATTAAGAAAGAGATGTACATTCCTAAAAACATTTTCCAAAATAAATCCCCTGCATCTCGGCTTAAACTAATTCTTGCTCTATAAGATCCATACTCTGTATGTGCTGTATCAATAGATGGATCTCCAAATGCAGACTCATACATCTTAACAGAAGTGCTTGTAACAAAACTGTCAATAACCCAACCTCTTAAAGTGAAACGGGGATCATAGTTCTTTCCTAAAGTATCTCTTGCAAATACCAATTCGCTGGCATCAAATTGCGAATTCTCAATTGAAAACCAAAGGCGTTGCCGATCGAATGGAAAGTTTTGTATACTCCAATTGTCTTTCATAATACACTGGAGTTTCATCTGCATAAAATAATCTCCACCAGAAGAGTCAATGGTAGAATACAGCTTGGTTACCGATTTGGCATTCGGTACTTCTAGGTATTTATCAAATTCAAAATCGCGGTTCTTGTAGCGCATCCAAAGCCATAAATTGATGGTATATTCTTTCTGCTTGAAATCAATGTCGTGAATACTGGTAACGTAAATACCTGTTTTTACCGTATCGGGAACAAGGTTTTGGGCTTTTGTTTGTTGAAGACTTATAAACAAAAGAATAAAAGCAATTATACAAATATGAAAATAGATGGGCTTCAAGAAAAAATTTTATTTAAGGTAAGCCATTCTTGAGCAGCGTCATAAAACAAATTCAAATGAAGCCTTTTCCTATCTTTGTAGGGTATGGATTCAGCCCCAATTCAGTCAATAGAGCCTAGTTTAGCCAAATACACGCTGAACGAAGAACAGGAGAAAAAAGAAATCATTCGCCATTATCGCGCATTATTAAAAGCCTTGCGCCCTAAACTTAAAAAAGGGGATAAAGAATTACTAAGAACCGCTTTTGAAATGGCTGCCAATGCGCACAAAACGATGCGCAGAAAAAGTGGGGAGCCCTATATTCTTCACCCCATTGCAGTTGCCATGATTTGCGTGGAAGAAATTGGGTTGGGAGTAAGAAGTACCATTTGCGCTTTGTTACACGATACTGTTGAAGACACCGATATTTCCTTGGAAGATGTTGAAATGGAATTTGGTACGGAGATTGCCAAAATTGTAGATGGACTGACCAAAATTTCAGGAGTAATAGACACCAATACCAGTCAACAAGCAGAAAATTTTAAAAAAATTCTATTAACCTTAACCGATGATCCTAGGGTTATTCTTATAAAGTTGGCCGACCGTTTGCACAATATGCGAACCCTAGACCATATGAAAAGAGAGAAGCAGTTAAAAATTGCTTCTGAAACGGTTTGGGTATATGCGCCTCTAGCGCATAGAATGGGGTTATACAGCATCAAAACCGAACTAGAAGACCTTTCCATGAAATACATGGAACCAGAGGCTTACAAAGACATTGCTAAAAAATTATCGGAAACCAAGCGCGAAAGAACCCGTTATATCAACGAATTCATTAGACCTATTCGCGAAAAATTAGTTGCTGCCGATTTTGATTTTGAAATTTATGGCAGACCCAAAAGCATACATTCTATCTGGAATAAAATCAAGAAAAAATCGGTGGCTTTTGAAGAAGTGTACGATCTGTTTGCCATTCGGGTTATTTTGAATGCCCCACCCGAAAAAGAGAAAGAGCAGTGCTGGAAAGTGTACTCTATGATAACCGACGAGTACAATCCCTCTCCTGAAAGATTAAGAGACTGGTTAAGCAACCCCAAAAGCAATGGTTACGAGGCTTTGCATACCACGGTAATGGGTCCGCAGGGTAAATGGGTGGAAGTTCAAATAAGAACCAAGCGAATGAATGAAATTGCCGAAAAAGGATTGGCGGCTCACTTCAAATACAAAGAAGGAAAAGATGGAAACGACGAAGACCGTTTTGATAAATGGTTTGGTCAAATTAGAGAAGTGTTGGGTGCGCCCGATACAGATGGGGTAGATTTTTTGCAAGACTTTAAAACTTCTTTTTTAGCAGAAGAAATTTATGTGTATACCCCAAAGGGGGAAGTGAAGATGTTGCCTACCGGTAGCACCGCGCTTGATTTTGCTTTCTCTATTCACTCTGCTATTGGCACCAAATGTATTGGAGCAAAAGTGCACCACAAACTGGTGCCAATTGGCCATAAACTAAGAAGTGGCGACCAAATAGAAATCATTACCAGCAATAAACAAAAGCCCTCAGAAGATTGGCTGAATATGGTAGTTACTGCCAAAGCCAAAAATAAAATCAAAGACAGTTTACGCGAAGAGAAAAGAAAAATAGCCGAGGATGGTAAATATGTTTTACAAAGAAGATTGGAATCAATTGGGGCAGCTTATAGTCAACATAATATAGATGAACTAATGCAGTTTTATAAGTTAAACTCTGCATTAGACCTGAACTATAAAATTGCTACCAAAGCAATTGATTTAAGAGAACTAAAAGACTTTCAAATACTTGGAGATAAAATTGAAATTCCAAAACCCAAGCCTGTTTTTAATGATTTAATTGCTGATTCAACAAAAACGATTTCAAAAAAGGATTCCGAATTAATCATTTTTGGCGAAAGCAGTGATAAAATCATGTACACTTTGGCCAAATGCTGCAACCCAATTCCAGGGGATGACGTGTTTGGGTTTGTGAGTACAGGCAAAGGGTTAATTATACATAGAACCAGTTGTCCCAATGCTACTCAACTGCTGGCCAACTATGGTCACCGGGTTGTTAAAACCAAATGGGCCAAGAATAAAGAAATTTCTTTCTTAACAGGGTTAAAGATTGTTGGGCTAGACGACGTAGGTGTTATTAATAAAATAACGAATGTAATCAGCGGAGATTTGCGCATCAATATTTCAGGATTAAGTATTGATTCACGAGAAGGATTATTTGAGGGAACTATCAAAGTTTTTGTTCACGACAAAGAAGAATTAGAAGAGCTGGTAAATCGATTAAAATCGCTCAATGGAATTCAAACCGTTGATCGTTTTGATACGGAAAAAGAAGGTTAAATATTTAACCCCAAACTCTTATTCTTATCCCTTATTTTTGCGCCTTAGACAATAAACTATGGTTGACGTAATATTAGGCTTACAATGGGGCGACGAAGGAAAGGGTAAAATAGTAGATTATTTTGCTCCTAATTATGATATCGTAGCCCGTTTTCAAGGTGGTCCCAATGCTGGACACACACTTTATGTAGAAGGAAAGAAAATGGTATTACACCAAATTCCTTCAGGCATTTTTCATCAGGATAAAGTAAATATTATTGGTGGTGGTGTAGTATTAGATCCTGTTACGCTAAAAAGAGAATGTGATGCAGTTGCAGCACATGGAATTGATGTAAGAAAAAATTTATTTATTTCAGAGCGTACTAATATAATTATACCTACCCATAGAGCTTTAGATAAAGCATCAGAATTATCTAAAGGGGAAAGCAAAATTGGTTCAACCTTAAAAGGAATTGGACCTGCTTACATGGACAAGACCGGCAGAAATGCCTTAAGAGTAGGCGATTTATTAGACAAAAACTTTACCAGTCAATACATCAAACTTCGTTTAAAGCACCAGAAATTGTTGGATAATTTTCATTTTATTGAAGATATTTCAACTTGGGAAGAAGAGTTTTTTGAAGCCTTAGAGTTTTTGAAAACCTTGAATGTGATTAACTGCGAATACTTTGTGAATGACCAAATTACCAAAGGGAAAAAAGTATTGGCAGAAGGTGCTCAAGGAAGTATGCTAGACATCGATTTCGGCACATTCCCTTTTGTGACTTCATCTAATACCATTTCAGCGGGTGTTTGTACGGGCTTAGGCGTATCCCCTAAAAAAATAAACGATGTAATGGGTGTATCTAAAGCCTATTGCACTAGAGTAGGAAGTGGTCCTTTCCCTACAGAATTAGAAGATGCAACTGGTGAAGAATTAAGAAGAATTGGCAGCGAATTTGGCGCTACTACAGGTAGACCAAGACGTTGTGGCTGGATAGATTTAGTAGCATTAAAATACACTTGTATGATTAATGGTGTTACTAAAATTATCATGACCAAAGCAGATGTTTTAGATAGTTTTAAAGATTTGGAAGTTTGCACAGCTTACGATGTAAATGGAAAAATCACAGAAGAAGTACCTTATCAAATTTCCAGAGCTAAGATCAGCCCTGTGCTTCAATCTTTTAAAGGCTGGAATACAGATACTTCTAACATCAAAACTGCAGCTGCTTTACCAGCAGAAATGAATACTTATATTGATTTCATCAACAATTATGTGGGTGCACCTGTTAAGTATGTTTCTAATGGCCCAGGAAGAGAGCAGATAGTTAGCTTGTAGTTTTGGCATTTGATTTGATATTGAAAAATTTATTTGGTTAATACAATTTTGCGTACAAATTTTACGCTCTAAATCTTATTAGAAATATGGCAGCGAAGTCTGATAAGGATAAGAAATCCTCTACCCCAAAAGTACCGGCAAAAGTAGCCGCAAGTAAACCGTCTCCTAAAGCAAAGAAAAAGGACGACGACGACGATGATGATGATTTGGAAGACGATGAACCCATTGTGAAGTCTTCTGCTAAAAAAGCAGGCGCAAAATCATCTGCTAAAAAAACTGCGGATGATGACGACGAAGACTTAGATGATGAAGCAGATGAAACTGCAGATGACTGGGAGGCTTCTGAAGAAGACGACAGTTGGGATCCTGATTTTGATGAATTTGACTTACCAAAGAGTAAGGGTAAAAAAGCGACTGGCGGAAAGAAAAAAGAAGAAGAAGAGGAAGACTTTAAAGTAGATGAAGACTTTAAAGAGTTTGATCTTTTTAATGACAAGAGCGGTGGCTTTGATGATGACGAGGACGACGATTTTTAAAAGTTCATACCATTTTGAAAAGAACTAAAAAGGTATACCCTGTAAAGGACATACCTAATATAAAAGAGCAAATACTGCATTGGGTTAACCAGTTCAGTGTTTGCTCTTTTTTAGATAACCACCAATATGATTCTATTCACCATTCAGTAGAATGTATTGCTGCAGCTGGTGAAATATGCAGAATTACAGGCCCTGACACAGCTGAAGCAATTGATGCCTTTTATACAACCAATCAAGATTGGCTTTTCGGACATTTTTCATATGAATACAATGCCAAACATTTAGATGGTACTCAAAAGAAGAATCCAATTCATTTTAGTGATGCCTTCTTTTTTAGACCAGATCACATTTTAACGCTCAACAATGAATGGCTAACTATTGAAAGCTATTCATTATTACCTGAAGCAATTTTTGAAGAATTAATTTCAACTAAAAGAGCAATAAGCAATATTGATCCTATCAGCATTACTGCTGGCATGACCAAAGAAAAATATATTGCTACTATTCAACAATTACAAGCCCATATTCAAAAAGGTGATTGTTATGAAATTAATTTTTGTCAAGAATTTCATTCGCAGAATGCAAGAGTTAACCCCATTGCATTGTACCAGAAATTAACTGAATTGTCCCCTACTCCATTTGCCTGTTATTACAAAGAGAATAATGCCCATCTAATTTGCGCGAGCCCCGAACGTTGGTTAAAAAAACAGGGGACTAAGATGATTTCTCAACCCATTAAAGGAACTGTAAAAAGAGCACTTAATGATGAAGTAAAAGATGCTCAGCTTAAAAATGAACTTTTTCAAAGTAGCAAAGACAGAAGCGAGAATGTAATGGTAGTAGACTTGGTCAGAAACGACTTTAGTAGGGTGTGCCAAGCAGGAACCGTAAAAGTTGAAGAATTGTATGGCATTTACAGCTTCCCTCAAGTACACCAAATGATTTCGACCATCAGTGGACAACTAATGGATAATATAGGTGTAAATGAATTGGTAGAAACCGGATTCCCAATGGGTAGTATGACTGGTGCTCCTAAGAAAAAAGTAATGGAATTGATTCATCAATATGAACCAATTGAAAGAGGCATTTTTTCTGGAGCAGTAGGCTATATCAACCCAAATAAAGACTTTGACTTTAATGTGGTTATCAGAAGCTTACTGTACAATACGCAAACACAATATTTAAGTTATTTAGTTGGTAGCGGCATTACTATTTATAGTAATCCTGAATTGGAATATGAAGAATGTTTGCTCAAAGCAAAAGCAATGGAAACTGTTCTAGGCAATTGATTCATTTTTCATTTGAATAAATGCCAATATCTCCTCTCTCCCTTGGTGTTTTTCGGCACTGGTAACAAAGTGCTGTGGCAAAAATTGCCAACTGCTTCTAAGGATATCAAAAAAAGCTTGAATATTGTTTGCAACAACTGCAGGCTTTTCCTTATCTGTTTTAGTAAAGACTAAACTAAAAGGAATTTGCCACTTGTCTAATTGGCTAATAAATTCCAAATCAATTTTTTGTGGTTTATGTCTACTGTCTATTAAAACAAAAACATTCACTAGGTTTTCTCTTTTACGCAAATAATTTTCAATCATTTGCTCCCATCTTCTTCTGCTACTTTGAGCAACTTTAGCAAAACCATAACCAGGCAAGTCTACTAAATACCACTTCTTAAACCCTTGATTCAATTTAATACTGCTCTCAATTTCAAAATGATTAATCAGTTGGGTTTTACCAGGTGCAGATGAAGTTTTAGCTAGCTTATTATTCTTGCACAACATATTGATTAAAGAAGATTTGCCCACGTTACTTCTGCCAATAAAAGCAAATTCAGGTCTATCCGGTGTTGGGCAGGCTTTATAATCGGCATTAGAGATAACGTATGCAGCTTTCTTAATTTCCATCCTGCAAATTAAACAAAAGCCTTCACCTTTATCCATTTGGCCAAGGCTAAGCATAAATATTAATTTAAAAATTAAAATGCTGCCCTTAAAGAGAGGGATAAATTTCTTCCAGGAGCAGAAATTCCACTAGCAAAATATCGATAATTAAGGTCAAAGATATTTTCAAGGTTAATTTGCAATTGAACTTGCTTTTTCAAATGAAAAGACGACCTGAAATTAAGGGTATACCAAGCAGGCATGCCATCTGGGGTAGCATATTGTAAATTATCCTCACCATTTAAATTATATGCTGCCAATCTTTTCCAACCATTGAATAATACAGATAAATCTGCATTCCATTTTAGGCCTTGGCGTTTTAAAGCAAATCTGCCATAGGTTGGTGGAACATGATCCAAGGGGGTTTTACCGTTTATTGCATCCCTGAATTGCCCTTTAGTAAAATTAATTACACCTTCTACTGAAAAAGTTTGATCCATCTGTACAGATGCATTTAAACTAAGCCCATATAAACCTGCCTTGGCTTTATTTTGCAAAGCAAATACGGCACTTTTTATACCACTGTAAAAAATACTGTCTTGACCATTAAATAAATATCGATCCAATACCAATGCATTATCAAAAGCGGTATAAAATACAGCTACTCCATAATTAAATGATTTGCTGTATTTATTTAAATTAAACTCAATATTATAGGTGTACTCAGGTTTAATATTGGTATTGGGAACAACAACTAAACCAGTTCTTGAATCAAAAACTTTAGCTAAATCGTCCACATTGGGAGCCCTAAAACCTGTGCTCAATATGAACGCTGCTCTTAAATTATTTTTTGTGGCATATACAAGACCAAAATTTCCAGTAATTGATTGATTGATTTGCTTAGCTTTTGTAAATGGAAATCCGGTTAAAGCGGTATCTACAAATTGAGCATTTAGTTGTACCAGATTAAAACGGAGCCCATCGTTGATGGTTAATTGATCTGAAATTTTATACGTATGCTGCGCAAAAATAGCATGCGTACCCATTGTTGTTGGTCCATCAGCGTACCTAGTAGTAATCCTGGTTTTTGCACCAGAAGTAATATGCACTCGTTCAGCTGTTGACTTTACATAATTACTGTAAGACTCTGCCCCAATATGCAATTCATGTTTTCCATAATAATGCTTGGCGTCAATATTTAATCCAAAAACATTGATCCGTTCCCACCTGAAATCTTTGTTAGTGCTTTGAAATCTGCGAGATATTCTGCTTTCTTCCAAGTCTTGAAAACTAGCAGTTATTTTGATGTCTTTAAAAAACCCAACTTGGTTTTTAGCTGTTAAATGATAAGCAGCCATATTTCTAATTTGCGGTCCATAATACCATTCTGCAAAAACTGGTACTGTTCCATTCATTTCTGATAGCCGATCATAACGCGGTATATCGTTGGTATTAGAGAATTGCAAGTTCAATACATGTTGTATATTTTTACTTGCTTGGAACAAAAACTTCTGTGTTATATCTACTTGCTTATAGCCAGAACCTATTTGTTTATTGGGGTTAGAATTAGGTACAACAATATCAATATTTCCAACTCTTTCTACATAAATATTTCTTTTCCCAAAATTGGGATATTCCGGTCGTCTATTACTGCCCTGAATTAAGTCACCAAAACTTCCATAACTAACAGAAGTAAAAGAAGCCCATTTTTGTCCCCCAATATTCAGTTGAATATTGCCCCTGTTTTCTTGCATTGCGCTTGAATAACGAAGTGTAGCAGCACCGGAAAATTGAGTTTTATAGGTGCTAGACAAATTAGGCTCTTTGGTACTTAAACTAATTACGCCTCCTAATGCATCGCTACCAAATAACGTAGAAGAAGGACCATACAATATCTCCATACGATCCAAAACCATATTATCTACCGTGATGATATTTTGTAAATGACCTGCACGGTAGATGGCATTGTTCATTCTTACCCCATCCACCACCATTAAAATTCGACTAGCTTCAAAGCCCCTAATTACTGGGCTACCTCCGCCCTGCTGACTTTTTTGTACAAATAACTTACCTGAGTTTATAAGCGCATCAGCCGTATTGAGTTGAAAATTAAGTTGCTCTTTTGTTTTTAAAACATCAATCGTTTGTGCTACTCGCTTAAACTTTTCTGCAAAACGACTTGAATACACAACAACATCATCTAGTAAAGTAGAGTTTGTTTTTATGGTATCCCTAAGTTGGTGTTGCGCGTTTACACCAAGAGCATTCAACAGCATCAAAATGCTTGAAAATATTATCTTTCTACACATGCAATCATCCACCTTTAAAATAACAACCCACTTAGATTATTTCTTCTTCATAATTAAACTATCGGCAGGAAAACGGGCTTTCATCGAATCTCTAACTGCAACAGACCAATCCATCAAAATATTTCTTTCTGCTACGGTAAGTTTGGCATCCCTATGTACAACAGTATAAGATTCTAAAGGCATTTCTCCCCCTTTAACTTCATCAAAAACTTCTTCTAATTTATGGAATTGCTTAGCTAATTTGTAAGTTGCAAATTCATTGAAATTCAGGTGCTTTTTCCCGTCCTTTACATGGTCGTTTAACCACCAAGCAATTGGCTGAACTTCTGCATACCAAGGATAAACAGTGCTATTACTATGACAGTCATTACAAGCTTTCACTAAAATTTGTTCTACATTATCAGGCACAGGATACAAGGAACTGATGTCATTTTCTTTATAACCTGAATTGTTTTTTTCTGGTCTAAAAGCTTGTAGAACAAGTAAAACAACTAATAATGCTAAGAGCAATTTTTTAAACATGTTTTGCTTTTTAATTGATTAAAATATTTCCAGTCATTTGTGCTGGTATAGGAACTTCCATAAACGTTAAGATGGTTGGGGCTATATCGGCAAGTTTTCCGTGAATAAGGTTGCCCTTCCATTCTTTATCTATAACAAATAGGGGCACAGGATTTAATGTATGCGCGGTATTAGGAGAGCCATCTTCATTAATTAAATAATCGGCATTGCCATGATCTGCTGTTAAGAAAATAGTATACCCATGTTCAATAGCGAGCGTTACAATTTTTGCAACACATGCATCAACGGTTTCCACAGCTTTTACAACTGCACTAAAAACACCTGTATGACCAACCATATCGGCGTTGGCGAAATTTAAACAAATAAAATCAGCTGACTCAGCTGCAATTTCAGGTAAAATTTTTTCAGTCAGTTCAGCAGCACTCATTTCTGGTTGCAAATCGTAAGTGGCAACTTTTGGCGATGGCGCCATAATTCTAGACTCCCCAGTAAAAGGCTCTTCCCTGCCACCACTAAAGAAAAATGTTACGTGAGGATATTTCTCTGTTTCTGCAATTCTAATTTGCTTTTTGCCATGAGCGGCCAACACTTCACCAATGGTATTGGTTAAATTGTCATTTTCAAAAATCACGTTTACCCCTTTAAATTTCTGGTCATACATGGTCATTGTGGTATAATGCAAATTCAAAGGGTGCATATTCTGTTCAGGAAAAGCTTGTTGTGTAAGCACTTCGGTAATTTCTCTGCAACGGTCTGTTCTGAAGTTAAATGCTATAACTACATCCCCTTCTTCAATTTTTGCAACAGGGGCTCCATCGGCTTTAATTATAACTGTAGGTAAAATAAATTCATCGGTTACTCCTGCACCATAACTAGATTGAATAGCATGTTCTGCTGAAACAGCAGTATTTCCCTTTGCATTAACCAAGCAATGATAAGCCTGCGCTACTCTTTCCCATCTTTTGTCTCTATCCATGGCATAATACCTTCCACTAACTGTTGCAATAGTTCCTGTTGTCTTTTTTAAATGCGCTTCTACATCTTGTATATATCCCAATCCACTTTTAGGATCGGTATCTCTACCATCAGTAAATGCATGTACAAAAACATTATTTAAACCTTGATCATGACATATAGAACAAATTGCTTTTAAATGACTGGTATGAGAATGTACCCCTCCATCGCTTACTAATCCTAACAAATGCAGCTTTTTGCCAGATTGCTTAGCCAGGTCAATCGCATTTATTAATACTTGATTTTGAGCTAGGGATCCTTCTCTTACAGCAACATTTATTCTTTGCAGTTCTTGGTATACAATTCTTCCAGCTCCCAAATTTAAATGCCCAACTTCACTATTCCCCATTTGCCCTTCGGGTAAACCTACCTGTTCGCCACAAGTGATTAAAGTAGTATTTGGATATTGTGAATATAAAGAACTTACAAATGGCACATTCGCATTTTGGATGGCATCAGCAGACTTCACTTGTCCTAAACCCCAGCCATCCATGATAATTAATATTACTTTTTTACTCATGCGTTAAAGTTAACTTATTTCTCATTCAGCTTTTGGCTGTACATTTATCAAATCGGTAAAAATGACCAATTTTGGCATGATTATAGCACATTTTAAGTTTAAATGGATTTTATGAAGAATTTGATTTTAGTAATTGGTTTTGTTTTGGGCGGATTCTTTAATGCCCAGGCCCAATCTGAAACAGATATGGTTATAAGGGCGTTAAAATTGGCTAACCCAGATATGATTACTACATATTTAGATGATTATGTAGACCTGAAATTATTGGATAAGGATGAAGTAAAAAATATGAGCAAAAACCAAGCTGCTTTAGCTTTAAAATCATTTTATCTTGAAAAAGGAATAAAAGGATTTGAAAAGGTTTCTGATGGTGGAAAGGGTACACTAGTTTATATATTGGGAAAATTAACCACTTCGGGTAAAAGCTATAGCATTACTGTACAATTAAAGCAAAAAAACGGGACCTTGTATATTATAACCATGAGAATTAGCTAAAAGTCGCATGAATTCATTTGATATTGCATTGGCTACCCTAGTGGATGCTGCACTAAAAGAAGATATTGGGAGTGGAGATCATTCCACTTTAAGCTGCATCCCTGCCACAAAACAAGGTAAAGCAATTCTCAAAATAAAAGAGGATGGTATACTTGCAGGGGTTGAAGTAGCAAAAACCATTTTCAACTTTATAGAACCAGATTGTGAATTTGTTTCATTTAAAAAGGATGGAGATAAAATGCAAGTTGGAGACATTGCATTTGAAATCACCGCTTCTGTGCATGCAATTTTAAAAGGGGAAAGACTGGTTCTAAATTGCATGCAAAGAATGAGTGGCATTGCCACATTAACGAACCGTTATACACAATTATTAAAAGGATACCATACCCGTTTATTAGACACTAGAAAAACAACCCCTAATTTTAGGCTTCTTGAAAAGGAAGCCGTAAAAATTGGAGGTGGTATTAATCATCGATTTGGTTTATACGATATGATCATGCTCAAAGACAATCATATTGACTATTGCGGGGGAATAATTGAAGCAATTAATCAAGCTTATACCTATTCCAAACAATTAGAACAACACTTAAAAATTGAAGTAGAAACAAGAAATTTGGCAGATGTTCTATTGGTATGTAATCAGGCCTTGAATAAAGTAGATCGAATCATGTTAGACAATTTTTCTCCTGAGGAAGTTTCTGAAGCTTTGTCAATTATTCAAGGAAGGGTAGAAACCGAAGCAAGTGGTGGAATAAGCTTAACAACCATTGAATCATTTGCAAAAACAGGAGTAGATTTTGTTAGCGTAGGAGGACTTATTCACCAAGCCCAAAGCTTAGATTTGAGCTTAAAAGCAAGTTTCGTGAAATAAATGACCAGATTGGCAAAGTTTTTTACCTATAGCTTATTGTTTTTTGTAATTTTCCAGCATATACTCTATTCATGAAAAATGAATATAAAAAGACAGCAGTCCTTTTTTGCATTGCTTTCTTTTTTTTAGGAAAATCTACTTTATCCGCACAAACTTTTGCAAAAGACAGTATTGATTTGTTGCTTGCTGCAAAGGGACCAGGAATTGAACGTATACAATTTCTAAATAATATTGCAGAAACATTATCAGATAAAAATACCCAGCTAGCATTTGATTATGCCAAACTAGCTTTAACAGAATCCGAAAAAAATAAACAACCAAAAGAAAAAGGCTTTGCGCTGAACAATTTAGCTTGGATTAAATACAGAAAAGGAGATTTTACAGCTGCATTTGAATACGGCACAAAAGCCTTGAAATGGAATGATTCTATACAAAACCTGCCAGCGCTTGCTGCTTCATATAGGTGCATGGGATCTGTTTATAATTCTCAAGACAATGCCACAAAGTCTATTGAGTACTTTTTAAAAGACCTCACACTTCATACCCAATTGAATGACCAGAAAAGTATTGGAAGGGCTTTAAATAACCTGTCTTTTACTTTTTTAAGAGGAAAAATGTATGATAGTGCATTGTTATATACATCAAAAGCACTTGTATTTAATTTAACCCTAAAAGACGATTATTTAATTGCATTTGCCTACAGGAATGCAGGTGATTTATCAGAAGTAAGAAAATTATCGGATAGTGCTAAATACTATTTTAACCTTTCGGTGCAATATGCAAAAAAGATAAAAAGCTTACAGCTTCAACTAACCGCTTTATACAGAATTGGTAGAATACTGAATAGTGAATTAAAATACAAGGAATCTATCCCTTATTTAGAAAATGCACTCCAATTGGGCATGCTAATGGGTGCGAAATCTGAAACAGCTTTAGTTTATAATTTATTAGGAAGAGCTTACGAAGGTATAGGTAATTATAAAGAAGCCTATTTAGTTCAAAAGAAATCAAGCCAATTAAATGATTCATTGTACCAGGAAAGGAGTAGGTCTAAATTGGCAGAAATGCAAGCTAAATTTGAGGCAGAGAGAAAAGAATCAGAAATAAATGAACTTAAAAAAGAAAAAGAAAAAGAAATAGAGGATAGCCAAAAAAAGACCATTCTTAATTTTTCTTTAATGATTACTATGATTGTAGTAATTGTTTTGCTAATAAATATCTGGAGAAAAAATAAATTTAAAACTGCCACCAATATTTTATTACAATCACAAAAAGAAGAATTAGAAGAAACACTCTTATTAAAAGACAAGGTTTTCTCTATTATTTCCCATGATTTACGCTCCCCCATAGCATCATTAAATGCAGTTCTTCCAATGTTGGATCCAGATTCATTAGATCATGAAACTTATCATCAATTAAAATTGAATCTAACTAAACAGGTTCAAAACTTAAATTACGTGCTTGAGAATCTCCTTATATGGTCTAGGTCTAGAATGAAGGGAGTAGATACGCCAGAATTGAAAGATATAAATTTAAATAAACAGGCATCTAGTTCAATCGGCTTATTAAAAGGCTTGGCCGATCAGAAGAAAATTACCATCCAAAATCAGATTAATACAAGTTTAAGTATAAAGGCAGACCCACAACATTTTGACATCATTATCCGTAATATTTTGTTGAATTCCATCAAATTTACAAATGAACAAGGTTCTATTAACTTGTACAGCAAAATCGAAAACGATCAATTGGCAATCTGTATAGAAGACAACGGTGTTGGTATGAACCCAGCGCAAATTGATCGATTATTCCAATTAAGAACACATTTTACAACCCCAGGAACACAAAAGGAAAAAGGTACAGGTTTGGGCTTATTAATTTGTGCAGAATACGCTGCAGCTAATAATTGGGAAATAAAAGTAGAAAGCCAAATTGGAAAGGGTACTATTTTTACGATTATTTTATCAAAAACAAATAAATGAGCAAGAAAAATATAGCTGACCAAGCCGGATTTGTTTACAGCACTGACCCTAACTTTCAATTTAATAGATCCCAAAACGAAGCATTGGAAACAGTAGAACCGGCTAAACAAAATCTACTCATACAATTAGACAGGAAACAAAGAGGGGGTAAAACAGTAACATTGGTAACTGGTTTTATTGGAAAGGAAAACGACCTTGAAGCATTGTCAAAACAATTAAAGAATTTTTGTGGAACTGGTGGAAGTGCCAAAGACGGGGAGGCCATTGTGCAAGGAGATCAGCGAGACAAAGTCTTGCTTTGGTTGCAAAAAAACGGCTACAGTAAAAGCAAAAAAAAATAGGCTAGCATGAAATTAAATTATATTGAAAAAAATATTCTAACTTACTGTCTTTCTAAAACTTTTCATTCAAACTAATACCATCATGGCAAAAGCAAGTAAAAAGAAAGCCGCTAAAAAAGCAGCTCCTAAAAAAGCAGCCAAAAAAGTCGCCCCTAAAAAAGCTGCTAAGAAAGCTGCTCCTGCAAAAAAAGCAGCACCTAAAAAGGCTGTAAAAAAGGCTGCTCCTGCAAAAAAAGCAGCACCTAAAAAGGCTGTAAAAAAGGCTGCCCCAGCAAAAAAGGCCGCTCCTAAAAAAGCTGCTAAGAAAGCTGCCCCTGCAAAAAAAGCAGCACCTAAAAAAGCTACTAAGAAAGCTGCTCCTGCAAAAAAAGCAGCACCTAAGAAAGCTGCTCCTGCAAAAAAAGTAGCACCTAAAAAAGCTACTAAGAAAGCTGCTCCTGCAAAAAAAGTAGCACCTAAAAAGGCTGCCCCTGCAAAGAAGGCTGCTCCAACAAAAAAACCAGCTGTTAAAAAACCAGTAAAGAAAGTAACTACTCCAGCTCCTGTAGCTCCAGTGGTTCCTGCTGCTGAACCAGTAGTAGTAGAAGCTCCAACGCTTTTTACTCCTGAAACTCCAAGTTCAGAAAACAACGGTTAAGTTTTATCAGTTTAAATAATATGACCCTGTTTTTATTATAAGAGCAGGGTCTTTTATTTTGTATTCACCCCAACGATTTAAAATAGTTCTTATGAAAAAATGGAGCTTTCTTTTTGTTTGTTTTTTTGCAGTTGCTGTTCATGCCCAGAATAACGCAAGTATTGCCGAAAAAACAAAATCCATGAAAAAAATGGATGGCTATTTCCCTTTTTGGTACGACAACAATAATGGAAAAATTTGGCTACTAGTAAACCAGTTAAACACAGAGTTTCTATACGTCAATAGCTTACCCGCAGGCCTAGGATCCAATGATATTGGGTTAGACAGAGGACAAATAGGAAATACCCGTATTGTCTATTTTCATAAAGTAGGAAAAAAAATATTACTCATACAACCCAATTATGATTATAGAGCAAGTTCAAAAGATGTGCAGGAACAGAAAGCCGTAGCAGAATCATTTGCATCATCAGCCATTGCATCATTCAATATTGAAGCAGAAGAGAATGGAACTTATCTAATAGACCTAAATGCATTTTTAATAAGAGACGCACACGGTGTTGCAGATAAAATCAGAAGCATGCGTCAAGGAAGTTATACTTTTAATGAAGCAAGATCTGCCATTTACATCAACAATACCAGAAACTTTCCGTTGAATTCAGAGTTTGAAGCAATGATTAGTTTTATTGGAGGAGCAGATGCAGGCAGATTGATAAGAACTGTAAGCCCTTCTTCAGAGGCAATTACATTAAGAATGCATCACTCTTTTGTGCAATTACCCGACAATCAATTTAAGCCGCGTAAATACGATATCAGAAGCGGTTATTTTGGAAAAACTTATTACGATTATAGTAGTGATTTTACAGAACCAATTCAACAAATGGTGATAGCCAAACATCGCTTATTTAAAAAAGATCCTAACGCTGCAATAAGTGAGCCCGTAAAGCCAATTGTATACTATCTAGATAATGGAACTCCGGAACCCATTCGCTCTGCTTTATTAGATGGAGCTAAATGGTGGAACCAGGCTTATGAAGCAGCCGGATTTAAAAATGCATTTATCGTGAAAGTATTGCCCGATTCTGCAGACCCGATGGACATTCGTTACAATATGATTAACTGGGTGCATCGATCTACCAGAGGTTGGAGTTATGGCGCTTCCGTTACCGATCCCCGCACGGGAGAAATCATTAAAGGACAAGTTACGCTAGGGTCATTAAGGGTAAGACAAGACTATTTAATTTTTACTGGATTACTCTCGCCGTATGAAACAGGAAAGCCTGTTCCGGCAACCATGAAAGAAGCGGCATTGCAAAGATTAAGACAATTGTCTGCGCACGAAATAGGCCATACGCTTGGCTTACAGCATAATTACGCATCTAGTGTAAACAATCGTGCATCAGTAATGGATTATCCACATCCTGCAGTTTTTATTAATGCAAAAGGTGCAATTGATTTTAGTAAAGTATATACCAATGAAATAGGTGAATGGGATAAACGTGCCATCATGTATGGATATAGTCAGTTTCCAAATGATACCGATGAAACGATAGCACTAAATAAATTATTAGAAGAAAATCAACAAAAAGGATTGCTCTTTATTGCAGATGCAGACGCTAGAGCAGTGAGTGGTTTTCATCCAGATGCCCATTTATGGGATAACGATAGCGACCCAGTTACAGAACTCAATAATGTATTGGCGGTAAGGCAAAAAGCATTAGATCAGTTTACTGAATCAGCCATTCGCCCCAATACACCAATGAGTACTTTAGAAGATGCATTGGTTCCAGTTTATAATTATCACCGCTATCAAGCCGAAGCGGTTAGCAAATTAATTGGAGGCATGTATTATAGTTACAATGTTAGAGGAGATAAGCAGGTTCAACCAACCGTTCTACCAGCAGCTACTCAACTTAAGGCATTGAATGCAATGCTTAAAACACTATCTCCAAGTGTATTAACCTTACCCAATAGAATTGTTCAACTGATACCACCAAGACCACCCATGTATAATGGTGTTGGGGAAGTTTTTTCTAAAAGAACAGGAATGAGCTTTGACCCATTGGCAGCCGCTGAAGCACTTACCCATTTTGAATTATCCTTTTTATTTAATGCAGAGCGTGCCAATCGTTTAGTACAATTAAAAGCAATGGCAGGTACACCAGGATGGGATGATGTTTTAGATGCCATTATTAATGCTACTTGGAAAGCCTCACCAGAAAAGGGTTTAGCCAGAGAGGTTCAAAAGCAAACACAACAAATGGTGTTGACTTGGTTACTAGCTTTAAGCCAAAATGAACAGTCTAATTATGCTGTTCAATCCATCAGCTATAACCGCTTAATACAACTAAAAAAATATGCAGAAACCATGGTAAAAGCTGGAACAGATGCAGCACATTTTGGCTATACCATTGAAAGAATTAATAATCCCAAAGAAATCAGTTTACCACAACACAAAGAGATACCGCCGGGCGCACCCATTGGTTGTGATTGGGACTAATCAACTAAACGTTTCGTTGCCAAAATAAAAAACCTCACTAAACGTGAGGTTTTTTATTTATTTCAAATTTTTGATTTTCATGTATCATACTTCTGTAAAATTACACAAGCATTCTAACAGGCTCTTCTAATAATTGTTTCAAAGTTTGTAAGAACGCAGACCCAGTTGCACCGTCTACAACACGGTGATCGCAACTCAAGGTTAACTTCATAATATTTCCAGGAACTACTTGACCATTTTTCACTACAGGTTCTTGTGAAATCCCGCCCACAGCCAATATACAAGCATCCGGTGGATTAATAATAGCTGTAAATTGGTCAATACCAAACATGCCTAAATTAGAAATAGTGAATGTGCTTCCTTCCCAATCGGACGGCTGTAATTTTTTATCTTTTGCCCTCTGTGCAAAATCTTTTACTTCAGCACCAATTTGGCTCAATGATTTTCCATCTGCAAATCTTACCACTGGAACCAGTAAACCTTCGTCTACCGCTACTGCAACGCCAATATTGATATGGTCGTTATAGCGGATAAAATCTCCCATCCAACTACTATTAATTTTCGGATGCTTCTTTAATGCCATTGCAGTTGCTTTCACAACTAAATCATTGAAACTTACTTTAACTGAAGCCACTTCATTGATTTTGGTTCTTGCAGCAATTGCAGCGTCCATATCAATTTGCATGGTCAAGTAAAAATGTGGAGCAGTAAATAAGCTTTCACTTAAACGCTTCGCAATTACTTTGCGCATTTGAGAAACAGGAACATCGGTAAAGCTTACCTGACCTGCAACAGCATTGCTTACAACAGGGGCTACAGATTGAGCAGCAGGCGCTGTTGATGCAGCAGGAGCAGCTGCTGGTGTATATTGATCAATATCAATTTTGGTAATTCTACCATTATCGCCTGAGCCCTTTACATATTTTAAATCAATACCCTTTTCAGCAGCAATTCTTTTTGCTAATGGAGACGCAAAAATTCTACCACTGTTTACTACTGCTTGTTCAACAACAGGTGCAGCAGCAACTACAGGCGCTACTGGAGCAATAGCTGATGGTGCAGCTGGGGTTTCCGCTGGAGCAGATGCGCCTGAACCTGCTTTTACAGCAGCTACTATTGCAGCAACATCCAATCCCTCCTTACCAATAATGCATAGTAAATCGTTTACCAATATTTTTTCTCCCGCTTTAGCTCCTTGATACAGTAAAATACCATCCTTGTAGCTTTCCAACTCCATGGTGGCTTTATCGGTTTCTATATCGGCCAAAACCTCTCCCTTCTTAACTGCGTCACCCACATTTTTTTGCCAAGAAGCAATTACCCCTTCGGTCATGGTATCGCTTAATCGCGGCATTAAAACCACTTCATCCATTGCAGCAATATCAACGGCGGCAATTTTTTCCGATGGGATTGAAGCCGTTGCTGGTGCAGTAGGCTCAACAGGAGCAGGTGCTGCTGATGCAGCGGTTGGAATGGGGGCTATAGCACCACTTCCATGAACTTTTACTAATTCGGTTATATCTTCTCCTGGCTTTCCAAAAATGGCCAATAAATCGTTCACCTGTAATTTTCCTCCATCAGGTGTACCTATATGAAGTAAAACGCCATCCTGGTAACTTTCCAGTTCCATTGTAGCTTTATCCGTCTCAATTTCAGCCAGTAAGTCGCCCTTCTGTACTGTATCTCCTACCCTTTTATGCCAAGCGGCAATTACCCCTTCGGTCATGGTATCACTTAATCGGGGCATTAAAATCACTTCAGCCATTGTACTATATGCTTTAAATGAGCCGTGAAATTACGTTAAAAATCAACTCAATTACTGCCCCTGTGCAAGACTATAGGCTTTTTTGTCTCCCCACATGTTTAATAACTCTGTAGAGCAAACTTTGAAATCTGCCGTAAGTCTTTTATAGAGCTCAATAATATCAATTTGTGTAAGCGGAATATCACCCACACTTTCGAATCTGCAACGGTATTGATTCACCAAATTGGTATAAACTGATCCGGTAGGCCAAACTTGTGTTCCTCTATTGCTGATGGTAACCAATTTGAATAAATCTAATGTATGTTTCAAACATTTGTCTGCTACTACATTGGGTTGTTCATTGCTTTCAATGAACATGTCTACCCCCACAATAAATTCATTATTGGTATCGGTTGTTTCCAACATTGGATTGTTCTCTAAAGCAAATATGGTAGGTGTTACAGAAACATCTTGCATAGCTGGCTTTGGATTGTTTGCAGGCTTTTGACCAAAATTGGCAATGATGGCATTTGCAAACTCAGTGGTGTTTAAATTGGTAGTTCCTTTTTCACCAAAATCTCCTGTATGCTTGCCGCTTTCTAGAGTATACAACAATGCATTCTCAATAGTACCAGCAGATTGCATCATACCTAAATGCCTTAACATACCAATACCACTTAATAATAAAGCAGTAGGATTGGCAATATTTTTGCCCGCAATATCAGGGGCAGTTCCGTGCACAGCTTCAAAAATAGAGATATGGTCTCCAATATTGGCAGAAGGTGCAAAGCCCAATCCACCTACCAATCCAGCACATAAATCACTCACAATATCACCTTGCAAATTGGTTAACACTACCACGTCAAAAAGGTCGGGCTTGCTAACCAATTTCATACATAAGTCGTCTACAATAACATCATCGGCTTTTAATTCTGGATATTCCTTTGCTATTTCATAAAACACTTCTAGAAACAAGCCATCAGTCAATTTCATAATATTGGCCTTGTGTCCGCAAGTGATTCTTTTACAGCCCTTTTTCTTGGCCATTTCAAACGCATATTTAATCACTTGCATACTTCCCGGACGTGTAATAAATCTTCTGCTTAATGCCACATCATTGGTAAGCATATGTTCAATACCCCCATAAGTATCTTCAATATTTTCTCTAACTATGGTAATATCAATAGGAATACCAGCTTTACTAAATACTGTGTCTACGCCATGTAAGGTTTGAAAAGTTCTCTTGTTGGCGTAAGTATTCCAAGTTTTACGTGCTGTTACGTTTACACTTTTTACCCCCTTTCCTTTGGGTGTTTCCATTGGCCCTTTAAAAAGAATACCTAAAGTTTCAATGGTTTGCTTTGCCTCTGGGGTCATGCCATTACTATAACCTTTATCAAATACCCATTTACCCATGTCTACTACTTCGTAAGTCAATGGCACTTTTGCAGCATCAAATATGGACAAAACAGCATCCATAATTTCTGGGCCAATCCCATCCCCCTTAGCAACAGCAATTTTAGTCATAAACGTCTTTTTTTGTGGTGCAAAAGTACAGCCGATTCAACTATTTTAAGCATTTATTCACATGATTATTTGATGAAATAACCCTTATAGAATGTTAATTTACCTACATTTACAATGACTAATCATTATAAATATGGTTTCTAAAATTTCAGCAGGAATCGAAATCACTGTAGAGGTATTCTATCAGTCCGATTATAGCAATCCGCTGAAAGGAGAATTCATGTTTGCCTACCGCATTACCATAGAAAATCACAATAAGTTTGCAGTACAATTATTAAGAAGACATTGGTTTATTTTTGACAGCAATGCAGAACATAGAGAGGTAGAAGGAGAAGGGGTTGTAGGCGTTCAACCAGTGCTTGCACCAGGCGAACAATATACTTATGTGAGTGGTTGTAATTTAAAAACAGAAATGGGCAGAATGCAAGGGACTTACACTTTGCAAAATCAACATTCCAAACAAAGTTTTACTGTTCCAATTCCATCTTTTGATTTGGTTGCTCCTTCTAAAATGAATTAACTGGGCTTGTACTTAGCTTCTTCAAACAATTGTACTGGATTTTTTTTCATTAATGCTTCAAAGCCTAATTGCTTGTTTTTATTCATCCACTTTTTTACAATTTGCCATCCTAAAAATTGGCCAATATTACCTGGAGACTCCTTCCCAAAAGCTTGAGTAAAAGGCCCATCAGTAACATATTCCCTTATTAGTTGCGGATCAGATTTATACAATAGGTCGTTTTGAATAAAAAAGCTCCAAATATTTTTTTCGTTGTTAAGGCAAGCATCCAGTTGATTTAAAGAATAACCAGTAATTAAAGTATCGGAAAGCTGAGGAAGCAAATGATCTACTACATACATCCTTTTACCTAATTCAACCATTTGGGCAATGAGGGGTTTGCCAGACATTTGTTCAGGATACATGTCTAAAACAATATTATTCATTGCACTTACAGGAATATACCTTGGTTCAAATTTCCTGGAGATATATGCAGGATACAAAGCCTGTCCTTCTTCACTGGTATATAACGGATGATCTTTCCCCATAAATAGCTGCAAGCCCATAGCAATTGCGTCTTCCGTTAAAATAGACCCAAAACTATTTATTGGGCCAATAAACGTGATGAGTTTAGTAGGCAATTGATATGTAGGAAAATAATATTTAACAAATTTTAATCCTTCTAGAATTTTCTGTGCCTCTTTCTCTTGTTCTTTAAAAATAGTGTTAGACTGTTTGTACAGTGGCTGATAGGCCCGATAAAAGCTTTTCAAATCGGCCGATTCCGATTGCGGCATTAAAGCAAGAATATTAGATAAAAAAATGGTAGTAAACCCAGGATACTTTTTATCTAATGCAGTAATTGACTTTTCTAATTGATTGGTATCAACTGCAAAAAAATCTTGTTCAAAATGCTGCTGCTTCAATGGAACTTTAATTCCAGAAACATTGGGTACTTCTTCGTTTGAATTACAAGCTCCCAAGCCCAATAGCAAAAACAAAGCAATAATCCTTGTAATCATAAGCGAATTAACGGAAAGGATTGCAATCATGTTGTTAAATTGATGAAATTTGTTTCATGAAAATATTCATAGCCCAACAAAACTATCATATTGGCAATTTTGAGTTAAACACACAAAAAATAATTGAAGCAATTAAAACGGCTAAAGAAGCCGGCGGAGATTTGATTCTTTTTAGTGAAATGACAGTATCTGGGTACCCTGCTCGAGATTTTGTTGAATTTGAAGACTTTATAGAAAAATGCACGGCGGCAGTACATATAATTAAAGAACATGCCGATAATATTGGGGTGCTGATAGGTAGCCCTGTAAAAAATAAGCACTTAAAAGGAAAGGACCTGTTTAATGCAGCTTATTTTTTACATGAAAAAGAGGTGAAAGCAATTATTCATAAAACCTTATTGCCTACTTATGATGTGTTTGATGAGTACAGATATTTTGAACCAGCTTATGAATGGAATATTGTAGAATTTAAGGGGAAAAAACTGGCCATCACTATTTGTGAAGACATTTGGAATTTGGGAGACAACCCACTTTATCGCATTTGCCCCATGGATGAATTGATGAAATTTAATCCAGACATCATGCTTAATTTAAGTGCATCTCCATTTGATTACACCCATGATGAAGACCGAAAAGCAGTAATTAAATCGAATGTTTTAAAATACAAGATTCCATTGTTTTATTGCAATGCGGTAGGCAGTCAAACAGAAATTGTTTTCGATGGTGCATCCTTGGTGTTTGATAAAGATGCCAATTTAATGAAAGCCCTCCCCATGTTTGAAGAAGCTTTAGATTGGGTTGAATTAAACGATGACGGTTTAATGAATGGTCCCATTTTAGAACCAGCTAGTAGAATACCTGAAAAAGAATTAAATCCTGCAACACTTGATCCACAATTAAATATTGAACAAGTTTACCAGGCATTGGTTTCGGGCATTAAAGATTATTTTGGAAAAATGGGTTTTACCAAAGCTATTCTTGGCTCTTCCGGGGGGATTGATTCCGCTGTAACATTGGCCCTTGCTTGTGATGCATTGGGAGCAGAAAATGTTAGAGCTATTTTAATGCCTTCTCCTTACTCTACCGATCACTCTGTAAATGATGCAGTAACACTAAGCAAAAACTTAAATAACCCATACGATATTGTTCGAATAGACCAAGTATACAATAGTTTTTTAGAAACACTACAACCGCTTTTCAACGGACTTCCCTTTTCATTAGCAGAAGAAAATATTCAAAGTAGAAGTAGGGGAAATATATTAATGGCTATTGCCAATAAATTTGGTTATGTATTATTAAATACTTCTAATAAAAGTGAATTGGCTACAGGTTATGGCACTCTTTACGGCGATATGGCAGGAGGACTTGGAGTACTCGGTGATTGTTATAAATTACAAGTGTATGAACTGGCTAGATTCATCAACAGAACATCTGAAATTATTCCTCATAATATTATTAATAAGCCGCCTAGTGCAGAATTAAGGCCTAATCAAAAAGACAGTGATAGTTTACCAGACTACGCAGTATTAGACAAATTATTATTTCAATACATAGAGAAAAGGCAAAGCCCTACTAATATTAAAGAACAAGGCTTTGATGCTGCATTAGTAGACCGCACGATTAAAATGGTTAACAACAACGAATACAAACGCAATCAATTTTGCCCCATCATTCGCATTTCGCCAAAAGCATTTGGGGTAGGAAGGAGAATGCCGATTGTTGGTAAATATTTAAGTTAATTGCTTTTGCTTAAAACCAAAATTGGAACATGGCTGTGAAAAGCCAATTTCTTTGTATGACTTGAAGCAAACAATTGTGCAAAGAAATTATGTTCTTTGGGCACAGTTATAACTAAGTCTATTTGCTGTTCATCTACAAAATGATTCACCCCTTCAATAAAATTTTCATCGTGCGAGAAATGATAAGTAGGATTTAATTTTTCTAAGACTGTATGCACTGCAAAACTTTCGCCCATAACAGTACCTGGAAAAGTTTCTTCAAATTCATCTGGTTCTGCTTCAATATTGAATACCATCAATGCTGCTCCAGTTAACTGTTGCATCATTTCAATTTGACTAACAGGAATGTATTTTTCCGCATCATTAAAGTCGCAAGCGAATAGTAGTTTTTGAATTGGCTTAAAACTAGATTTGGCAGGCACAATAATTAAAGGGATATGGCTATGCTCCGCAATATGAACAGTGTTGCTACCAATCAATGTTTCTTCTAAGGCACCACCACCAGTAATTCCCATAACAACCAATTCAATGGGGTTATTTTCGGCAAAATCTTCTAAAGCTGATAATATAGATCCATATACTGCATGTATATCAAAAACTAACCCAATATTTGAATACTTTAATAATAAATCGGATCTAAATTGATACAACCTTTTTTCTGCTGATTCTCGGAAGCCGTCAATTTCAGGAATTTGAATTCCCGGCATCATAGGATCAATGGCTACTGGTATTTCATAAGCATGCAATAAAACAATTCGCTCCGCTTTTACTTGTTGTGCAAAATGTACAGCATAATCTGCAGCATTGCTGGCCGTTGTTGAAAAATCGGTAGGTACAATGATGGTTTTCATAATCCTTTTATTTTGTATGAAGTTCCGTTAAAAGATCAACACAAAAAATGAAAAAAATCATGAATTAGAGGTTTTCGATAATTCCTGCAATTCCTTGACCACCGCCCACACATGCAGTTACCATACCATATTTTTTATTTAAACGCTTCATATCGTTCAACAACTGTACAGTCAATTTGCAACCAGTACATCCTAATGGATGCCCTAAAGCAATAGCCCCTCCATTGATATTCACTTTAGAAGTATCTAGGCCTAATTCTCTAATTACCGCTAAAGATTGAGAGGCGAAAGCCTCGTTTAATTCAAATAAATCAATATCGCCTAAATTCATTCCTGCTTGCTTCAACACTTTTGGTATAGCCGCAACAGGTCCAATTCCCATAATTCTTGGATGTACGCCAGCAGATGCACAGTTCACCAGTCTCCCAATAGGTGTTAAACCCAACGACAACATCATTCGCTCGCTCATCACTAAAGCAAATGCTGCGCCATCACTGGTTTGTGAAGAATTTCCAGCAGTTACCGATCCACCAATAGCAAAAGCCGCTTTAAGCTTAGACAATCCTTCAACTGTTGTATCAGCCCTTAATCCTTCATCAGTATCTACCGTATAAGATCGTACTGCTTTTTTACCTTTGTCATTTACATAGGTTTCTTCTACGGAAATAGGTAATATACCTGATTTGAAATAACCATTTTCTATGGCCGTTTTGGCTTTCATATGAGAAGCATACGCAAAAGCGTCTTGGTCTTCTCTTGAAATATTGAATTCTTTGGCAACTGCTTCTGCAGTTAATCCCATACTTAAATAATAATCTGGTTCTTCTTTAGTTATTGCATAAGAGGGAACGGTCTTCCATCCAGCTGTAGGCACTAAGCTCATACTCTCCGTTCCACCCGCAATAATGCATTCCGCCATGCCCGACCTAATTTTAGCCGTTGCCGTTGCTATACTCTCTAATCCACTTGCACAATACCTATTGATTGTTATACCTGCTACTTCAATTCCCAAAGCTTTTGCTGCAATGATTCTTCCAAATTGTAATCCCTGTTCTGCTTCAGGTACCGCATTTCCTACAATTACGTCGTCTACTAATTTCGAGTCTAGCTGTGGCACAGACGCCATTAATCCTTTGATTACTTCAACAGCTAAATCATCGGGTCTAAAAAATCGGAATCCACCTTTTTTACTTTTAGTAACTGCGGTTCTATATCCCGCTACTATATAGGCTTCTTGCATAAACTTAATTTAATCTACCAAATGTAGTAAAAATGATTAAAAGTTGTTTATGCAACTAAATTTTAAATGAGGCTTTCGGGGTATTTTCGCAAAAAATAACACATTGTATACTGTACTCAGAAACTTACTATTTAAAGCCCCACCCGAAAAAGTACATTATTTTTCGATGAATTGCCTAAAAATAGCCACTGCTTTAGGTATTGGGGAAACCATTGTTAAAAATTTATTTCAATATAAGCCTACCAACTTAGCAAAAGAAGTGATGGGTTTACATTTTCCAAATCCGGTAGGATTGGGTGCAGGCTTCGACAAAAATGCAGCCTACTTGCATGAGTTAGAAGCACTTGGGTTTGGATTTGTTGAAATAGGAACCGTTACGCCAAAAGGCCAGCCCGGTAATGATTTGCCAAGGCTATTCAGACTGCCTGCTGATAAAGCCTTGATTAATCGAATGGGATTTAATAATGAAGGAGTAGCTGCTGTAAAAGAACGTTTGATTAATTGGAATAGCAGAGGAAAATCAGTTGGCGACTTAATTATCGGCGGAAACATTGGTAAAAATAAAATTACACCCAATGAAGATGCATGGAAAGACTACAGCATCTGCTTTAAGGAATTACATGATCAGGTAGATTATTTTGTAGTAAACGTAAGCTCACCAAACACACCAGGGCTTAGGGCTTTACAAGAAAAAGATGCCCTAACCAAAATTTTTAGTGAATTGCAGCACCATAACGCTGGAAAAACGAACCCAAAACCTTTGCTATTAAAAATTGCTCCTGATCTTACCAAAGAGCAATTAGATGATATTATTGAGCTTTCTTTATCAATGAATTTAAGTGGTTTAGTTGCAACCAATACCACATTAGATCGATCTAATTTAAGTGCTGCTTCTACTTTACTAAGTGAGTCAATAGGAATGGGTGGCTTAAGCGGGAAACCAGTGCAGCAAAAGTCTACAGAAATAGTACAATATATTTCATCACTAACAGGAGGTAAAGTTCCAATTATTGCAAGTGGGGGAATTTTTACTGGTGCAGATGCAGAAGAAAAATTAAAAGCAGGGGCTTCCTTGGTGCAAGTTTGGACAGGATTTGTTTATGAGGGCCCGTCTATTGTTAAAAATATTTGTAAATACTTAGCTGAAAAAAATAATTAATGGAACATTTATTAACTACCGAAAGCTTAATTAGTTTTTTAATCCTAACCATTCTAGAAGTGGTATTGGGAATTGATAATGTCATATTCGTGAGCATCATCATGAATAGGATGCCCAAAGCATTTCAAAAGAATGCCAGACTAATTTGGATGTTTACTGGCATTATCACTAGAACCATTTTGTTATTTGGTTTGAGTTGGCTTTTGACTCAAAAAGGAAAGCCTGTTTTTAGTTTATTTAGTAAAGATTTTGATTTAGCAAGCCTGGTAATGTTGGGTGGTGGACTGTTTTTGATTTATAAAACCGTAAAAGAAATCCACCATAAATTAGAAGGGGAAGAAGATGCATTAGCAGGTAGAAAGACCAAGGAATTGGGTATTGCCAGTGGTATTGCTCAAATTATAATGATAGATATGGTCTTTAGTTTTGACAGCATCATTACTGCTGGAGGTACAGCGAAGCATTTAGAAGTAATGATTGCTGCTGTTGTAATTGCCATGATTATCATGTTTTTATTTAGTTCTAATATTTCCTCTTTTATTCACAAGCACCCAACTTTAAAAATGTTGGCATTGTCATTCCTAGTTATGATTGGAATGGTATTATTGGTAGAGGGATGGAATGCTGAAAAGGCACATGAACTCCATTTAAAGCATTATGTCTATTTCGCAATGGCTTTTTCTTTCACAGTAGAGCTGCTAAATATGAAAGCAAGAAAAAAATCAGCTCCGGTAGTATTGAGAGAACCATATTTCGAAGTACCCAATGAAGGGTACTCCGATCAGGCCAAATAAATTGTTCAATTAGAAATCAAATCCTAATGCAAAATAGTAAACTGGTGCGCCTTTGAAGATTCCCTTCATTGGCCAACCAGCGTCAAACTTCATGAAGTAACCCAATAAAGTGCTTCTAACACCAAAGCCATATCCACCTGCAAAAGGCCCTAATCCACCAGCGTCAATTTTAACCACAACTGGTGTTTGATTATTAGTAATCACTTCGCCAGGACGCTTTATTCCATTGTACTTACCATTCCATGCAGTTCCCAAGTCTAGAAATTGTACCAATTGAAAATTGCGTAAGAATGCATTATTAATGGGTCTATCGAATATGGTTGCAAAAAGCGGCAATCTAAATTCACTATTGATTACAAAAGCATTGTTGCCATTGGCAATATTTTGTCTATACCCACGCATATTCACAGCTAAAGATTGGAATGCATAATTTTGATCTGCCGCGGGTTGATTCCCATTGTTGAACTTAGGTCCAATCCATCCATCAACACCTCCTAGGTAATAAATTAATTTTTGGTTGCCCCAAGAGAAGTCTGCCGCAACCCTTCCTGCCCAAATAAAATTGCGATAAATTTTATGGTAATACCTTCCATCAAATCCAAAATTCATGGTAGGCTTACCATTATTGATAGCCGTTTTTAAGGTTGGCATATTTACATCTAAGTAAACTTTATATCGTAAGCCATTCCAAATATTCTGGGTTGGGTTAATGGTATTATCGTGAACATATTCAATTCTTGAAAGAATAAACTTTGAAACAGTATCCTGAAAAGCCAATGCATTTGGATTTGGCTGTCCAGCAATATTGTCAAAAGACTTCAGAACGCCTCTATCCGAGCGCAAACCAATGGTTGCTCTAATGCTTTTAACTTCATTTATAGGATAAGTTGCATTCACCTGATACAAATTGGTGTACAACATATTATTAAACTGTGTATTAAAGAAGTTGGTAACATTACTTCTATAATAAGTAAAGCCCCAATCTAATTTTTTACGCATATTTTGGAATGAGAACATGAGGTCTTTGTCGGCCAAATTGGTTCCAAAACGCATTCCAGCAACAAACTTGACGTCTTCCATTAAATCACTTACCCCTACTCTGAAAGTGAAATTGAAATCGTTTCCATTATTTAATTGAATAGGACCAGACCCACCAGCATATGGTTGATAACGATTGATTAAAACATTGTTGCTAAACCCACCTAATAAATAATCAGAACTAAACTTTAAGCGATAATCGAACAGTTTAGATTTTGATAAGCTACTTTGTCTTTGTTGATTGAAAGGAATTAACAAAGCAGCATTATTTGAACTAGTATCGGGGAGCTCATCAGCAAATTCATTTTGAAATACTACCACTTTTTTTGCAGTATCATTGGCAGGTTTATTATTGTTGTATTGGATGGCTTTTCCTTCTGCTATTTTTTTATCGTCCAATACTTTCTTTACGTATTCTGTGTTGCGGGCATTTATATTTCTTCTAGCCAATGCAAGTTCATCTACTTTCAATTTGTATACAAACTTAAAATCACCCTCTCTTCTTACTTCACTTACCTGTCCGTTGTTTCCAGCAATTCTTGTTTCTAATAATGAACTTTGGTAATTGGTGATTGGGAAAGTATAGGTTGAATCTTTGTACACTTGAAAATAACTAACACTGTCGGGCTCTTGTTTTTGCCATGCTATTAAAGTAGAATCAAACTCTTTCGGCGCTGGATTTCTAAGTACTTCTTCTCCAATATAATACAATGTATCTAAGCCATTTCTTTGAGTAGAAAAGAACCCAGCCCACCTATTTCCAATACCATTTTCATCGGAAACAAATGTAAAGTGATTGGTATTGTATTGCATGGGGAAACGTGCATTTCCCATTTTAACATTGGTTAATTGGGCAACCTGCTTTTCCTTACCGTCATTCAAAATATCTACCATGTAAATATTGAATGGATACCTACTAGGTAATACTGTGTCTTTATTGGGAGCATTATTACCAGGCCTATTCGAAGAAAAAATAATGCCTACTCTATTAGGGAACGACACCATCGTTGGATCTAGGTCATCGTAAATATCATTGGTAATTTGTGTTGCTTTCTGTTCTTCTATTTTATAGGTGTAAATATCGGAGTGCCCATTTTTAACCGCACTCAATACAAGGGTATTTGCATCAAGCATAAAGCTTGCATCTAAAATTTGATCAAAGCCTTCAATGGTTTGCTTAAATCGTTTATAACGGGCAATTAAGTCGTAAACAAACATGTTAATTTTGCCTTTCTCCCAATAAATCACCAATAATCTAGATCCCTTCCCATCCCATGCCATTATAGGATAATTGGGATTCACATCGTGCATATTAGTAAGCACCCCACTCTTTAAAAGTACTTTCTCATCATAAAAATTTTCCATGAGCTTAACCGTGTAGATGCCCTTTTTAAATTCTAACACAGAATAAGTATTGCTTCTAGGATTGGGGTTGGCCTGAAATCTGAAATAATCTATTTTTCCAATTTCTTCTGTAACTGTTAATTGGCCCTTTAATTGGTTTCTTCTTTGTCGAATATCTTTAATGTAACGATCTTGCTGGAACTGCATAAAATCGGCCAATACGTCTTTGAATTTTTTCTTACAAATTCTTAAACAGGCATTGTTGATATTTTTATACATTCTAGCCAAATACAATAAGTAAGTAATATTTTCTTTCCGATACTTTTCTCCTATATAATTCCAAAATGCATGACCAGCCAATAAAGGCTTTTCAAATGCAAATTGATAAAATGAATTATATCGTCCACTTAATATGGCACTTTTTAATTCGTCGTCTTTTTCTGTACTCCAAGACTGGCCTGCATATGCAACATATCCGTCTACCATCCATTTAGGTAAATCCAACAAAGCTTGGTTGCTTGCAAACTCCCCAATGTCGTCACCAAAAAGCAAGTTATCTGTTAGTACTTTAGCAATTCCTTCTCTTACTTGGTTTTTTAGCTTGGTATGGTTGCCATTAAAATAAACGATGATTTTATTGTTTACCAATTTAGTAACACCGCCTGAATTTTGCCAATCAGAACCAAGTCCAATATTGCTGCTTTTATAGTCGTTGTAATTATTATACACAACAATATTTGCCCGACGTTGTAAAGAATACTCAATAAAATTTTCAATAGATTTTAATTCTTCTTCTGCAACCTGACTTACAAATTTGCCCAATTCCACACCTCCTTGAGTTACATAGGTATTGAAATTGGGAGATTGGTAAAACTTCCAATTAAATTTCTGGTGTTGAATTCTGTTTTTACCAAATTCAACACTATTAACCTGCGCACTTAAAGCAGCAGAACTTAATAAACCAAGAAAAAAAATTACTTTACTAATACTATTCAATTGCATATCCGAACTTTGGTATTTAAAATTAGTCATTTACCGTTAAAAGCAGGTAAAATACGTATATGATAAAGGTTAAGGTTTTCACATTCAGTCCAATTCAGGAAAATACCTATGTATTATACAATGAACATAAAAAAGCCATTGTTATAGACCCTGGTTGTTATTTCCCCGCAGAAAAAGAACAATTGCTTCAATTTATTGAATCAACTGGGCTTGAAGTGGTTCAATTATTAAACACACATTGCCATTTGGACCATGTTTTTGGAAACAAATGGGTATATGAAACTTTCAAAACACCCCTTTGTATTCATCCAGACGAAGAGCCAATGTTAAAATTGGCCCCTTTATCAGGTGAAAAATGGGGATTGCCTTTTGAAAATTACAATGGACCAATACAATACCTGCATCCGGGAGATACCATTTTGTTGGGAAATGATGCCCTGAAAGTGATTTTTGCCCCAGGCCATTCTCCAGCAAGTATTTGTTTTTACAGTGAATTTGAAAGCTTTCTTATTGGCGGAGATGTATTATTTAGGGAAAGTATTGGCAGAACAGATTTACCAGGTGGCAATCACGAACAACTGTTAAAAAGCATTCAAGAACAGCTTTTTACGCTACCCAACGATGTTAAAGTATACCCAGGTCATGGGCTTACTACCACTATTGGGCACGAAAAGAGGCACAATCCATTTTTGCAATAAAACTATTCAGGTTCTTGCTGCATGTAAGTATTAAATGCTGTAATAAAAATGGCACCTAAGTTTTTGTAAGGAGGAACATAGTCGTCAAACTTTTCTTTGGCTGTTCCACTAAATCGAATGGCCAAACTATTCCATAAAGCTGGCCATTTTAAGTTCTTTCCCAACCTTAATTCTTCACTAATCACATTAATTAATCCTTGATTAATAATACCTGTGCCAATTTGTTTAGAAGAAATGATATGTGCGCCTGGAGCTATTTCTAACACTTCGTTTAAGCTTTGATAACCACCACAGCTTCCTAACAAAACCAGTTTGGCCGAAGATGGCATTTTATGAACAGTTTGTTTTAAATAGTAACTATGCCCTCGATGAATAACAATAGATGGGTGCAATTTTTCTTCATGCAAATAAGCAATCAAGCTATCCTGAGATGCAGCATCCAATTCTTCTGTTTCGTCTAATGGAAGGTTTGCATAAATAGTAATAGGTGTCCCTTTTCTAGAACTCACTTCTACCCATTGAGACTTCTTAGTTATTTTCCAATTGGCATTTCTGAATTTATTTAAAAATGCATTGAACACAACCATTCCATCTTTATCACCATAAAAAAACTGTTGCATCACAACTCTCCCATTTTCTTTGTCTTTCAAATAAGTATTGGGCAATTCATAAATAGGCATGATGCCCAATTTTGCAGATAGGTCAATTTTATTAGAAGGCTCCAAGGAAGAAAAAATAGTTTCAAGTAATTCATAAATCACTTGCCCTCGCTTATTTTTAATTCCGATACATCTTTTGAGTTCCAATTGAACCTGAGACAACATTAGTTTTTTTAGTGCTGAATTGTAAACACTAGCATAAGAATCTGCCACGTCTACCGCATCTTCTAAAGAATTGGTTTTCTCTAGTCCATTTACAAAACCCCTCATCAATTGTTCCGCATCTTTCTTATCCATTTTAGACAGAAAGTCGTCTAACTTATTATACGCTGCAGTTATTTTAATGAATTTTTTGTATTGGTCATTATTTACCAATGCCAGCAAAGAATCAGAACGAGGGCTTTTCATTCCTGAAAAAATTCTTGGATAAACTCCATTTACAAAACTAGATGTATACATTTCCTCTTCGCCTGTAACAGCCAAATAATACAATTCTTGAGGACTTAGTTTGCTAATACTTTTAAATCTTACAAAATCACTTTTTTCGTTGTGTAATGCATTGATTTCATTAATGTACAATTCAATGCTTTTGGCTTTTAATTTATTGTACAACACTTTTGCAGCCATTGGCGTATCGCCCATTTGTATTCTTTTAGCATAATCAATTCTAGTTCTTACTAATAAACTAAAATAACCTGCAGAAGTATCATTCCCAACAAATTTGGTAATGGAATCCATTTTCAATTTGCCCGTATACAATTGATCTAAAAAAGGAAAATACATTCTTCCAGTACTGGTTAAGGAGAGCCTTGAAACCAATTTCACAAACGGATGATTAACCGATTGAATTTTTTTACCCAATGCATTTGGCGCTGCAGCATAACTATACAATTCTTCTGGATTTCTAAAAGCGGCTAATACAATTAAGGAGTCTGCAGAAGCTGTTGATGGACTTCTAAATAAAATGGGTAAAATTTTATCGGGATTACGATTGCATTGCTTTACCAAAATACTATCCTTTGCTGCAGACATCCCTCTATTAGAGGCAAGCACAAAATTGTCGGTCAAAATAATTGCTGACTCTACATCTAGTTGCTTCATTAATGGTGCAATTGACCCTCCAGTTAATTGCTCATTCATAGCAGATTGATAAGTATTCAATAAACTAGACAAAGGAGTGCCTGTAACTTTAGTACTTTGGTAATTCGCAAGATACCCTTGCAATAAATCATTAACCCCTCTTAACCAAGTATATTTTGCATTATTATCTATTTCAGTACTAAGTTCTATTTTGCTTCTTAAGCTGGTAATAATATTGGCGACCTTTGCAAGTTCTCCATCAGACAATTTATTATCTATTGCTGGGTATGCTTTGATTGAACTAAAGGTTCTTATTATGTACTCGTGATGCAATTGACGCATTGCAGGAATTGGAGGAATAGAGTCCATTTGTTGAGCTGTCAGGACCCCGTTAAAAGCAAATATTAAAAAGAGTGTATGTATTAGTTTATTCATATTCAATGTAAAAATAGGCAAACAGTCAGTTAACAATTAGATAATAATGCAAAAAGAGCTAATTGCGAGTGAATGAAATTAACTTTGTGTAAACAGAATGTTACCATGGAAGGGAAGGCCAAACAGATATTAATTGCAGACGACGAGCCAGATATTTTAGAAATCATCCGATACAACCTAGAAAAAGAAGGCTATGAAGTTCATACAGCCAAGGATGGTAACGAAGCAATTGAGAAAGCCAAACAGCTCTATCCCGATTTAATTATTCTTGACATCATGATGCCCCGTAAAAATGGCGTTGAAGTTTGTCAGATTCTAAGAACACAGCCCAGCTTTCAAGATACCCTTATCATTTTTTTAACTGCAATGAGCGATGAAAGCTCTCAAATAAAAGGACTTGAAACTGGGGCAGACGATTATATAAGTAAGCCAATTAGCCCTAAAGTATTGGTAAGCAGAGTAAATGCCCTATTCAGAAGAGTTACAAGCAAAGAAGCTGGAAAAACATTACAAATTGGCAATATTGCAATAGATCCAGTTAAATTTTTGGTTTCTGTTGATGGAAATGAAGTGATTTTGGCAAAGAAAGAATTTGAATTAATTTATTTATTGGCTTCTAAACCAGGCAGAGTCTTTTTAAGAAACGAAATACTAACCCAAGTTTGGGGCAATGAAGTAATTGTGGGCGACAGAACCATTGACGTACATGTTAGAAAAGTAAGACAAAAATTAGGTATAGATTGCATCACCACCGTAAAAGGGGTAGGTTACAAATTTGAGATTTGAACACTCAGTTCAGCAGCAAAAATGTAAATTGCCACTATGCTGAACACTAAAAATCTTTCCCCTAAGCAGCTTTCGGCCTTTACAGCAGCCATTTTAGCTATCCCAATTTCGATAGGCATTTGGTTTATTAAACCAGATTTGATTATAGCCATTGTATCATTAATTCTAACATTTATAGGTAGTTATTTATTAATTGGATTTGTTTTAGAATCTTTTATATATAGAAAGATTAAATTGATATATAAATTCATCTATCAAACAAAAGCATCAAAAAGAGAAGAGACTTATTACAAATACATTTTACCACAAAAGGGTATTGATGAAGTAAGAGAAGATGTGGAAAAGTGGGCAGAACAAAGAAGTGCAGAAATTGAAATCTTAAAACAAAATGAAGTCTTTAGAAAAGAGTTCCTACAAAATTTAGCCCATGAATTTAAAACACCCATTTTTGCCATACAAGGCTATATTGATACCTTAAGAGATGGGGCAATAGATAATAGAGAAATCAGTATTCGTTTTTTAGAGAATACTGCTAAGAACGTAGATAGAATGGTTAACCTAGTTAAAGACCTAGATGCTATTTCTAGACTAGAAAGCGGGGAACAACCATTACACAAAGAGTCATTCATTATTCAAGATTTAATAAAAGAAATCTATGAGACCCTCTCTATTAAAATTGATGCTAAAAAAATAAATACTAGTATTAAAAAAGGATGTGAGTTTCCTGTTACTGTTTTTGCAGATAAAGAAAAAATTAGACAAGTCATTAATAATTTGGTTATTAACGCTATTAAGTATGGCAAAGAAGGAGGTCATATTATTGCAAGCATCTATAAAACCGATGAAGAACACGTTTTGGTAGAACTCAGCGATGATGGTATTGGCATTGCTGAAGAGCACATACCAAGGGTATTTGAAAGATTCTATAGAACGGATCGAGGTAGGAGCAGAGATGTGGGCGGTACAGGTTTGGGCTTGGCCATTTGCAAACATATCATTGAAGCACATGGACAAACAATGCATATCCGATCTAAAATTGACGTTGGAACATCAGTCGGTTTCACTTTAGATGGAAAGCAATAGATTTTTTATTTTCAATATTATCGAATTATTAATTTTTTGTAACACGCGAACATCCGAAAGCATTAAGGTAAATTCGCACAAATTTTAAGAACATGGGTGTCAATAACATCGGCCGCTTTTTCATGCCAAAGAATAAAGTTTTTTACGAACTTTTTGAAGACGTTGCTGAAAAAGGGCACGAAATGGGTATCAAATTAAAAGAAATGGTTGGTGAGCCAGACGAAGATAAACGAAGAGCCATTTTAGCAATTATCGAAGATTTAGAACACAAGAATGACGATAATACTCACAGAGTTTTTACTGAACTAGGAAGAAATTTTATTACTCCATTTGACAGAGAAGATATTCATTACTTAGCAACAGCTTTAGATGATATTGCAGACTATATTTTTGCTTCTGCAAAAAAAATAAATTTCTACAGCGTTAACCCCAACGATACCGGAATTCAAAAAATGGCCGACTTGATTTTGCAGGGCACTATTGAAATTAAAAAAGCGGTATTTGGTTTGAGGGATATGAAAAACCTTCGTGAAATGACTGAAGCCATGGTTAAAGTAAACAGTATTGAGAACCAAGCAGACGATGTGTTTGACATGAGTATTGAAATGTTGTTTCAGAAGGAAAACGATTTCAAGGAAGTAATTAAAAAAAGAGAGATTTATCAAGTGATGGAAATAGCAACAGATAAATGTGAAGACGCAGCTAACGTAATTGAGTCTATCATAATTAAATACGCTTAATCAGCATCATCAACTTGATTTATGTTTACATTACTGGTAATCATCATAGTATTAGCTTTTATTTTTGACTACATCAATGGATTCCATGATGCAGCAAATTCAATTGCAACAATTGTTTCCACCAAAGTATTGACGCCTTTTCAAGCTGTAGTTTGGGCAGCTTTTTTTAATTTTACTGCATTCTTTATTTCAAAATATATTTTCAAAGAATTTGGAATTGGTAATACCGTTGCTAAATGGGTGAATGCAGACTTTATTACTTTAGAAGTTTTAATGGCAGGAATTATGGCAGCCATCACCTGGAATTTAATCACTTGGTGGTTTGGAATACCATCTAGTTCCTCTCATACCTTAATGGGTGGATTCATAGGCGCAGCATTAGCACATGCAGGTGGATTAACAGGGGAAGCGGGCGATGTAATTAACTACGCTAAAGTTGTACCTACTTTTCTTTTCATCTTCTTTGCACCATTAATTGGAATGTTCATAGCATTTATAATTACCATTATCATTGTGCATTTATGCAAACGATCCAATCCGTACAAAGCAGAGAATTGGTTTAAGAAATTACAATTGGTTTCTTCGGCAGCATTTAGTATAGGCCATGGAGGAAACGATGCGCAAAAAGTGATGGGAATCATTGGAGCTGCCATCATATTCTATGAAAAAAATACCAACGGAGTTGTCATGGATTTCAACACATTCGTGAACGCATACCCTTGGGTTCCATTCACCAGCTTTTTGTGTATTGGTATTGGTACCATGAGTGGTGGTTGGAAGATTGTAAAAACAATGGGAACAAAAATTACTAAGGTAACCCCGCTAGAAGGCGTTGCTGCAGAAACGGCGGGTGCAATTACATTATTTTTAACGGAGCACTTTAAAATACCTGTATCAACTACGCATACCATAACAGGAGCCATTATAGGTGTGGGTGCAACCAAACGTTTAAGTGCAGTAAGGTGGGGCGTTACCGTTAACTTACTTTGGGCATGGATCCTAACTATTCCTATTTCAGCATTTATTGCCGCTATTTTTTATGCAATTATTAAATTGATTGTATAAAAATTTAAGCTTCTACAGTTGGCTTTTGCAGTATATTGCAGTAAAGAATAAACTTCAATATGGCAAAAATTTTGGTGACCGGTGGAACCGGATTTATTGGCTCACATACCATTGTAGATTTAATTGAAAATGGCTACGATGTAATCTCTATAGATAACTTTGCAAGGTCTACCACTATTGCCCTAGCTGGAATAGAAAAAATCACTGGTAAGAAAATCAAAAACTACACTGTCGATTTAAAAAACTTTGACGAAACAAGAGCTGTTTTCCAAGAAAATACAGATATCGCTGGAATTATTCATTTTGCTGCATACAAAGCCGTGGGCGAATCTGTTGAAGAACCATTAAGGTATTACGAGAACAATATGTTTGGACTAATTAACCTACTAAAATGTGTTCAGGAGTTTTCGGTACCCAATTTTGTATTCTCTTCATCTTGTACAGTTTATGGCAATCCAGATGTAATTCCCGTTACCGAAAACACAGCAATTAAACCTGCAGAGTCTCCTTATGGAGCCACTAAACAAATGGGCGAAGTGGTTATTAAAGACTTTTCTAAAGTAGTTAATACCAACACTATTCTATTAAGGTACTTTAATCCGGTGGGAGCACATCCGTCTTGTTTAATTGGTGAACTACCTGTAGGTAAGCCTCAAAATTTGGTTCCTGCAATTACACAAACTGCAATAGGAAAGCTGCCGAAAATGTGGGTACACGGAAGTGATTACCCAACTAAAGACGGCTCTTGCGTAAGAGATTATATACATGTGTCAGATATAGCACATGCACATACATTGGCCATACAATATTTATTGAATGGGAAAAATGAAACCAAATGCGACGTATTTAATTTGGGAACTGGAGATGGGGTAAGTGTGTTAGAAGCTATCCATACATTCGAGGAAGTAAGTAATGTAAAATTGAATTATGAAATAGGACCTCGCAGAGCTGGTGATGTAGTAGCTATTTATGCAAATAATGATGCAGCAGTTACTAAGCTAGGCTGGAAAATCAAATACGGAATAAAAGAAATGATGGAAACGGCTTGGAAATGGGAACTAAAATTGAAACAAGAAGCCGATCAAATTATCAATAACTAGGGCTGCTGTTCCGTTTTATTTAACAAAGCCAAACTATTATAAAAGGAAACAATTTTAACCAAATCTGTTTCCTTTCTTATTTTAAGCCCTTCCCTACCAATATAACCTTTTACTTCATTTATCCAATCAGGGAACATCAATACCAAATCATCCACTTTTTTAATCTGGTGCATTTCGTTATTAGCGAAAATATAAAAGTAGAATTGAGGTTCAAGCTTAAAGCTAACCCCTTGACCGTATTGCATTCGATCAGAAAAAGTGTAGTGTATATATTTAAGCAGCTTAGCATTCCCTTCAGCTAATACCTGATAAAAACTATTCCATCTCTGTTTATCAATTCTTGGAAATCCTGCTTGAAAAACAGCCGCTTTTTTCCCTTCATTTAAAAATTCTATTCGCTTAACAGCGGCTGTTAAAACAATTAATTGTTGCTTTTCATTTTCAGTAAAAAGTTGGCTGTTGTATAAATTAAGTTTAAACTGATTCCCCTCAGTTACTTCCCCATTAAACAGTGTAATTCGTGCAGGAATAAAGTTGGAATTAAACCAAGGACTTCCTTCATAAGGAATACCAGTAAAATTTCCATCAGAAAAATAGGAAGGATCCATATTAAAGCGGAAATAATAAACATTATAAGCACCTGCTAGCTGGGCGTTTGCAAACTTGGGGAAACAAAAAAGAATAGCAATAAATATAAAAGTGACAACTAATCTCATGAAAATAACTACTTAACTAGTTGATTGTAATAATTAAATAATTTTTCTAAATCGGCCTGCCTTTTAAACTTAGTTTTCTCTTTTTTAATAAAAGCAGCCATTTCTGCAGACTTATCTTCCATTAAAGCCAAGAGATTTTCTTCTTTAGATACTTTAGTAATTTTAGAGCCGATTGATCCATAATAATTAATCAACTTATCAGTAGTAGTTACTGCTCCAGTGCCGTAGACCATTTTGGTTTCTGTTGCAAACTTGGTATCCATTAATAATTTGGCCTTGCCATCAGACAAAACCTGATAAAAATTATTTTGATTTAAATTATCTATTACATCAAACCCTTTTTCAAAAACAGTAATACTACCGTTGGGCATTTCAAATTCTATGCGATAAATAGGACTCACCACTTCCATATCAGCCCCGTCGGCCTCCATATAAAACAACCTGTTTTCTTGTAAAATCAGCTTATACTTTGCATCGCTCTTTAATTTTCCAGCTTTGGTATATAAAGAGGCTTTTAAATAGTCGGGATGAAATAAATAACTTGCATTTTCAATACTAGCCGATTTAGACCGAATATCTAATCCATTAGCGTCTCTCAAGAAAATTCTAGTACCCACTTCTTGAGACATTATTGTATTGCTAACAATTATGGAAGTAATTAAAAACAGTATTTTTTTCATACTGTTAAGTTAAGAAAGTTTATTGATTCGTCATCTTTTCTGCATTTTCTGCCATTTGCAATGCCTCAATAAATTCTTCTATTTCACCATTAATAACCGCGTCTAAATTATAAGAGGTAAGTCCAATTCTATGATCGGTAACCCTACCTTGCGGCCAATTATACGTTCTAATTTTAGCACTACGGTCTCCCGTACTCACCAATGTTTTACGTTGCCTTGAAATTTCATCCTCATGCTTTCGAACCTGTTCTTCGTATAATTTAGAACGAAGCATGGTCATTGCTTTCTCTCTATTCCCCAACTGGGAACGCTCCGTTTGACAAACCACTACAACCCCTGTAGGAATATGGGTTAAGAAAACTTTCGTTTCAACTTTATTAACGTTTTGACCACCTGCTCCCCCGCTTCGAGCAGTTTCCATTTTCACATCACTTTCTTTCAATTCAAAATCAATTTCATCGGCTTCGGGCATAACAGCAACAGTAGCTGCTGAAGTGTGCACTCGACCTTGTGTTTCTGTATTGGGAACTCTTTGTACACGGTGTACGCCACTTTCAAATTTTAAAGTACCATATACATCTTCGCCTGTAACTTCTACTATTACTTCTTTATAACCGCCCACAGTGCCTTCACTTTCTGTAACGATGGCGGTTTTCCAACCTTTTTTAGAACAATAACGTAAGTACATCCCCAATAAATCACCTGCAAATAAACTGGCTTCGTCTCCACCAGTTCCAGCCCTGATTTCTAAAATGGCATTTTTATCGTCTTGAGGATCTTTAGGAATTAGTAGCTTGGTTAATTCCTTTTCCAATTCTTCTTTGCGTACTTCTAAATCAGGCAACTCCATTTTAGCCAACTCGCGCATATCTTCATCTGAGCTATTTAAGCCCTCTTTGGCATATTTATGATCGGCCAATACCCTAATATATTCTTCATAAGGTTTTACAATCTTCTCAAGAGAACGATACTCTTTGCTATAAACCCCAAATTCCTTTTGATTATTGATAATTTCAGGGTTGGTGAGCGCAATACCCACTTGATCAAATCTTGCTTTTATGGCTTCTAGCTTATTCAGCATATACTAAATTCATTTTCGGACTGCAAAAGTACGGTTTTAGAAGGGTTTATACGCCTAGAAACGAAAGCTTATTCGGGTTCCTTTTCCCAATTCTGATATGATTTTAGCATCTAATCCAGCTTCACTAGCTCTATCTTGCATATTTTGCAGCCCGTATCCATCAGAGCTTTTTTTCATATCAAAGCCAATTCCATTGTCTTCAATAACCACTAATATAGGGTCATTAATAGCTATTTTTATGAAAATTTGAGTGCATTGAGCATGTTTCAAAGAGTTGGTTAATGCTTCTTGCATCATTCGCAACAAATGAATACTAACCCCAGGGCTCATCATTTTCTCTTGAATTATTTCTTCCTTAACGTCAATTTGAATAGAGGGATAATTGGGGGCAATTCTGTTTATTAAATTTTTAAACCGATCACTCAACGAAGTCATACTAATTTGTTGGTACTGCATTACCCAAATAGTTTCTCTAAGGGCACTAACCATATCTTCTGCATTCCCTTTTAATTGATACATAGTTTCTGAACTATTGGAATCCATTTTTTCTAACTGGATAATATTTGATTTTATAGCTGCAGCATAAGCCCCTAAATGATCATGTAAGTCTCTAGAAATTCTTTCTCTTTCTTTATAAATCCCTTGTTCAACGGCAGCTTTTCGAAGCTGTTCTTGTATTTTTCTTTTAGTCAAAAATCGAATGAAAAAAACAATTCCCAACAATAAAAGAATACTAGCCGGAATAATGAAAAAGCTATTTTGCCAAATGGGAGGTTCCCGACTAATATATAGCGTGCTTATTGATCCAAATTTCATTAAGGCAATATTTTCCGCTGCTCTAAATTCTAATTGCAATTTTTTATATGGCAAATTGGTAAAACTAATTCTTCTATTGTTAGGTTGTAATGTTACCCACTGGTCAACTATTCCTAAACACCTATATTGATAAACAACTTTATCAGCATTGATAAAGCAAGGCGCAGAAATTTCTAAAGAAATAGACTTGTCGTCAGCATCTAGTTGAAAGTGTTTGGTTATACTAACTGGTGAATAATTTATTGCTGCATCTGTAACAAAACATTTTAACTGAATTGGAATTGGCCAAACGGTATTTGGATTAATCATTACCAATCCCTCAGAACTACCTAATAGTATATGACCCTTATTATTTTTAGCAATACTAGCCAATAAATAATCAGATGCAGGAACTCCGTTTTGTTCTGTTATTACATCTATTCTACCAGATTGTTGATTCAGCAAATTCATACCACTTGTAGTTGCTACCCAAATTCTATTATATGAATCTGCCATAATACCTGAAACAATATTACCAGATAACCCATTGGATTGATTATAAGAAGTGAATTTCCCATTGTCCCATTTATAAATTCCATTACTTAAAGTAGCAATCCAAATATTACCTCTTTTATCTTCGGCACACCCAGTGATAATGGTTCTTTTGATATAAGGACTTTGATCGCTATCTGTTTTATAATGTATAATTCTAATCCCATTCTGGTCAAATACATCTATTCCTGCATTCGTGCTTACCCAAGTTCGTCCCTTACTATCAGTAAATGAATGAAGCACGTAAGAACCAGTGATTTGATTATTTACCAAAGAAGCTTCTGCATAATAACGAACAATTTGATTATTTATTAAATTCAAAATTATTAAACCAGATTTGGTAGCTATAAATAATTGGTTGCTCTTTTGATTAATATTTAAATGAAAAATGGTATTGTCTACCAATTTTTTATTTTGAACACTTGCCACTAATTCTGGAGCAGAAGAAGGATCAATTTTATAAAGTCCTTCATTTTCTATTGCAGCCCAAATACGTCCATTTTCACCCACCGCAAGTGCCCTAACTTTTTTTCGCACTATTAATTTTGTTTGTTGGGTAATTGCAGTCTTTTTGTATAAACCAGAAATGGAAGCTACCCAGTCATTACCCAATGAATCTTGGGCATAAGCAAAAACTGTTTCCCGTTTATTTTCAGGTTGAAATAATTGAAAAGAGGATGAAGCAGGATTATAAAGTAAAGCACCATTATTGGCAAAACCAATCCAACTTAATCCAAATGTATCATGATAAGTACACAAAACAGCATTAGATTGATTTAGCGATAAAGGCAATTGGCTAGATTTCCAAAAAAAAGGCTTAAAAGTCGAATCAATTTTAATAATACCAGACAAACTAGAAACCCAAGCAATATTCTTTTGATCAAAAGAAATCTGGTTTATTTTTTCATTCAAAACAATACTATCCTTCAACCAACGGAATTTTTTTGTGTCAAAAACCTGAATGGTTGGTTTTGATTCATTGGTTTCATTAACCACCCAAATTGCTTGATTTTGGTCATGGTATAAAGCAGTTGCAACAAATGGTTGTTGATTATTTTGATGAGTGTCAAATATTTCTAAAAGCTTACCTGTGCTTGGGTGATATAAGTAGAATTGACCTTTGGAATATTTCCAAATACCTTTTGCATTGGCAGTATAACAAGCATGATTATCTACATTTCCTGTTAACTTTTTAAAATACTTTGAGCGATGTTCCCATATAAAAAGTTGGCCCTCCACTACTATAGCTAGATTGCCATTGCCAATTGGATAAATTTGATCAAATACATATTGAATTACTTTTTTCTTAGAAGGATCTGGGTGAATTCTTTCGAACTTTCCTTTGTTTAAATCCAATTTATTCAACCCATTTCTAGTACCTACCCAAATAGTTCCAGATCCATCCTCAGAAATAGCTGTAATATACTGATCGCTCAAACTACTAGAGTCTGTTGGATTATGCTTGTACTGTTTAAATGACAACCCATCAAATCGATTCAAACCATCTTGCGTGCCCATCCAAACAAGGCCTTTGCTATCTCTAAATATGGTCGTTACAGCATTTTGAGTCAGCCCATTTTTAATGGAATAAGGTAAAAATCCAGATTGACTATACCCCAAAAGGGCAAGTAATAATGGGATAATTAAACCGAATACCTTAAACTGCATATAAGCTTTAAATTAATACATTTATTTTGAAGAACATTACAAATACAGCATATGCAGTATAGACTATTAGTATAATTAGGATGAACTTTAATTACATGATTCAAATTGGCATAGTAGACGACAAATCCCTTAATCGAAAAATGATTAGACAGAATTTGTATGGAATACCCAATATTGAAATTGTAATTGAAGCTGTAAACGGATTAGACTTTTTAGATAAAATAAAAGAAAAGCCTTCCAATCATTTACCCCAAGTAGTTTTGATAGATTTAGATATGCCAATATTGAATGGCATTGAAACCATTGCCATTGCTACCATACGTTTCCCATTGATTAAATTTATAGTATTAACTGTATTTGATGATGATGAAAAAATATTTGAAGCCATTAAAGCCGGTGCAGCTGGTTATTTATTAAAAGATGATGCTCCCGACATGTTAATTGATGCCATCAACAATGCATTCCATTTAAATGGAGCCCCAATGAGCCCTGCAATAGCTAGAAAAACACTAAAATGGTTAAAGCAAAGTAACCAACCATTTCCATCGAATCATTCAGCTTCAGATAATGTATTAAATGTTCTAACAGAACGTGAACAAGAAATTCTTAAACTTTTAGTAGAAGGTCAGGATTATAAAAAAATTGCAAGCACATTATTTATAAGCCCTCAAACGGTGCGAACTCATATCAGTAGAATCTATGAGAAACTGCATATCAATTCAAAAGCTCAGGCCATACAATTAGCCAACAAGTATAACCGGAACTAAAATACAGCATATGCTGTATTGTTTACCGCGTTCGACTACAATAGCTTCATTCAAAAATAATCAATCATGAAAAAGCTAGCAATTTATGCAATACTACTTTTGTGCTGCAACAACTTATTTGCTCAAACAATAGGCGAAGTTGATCTTAAAGACATTAATAACTATGGTTTGAGAAAACTAAAAGATGCTCCTAAAAAAGTTTTCATCAGCCAATTCAGGGTAAATTTTCAAACAATGTATTTGGATACAGAAAAAAAATCAGGTGGATTTAGAGGTGGTAGTGATTATACAAGGAGTTATAAAAGTGCTGTTAGTGCAAGTTTATCGTTAGGTCTTAAAGGCGTACAAGAAAATGATTTGATAGATATTACAGATGAACTGTATAAAAACTTGATTGATCAATTAAAAGCAGAAGGTTTTGAAATAGTTACAGCAGAACAAGCATTAGCAGCCGAAGAATTGCAAGACTGGGTTAAAAGAACAGGGGGAAGTTTAAGCCAAGCCCAATTTGATGGTTATGTATCTGTTTCGCCAAGAGGTTTTGATTATTTAGTAAAAGGCGTAAAAGATGATGGTAAAGAAAAAAATTCATTCTTTAGTAAAGCGCCAAAAATTTCCCAACAATTAGGGGGGACAATGGTATTGATGGTAAATATAGCAGTGCCTTTTGCCAAAGAGGCTGAATCAGGTGGAAGTAAACTATTGGGTAGACTAGGTGGTGGTGCAAAAGTAGTTGCAGAAACCAATTTAATGATTGGTAGCGATGCATTAGACTATAGTGGAACAACAGGATTTTATGCCAATGGGAGTTCTGTCATTGGTTTCAATATCAAACAAAGCATGTCTAATATTAGTGTAGGTAACTGGTTGTTAAAAAAGCCAATCACCATTGATGGTGTGCTTGAAAAGAAAAAATACAAAGCAGAAGAACAAGCTAAAGTGGATATGTGGGGAACAGATGCAGGATTATTCAGGGTATTTGATGTAGACGATCGATTCATGAAAAATGTACAAGCCATTCCAGTAGAGTCAAGTAAATACAAAGCTGGTGTTGCAGCAGCTGCAAATAAATACCTCAATGCAGTAATGGATGAAATCAGGAGCAACTTAAAATAGCAAATGCACAAATATTAACGATTTGTCTAAAAAAATAAAACCAAAATGAACTAGGTTTGGTACTCATAAACAGTATCAATGTCTATAGTAGTAAACCATTTGGTTAAAAAATACGGAACACAAATAGCAGTGAACGATCTTTCCTTTACTTTAGAAAAAGGAGAGATCGTTGGCTTTTTAGGACCTAATGGGGCAGGAAAGAGTACTACTATGAAAATGATTACAGGATCCATTGAACCAGATGGAGGCAGCATTGAAGTGAGTGGAATCAATATGAGCAAAGACCCCATCGCCTGTAAAAGTAAATTAGGTTATTTGGCAGAAACCAATCCACATTACTACGATTTATATATAAAAGAGTATTTGCAATTTGTTGCAGCAGTGCACCATTGCCACAATGTGCAAGCACAAATTAAAAAAGTGATAGAGCAGGTGGGATTAGGCCCTGAACAACATAAAAAAATTGGCCAACTATCGAAGGGCTATAAGCAAAGGGTGGGATTAGCAGCCGCTATTATACACGAACCCGATGTGCTTATTTTAGATGAACCAACAACCGGATTAGACCCTAATCAAATTATAGAAATAAGACAATTAATTAAGGATTTAGGACAAAATAAAACCATACTATTCTCTAGTCATATTTTGCAAGAAATAGAAGCCATCTGCAGTAGGGTGATTATCATTCACAAAGGCAATTTAGTGGCCAATCAACCCATTCATGAGTTAAATCAAAGCAGTAGTTTAGAAGCAGTTTTCAGAAGCTTAACAGGCGCTATTAGTGTATAAACTACATATTACTTATATTTGAGTCCATTTAAAACAAATACTATGAGTTACATTATTGATGTACATGCAAGACAGATATTAGATAGTAGAGGTAATCCTACCGTAGAAGTAGATGTATTAACCGACGATGGCGCATTAGGCAGAGCAGCTGTTCCAAGCGGAGCAAGCACAGGAATTCATGAAGCAGTTGAATTACGTGACAACGATAAGAAAAAATATGTAGGAAAAGGAGTGTTAAAAGCAGTTAAGAATGTAAACACTGCTATTGCTGACGTAATCATTGGATTAGATGTTTCTGAACAAGCTGCAATAGATCAAATTATGATCGATTTAGATGGTACCCCTAACAAAGCCAAGCTAGGTGCCAATGCAATATTAGCTGTGAGCATGGCTGTTGCAAAAGCTGCAGCTGACGAAGCTTCATTGCCTTTGTACCGTTATATAGGCGGAACCAATGCCAAAACATTGCCTATTCCAATGATGAATATTGTAAATGGTGGTGCACACGCAGACAATAAAATTGATTTCCAAGAATTCATGATCATGCCGGTAGGCGCTCCATCATTTAGCGAAGGATTGCGTTGGGGTGTAGAAATTTTTCATACACTTAAAAACGTATTGAAGAAAAAAGGATACAGCACTAATGTGGGAGACGAAGGAGGATTTGCCCCTAATATTCAAAGCAACGAAGAAGCTATAGAAACCGTATTGGAATCTATACAAGCAGCAGGCTATAAAACAGGCTCACAAATTGTGATTGCCATGGATGCGGCCAATAGCGAACTATGGGATGCAAAGAAGAAAAAATATGTATTCCACAAGAGCAGTGGTAAAGTCATGAGCAGCGATGAGTTGGTGAAGTTCTGGGAAAAATGGGTGAAGCAGTACCCCATTGTATCTATTGAAGATGGAATGGCAGAAGACGATTGGAATGGTTGGAAAGCCTTGACACAAGCAGTTGGAAGCAAATGTCAATTAGTGGGAGACGATTTATTTGTTACCAATGTAGATCGTATTCAGCAAGGAGTAGATAAAAATATTGCCAATGGTTTATTGGTTAAAGTAAACCAAATTGGAACCATCACCGAAACCATCAATGCAGTAACATTAGCTCAGCACAATGGATACAATACCATTATGAGTCATAGAAGTGGTGAAACAGAAGATACTACTATTGCAGATTTAGCAGTAGCATTAAACTGTGGCCAAATTAAAACGGGATCTGCTTCAAGAACTGATCGCATGGCTAAATACAACCAATTGATTCGTATTGAGGAAATGTTGGGTGAAACAGGAACCTATCCAAAAGGAAAAATCAAGTTCGGTAAATAAATCATTTGCACGACTGTGCACAAATCTTACTTGGCAGATAAAGGTTTCTTATTACTTTTATCTGCCAATTTTTTTATGAAGAAAGCAATCCCATACCTCACTAATAAATACCTGATAGCGGCTATTCTATTTATAGTATGGATGTTGTTTTACGACCAGCGAGATTATTTTCAGCAAAAAGAACGCAGGGACGAATTGAAAAAATTAGAACTAAAAAAAGCATACTACGAGCAGGAAATAGAAAAGACCAAAAAAGAACTATACGATTTACAGAATAGTCCTGCAGCCATAGAAAAGTATGCCCGTGAGCGATACTTAATGAAAAAAGACGGGGAAGATATTTTTATTATTGAAGACTCCAGCGCCCGAAAAAATTAATTCTTTACAATATTTTAATATTGGTACCGTTTTATAAAAGACCGTATCCTCTTGTTCACTCGCAGCCAACTGCTTATGAAAAACTTTAAAGAAGAGGAATTGATTATGTACGTATACCAGGATTGCACACCCGAGCTTACAAAAGCCATTGATAAAGCTATATTAGAAGACGCCGAATTAAAAAAACAAGTAGAAAGCTTGCAGAGGTCTAAAGATCAGTTAGATAAATTGAAACTAAAGTCTCCATCAAAAAAGTCTATTAAAGCTATTTTAGATTACGCCAGAAAAAAGGAAAATTAGTACCCTTTTTTTGCTCCTTAATGCTATTTGAAATCCAACGTAGAGGAATAATAATAGAAAAAAAACACAAAAAGAAGCTAATTACTGTAAAATCGTTTAAGGATAAATAATTCGATGTAATAACCCAAATAACCATTAGAGTTATTAATTTAAAGATGTTTTCAATAAACTTATTCATTACTCGTGTTTTATATTTATTAAATTAGCGAGTTTCCTGCTTGATTAGCAAATTCGGAACCAAATTTAACAAAAGCTATTAGTATAATTACACTTTCAACTTGAAAATGACCAAGAAGCAACGTTACCAGGAAGTCATCAACTATTTTCAAGAAACAACTCCAGTTGCAGAAACAGAGCTATTATACGATAATCCATTTCAATTATTGGTGGCCGTAATCCTTTCAGCCCAATGCACCGATAAACGAGTTAATCTAACGACCCCTGGCATATTCAAAGTTTACCCTACGCCACAAAGAATGGCTAAAGCCAGTTTTGATGATTTGTTTCAGCTCATCAGAAGTATCTCCTATCCCAATAATAAAACCAAGCATTTAATTGGCATGGCCAATATGTTACTGGAACAATTTGGGGGCGAAGTTCCTATGACGGTAGAAGCATTAGTAAAGCTTCCAGGTGTTGGAAGAAAAACAGCCAACGTTATTACCAGTGTAATTGACGAACAACCCAATATGGCGGTGGATACCCATGTATTCAGGGTAAGTCATCGTTTGGGTTTAGTCAGCACAAAAGCTACTACTCCATTGGCAGTTGAAAAAGAACTCATCAAAAATATTCCAGAAGAACTGGTACACAGAGCCCATCATTGGTTGATATTACATGGCAGGTACACTTGCTTGGCGCGTAATCCTAAATGTGATGAATGTGGAATCAAAAACAGTTGTTCTTATTTTGCAAAACAAGAAAAGAAAAAAAGCAAATCAAATTAGGGTTATGAAAAAAATCATTTGCTTTTTTTTGCTATGCACATCATCATTTGCAACCATTGCTGCGCAAGAAACAAAAAGAAACAATAGGCTAAAATCAGGCAACCCTGTCATTGAAGGTTGGTATGCCGATCCAGAAGGCGTAATACTGAAAAACCAATTTTGGATCTTTCCCACTTTTTCATCCAAATACAAATCACAAGTTTTTTTAGACGCATTTTCTTCCACCAATTTAGTCAATTGGGAAAAACATGTTCGCGTATTAGATACCAGCATCATCAAATGGGCTTATATGGCGATGTGGGCTCCATCAATTGTGAAAAAAGACAATCAATATTTTTTATTTTTTTCTGCCAATGATATTCAAAGCAAAAAGCGAAACGGCGTAAAAGATGATCACAACGGAGGCATTGGAATTGCAGTAGCGTCTAATCCCGAAGGACCCTATAAAGATTATTTAGGTAAACCATTGATCAATCAATTTTACAATGATGCCCAACCCATTGATCAGTTTGTGTTTCAAGATAAAGACAGTTCCTACTATATTATTTATGGTGGATGGGGGCGTTGCAATATTGGCCAACTCAACAAGAATTTTACCGCACTAGAACCCTTCCCCAATGGTGAATTAGTAAAAGAAATAACCCCTAAAGGATATGTAGAAGGTCCTACCATGTTTATCAGAAATGGTACTTATTATTTAATGTGGTCAGAAGGTGGTTGGACCAATGGAACCTATAAAGTGGCTTATGCAAGAGCCAATAATATTTATGGGCCTTTCGAAAGAGAAAGTACCATTTTAGAAGCAGATTCAAGGGTTGCAACTGGAGCAGGCCACCACTCAGTAATGAATATTCCTTGTACAGATGAATGGTATATTGTTTACCATCGAAGACCTATACCGAACTTAGATAGAGACCATCGCGTTACTTGTATAGACAAGCTTTACTTTAATGCAGATGGCAGTATTCAAAAAGTAAAAATGAGTTTTGAAGGAGTAGAGAAAAGATTACTCAATATTAAATAAGCTAGTATTAACCAAAGACGATTTCTTTGAAAGCAAAGAAATCGTCCAAGCTAATTTCCCATGGCCTTCTACTGGGCTTATTGTCTCTTTTAGCCCTTTAATTGGAAGAAATCCAAATCCATTGTCAAAAACATCAAAAAAATCTTTCCCATCAAATTTGGGAATCTTTGTTGAAGAATCAACTATGAGGAATACTTTTTCTTCCCCAGCAAAACTCTTTATTAAATAATCTCCAATAAATCCATTCATTGTATCTTTCTTCATCTCAATTGAAACAGGACTTCTAGAATCTTGCATTTTAAATGAATGAATACCCCCATTACTACTTTTTACTTTTACAGATTGATTCTTAAAATCGGCTAGAGTAACTCTTGAAGAATCATTTTCAAGGAATGATAGAATTTTATCTTCAGCGATTAAATAAGTTCTAATAGTTACATGCGATCCGTCTTTATCAGTTACTGTAATTTTGTACTTGCATTCCAAAACGGCTACATGCTGACTAAATAAAATTGTAGCAATTGATAAGAAGAAGATAAATAATGAGATTTTAAGATTCATTTCTAAATTTATTGTTATTGAAAACAAGCGCCTCCTGCCATACTAGCAAGACCTGATTGATATGCCGCATCAATTAAAGCTATTTGATTTGAAATTTCTAAAGGGAGTGCATTATTATAATAATTATCTTGAAATGAAATAGCATACATGGACATGTCAATCATAGTTGTACAATCAAATGGTATCATTGGAGTAGAATAACTCTTAATTGTATTATTAAAAAAAGTATGATATGGGTTTTGATTATTTTTCCTAGCATCATTCCAATAAATTAAACTATTTCTACAAATTTCTAAAGTACCCGATAATAGGACTTTTTCTGAATCAGTTAATTCTTTATCATCCAATAATCTATCTAAATTTATATCAATTTTTTTAAATGTATTTAGAGAAAATCCTTCTTTTGCAAGTAGAAATATATCAACTAAATAATTTTTTGTTTTTGCATTTAGCTGTTTAAAATGATTTTCTACATATTTCTTAGGATCAATAAGTCCAACCTTGTCAAACAAAACATTGCTTTTTGGAACGTTCAGAGAAAAATTTGAGAGTCTGATAGAATGTATTGCATTACGATATTGGTCTGAAGTAGATTTTTTGATATCAATTATATTTGCTGCTTTTTCAATTAAGATGTTATGAGCTTCTCCAGTTGCTCTTGATAAAGATCGAATCTCTTCGTTATTAAGTGATTTTGTTTCAAAAATTTTCGATTTTTCATTTACAAAGATTTAAAAGTTACATACCTGTCTTACACCTTGGTTTGAATGTTCAGCGGTTTTTGAATTGCTTATACTGCAAGACTCCAGTTTTGTTTTTCAAACTCGGCTGTGAAGCTACCCGAAGTAGTGTCGTTCTCTACCAACGTTCATTTTTTCTTCTGTGGCAACAGAACTGGGAATTATGGATTACCAGTGAATATTCAAATTGAAAATAATTAGTCTATATGTAAAACACATTAACCTTATGGTTAATACTTATAAAAACAAGAAAGAAATAACCATATGGTTAATTCTCATCAAAATTGTAAAATTTAACGTGATTCATCATTTATCCCCCCCATACATAAGAATAATGTTATATATTTACTTCAAAAAAGGCCTTGTTAAGAATTGCTATAGCAGAAGATGAAGAAAGACATTTAACTCCCATAATTCAGGAAGTATCAGCTTTCAAGAAAGCTCAAATCAATATTATTTCAAAAAATGGTTTTGATCTTTTGATGTCCTTAAAAACAGTTAAGCACTTACCAGATATTTTATTGTTGGATATAAAAATGCCGAAAATAGATGGACTTTTACTCACACAATACATCACATTTATACACCCTTCAATAAAAATTATAGGCGTTTCATCACATTCAAATGAAGCCTTAGTAACAGAAGTGTTAAGTGAGGGCGCTTTGGGGTTTATTACAAAATTCTTTCTAAATAGAAAGTCGGCCGTTTACCAAGGTACTTATGGCAATAGAAATATATTATTTGAAGCAATGGAAGCTGTTTTAGATAACAAAGAATACATAGACAGTTTGCTATTTAATCAGAGGAACTCAATAAAAAAATCAAAATCAACTAAATCCATCATCAGAGAAAATTTTGCAAACATCCCGAATACACATATCGAGTATTTAATATTGAATGCTGCAAATCTCTCTCACACAGAAATTGCTAAAATCATGAACAAAAGCATAGCATCCGTAAAAAATTATTTCAATTTACTTTCAGCGGAATTAAATGTTAGTACTAGATCAGAGCTTGTTTATTATTGCACAACTAATGGAATTGTAAAACATCCAAAGTTCTATGATAAGTCAGCTAATTAATAATGAAACCTACACTGCAATATATGAATACATTCTTCTTTAACCATATTAACAAACCGATGATCATCATTTGTTAATGAGCTTTTTTTGCAAAAGCTTTTTAGTTTCAATTCGCGCTATTGCCGATTCTAATCTGGCTCTATATCCCCATTATTATTTACTGAATTAGGCATTTTTATAACATTTTCGAAATCGCATCCACCAATTCCCCTTTCGTAATAGGTACACCCATGATTTTGTTGTAGCCTTTTGCATCTACTAAATATTCATCACGAATGATTTTAATCAATTGGCCATTGTTGATTTCTGGAATCAATACTTGATCAAAATTGGCAATGATTTCTCCTAAGTTACTAGGGAATGGACGCAGGTAACGAATATGCGCATGGCTCACGGCATGGCCCGCTGCTTGCAATTCTAATACAGCACTTTTGATGGCACCATAAGTAGAGCCCCATCCGAGTACCAATACTTTACCTTTTGATGGGCCACTGTCAATGGTTTGTAATGGAATATATTTTGCAATCAAGTCTACTTTAGCCTGACGAACTTTCACCATATGCTGGTGGTTCTCTGGCTCATAACTGATATTACCCGTTACGTCTTGTTTTTCTAATCCACCAATGCGATGTTCTAACCCTGCGGTTCCAGGAACAGCCCATGGTCTGGCTAATTTTTCATCGCGTTTATATGGCATGAACTTAGGTTCATCTTCTGCTAATCCTTTTTTGAAGCTTACGGGTATTGCTGGCAAGTCTGCACTTTGAGGGAACTTCCAAGGCTCTGCTCCATTGGCAATATATCCATCACTCAACAAAATCACTGGTGTCATATGTTGAATGGCAATGCGTACTGCTTCAAATGCCACATCAAAACAATCAGATGGTGTTGCGGATGCAATCACTGGCATAGGACATTCTCCATTTCTGCCATAATAGGCTTGCAACAAATCACTCTGTTCTGTTTTGGTTGGCAATCCAGTGGATGGGCCACCTCTCTGAATATTGATAATCACCAAAGGAATTTCCAACATCACTGCCAGTCCCATGGCTTCTGTTTTCAGTGCCATACCTGGGCCTGATGTGGTAGTGATGCCAATTGATCCGCCATAGCTTGCACCAATAGCGGCCGTAATCCCCGCTATTTCATCTTCTGCCTGAAATGTTCTTACGCCAAAACTTTTGTACTTACTTAAATCGTGTAAAATATCAGAAGCCGGTGTAATAGGGTATGTTCCTAAAAACAAAGGCAGCCCCGATTTTTCGCCAGCCGCAATCAACCCCATGGCCAATGCCTGGTTACCCATAATACTGCGATACAAGCCAGCAGGCATTTTAGCTTTCTCTACCGTGTACCTTGAAGTAAATGTTTCAGTAGTATCGCCATAATTATATCCAGCTTGTAATACTTTAATATTACTCTGTAAAATATTTTCTTTTTTGCCAAATTTCTCTTGCAAGAAATCAATGGTATTGTCGAGCTTTCTATTGTACATCCAATAGATATAACCCAATACAAACATATTTTTTGCGCGATCTCTTTCCTTTGTACCTAAGTCGGTAAATTCTTTTAGTGCTTCGCGAGTTAATTTGGTCACGTCAATTTTGATGACTTCAAATGAATCCAAACTGCCGTCTTCTAAAGGATTCACGTCATCTGGATAGTTTGCGAGTCTTAAATTTTTTGAATCAAATCCATCAATATTTACGATGATTTTTCCGCCCTTCTTAATGGCTTTCAAATTCACTTTTAAGGCGGCTGCGTTCATGGCCACCAAAACATCCGCTATATCACCCGGTGTAAAAACTTTATTGGAAGAAAAATGCAATTGGAATCCACTAACGCCTGGAACGGTTCCGATTGGGGCCCTGATTTCAGCTGGGAAATCTGGGAAAGTAGCCAAATCTATCCCTAGTAATGCGGTATTATTGGTAAACTGTTGTCCTGTTAATTGCATTCCATCTCCACTGTCTCCAGCAAACTTGATTACCACACTCTGTAAAACCGACTCGTTATTATTCATCTATGCTAATTGAGAGGGCAAAGTTACCAAATTTGGGGGGCATATACACTGCCCTTTCGGCATCTTTTTATGCATTTATTGCGGTTTTCTAAGCCAAAACTTGAACAAAAACTTGTTAAAGGGCTTTAAGAAACCCTTGGAATGAAATTTGTTTATATTAGATTTGAAACAGAAAAAAATTCAATATGGCAATTTTTAAATCGGGTAACCCTACCCTTACAGAGAAGATGTTTGATAAAAGCCACGAAATGGCTGCTGCCAATATGGGCACTATGACTGTTAGAGGCGCTATCAACAAATTTGGTTTTATGATGCTGATGCTGATTGCAGGTGCAGCATACAACTGGAATTTATACGAACAACTAAAGCAAGATACCATGATGACCCTTATGTGGGTAGGCATTATTGGTGGATTAATTTCTGCTTTAGCCATTAGCTTTAAACCCAACTGGGCACCAGTTTTGGCGCCATTATATGCATTATTAGAAGGCTTGTTTATTGGAGCCATTTCTGCCATCATGAACGCAGCATTTGCTGAGTCATATCCTGGTTTAGTAATGCAAGCAGTGGGCTTAACTTTTGGTGTAGCATTGGCCATGTTCTTACTCTACAATTTCAGGGTAATTAGTGCAACGCAGCGTTTTAAATCAATCGTATTCACTGCCACCATGGGCATAGGTATTTTCTACTTGCTCACTATGGTATTGCGTATGTTTGGCGTGAACGTGAGCTTCATGTACGACAGCAGTTTATTAAGCATTGGCATCAGCTTATTTGTAGTAGCCATAGCTGCTTTAAACTTAATCATGGATTTTGATATGATTGAGCAAGGTGCTGAAAGAGGTGCACCTAAATTCATGGAATGGTACGGTGCTTTTGGTTTAATGGTAACCATTGTTTGGTTGTACATTGAAATGCTGAAGTTATTAAGCAAACTCAGCAGCAGAGATTAATCTTTACAAGAAAATTATAGTGAAAGCCTCGAAGAAATTCGGGGCTTTCTTTTTTAATAATTCGGGGCTTTTTCATTTCGGGAAGCTCCATAAATTGGGTTAACTTTATTGCGTAATAATGTACTAAGCCATGGATTTTAATCGAGAACAGTTCAGCAACGAAGAATTAATTCATCTCTATCGCAATTTGTTATTGCCTCGCATGATAGAAGAAAAAATGTTGGTGCTCTTGCGTCAGGGGAAAATCAGTAAATGGTTTAGTGGAATTGGGCAGGAAGCCATTGCAGTGGGCACTACATTGGCCATGGCCAACGATGAATGGATTATGCCATTGCACAGAAACTTGGGCGTGTTCACTTCCAGACAAATGCCTTTGAATAAATTATTTAGACAATGGCA